>NZ_JBCNAC010000165.1:0-61474 GCF_050477885.1 Neobacillus rhizosphaerae
GGGGGACTGTCCCCTTCTCTTGTTTGTTTGTGTTACAATCTTACTATTGAATCTGATCCTCATGAGGAGGGGGAAGCACGTGAATATACCTTTAAATCATAAACTTATCAAAGAAATGTGCGGCACTGTCTCCTTCAAACGAGGGGATTATTTTTACCGAACGGACAGAGTGACCTTTGAGCTCTATGAACCTGAACGTTGCCAAGCGACGGTAACAGCTGATGAAGCTTTTCATGTGGTGATTGAAACAGGTACGGATGGAAAACTACAGACGGAATGCAGTTGCCCGAAGCTTGCGTCTTTTAATAAGGATTGCCAGCATATTGCGGCTGTTTTATTGGCAATCTACGAGCATCAACAACATGGAACTACTCCAACCATATCTAGCACTTCAGGTCTAACAGAGGACTTATTCACCCTTTTCTCGGATCGGCATGTGCGCTCTAGTGGTCACCAGAACCATTTTGAAACGAGAGAGGTTCTTGATGTAATGTTTACCTGCAGACCAGTGGATCTTGGGGGTGGTCGTCACCTCTTTGGAATCGAATTAGCGGTCGAATCGACTAGCGTTACAGATATTCGTGCCTTTCTAGAACAAGTAGGAACAGGCAGGTCAGCATCCCTTTCTCAGCACTTTACGTATGACCCTAGTCAGCAATGTTTTTCAAAAGAAACCGATGCCGTCCTTCAACAGCTCATTCAAGTACATCGTGATGAACAGATTTATATGAACAGGGTGCCTGACACCAAAGAGAACCGAATATTGCCAATCCCTTCTTCGTCCTGGGAACAGTTGCTGTTGTTACTTTTAAAAGTACCGCAGGTAAAGCTTGTGTATTCCGGGCAAACCTTTGAAGGGCTAAACGTCACGCATGAATTGCCGCCATTGCAGTTTCAGTTTACAGAAACAAAAGGGAATGGGTATCAATTGTATGTGAAAGGCTTTGAGCAAGTACTTGTCTTAGATGCCTATCATTCCGTTGTGTATGACGGGAAAATCAAACAGTTAGAAGTGCAAGACTGCAAGCGTCTCTCCGAGCTAAAACAAATGCTTGCTAACACAGGAATGGAGCAAATTCCGATTCCGGAAGGCAAGATCTCGTTTTTCCTAGAAAAAGTCGCACCAGGATTAAAAAAGCTAGGACAAGTGACGATTGCGGAATCGATTAGGAAACAGGTCATGAGTACCCCATTGGTAGCTAAATTGTACTTGGACCGTGTAAGTAATCGCCTCCTTGCCGGCCTTGAGTTTCATTATGATCACATGATGATTAACCCACTGGAAAAAAGAGAATTGCCAGCTAACAGCCTAATCGTAAGAGAGGTAGATAAGGAAGAAGAAATTCTACAGCTCATGAGGGATAGCGAGTTTGCTACGACGGATGGGGGTTACTTTTTGCATAATGAGGAGCTGGAGTATGAGTTTCTTGTTCATATGCTTCCAAAACTCCAAAAGCTGGTGCGAATTTATGCAACGACCGCTGTTAGAAATCGGATTTTTAGAGGGACCACCCATCCGCATATAAGGGTGAAGGTCAAAAAAGAACGGACGAACTGGCTTGAATTCAAATTTGAGATGGACGGTATTTCTGAACACCAAATTCGCGAGGTGTTATCTGCGTTGGAGGAAAAACGGAAATATTACCGTTTGCCGAATGGATCTCTTTTTTCATTAGAATCAAGGGAAATGAATGAGATACAACGATTTATTCAATCACCTCAAATGAAGGATAAAGACTTGGCTTCGGGACTGGAGTTACCGGTCGAGCAAAGTCTACAGCTACTTGATGTGGTGGAGGTTAGTGATGCGTTTAAGCTGGAGGAATCCTTCCGCCAGTTCCAGGACCATCTCATGAACCCGGGACAACTTGATTTTGAGGTGCCAACTAGTTTAGCACACATTCTGAAAGAGTATCAAAAGCTCGGATATAAATGGATGAAAACACTGGCACACTATGGCTTCGGTGGGATTTTAGCAGATGATATGGGACTTGGAAAAACCATTCAAAGCTTGGCGTATATTGTGTCCGAGCTGCCTGAGATTCGTAAGAGCAAGGAGCCGGTCCTAATTGTCTGTCCTGCTTCCTTAACCTACAACTGGTTAAGCGAGATCCGAAAATTTGCGCCCGAGTTGGTGGCAATAGTTGTGGACGGAGATAAGGCTGAGAGGTCTGAGCTATTTAAGAGGATTGCTAATGTTGATGTGATGATTATCTCCTACCCTTTATTGCGTCGTGAAATTAGCTGGTTAGAAAAACAGACTTTTCACGCCTTATTTTTTGATGAGGCTCAAGCCTTTAAAAATCCATTAACACAAACAGCCCGAGCGGCTAAGAAGCTGAAGTCACGTCATCGCTTTGCACTAACGGGTACCCCGGTTGAAAACTCACTCGAAGAGCTGTGGTCCATTTTTCATGTGGTCTTTCCAGAGTTGTTCCTAGGATTAAAGGAGTATAGTAAGCTTTCTAGAAAAATGATTGCCCGAAGAATCCGGCCGTTTCTCCTGCGGCGCTTGAAGGAGGATGTTCTTGCAGAGCTTCCTGAAAAATTGGAGTCGCGGGAATCTATAGAGTTGTACCCTGAACAAAAGAAGCTGTATGCTGCCTATCTATCGAAATTAAGACACGATACGCTGAAGCATCTCGATAGGGATACGATTCGGAGAAATCGTATTAAAATATTGGCCGGTTTAACGCGGTTGCGGCAGCTTTGTTGTCACCCGGGATTGTTTGTTGATGACTATAGGGGTGGGTCGGCAAAGCTGGATCAGCTGATGAGGATTGTCGATGAGTCCAAGCTGTCCGGTAGAAGGGTGCTCATCTTTTCGCAGTTTACTAAAATGCTTGAGCTGATTGGCAGAAGGTTGCAAGAGAAGGGAATGCCGTTCTTTTACCTAGACGGTCAAACGCCTGCAGAGGAACGAGTAGAAATCTGCGACCGATTTAATCACGGGGAGCGGGATTTATTTTTGATTTCCTTAAAGGCTGGAGGGACAGGTCTTAATCTGATGAGTGCCGATACCGTCATTCTTTATGACACATGGTGGAATCCTGCTGTCGAGGAGCAAGCGGCGGACCGTGCGCATCGGATGGGCCAGAAAAATGTCGTCCAGGTCATCAAGCTTGTGGCACAAGGCACCATCGAGGAAAAAATGAACGAGCTACAGGATAAGAAGAGAGACTTGATCGATGAAGTGATTGATTCGGATGAAAAAGTGATGGCCACGCTTACGGAAGAGGATATTAGGGAGATTCTGATGATATAAAGGTGGGGTTACTGTCTTAGGAGCAGACTGCGCCAACTGACACTCCATTATCAATCATCCCTAGAAAAAGAACCTTGCTCCCAAGGTTCTTTTTTCTATGCATGTTTCCTAAGGGACTCTTCTAAAAACGAAGTTAAATAGTCAACATTTGTAATCTTTTTATTACATTCATCACTGTTCTGACAGATATAGTTTCCTATGGCTTTGTAGTAGTCTGGGTTATTCGACATTTTAGCTTTAGTGATTGTGGAAATAAAGGCCACTTTCCCAAAGCGATTACAGAATGAGCAGATATTGTCCTTATTTATAATAGAGTATTTACATTCTATCCCCAGCATTTTCTCATCGTGCTCATAGATAATAAACTTTTTGTTGGTGCTGATATCCGTCCAGCTTAGGTAGGTCATTTTCTCGAAATCGATTGCCGATAAATTTGGTACCTTTAATTTCTTCGCTTTTGGAAACATCTTTTTCACTTGTTGCTCGGTCAGTTTCGGGAACGGGATTAAATAGTTTGCCAGCTCTTGAACATACTGGTCAAATTCAGCATCCGTTTTCCAGCTCGATAGATCCAGCTTTTCCATCTGTTCCTTTGTTGCTTGTGGAAATAGCTCAATAATTTGAGCGTTTGCCAGTTCCCTGACTGCCTTAATCACACTTGGGTCAGAATTCTTCCGATTACTATCCTTAATCAAAGCCACTTGTCGTTGTATAAAATTATATTGGTCATTCTTTATGAATTTTTCGTTCATTGTTCATCACCTCATTATCTTTATTTTAAAAAAAGTATCCAATAATTAAAATGTAGAAGATAATTTAGAAACAAATCATACATATGAAAGAATGATTTTAGGAACACTTAATAGGGCGTAAAGTATAAAAGTGAAATGGAAAGGAATGTTGAGGTGAAAAAGCCTAAGATATCTAAGAGGCACTTAGTATTTAATCTTTCTATCATAATAATTCCATGGCTATCATTGTTATTTATCGGAAAGCGGAGTCTCAAACGTTATTCAATATCAGGGGTATTTATTGTGATCTTTGAGATTATCAATCATTTGTATGGACACAGGAGAAATTGGTGGAAGTTTTACGATAGAAGAAAGTCATTTATTAAAGATGAACTCCCTTTTAGTGTGGGGCCATATATGCCTTTTTCCATGTGGTTACTTAAAATCTCGTATGGAAACTTTAAAAAATTTGTATTACTTAATCTCATATCAGATGGCCTCTTTGCATTTTTTTTCATTGATGTCCTAAAAAGATTAAAGATTATAAGTCTAAACCGAATCAATCATATTCAATTTTTTCTTTACTTACACTATAAGGCCTATCTATTATATGGTGTCCAGTATTTAGTTGAGAAAACCAAAAGATTTAGCTAGGTGAAAAACGCTCAGAGCTTTAGACTCTGAGCGTTTTTCAGTGTTTTTTATTCGAGTAAACGATTTTTTTGATCGTTTCGATGGATAAGAAATACTCATCGGCTAAATCAGACATGCTTTTTCCTTTAGTAAAAGCATGCTTGATGGAGGCATTACGGTCATCAATAGACTTTCTTGCCCCAGAACAACTTCCCCATTTCCGGTAGGTTTTCTCCGGTTTAGGAATATAAAGGGTTTCCCCTTGCACATATTTTTGAATTTCTGCAATCAGCTTTTCAGGTAAAATGTTGCTTGCGTTTACATATTTCATATTTGCCAGCCCCTTATTTGTTTTAGAAAAATAAGGTGCAAAGCCGCATATTAGAAATAAAATGAAAGCTTACCTGGGCGATTTTGTTAAATGAATGTCCGCCCCATGCAAAGTATCGCCTTTCCAATAATTGGCTTTGCATGAGTTGTTGGAGTCCCTGGTAATCTATAGTGATTTCCCAAGACTCATCACCTCCTAAAACACATAAGGTTTCGTTCCTACCTTATTTTGGTAAGGGACTACACATAATTATAATTGAAGTTTAACCTATGTGACTAGGGTGAATTTTTACCAGAGAAAATTTTTGTGAAAGTAACCGTCATATTCTCGTCCCTTGCTGCAAATACTATCCTCGTTTGTATGATTTTAGTAAGGGAGGCTTCTTGATTGGTTAAAACTATTAACATCTTACTAGTTTCAATGCTTGTCATCATTGGACAGGTTCTGCCAAATCGTGCTTTTGCGCAAAAGCCAGAAAGTACAGTCCAGCTGCGCTTGCTAGGAACGACCGATCTTCATGTTTTTTTAGCTAATTATGATTATTATCAGACAAAGCAAGACGACAAAGTCGGTTTGGTGAAAACCGCTACCCTCATCAAACAAGCACGAAATGAAGTGAAGAATTCGATGCTGTTTGATAATGGGGACGAGATTCAAGGAAATCCATTAGGTGATTATGTGGCAAAAGTAAAGGGGTTAAAGAAGGGCGAGGTGCACCCTGTTTATCGCTTGTTTAACCTTTTAGGTTACGATGCTACTACAGTAGGCAACCACGAATTTAATTACGGTTTGGACTACCTCAATGAAACACTAAATGATGCCAAAATGCCTCTTGTAAACGCCAATGTGGTGAAAGCAGGCACGAATGAACCCTATTTTGAACCATACGTTATTATTAATAAAACGCTTGTAGATGCACAAGGAAAAAAGCAAACAATAAAGGTAGGAGTAATAGGTTTTGCTCCACCTCAAATTATGGAATGGGATAAAGCTAATTTAGAAGGAAAAGTCGAGGTAAAATCCATTGTTGAGACAGCAAAGAAATATGTTCCAATGATGAAAAAGAAGGGAGCTGACGTTATTGTCGCTCTTGCTCATATGGGAATAAGCGGGGAGCCTTATCAACCTGGAATGGAGAATGCGGGTTACTATTTAACAGAAATTAAGGGTATTGATGCGATTTTTACCGGGCATCAACATAATGTATTCCCTGGCCCACTCTATAAGGTTATTCAAAATGTGAATCTTGAAAAAGGGACGATCAACGGAAAGCCTGTTGTTATGCCAGGGGCTTTTGGCAGTCATCTTGGAGTGATTGACCTCCAACTTGAGAAACAGCGTGGAAAGTGGAATGTGGTTGAAGGTAAAGCGAGTGTACGGCCTATTGTTGACGCAACGGGTAAATCCATTGTCGAAACAGACTCGCAACTCATGCAAGCAATCTTGCCAGAACATGAGGGAACGATTAAATATGTCAATCAACCAGTAGGGGAAACCACCGCTCCGATTTATAGTTATTTTGCGCTGGTCCAGGATGATCCTTCTGTACAAATCGTGAATAATGCACAAACAGAATATTTGGCAGAGAAATTAAAAGATCCAGCGTACAGTAAGTATGCAGGTATCCCTATTCTCTCTGCTGCAGCACCGTTTAAAGCAGGTGGCCGTAACGGCCCGCAATATTACACCGACATTCCTGCGGGCACTTTGGCCATAAAAAATGTAGCGGATTTGTACTTGTATCCAAATACACTTCAAGCGAAATTAGTAACTGGGGCTCAGCTCAAAGAATGGTTGGAAATGAGTGCAGGGCAATTTAATCAGATTGAGCCATCTAATACTGGTGAGCAGCCATTGATTAATCAGAATTTCCAATCCTTCAATTTTGATGTAATTGATGGAGTGCAGTATCAAATCGATGTGACGAAGCCTGCTAAATATGATCCTAATGGGAATGTAATTAATCCGGGTACGGGCAGAGTTGTTAATCTAACCTATCAAGGGAAGCCTGTTGCAGCAGACCAAAAGTTTATTGTTGCAACGAATAACTACCGGGCATCCAGCGCGACCTTCCCTGGAGCCAGTCAGGGTGAGATTGTCCTAAAGTCACCTGATGAGAATCGTCAAATTATCACGAACTATATTCAAGAAAAGAAAACCATTAATCCAACGGCAGACCAAAACTGGTCCTTTGCTAAGTTCAAAGGTACAGTGGTTCCGGTGTTTGATTCTTCACCAAATGCTCAAAAATACCTTGGCCAGTTCCCACCGATTAAGTACATTGGGCCATCGGCTGGTGGATTTGCTAAGTATTCTATTGATTTAACTGAATAAGTGGTTGTTGCTGGTTAGTTCGGCAGGAAAAAAGCTGTCCCTGGATTAGGGACAGCTTTTTCGTTGGAGGGTGGGTGATATGCTATGGATGAAGGACAAAATGAAAGGATCGGTGAAGAGTTTTGTCTTTCATAGGGTGGATGAAGGACAAAATGAAAGGATTCGTGAGGAGTTTTGTCTTTCATAGGGTGGATGAAGGACAAAATGAGAGGGGGCATGAAGGTTTTTGTCTTTCATAGCGTGGATGAAGGACAAAAAGTAAGGATGCACAAAGTGTTTTGTCCTTCATACAGGCAGGGTTTCGCCTCGTATATGTCGAACTTGAGATAAAATTGGATAGATTTAGAAAAAGGGGTACTATATATGCGAAAACTCTTACTGTTAAGCAATATTTCAGACAATATGAATCTATATTTAGAGGAAAGAATTAAAGGAGTGATAGGCAAAGGCCATTTTAGACTAGCATACATTCCCTCCCAATCAGACCCTCAACGAAAATACTTCAACTATATTAAGGAGTATTTCCAGTCCTTAGGGGTTAGCGATTTTTTATATTTTGATGCTGATGAAGAATATGATGAGAGCTTGCTAGAAGAGTTGAAAGACTGTGACGGTATCTTCTTATCAGGAGGAAACACCTTCTATTTTTTAAAAAATCTCCAGGAAAGAAATCTGATCCCAACCATCCAAACCATGGCGGAAAAAGGCAAACTACTTATCGGCCTTAGTGCTGGAAGCATCATGATGTCTAAAACTATTAGGATTGCAGCCTACATAGACGACAATATCGATGATTTGCAAACATTAGAGTCATTGAATCTAATAAACTTTGAGTTCATGCCACATTGGGAAATACAGCAGCCTTGTCTAGAGGAACTATTAGAGTATTCTTTAACCAACCAAAACACGATTTACACCTGTTACGACGGTGATGGCATTGTTTTACAAGGAGATACAATTGAGTTTTTTGGAAAGGTAAATGAAATCCGAAATGGTAATTGGATTGAATCGACTAGAGGTGGAGAAATTGAGTAATTGGGAAAAGGCTCTATTAAAAATATGTGAAATCTATTATAACTCCGAATCCAGAACGGATTGGATATTGGTGGGGTCTGTTGGATCTGTGCTCCAAGGCTGTGACATAACTCCTGGTGACATTGATATATATGTGCAGGATAAAGAAAGTGTCGGTCAGTTTGCGAAACTTTTACTTCCATACACCCTTCATGAAAAACAGGGAGATAACCATGATGAGAATTGGTTATCTTCTGTTGAAGAGCCAACGTTTACTCAGACCTTTCCGTCTGGTTTTACATGGACAAAAGGTCGTTGGAAAATGGAAGGCGTGGATGTTGAAGTCGTCAATATCTCCAATTCAGCAGGGATTCCCGATTCGCAAACTGGAGATGGCATTTGGGAGGGTGGGAAATTTATTTGGGAATTATATAAAAATGTCTCTTTTGGGCCATACACCATCCGCACCGTCCCACTAGAAATACAATTAGAATCCAACTATAGAAGACAAAGACAAGAAAGAATTGATGCCATCATCAAGGCAATGCAAACCTATGGGTACAATAAAGAACTATTAAAGAAAGCTCTTTCTAGCAAACACCTTCTTCAGTTTTACGCAGCAAGTGGAGTTGAGAGTCCTATTTCGTGAAAAGGGGGTTAGAAGCATGAGTTACAAAGCCTTTTGGCCGGGATTAACTCTATTCATTTTTGTTATTTTATCGGCTTGCCAAAGAGAAGAGAATTCCACTCACAAACCTTATAAACCGACTGCTAATGAAATAGTAGAAACGCATGGAGGTATTGAGCATATTGAAAGATTAGACCTTTTTGTTAAAAATATGAACTATGGGAAGAAAGATAAGGTTCGCCTCATTCGATATACAATAGAAGGTGATCCCATTTATTATGACTTAACTTATGATGGGTCCCAATTCACGATTAAAAGAGACACTAGAGAAGACCAGTTTGGCCAAGGAGAAGTAAATACTTACCTTTGTAAAAGTATCCAAAAGCTAGAATCAACTACAAGTACCAAATATATAGTAGAGGAATGCCCAAAACTAGGGGATTTACTGACCATTTCACATGATGTAGACCAAGAGGACCAGTTTGATTTTGAGTTAAAATATGGTGTTGGGTTGAAAAATAAAATCAACACTAAAGACCAAGAGTTGATCAAGGATTTGCAAAATGGGGAAACAGTTGGCGTCAGTGATTTCCAGTTTTCAAAGGATGAATTGAACCAAATCTATAAACTCATGATTCTTTCAAACTATCTTGAGGAAAAAAAGCTATCGACTAAATGCAATATGAAGCCATTTGTCAGTTATGAGCTAACTGTTTGGATAAATGATGCACAGCGACATTTTGCCTGGTCCGAATGTGATAATAGTAAGGATGGAAAACAAATGTCGGCGCTAGTTTCTGATATTAAATCCATCCTAAAACAAAATCCTGTCTACCAATCGCTCCCAGAGGTTAAAGGATCTTATGAATAACAAAAGGTGGGTCAACAAAAAATGATAGATGAACAAGAAATCATTTCGATTATACAAAGTGATCCATGGATGATGGAGATATTAAAATCAGTAAAATCACTGAATTTACCTGATTGGTGGATTTGTGCTGGCTTTGTTCGTTCAAAAATATGGGATACTCTTCAGGGGTTTAGTGAAAGGACACCTATTACAGATATCGATGTCATTTATTTCGACCCAACATCTATTGATGAGTTAGAGGAAAAGAAGCTTGAAAGAAAATTGGGGGCTCTTAAGCCAGATATTCCATGGTCGGTGAAAAATGAAGCTAGAATGCATATTAGAAATAAATTGCTACCTTATACCTCCTCTGTGGATGCAATATCGAAATTCCCAGAAACAGCGACCGCTTTAGGGGTTAAAATAGATGAAAATGAACATGTCATCTTAACTGCTCCTTGGGGGATTATCGATGTAATCCAATTCAAGGTTAGACCAACCCCATTTTTTACAAAGACTGAAGAGCGAATGAAATTGTATGAAGAACGTGTTCAAAAAAAGAATTGGAAAGCAACTTGGAACAGAATAGAAGTTTAATACAATAGAGTATTATCATAATTTATTTTTATAAGAGAGTTCTTGCCTCAATTTTAAAAAGAGGGTAAGCTTTAGAAAAATAGAAAAGAGGAATTTACATGCCATTTGATACGTCAACATTAGGTTTACCGTATTACAGCTTAGATGCTGCAGCAGTCGACAAAAGCCCAAGTGAGTTGGTTATTACAGATAATAATGGAGAAACTTATTACATAGTAACAAGGGATGTATATGAGGACGGTCCGCAACAAGAAGGGTACCAAATCGTGGTAAACGAAGGAGAGTAATGTTGCTCTCTTTTTTTTGATTTTTTATAAAAAATTGTACAGGAGCCAATGTATTGAAAAAGCTAATAGCCATCATTCTACGTGTTCTGGGATTCATTGCCATCATCCTATTGTCTATTGGAATATTTATCTTAATCGCATTCATCCAAGAAGAGTTGTTTGTACCAAAGGAATATATCATTTGGATATTCAGATCACCTTATTCAGGGTTGGTTTTTATTTTTGAAGTCTATCTTTTTGGGGCATATTTTTACGTTTTCAATAAAGAATTTAGAGACGCCTGGAGATATGGAGGATTTTTTAAAAAGTATAGAAAAATACTTCTCGCTTCTATCACAGCTTTCACCATTGTATTGCTTTACACGGTCATAACACCTGTCACTGTAGTTAAAGCGGATAAAATCGTCAATTATGCCTTTTTAGCTCCAATGGGAAAGGAATATAGCTACAATGATATTGTGAAAATCCAAACTGGGGTGTATGGGAAGGGGCGCTCCTCTGTGTTCGGGCATTCAAAAGGTGACTTCTTTTATATTATTGAGCTAAATGACGGGACAAAGATAAATCTAGCTGAGGTGGGAGGGACACCGAAGGATGCAGACGAGCGTTTTATCATTGAAAAGCTTGATATCCGATTGGTGAATATGAACGTTCCAAAAGAAACTAGTATGAAAAACTTTGAGTACACGAAGAAGAGCTTAGGTAAGATATATACGGATAAGATTCGCAACATTTTAGAAAATACGAAATAAAGACGTGTTTGTTAAGACTAAAAACAGTTACGGGTGTGTATTCCTGGAGAATTATACGGTATCCCAATCGCTTAAATGAGTATTTTAATAAAGGTTTTTGACCTGTTGGAAAAAACCAAACCGGTAACGTAGAAGGGATCTACGTGCCCGGAACCCGGTAGAAAAAACCAAACGGGTAACGTAGAAGGGATCTACGTGCCCGGAACCCGGTAGAAAAAATGAAACGGGTAACGTAGAAGGGGTCTACGTGCCCGGAACCCGGTAGAAAAAATCAAACGGGTAACGTAGAAGGGGTCTACGTGCCCGGAACCGGGTAGAAAAAACCAAACGGGTAACGTAGAAGGGATCTACGTGCCCGGAACCCGGTAGAAAAAACCAAACGGGTAACGTAGAAGGGATCTACGTGTCCAAAACCCGGTAGAAAAAACCAAACGGGTAACGTAGAAGGAATCTACGTGCCCGGAACCCGGTAGAAAAAACCAAACGGGTAACGTAGAGGGATCTACGTGCCCAAAACAGGTTTGCCAAATCAAAAACGGTCGCGCAGAACTAAATACCACATTATTTTCATACTACACCAAAAGCTAACACAACTCATTTTGGTACTCTCATCTTCTATGACCCCAAAACTCATTTCAAATAACTAAAACGGATAAACCAAATAAGTCAAATACCCCACAATGATTCCAGTGATAGCTCCGAAAAACACTTCCGCTGGCTGGTGGCCGAGTAATTCCTTAAGCTTTTCACGGGATTCTGTTTTCTTTAAACTTGGATGCTTTAAGGTCTCGATAAGAACATTGAAATCAGCCAACAATGTATTTAACACTTCTGCATGGTAACCCGCATGTCTGCGAACCCCCATCGCATCATGCATCACAATAAGAGACACAATCACCGCTATGGCGAACTCATTTGACTGAACCCCCGAGGTAATCCCAATCGCCGTAGTCAAAGAAATAATGGTCGCTGTATGGGAACTCGGCATTCCGCCAGTACTAAACATTAAGCTCCATTTTAGTTCTCTTGAGGTTAAAAAGTGTATCGGAATTTTTACGAATTGAGCAATTAACATTCCTAAAAGGGCAGCGCAAATGGGAAAGGATAAGAACATGGTAATCCTCCTATGTAGTGGCTTTGTTATTGCTTTTAATATTATATTATCAGAAAAATAAAACAAAGTAATATGTTGGAGATTTTGAATGGAGGATTGAATAGAGTTATAAAGGGGAATTCATAATTAGGTCTCCCAATGTTTTTTTCCTAAATAGGAGGTTATCCATTGAAATTCTCAAGTTCAAATAGAAATGCAGTATTAGAGGAAATGGCTTTAGAAGAATTTGATGTCCTTGTCATTGGTGGAGGGATTACAGGCTGCGGGATTGCACTCGATGCTGTAACCAGGGGATTGAATACCGCGTTGGTGGAAATGCAGGATTTTGCGGCAGGAACATCTAGTCGGTCTACTAAACTAGTCCATGGCGGATTACGTTATCTCAAGCAGTTTGAGGTAAAAATGGTTGCGGAAGTCGGGAAAGAACGCGCCATTGTGTACGAAAATGGTCCGCATGTTACCACACCAGAGCGGATGCTTTTGCCAATTCACAAAGGAGGAACGTTTGGCCGATTTAGTACCTCTATTGGTCTTCGAGTCTATGATTTTTTAGCTGGTGTAAGAAAGGCGGAACGAAGATCGATGCTGTCGCCTGATCAAACCATTGAAAAAGAGCCCCTTATTAAACGAGATGGATTAAAAGGTAGCGGACTCTATGTGGAATACCGTACCGATGATGCCCGATTGACGATGGAAGTAATCAAAGAAGCAGTTTCACGAGGGGTAAAAGCCGTCAATTACACAAAAGTGAGCGAACTACTTTACCGGGACGGAAAAGTAGTCGGTGCAAGGGTGGTTAATCAACTAAGTGGAGAAGTGTTAGATATTTTTGCGAAAAAAATCATTAATGCTACTGGTCCTTGGGTCGATACAATTCGGGATAAAGATCATTCTTTGTCAGGAAAAAAACTGAGGCTCACAAAAGGGGTCCATGTAGTGATTGACCAATCGAAGTTCCCACTAAATCAGGCCATCTACTTTGATACACCTGACGGCAGGATGGTGTTTGCGATTCCTAGAGAAGGAAAAACATATGTTGGTACAACAGATACATTTTTCAATAGCAACCCGGCACATCCCAAAATGACATCTGAGGATAGGAATTACCTTATTGAGGCCATTCATTATATGTTTCCCACCATTCAGATGAAGGAAGAAGATATTGAGTCAAGCTGGGCCGGGGTGAGGCCATTAATTTACGAAGAAGGCAAGGACCCTTCTGAAATTTCCCGTAAGGATGAGATTTGGATATCCGATTCTGGATTAATCACGATTGCAGGTGGCAAACTGACAGGTTACCGAAAGATGGCGGAAACAGTGGTTGATTTAGTAGTGAAGATTCTGCAGGGAGATGTACAGAGGGATCTTAAGGCTTGTCAAACCATGCATATGCCTATCTCTGGTGGGGATTTTGGAGGTTCAAGTAATTTTCAAGCTTTTATTGAAAAATATATTGAGTACGCCATTGGCATCGGATTTACGAAGGAACAATACTTACAGCTGGTACAAAGATATGGATCAAATATTCATCGAATATTTGATATAGCTAAGAATTACGATTCCAATAACAAATACGGTTTGCCATTGGATGTATATGTGCAGCTATTGTATAGCTTGGAAGAGGAAATGACAGTTACGCCTGTGGACTTTTTTATCCGCCGGACAGGGGCCTTATATTTTAATATTCAAGGGGTACAAAAGTGGAAACAAGCTGTAATAGACATGATGGCGAAGTATCTCGAATGGACAGGCGAAGAAAAAGCAAATTACCAGGATGAGTTAGAAATCCAGTTAAACGATGCAGTGAATCCGACGGAGACTAAGTAAAAATACAGGCGGTTGCCTGTATTTTTTATGCTTTTAAGAAAAATCATTGATAATTCATTGGGACGAGGTCTAGATAGACATATTAAGTAAAAAATTACAATTTCTTAGTTGGGTTTAAAGGTTTTATGAGCGAATCGTAGAAAGCAAGGTATTTAAAACGGCAGCTAAAAAAGGCGACCGTTAACTATGTAAACGTTTAATTAAATAACTGGACCGGTGGCTTACTGAAATAAAAATTACATACAAGCGTGTCAATTGCTAAAGAATAACTATGATAAATGCTGGTGAAAGAAGGAAGGAAGAGATGTTATCATTTCGTGGGGATGCCCATAAGATTTACCTTCAACTTAACAAAGCAATACATAATGGTGAATCCATAAAAGACATGAAAGGTTTTAAAGAAATTGAAGCCATTCAAAAACTGTATTATTCACTTGATAGTGAACAGTTGCAATTGATATATTATCGAATGATTAAGGAGAAAAGTGGATCAGGCATTATACCCATTTTTGTTTCCTCCGTGCCGTGGCTATTATTTTTATTTTCCAAGCCCTTAATGGATTTCCTTTTTAAAGATGGAAGTATGCTTTGGGCACTATTTGGGTTTGGGTATTTGCTCATTTTAATAGGAAGTGTCATCCTTCATTTTCGCGAAAAAGCATGGGCTACTTTTCATATGGAAATCATCCGGGATATTCTAAAAGAAAGAAATCAAGGGGAATAGAAATGAAAAGAATGAGTATGTCATTAAGTTCCTATTTCCAAAAGAATTCAACGGCTATTACTTCCATTATCAACCATTCAATAGTTAAAAGTTTGGTGATACGACCGATGTGAAGGCTTATCTGCTAATATTCGATTGATTTTTTTATTATGAAGAAACCTAACCCTTTTGTATTTTTTTTGGATGATATTATATTATTTTACTAAATATCCCTTTTGGTGTATGATGACTAACGGCATATTTTCATAGGCCGCCAATAAAGGGTCGAAGGGGGAACGTGTATGAGAAAAATAACTTTATCTAACGGGAATACAGTAGAGGTTGAATGCTTGAGCTGTGCATTAACGAGCGGAATGATTGAGCCTGATGGGGGAGTTGTCGTGGAAACGGAACATTTCCATGCACATCAGGATGTCGCTTACCCGATAAAAGGGCTAATCATACTAGCGTCTAAGCGCCATATCATATGTTTTGATGAGTTAACGGAAGAAGAAAAGCTAGACTACATAAATCTTCTTACAAAGATTAGAAAAGCACAACGAGAAGTATTAGGGATTGAATATGTTTACTATTTTTATAATGAAGATACTACCCACCATTTCCACACCTGGATGGTCCCCCGCTATGAATGGATGTATGAGTTTGGTCGCTCCGTAGAATCGGTTCGCCCCGTCCTGCTCCATGCTAGAAATAACATGAATGATGAAGAAAATGTAAAAAGCGTAATGGAAGCTATTAAACTGCTAACAGTAGAGTTGAATAAATAGATGTAAAGGGAGGCCGCTAATCGTATAGATTCGCGGCCTGGTTTTTGGGGGAAACAGGAGATTTTTGGTCTAAAACAGAATACTAGTAATGATAAATAGGAGGGAGTTCCACTGTGAAAAAAATACTCTTGCTTTGGTTGCTGCTAGTAAGTGTTGGTTTGACATTATTAGGTTGTGATAGGGGCCACGCGGTGAAAGGAAAGGTCGATCTAAAGGGCGTTATTACACAAGTGGATTATGATAATAAACGCATTTTAATGGAAGATAAAAAAGAAGGGCTCGTCTGGGTCACCTTGCATGAAAATGGAGATATTTCTAAATATGAGGAAGGACAAGAGATAGTCGTTTGGATTAAAGGTGGAATCAAAGAATCCTCGCCAGCACAAGCAGATGCACAAAATATTGAATTTACAGCACCAAAAAATGAATAGAGAGAAGGAAAACGTGTGGATGTTATTGAAAAAGCACTAAAAACGGCTGCAAAGTCCCATGAGAAACAGTATCGGAAAGGTACTGATATTCCATATATTACTCATCCAGTAGCAGTAGGGATGATTCTAATGACGGCGGGCTATAGTGAAGAACTGGTTGCAGCAGGAATATTACACGATACGGTTATGGATACGGATCTTTCCTTACAAGATATCGAGCAATTATTTGGCAGGAATATTGCTCAAATTGTAGAGGGATGTTCAGAGCCTGATAAATCTCTTTCTTGGGAGGATCGGAAAAAGCATACGATTGAGTACCTGAAGACCGCTCCCGAAGAAATCCGAGTTGTTGCCTGTGCGGATAAACTGCATAATATCAGATCAATTGCCCGCGATATAGAACAATTCGGAGAGCAGGTTTGGGGGAAATTTAAACGGGGAAGAGAGCAACAAAAGTGGTACTATACCAATGTAATAGAAAGCATTGGCCAACAGTCTAGTTTTCAGTTGCTTGATGAATTAAAAATCGAGGTAGAACGCTTTTTTAAGAGATAGTAAAGAAACCTTATTAACCTAATCTCGTCTAGCTTATTATATAGACTCCATAAAGAGGTGAACCGAAGTGAAAATTGAAGAACTAACGTTGATTGAAGAACATCTTGATGAGCTTTCAGAGCTTTTAGTAAAAGTAGTAGATGATGGAGCCTCAATAGGCTTTTTGCCACCAATGAGAAAACAAGATGCAGCAAACTATTGGAAAACCGTTCTTAGCCCAGATGTAATTCTATTTGTGGCTAAATTAAACAATCACATTGTTGGAAGTATACAGTTACACTTATCGACGAAACAGAATGGAAGCCATAGGGCGGAAATTGCGAAATTAATGACACACCCTGATTACCGTCGTAACGGTATCGGTCGTTTACTTATGCAAAAGGCCGAGGAAACTGCAAGACAAATGGAGCGATCATTAATTGTTCTCGATACAAGAGAAGGGGATCCGTCTAATAAACTTTATACTTCACTAGAATATATTCAAGCTGGGCGAATTCCGAACTATGCAAAATCTGCTGATGGTGAATTAGCTGCAACCATTTTTTACTATAAAAATTGCTGAAAGAGCACCTCTTAATTTAAATTCCCCCTTATCGTTCGGGTGGGTAGACAAAGCCCTTGCTGCAAATTCAACAAGGGCTTTTTGTATAGAAAATGATTTTTTATGTTACGGATTTTGACTAAGCCCTCTTTTAAATGCAGCTAAATGATTTTGAGATGCGTCGCCTAGTCGTTGCATTACTACTTTTGCATCTTGGGGTAGACTTGCTACTGATGCCAACTTATTATACATTGCGATATTATCTATTTCTCCATCTATCCCTGCTTGAAAAGCTTCTTTTAAGCTGCTTGGTGTTTTTGTGTATTTTTTTGCATCGTCCTCTGGGACTTTAATATTGTACTTTTGAAATAAAGGGAGAAGGGCTGATATATGCCGCTGCTCAGCTGCTTTAATTTGAGTAAAAGGTCGAATGGCACCAAATTTAGCAATAATTGTGTCATATCTAGCTTGAGCGAGATACTCATCCTTAATTGCATAGGTTAAAGCTTCTTCTAAAGTAATCGAGGAATCCTGAAGAGCTCCTTTAGCACCATAATTTTGTGGCGTTTGTATTTCTGCATTTGCTTTCACACCATAGAAAAAAACAAACAATAAACTAATGGTAATTAAGTTAAATATTTTTCTTCCCATCTTTTTGCTCCTTTTTTTAAGACATTCACACATATTATTTTCCAGTTATTATCTTTTAATTCTAAAACTAAATGAATTTCAGCTTCGGACTAAAATTAAAGAAAGAAAACAACAAAAACACCGAAACGAGTTGGTGTTTTTGTTGTTTATATTAATTATTGTTTAATTCGCTTTATATTATTTATTCAAGCTTTCATTTGTAGTGGTGGAATGTCTTTCGACCGTGCTTTTTTTATGCAACCATTCATAAATAACAGGGATGATAATAAAGCTGTTGATGGTTGATGTAACCATCCCGCCAATGACGACAATACCGAGAGTTTGCGAAATAACGGTATCTGCATTATGTGAAAAGGCTAGTGGGATGAGCGTAAGAATCGTTGCCGCGGCGGTCATTAAGATCGGTCGAATTCTTGAAAGACTACCATTTAGGACAGCCTCATTCACAGGCATTCCCTCTTTACGGTTTCGTTCAATTTTATCAATTAGAACAATACCATTTGTAACCACAATACCAGTAAGCATAAGTATTCCAATAAGTGCGGCTAAGTTCCATTGACCGCCAAAAAGGATTAAGGCAATCACCACACCACTTAGGGCAAGCGGAATGCTTAAAAGAACAGCAAGAGGTGCTCTCCAACCTTTGAAAATAGCTGAAGTAATTAATAATACTAATAAAATCGAAAAGGCAACGGCAACAGACATATCAAAAATCATGTCTTTGATTTGTTCAGAGATTCCGCCCATTGAATACGTTACTCCGTTTGGCAACTTCATGCTACTTAAGGTTTTTTCAACTTTGGTTGACACTTTCCCAATATCATTTGATGTAATTTGTGCTGTTACAAGTGAGAACGGTTGCCCATCACGCTCACTAATCGTTGAGGAAGATGGGTCTTTAGCGATTTTTGCTATTTGATCAAATCGGACCAAGGCACCATTATTCCCATGGAAGGTCTCAGCAGCGAGAGATGCTAAAACATCATTAGCAGATGCATTTACCGTAATAGTTGAATTTGTACCTGATGCAATTTGGTCTAAATATTCGTCTACAGGCAGTGCTTTATGGTCAACCGTAATGGTTGCGTCTTTTGATTGAGCCATGTATCGGTTTATAACAGCTAGAATATCAGCGGTTTGCACTCCCTTTTCTTGAATTGCTTTCTGGTCAAAGGTTACTTTGTATTTAGGCAGACCATTGGTTAAATCAACTTTGCCATCTACACTTAAATCCGCCACTTTTGAAAGGCGAATTCTTGCTTGTTGTGCTGTTTTGTCTAAAGTGGCTTGAGCAGCACCTGTAAATAATAGTCGTATTTGTGAGTCATCCCCAGAAATACTCTGGCTTGTAACCGTATAAATGACATTCTTAGCTAATGTCGGAAGTTGGCTTTGTAGTTGCTTAATGACAGAATCTGCATCCTTATCATTTTTCAAAACAACGGAGAGGTTAGCCACATTTGGATATGTGATATATCCTCCACCTTGGTCAAACACATCATCACTTTGAGGTGTCATAGTTGAACCAAAATTAGATGAATATGCCTCAACTTTTGGATTGGTTTTTAATGCTTTTTCAATTTTTTGGACTTCAGAATCTACTTCCTTTAGTGTACTGCCCTTAGGTAATTCTGCTTTAATAGCAATTTGTCCGATTTTACCACTTGGTAATAAGCTTACTGGTAAAAAGGCTGAATAGATACCTGCACATAAGAAGACCAAAATGGACCCTATCACCATTGCTTTTTTATGCTTGAATGCTGCTTGCAATACTGGCTTCATTCGAGAATCTAACTTGACGGTTTGCTTCGTCAAGTTTCCGCCCTTCCATCCCATAAAGGCAAGAGCTGGAATGACAAGCATCGCCACAAAGAACGAAATAATAAGTGCGATAACGACGGACCAGGCAAATCCGCTATAAGAGGCACTAATAACTCCGCCAACAAACGCGATTGGAATATAAACAGCGATTGTTGTTAAGGTTGAACCTAGGATTGCTGGTATCATCTCTGCAACAGCTGAAGAAAGAAGGGATAGGAGCGATTTGTCCTTTGATTCTTCGCGTCTTCTATACATGTTGTCCAAGATAACAATGGAATCATCCACAATCCGACCCATAGCTACAATTAAACCTGACACGGTTAGGATGTTTAGTGTGACGCCCATGGATTTTAAGAAAGCTGTTGTTGCCAGTAAAGAGATCGGCAGTGAAATCGCAATGAGTAATGTTGATCTTACATTTCGGAAAAAGAAGAACACACAGATCATCGAAAATAAAGAGCCCAGTAAACCTTCTCGAACTAGTCCGTAAAGGGAGCTGTTTAATTCTTTTTCTCGGTCAAGTAAAACATGGAACGAAATATCCTTTGGATTGATTGTATCCAAGTGAAGATGAGCGATGCGATCTTTTACTTGATCGGCGACATCCGTAATATTTGCAGATGGTGTTTTGATCACATTTAAGACCACACTTGGCTTACCATTGGTTCTAGAAATGGTTTTAACATCATTTAAAGAATGCGAAATGGTACCAAAGGCTGAAACAGGAATGGCTTTTCCTAGTTTATTTTTTATTGATGCGTTTTCCATTTGCTGTTGGGTTAATGGCAATCCGTCAAAAGATACCGGTATCGATAATAGATTGTTTGCAATATTCCCCTGTGGCATGGATGGGATGGAAAGAGAAAATGCTTTATTTACATCATCCAAGGTTAAACCATTTTTCACTAGGTCTTTCATTCGAACGGTTAATACATAACCATCCTTTGCTCCCCCAAATACGGAAACATCGGCTACACCAGGGACCGATTTTAATTGTTTCACCAGTTCCTGTGTTGCGGTTGAGCGAAGGGTTGGTTCATCTAATTTTGAACTTGTGACACTGTACGTTAGAATTGGAAATGAACTAGTTGTTAATCTTGTCACTGAAGGAGTGCTGGTAATTGTCTGCGGTAAATCTGCATTTGCTAGTGCTTTGTTTACTTGATCTTCCGCAAGTTTCATATCTGTATTCATGGGAAAATAAAGACTCATAAATAATCCGCCATCATAAGAGGTGGTTTCGACATTAGCTAGTCCATCTACCATTTTAACTGCACTAGCCAAATTGTCGGTTACTTGCTGTTTTACTTGTGCGGCTTGATACCCAGGCACTCTCATACTAACCGCCAAGGTCGTATTGTTAATACCTGGCAAATAATCTCGCTGCATTTGGAAAGCTGAAATACCTCCCCAAGCTAAAATAATGACCACACATACAATCATGAGGATCGCTCTTTGCATCGTTGCCTCTACTAATCTTTTCAATCCGTTTCCTCCTTAATGAATAAAATAATAGTTTAAAAAGGCTATCTATCGTATGTCCGCTGTATAAGAATTACAAAATGATGGATACTGCCCGAAACTGGATAACCTAAGTATAGGGAATGAATCTTTTCGTACCCTGAATAAAAGATTAATATTTCATTAAGACGCAAATTTTTCTGATAGATCATGCTAAATTGGAGATAAGACATGCGTTGGAAGTTTTATTGCTATTTAGAAGGGAAGAGTGTGAAGTGAAAACACAGATTCTTGTAATCGAGGATGAAGCTCAGATTGCTCGTGTCTTAAAAATGGAATTGGAGTATGAAGGTTATCAGGTAGTAGTAGAACATGACGGTAAGGCAGGATTAGAAAAAGCGTTACAAACGGACATGGACTTAATTTTATTAGACGTTATGCTACCTGGGTTAAGTGGAATAGAAGTATTAAGGAGATTGCGAAAGGAAAGCGCAACCCCTGTGATTCTTTTAACGGCCAGGAATACAACCTTTGATAAAGTAGCGGGATTGGATCAAGGAGCAAATGACTATGTCACTAAGCCTTTTGAAATAGAAGAACTATTAGCCCGAATTCGTGCTTGTCTTCGAAATCAGCCTAATAATGGAGGCAAAAGGGAAGTAGAATCACTATTGACCGTTAAAGATTTAGTCATCAATACTGATTCAAGAGAGGTAATACGGGATGGAAAAACCATTACGTTGACACCAAAGGAATATGACTTCCTCGTATATTTAGTCACCAATAAAAATAAGGTTGTGACCCGAGAGAATATCATCATGAATGTTTGGGGATATGATTATGAAGGTGAAACCAACGTCATTGATGTTTTTATTAGGCACCTAAGGAAAAAGGTCGATGAAGGCTTTTCTTCTCAATTAATTGCTACCATTAGGGGCATTGGTTTTACGATAAAGGAGAAAACGGATGAAGATTACAACAAAAATTAATCTTATAACAACTGCTTGGATGTTGTGTATTATGATTCCTATTAATGTAGTGGTCTTTATTTTATTTATGAAAACAACGATCAATATGGAAGAAGATATGCAGAATCAAAAGGCAGCTGACATAATAAAAGACCTTGATACACTTTCATCCTCTAGTGATATGGAGAAAAAATTAAAAGATTATTTAACTTTTCATTCATACATCCGCATTATGCAACCAAAGAATAGGGTGATTTTTGAAGTAACGAATGATCGTTTACTCTCCAAAAAAATGAAGGGGAAATACACAGAAAATCCGTATGCAGAAACCCATTTGATTACGGCGGAAAATGGGGAGGAGGAAGTATTAGTTACTCGTTTTCCCATTCCAAAGGGAAACCAACTGAGTGGTAGCTTGGAAATAGGTGAACGATTAATAGGGCTAGAAGCGAGAAAAGAGCTCCTTCGTGCTATCTTAGGGTTTTGTACGGTATTAGGGGCTAGTATCTCATTACTAGGAGGAAGATGGCTGGCTAATCTAATTATGCGGCCAATCTCTAATATGATTCATACCATGGAGGAAATTGAAAAGAGCGGTGTTCCTAAGGGGATCACCATTCAAAATCAAACAAAAGATGAACTCCAAACCATGGCAAGTACTTTTAATCGGATGATAGAAAAGCTACAAGTCAATATGGAGAGGCAAAAACAGTTTGTTTCTGATGCCTCTCATGAATTAAAGACACCTTTAACCGTCATTAAGAGCTACGCCAATTTTTTAAAAAGGCACGGGCTAGAGGATAAAGAGATGGCGGAAGAAGCCATCCAAGCGATTCATGCCGAGGCAACAAGAATCCAGAAGATGACCGAGACTTTCCTTGACTTAGCTGCCTTAGAGAATGAAAACATTATAGAACTAAAAGAGGTAAACTTGGTGGTATTATGCCAAACAATTTTCAAACAATTAAAAGACGTATATAGAAGAGAAATAACATTATTTTCCACGGAGAGCCCAATCATCATCCAAGCTGATGAATTAAAGATTAAGCAAGTCATCATTATTTTGTTAGATAATGCGATAAAATATAGTCATGGTCGAATTGAAGTTTTTTTAGAAATGAATCAACAACAAGCGATTGTTCGTGTAAAAGATTATGGTATCGGAATTCCTCAGGAGGAAATTGATCATATTTTTGAGCGTTTTTACCGAGTTGACAAGGCTAGAAGCAGAGAAACAGGAGGCACTGGTTTGGGGCTGCATATCGCCAAGAGCATTATGAAACTGCACAAAGGGGAAATTGAAATAGAAAGTAAAGTAGGATTAGGGACAACAGTAAAATTGATTTTACCCGCTTAATAAGTTTATATGAAGTCTTGGTGCGACTCATCTTTTCGGAAGGGTCGTATTTTTTTGAGTATTTTTTCAAATATCTAACTATTTTTACAAATAATGATTTCAACCTCAATGCTTTTATAAAATGAAAATGCCAGCGGAGAAATTGGAAACAGGCATTTCAATGCTATGGATTAGAATTAGCCAATCCAATCGTGTGTTTCAGGATTATTCAAATCCATATGACGTGGGATTGTACCTTCGGGAACCTCGCCATATTGGTCGAGATAGTAGTGTCTGATTGGATGTAAATCGTCGTCTAACTCATAGACAAGGGGAATGCTATTAGGAATATTGAGACTCACGACTCCATCGTCGGGAATGTTGTCGAGATATTTTACTAGTGCCCTTAATGTATTCCCGTGTGCAGAAATGATGACTCGTTGATTGTTTTGCAAGTTTGGTACAATTTTACTATGCCAATACACTAAGGTTCGCTTTTCTGTATCTAGAAGACTTTCAGTGAGAGGAATATTCTCTGGATTCAATTGAGTAAATTTTGGATCTTTTTGATCTAAGGCATGACCCTCCAGTGATATGAGTGGAGGCCGGATGCTGGCTGAACGTCTCCATTCATTGACTTGTTCTTCCCCATAATGCGCGATAACTTCATCTTTATTCATCCCCTGTAAAGCGCCATAATGTCTTTCGTTTAATCTCCAGGATTTATATACAGGAATCCACATGAGATCCATCTCATGAAGCAATATCCATAACGTTCTAATGGCTCTTTTTAAAACGGAAGTATGAGCTACATCAAAGATAAATCCTTGTTTCTTTAAAATAGCTCCAGCTTCTCTCGCCTCGCTGTAGCCATTATCAGTAAGGTCAACGTCTGTCCAGCCAGTAAAGCGGTTTTCTAGATTATAAAGACTTTGCCCATGTCTAATAAAAACAATCTTTTTCAATGCTTTCACCTCAAAGTTCTCAACCTATATTCTATTAGTTTGTCCATTTCCATGGAAAACCGTGCAGGAAAGTTGAATACAATTGAGGAATTTATATGTTTTAGGTTCTTTTTTTAGAGGAAATCAAAAATGAGGTGCTTTTATGAATATAAGAAAAGCAGTTATATCCGATGCAAAAGGAATCGCCAAAGTCCACGTGGATTCATGGAAGACAACCTATGCAAACATTATTATGAGGCTCTAGGGGGTAAAAGGATAGATACCATCAAGATAGAAATGGGTGGCGAGGAGTTTAATGAACTAATTTATGGATGGGAACATATTGGTAGTCTACATTCCAGATGAAAGGAGCAGCCATGGATATTGAAAGAATCATTGGAGATTTAATCAGTAAAAGTATCATTCCCACTAGTGCCGTTAAGTGTGAACCCTTAAAGGGTGGGACGGTAAGCCAACTGTACCTGCTAAGTAACAGTAATGGGGCAAGATTTGTAGTTAAAGGTAATGAGCCCCAAATTCTTCAAGCGGAGGCTAACTTTCTAGATTTCTATAAAGACATAAACCTGTTGCCTAAACTTTTGTATGTTGAAGAGTCAAATCAATACATGGTCTATGAATTCATATCTGGTTTTACCAAATACAATAGAAATAATAAAAGGGGGCTACTTATATCAATCGTAAAGCAACTGTTGAATCAGTATAAACAGGTTCCTAATCCGATTGGTTGGGGATGGGCAGATGAACCAACCGAATCATGGCAGATGTTTCTTTTGCAAAGAGTAAAGGAAGCGACGAATATGGTAGGTTCATATTTAGAAAAAGAGGACATCAATCTGGTGGTTAAATTAGTAAATAGTCCAAACAGAAAGAGTATAACAAGTTCCCCGTTCTTTTTGCATGGAGATTTAGGTGTACATAATTTTGTGTGGAATGCGGAACAGTTGACAGGTGTTATTGACCCAGCTCCTGTGTTTGGTGAGCCTCTCTATGATTTAATTTATGCCTTCTGTTCCTCCCCGGAAGACTTAACTGCAGAGGTTATTGAATCAGCAGCGAGTCATTTAAGTAATAAAGAGAGGAAATCCGCTCATTTTTTATATGAAGAGGTCCTTATAGGCTTATACCTTAGGATAGCTTCATGTGTAAAACATCATCCACATGATCTAGATGACTATTTAAATGCATGGGGCTATTGGAAAAAACTATTAACATAATGATTGCATCAGTATTCTATTAAATGAAAGATTCTCGTATAAATGGATAAGATTCATGTTATTAGGAAGGGGTTAAAGATGCAAACACTGTTTCGATACAATTGGCAGGTTAGACAAGACTGGTTTTCTTGGTGTGAAGATGTTCCATTGGAGGAACTGCTTCGGGTGCGTACAGGAGGAATAGGGGGCATCTTGCATACACTTTTTCACATTGTTGATGTGGAGTGGAGCTGGATTCGTTTATTACAGGGAAAGCCAGATTTCCAGGAGAGTTTTGAAGAGTACCAAAGCCTAGCGCAGGTCCGTAAACTGGATACATTATTTCGGGAGGAAGTGGAGAAATTTGTGCTCTCATGGGATGAGAGTATGGAGGATCTGATTTTATATGATCCCCAACCAGATGGAAGCATTGCTACCGACACCTGGGGAGAGGTTATGCGTCATATTTTAGCCCACGAAATCCACCACGTTGGACAATTGTCCATTTGGGCAAGAGAAGTGGGAAAAAAACCGATTTCCGCGAATCTCATTGGAAGAGGACTTGCGCAAAAGGGTTAGGACTTACATCAATATCTATATTTGTTGTGTTAGAGGTAAAGATTAATAATAGTCGAACAATCTCTTGCTATGAGAAGAGTGGTTTTAGAAAAATGAAAGAGATTAATGATGACCTTCTCTTAATGGAGTGGTAAAAGGAGAAATTATGGGGTTGATTTATCGAGTGAAGGAATTTATTGATAGCCAATATAGCAAGCCTCGAGGGCTAATTGGATCCTATATCGGTGAAAAAATGGTACGGCAGCATAAACCTGAGACACTATGGACACTTGAGTTATTAAAAGTTGCACAGGGAGAAAAAGTATTAGAGCTAGGCTGTGGTGCAGGTTATGCAATGAAATTGATTCTTGAACAACCATTAGCAGCACAAGTAGTAGGCTTGGATCTTTCGCCTACTGTCATTCGGTCCGCGGCCCTTAGAAATAAAAAAGCCATAAATGAAGAAAGAGCTAAATTGGTTCAAGGAAATGTAAAAAAGCTTCCGTTTCCAAATGAACACTTTAACAAGGTGTTTAGTATTCATACTATTTATTTTTGGGATAATATCCCTGAGACGATATTAGAAATATACCGTGTATTAAAACCAGGAGGATTTTTTGTTCTTACCCTATGTGATGGGAAAGATGGTGAGGTATGGGATGGAGTAAAAAATATGGTTGAACACCAATTAATTCCTAGTGCTAACAAAAGTGGATTTCAAGGGGTAACTTTAGTAAAGGGGCCAAATTCTAGGCAATTTCGTACAGTTGCGGTTGTAGGGCACAAGAAACCAAATAATAAACTTTCACAATAGAGAGAGCTCTGGATTTCCAATTACCAAATATTTTTAACAAGGAATACACGAAGCTTGGTTTTAACCTCCCTACAATGGCAAATATGGTAGGGAGGTGATTTTTTATGAAATTCATATTAATTTTGGGAAGTATAGTGGCACCCCTACTTTTGGTTATCTTGCAAAAAGTTCAGCCAAAACTACGTTTGTTATTTAATATAGTTGCAATCTTATCTGCACTTGTTTTTGGTAATATTTCATCCGTGGCTATATACGAAATCATTAAGGATGATACGGTATTCATGACCAATATCCATGGGATATTCTTAAATCCATTATTCTTACTAACCGGAGCTTATTTGGGTATCTATTTTATTTACCGAATGGTGCTCTGGACACTAGATGAAATTTAATAAGTGATTCCTTCTTCCGACACATGGAGAATCGTATAGATGATTCCACTCATTTCTTTTAAATTGCTTAAATCGCTTAAGAAGTAGAATGCATCATACTCCCATTTATCCGGATTATAAATAACTAGAGATTCAGTATCTTCAATCGTTGGAATTTCTTCACTTATTCTATCTTTTAAGTTGTTTAGACTTTCTTGTGGCTGGATTTTCCTCGTGATGTGAAATAGGTAGTTCTTCTCTTTGATTTTAGTTGTAGTTGTATCAATAAGCGGAATACCGACATTGACGTGTTGCCAGCCAAAAGAGTTTAGTATGTTGTCATAAAATCCATTAAATAAAAACTTATTTAACCCGTTGTTCCCTTTCCAAAGATAGAATGGAGAATAACTATTTTGAAGATTACTATTGATTCCTTTTTCAGTGATTAAATATAGTTTAAACTTTAGATCCTCAAATCCATCTGTTTTATGACCATTATTCCTTACTCTCTCTTTGATTATGTTCATATCATAATCGCTTGGTAGTGTAATCTTGTATTGTGTGGCGATCATTTCATTTCATCCCCCTTATAAAAAATTAAGGTTATTTGTTCGTACCGCCAAAAGCAAGACAATAGTTATCAGGGTCAACGATGGCAAATTCTTTCCACGGTCCTGCTTGAGGGTCAATCCAGGGCTCAATAACCACTTTAGCTCCTTTTGCTTTAAACTCTTCATATAGTTCATCTAAGGCTGACCAATTCTCTACATAACAATAAATATCGGCTACAGGTAGTCGGTCTCCATTTGTCGGACTGTTAGGTTGGACATCCTCAGGTGCATTTGCTTGAAGTAATTTTAGCCCTAATCCTGTAAATCCATCGCGAATGGCCCACCAATCTGTGACTTCACAGCCCAGAATATCTGCGTAAAATTTCTTGGATTTATCCAAATCTGAAACAAGTAACACCTTTAACGAACTATGTATTTGTTTATTCATAGGTTCCCCTCATTTTATCATGTTTCTGTTTATAATGTTAAAATATCCCTTAATTGTAAAATTGATTTTATAATTAGTCCAATAACTTTTCGTTATGAAGGTATGACTATCCTGTATTACCATACCTTCTTTTTCTCCAATATGCTTAATGTAAAGTTATCGTTGGAGGAGTGTTGGATGAAGAGTAATCTTTCTTTGTTTAAAAATAAATCCTTTCTTTTCTTTTTCTTTGCTGCTTTGTTTGGGGTGCTGGGGGAAGGGATCTATGGATTAACCACTATCGTTATAGTTCTTGAAAAGACGGACTCAATCGTCGAGATTGGAAAACTGCTTGTGCTGACTTTATTGCCTTCTATGCTCCTTGCTCCATTTCTAGGTGTGTTAATTGACCGTTTTAATAAAATTAAGCTGGCATTTCTATGTAATCTTTTGCGTTTTCTTGCCATTGTCATTATCCCGGCTAGCGTAGCTTTTGGTTTTTTTTATGTATCTATTTTCTATGTTTCCATTCTATTAAGTTATATGATCTGGTTTATTATAGAACCTCTCAAAGAAAGTATCTTAAAGGAAATCCTGAGTCCGGAAGAATACAAGCAAGGAATTTCCCTCGTGCAGGGGGCTTGGCAGTTGGGACTGTTGGTATCAGCAATCATTGCAGGAATATTGATGGATAAATTAGGCACGACCGAAGCCATTTTAACAGCTAGTTTAGTTTATATTTTGGCAGGATTCTTATTTGTTGGCATCAACACTAAGGGGGACAAAGAGGCAAGCAAAATAGAGGGGAAACCTACCCTTAAGCAATATAGAGCAGAGCTGGTACAGGGGTGGAACTATATTTTTCAAAACAAAAAAGTCCTATATTTTGCCTTGGCTACTAGCATGGTGCTGCCGTTCTTCTATTCTATTAATACACTGATTGCTCCTTTTAATTATCAAGCGCTCAAAGGGGATGGAATTTCACTGGGAATCATTGATAGTGGAGCCGGAATTGGTAGTCTTATTTCTGCTATCCTATGCACCTTTTGGGTAAGAAATCATGCCATTCCAAGGGTGGTCCTAGCTGCCATTTCCTTAACGGCTTTATCAACCGTTCTATTTAGCTTAACAACCAGTGTGCCCTTTGCCTTTATCATGTATCTGATGATGGGAATGTTCATTGGGATGGTAAAGGTACTCACAAGACTACTGCTATTTGAAGAGGTGGAGGAGAAGTTGGTTGGCAGGGTGATGACATCTGTTTCGTTTGTTAGTTTAGCTGTATCGATTATGATGTCACTTTTGATTGCCTTTATTGGTGAAGTGTGCCTTACTTACGGATATCTTGTTATCAGTATGGGGTTGATCATACCCTTTGCTCTTACTTGGAAAGGGTGCAAATCCAGGAGTTTAACAAACTTTTTTGTGGAAAAGGAGAAACGTTCTGACAAGGAGGAGGGGGTTTATGATGCATACTAATCTCAATTTTCAGGATATCAAAGAGGCTCGTGATCGGATTCACCCCTACATTAGTCATACCCCGTGCGAATATAATTGGGAATTAAGTAGTTTATTTGCAGCGAAAATTTATTTGAAGTTAGAAAACCTGCAGGTAACTGGAAGCTTTAAGGCGCGTGGATCTTTTAATAAACTATTAACCTTAAACCAAGAGCAACGTGAACGTGGAGTGATTGCTCCTTCTGCTGGTAATCATGGGATTGGTTTGGCCTGTGCAGCCCATCAACTAAACATTCCCGCACTAGTGTATTTACCGAAGGACGTAGATTCTAGTAAAGTAAAGGCATTGGAACAATTTGGTGCTTTGATTACATTTTTTGATACGATCGAGGAGGCGAGGCTGGCAGCATTAGAGGCAGCGGAATCCAAGGGCTATACTTTCCTTTCTGCTTATAATGATCCATCCATGATAGCTGCAGGGGGGACAATTGGATTAGAAATTGTAGAAGACCTATCGGATGTAGATGTCGTAATCAGTTGCTTAGGTGGCGGGGGACTAACTGCTGGTTTGTGTTTGGCACTAAAAGCGGTGAATCCGAGAATAGAGGTTTGGGGAGTCCAAACAGCAAAGAGTCCTACATTTGTGGTTTGGAATGAAGCAGGTGGAGCTATTTCGGTAGATTTAGAGTCATCCATTGCAGAAGGGCTGAGTGGACCGATAGAGCCAGAGACAATTACGTTTCCGATTATTCATAGACATATTGATCGCATTCTTACGGTCTCCGAGAAAGAACTGATTGCTGCCATGAAATTGATGCTCAACTCCCAGTACTTGATTGAACCCTCTGGAGCAGCTGGAGTCGCTTGTTTACAACAAGTAGGAAGTGAATTGAAGGGCCGTAAGGTGGCAATCATCATCACCGGTCGGAATATATCTTGGTCGAGATTTAGGTGGTTGGTAAGTGAAACGGATCCTGTTATTGATTTTTGATAAAAGGATACTAAAAAAGTCTATTAGCCATAAAAGGTTATGGGACGGAGAAGAAGGTCGCATAGGAGCAGTCTACGAGCCCAAACCGGGTGAAAGAAAGAGAAGAAGGTCGCGTAGAAGGAGTCTACGCGACCAAACTGGGTGAAAGAAAGAGAAGAAGGTCGCGTAGAAGGAGTCTATGAGCCCAAACTGGCTGAAAGAAAGAGAGGAAGGTCGCGTAGGAGCAGTCTACGAGCCCAAACTGGATGCGAGAAGGAGAAGAAGGTCGCGTAGAAGGAGTCTATGAGCCCAATCTGGCTGCAAGAAGGAAAAAACAGTCGTATAGAAGAAGAGTATTAGTATAAAGGGAGAATTTATAGTGAAAATAAGCAAACAAAATGCGGAGCATTACACATGGGGGAGTCAATGTGATGGGTGGCATCTGGTCAATCAGCAGGAACTCAGTGTTATTCATGAACGAATGCCAGGCCAATCTTCAGAAGTGCGACATTATCATCAGCAAACACGACAATTTTTCTTTGTTTTAGTAGGAAGCCCGACGTTAGAAGTGAATGGGGAACGATTCACCTTAACACCACATGAAGGGATAGAAGTACCCCCACACATCCCGCACCAAATGTTTAATGAATCCAACAGCGACGTGGAATTCTTAGTAATATCCCAGCCGACTAGTAAAGGTGATCGAATTTTAGCCGAATGAGGTGCAAAATGTATATTCCGAAACATTTCAAAATACATGATCTTGAAACAATCTATAAAATCATAGAAAAAAATAGCTTTGCCACCCTTTTTTCACAGCATAACGGCAGGCCAAATGCGACACATTTACCGTTATTGCTAGAAAGAGAAGAAGGAGTCTTATACGGGCATTTTGCTCGTCCTAATGAACAATGGAAGGATATCGAAAATCAGAACGTACTCGTTACGTTTCAGGGGCCACACGCATATATTTCCCCTAGTTGGTACGAAACCAGCCAAGCCGTCCCAACGTGGAATTATGTAGCGGTTCATGTTTACGGACAAATAGAGATTCTACACGATGAACAAGAAATCTATAATGCTCTTTTTAAAATGGTTGATAAGTACGAAAAGCGAGATAGCTCCTATCGCTTCAAAGAGATTAATAGAAACTTCATCCAAGGGATGAGTAGAGGGATTGTCGCTTTTAAGATCCATATTACTGAAATAGAAGGAAAAGCCAAATTAAGTCAAAATCATTCGGTCGAACGACAGGATTTGGTGATTGAGCAGCTAGAGCTCTCTCAAGAATCCGACCAGCTGCAAATTGCTAAGTTGATGAAGAAAAACCATAAAAAGGAGTGTTAAAAATGGCATTGGAAATGAGAAAAATATGTGAGAAATGTAATAACCCCCTACAAAATGAAGGGGAGGCGTATATTTGTGTTTATGAGTGTACCTTTTGTCATAACTGTACGGAAGAGATGGACGCTGTTTGCCCTAATTGTGGTGGGGAACTTGTCAAAAGACCGCGTCCACCGAAAAAGTGATATTTGAGGAGAAGGTGAATGAATCAAGCGACACACCTGCCAACTGTTAAGCTGTTTATGACAAGAAGTTGAAGTTATAACGAAAGAAGGCATCCTACCAAAGGATGCCTTCAGGTTTTATATACTCGTTGCTTGAGAGTTTAACTCGGAAGCCGTGTTTACAATTTGTTCAAACGCCTTATTGAATGCTTCCATCTTTATTGCTTGTTCATGAGAGTCTGAAGAAATTTGTTGAATGTTGGTGATGATTTTTTCTAGATTAGCTACCATCCCTTTTAATTGTGGCTCTACACCTTCAACGGTTTCTCTATTATTTTCAGCCATTTTCTCTATTTCTTTAGCTACCACAGCAAAGCCCTTTCCATGCTCTCCGGAACGTACAGCTTCAATAGATGCATTTAGACCCAATATACGGGATCTAACTGCTGTTTTCTTTAAAATACCCAATATTTCCTCTATCTTTTTAATCTCATCTCTTAGGAAAGTAGTTTCTTCATCAAGTTCTTTTAGTTCAGTTGCGATCTGTTCCGTTACTTTTGTTACCTCTTCTGATGTTGTAGCCAATTCACCACTAACACCGGTAAGTTTTTGTGCTCCTTTTCGTAATACATCTACTTTATTGTTTGAAACAATAGTAGAAATAACGCCTATTATTTCATTGTTTTCTATAATAGGGGTTGCTGTTGAAATATAAGCAACGCCAAAAATTTCTGAATCACGTTCTTCCTTTTGTGGCTCGCCAGTAATTAAAGCATTATGAGTCACAGTCCCTTTAAAATTATCCGCAGTAGCGCCAATAGGGATTCTAATATCAATCGTTTTACCAGGGACGTAGCCTATGACCTTTTCTGTGTCTGCTAAAACGATACACGCATCTTCTGCATGTGTGGATTGAATAATTTCCAAATTATTTAGCAATTGTTGTAACCGATCCAAAGTAATTCCTCCGTTAGAAAAAGTGGTGTTAGTATAATAAATATAACATTTTTCACATAAGATAACAGACTAGTTAAAAAATATATTTAATTTAATAGACTAATATTAATGCATGATTATCGAGGCGTTTCAAAAATCGATAACCTATTTATATTTTTTAATTAATTTCCAAATGTTATTGAAAATGGAAAAAAATGATTTATAATAAAAATGACAGTGATGTCAGTGTTATTTTTAACGTAATGGAGGAACCTACTTTGTCACCAAAAATTTCTGACAGTGAAAAAGAAAAGCGTAAAAGGCACATTATCCAATCAGCAACTGAAGTGTTTAAACGCAAAGGATATGTAAACTCCACCATGCAGGACATTGTAGACGAAACAGAGATGAGCCGTGGCTGGGTGTACCTATATTTTTCAAACAAAGAAGACATCATGCTAGCAATCCTTGCAGAAAATGATCAAGAAACAGAAGCGCAAATCAATAAACTTTTAACGAGTGGACTTTCCGTCTGGCAAGGGCTAATCGGATTAATCGACATGATGGACCAGCAATTAAACCATGCATCTGACGATCTGCCAATCGTAATATATGAATATTTCATCAGCGGGTGGAAACAACCAGAACGGCGTGAATACCTGGAAGCCCACTACAAAAAGCAGCATGATTATTTAATGCTTTACTTACAAAGGGGAGTCGCACAAGGAGAATTTAAGCCAAGTGTGGACTTGGAAGTCATCATAAGAATGATTACCTCCTATTTTGAAGGACTTTTACTTCACTCAAAAGCAGCTGGCAGCAGTAACGTTCGCGTAAGCGAGCAGCTAAACATCTTCAAGTCCATGTTAAAGTCAGTATTACAAGTCGATGATCAGGATGGTGGTTTGTCATGACAATTTTTAAAAATAAGGTCTTCACCAAATTATTTTTAGCGGCATTTGCCTCCCAGCTCGGAACAACGATTGGTAATGTTGCTTTTGCCTTTTATTTATTAGATCACTTTAGCAAACAGCCATTTTATGCAACCATCGCGGAATTAATGTATTCATTGCCTATATTGCTTGTTTTCTTCTTAGTGGGGGTGGCTGCTGACAGATTCGACCGGAAGAAAATTGCGGTTAACTCCGATTGGATTCGGGCCATCTTAACAGGCTTCTTATTGGTTTCCATTTATTTCAACATCCTTTGGTTAGTGTTTGTAATTCTGTTTATTCGAAGTGCCGTATCAAAGTTTTTTGCTCCAGCAGAAATGAGTATCTTACAGGGCGTGCTTAATAAAGAGCAGTATATGCAAGCCTCTGGACTAAATCAAACCGTTCTTGGGTTATTTATGTTGTTTGGTATGGGAATGGGGGCCATTTCTTATCACTATATTGGGCTGATGGGGACTGTGATAATTGACGGAGTCAGCTTTATTATTTCAGGGATTCTCATCAGCACGTGTTCTATTCCTTTAGAGGCACGGTTACCTAATGGTAAAACACATCTGAAGGAAATTAATCTTACGACCGTACTTACTGACTTCAAAGAGGGCTTAAAATATATTCTTCATTTTAGACTGCTAAAATCTATTGTCTCTGGCTTTCTTGTGTTTGGTCTGATTAATGGAGCGTTTGCTGTGCTTCCACTGTTTACAATGAAATACAAACTAGAACCAGATCAATTTACGCAGTATGCTTCTCTGTTTTCCGTCTTTTTAGGGATTGGTTTTGTGCTTGGCAGCGGAATTGGAAGTCCACTCATTAAGCTGCTCAAAGTTCATCGAGTTATTATAGGAGGAGTCATTTTAAGTGGTGTGTTTACATTGATTATGGGGGCAGTGGAAAATGTTTGGCTCTATCTTTCCATTGTATTTATTATGGGTGTAATCATCGCACCAGTAAATGTGGCATTGTCTGGTTGGATGACGGAGCTTGTAGATCCAAAATTTATGGGGAGAGTGTCCGGCTGGGTGGATCCATTAATGATGCTGGCTCATTCTGTATCATTGGGAATCATCGCAGTTATCTTCCCGACATTCGTAAAAGTAGACACCATTTATTGGGCGGTGGGTATCCTATTAATGGTTGTAGGTTGCTATTATCTATTGGTATTGCCAAAGTTGGTTACAAAAGAATTAAAAATAGCAGACATTCAAACGGCGCCCACTTCCGCAGAATAAAGGTATAGTCTCTACGAAAAAAATTGCGGAAAGAGTGAAACTATTTTACAATGAGCATCGACTAACTAGTTAACCCCCCCTAGGGTTGTGTAAAAGGCCCGGCACTAATGCCGGGCTTAATATTTATATGTCGTAGTGCCTTCTAGAACCTTGCTATTTGTATAGCAGGGTTCTTTTTGCATTTAACAGAAATTTCTACCCTTTTTACCTATAAAAATCATGTTATTTAGTGAGGCGAAATGGGTATTACATTGAATAATTAAAAAAAACACTAGGTTTTTAGTCATTATTATCTAGAGAAAGAAAGCAGGTGCACGATTGGGAACTAGAAAAAATGGATTAATTATTGCCGGGTTTACAGGTCTCTTTGTCATTGTCGTTCTCTTTTATTTTTTTCTAACCTCTATTGGGGAAAAGGAACAGGTTGATGGAAAGCTTGCAAATAGTGAAAAGCCACCCGCAACAAAAGTGGAAGTAAAGGACCCCGCTCCTCCAGCGTTTACAAGCAAGCAACTGACATCGTTGCCAAAGGACAACTGGATTACCAATGGAGGGAATACATTTAATCAACGTTATTCTACCCTAGATAAAATTAATACATCCAATATAAAAAAATTAAAAGGGAAATGGGTTACGCATCTTGGGTCAGGGAAAGAGTTTAAATATTCTGGTGAGGCGTCACCTGTCGTTTATAACGGTGTTATGTATATCATTACCGGTGCAGACCAAGTATCTGCTATTGATGTGAAAAAAGGAGAAATCTTATGGACTTATAAACCGAACATTAGCGAATTAACAACCGTTTGCTGTGGTTGGACAAGTCGTGGTGTAGCAATCGGTGATGGGCTAGTGTATGTTGGTCTGCTCGATGCGAGGTTAGTTGCTCTCGATCAGAAAACGGGTAAAGAGGTTTGGTCAACTGTAGTCGATGATTGGAAAAAAGGCTATACGATTACAAGCGCACCTCTTTACTATAATGGAAAAATTTATACAGGTATTTCTGGTGGTGAATATGGAATTCGAGGCAGGGTTACGGCCTTTAATGCAAAAAATGGGAAGGAGCTTTGGCGGTTCTACACTATTCCAGGTCCTGGTGAAAGTGGTCACGAAACCTGGCCAAGTGACAATGATTCATGGAAGCGAGGGGGCGCACCGGTTTGGCAGACACCAGCGGTTGATCCTAAATTAGGGTTACTATATTTTTCAACTGGTAATGCAGCTCCGGACTTAGATGGAAGTGTAAGAAAAGGGAATAACTTATTTTCCTCTTCTATAGTTGCAATTGATGCTGAAACAGGAAAATATAAGTGGCACTTTCAAGAAGTTCATCATGATATTTGGGATTTAGATGCTCCGAATCCAGTGGTACTATTGGATGTTAAAATGGATGGTAAGAAGAGAAAGGCACTAGCCCAGGCGGGTAAAACGGGATGGCTTTATATCCTAGACCGAACAAATGGAAAGCCGTTGGTGGGTATTGAAGAGCAACCAGTGCCGCAGGACGATCGTCAAAAAACATCGCCTACTCAGCCGATTCCAAAGGGGGATGCTTTTGTCCCACAGGTTGTAACGGAAGAGGATCTCAAGAAAGATGTGAAAGGTTATAAAGGAAATATTGGTAAGATTTTCAACCCATATTGGGAAGAACCAATGCTTGTGAAACCATCGACGTTTGGAGGGGCCAACTGGCCACCTTCAGCATATAACCCGGATACAGAATATTTTTATGTGTTAGGAACGGATCAGTATTCTACTTTTACAAGAAGTGAAGAAGAATATAAGGAAGGCAGTATCTATCTAGGTAGTATTATCCAGCCGGTGCAGGATGCACCCGTAAGAGGAACTATAACGGCCATTGATGTAAAAACAAATAAAATTGCTTGGCAGAAAAAATGGGATTCCAGTGCGTATAGTGGCGTACTTACTACAAAGGGTGGACTTGTCTTCGTAGGACATAATGATGGAAGACTCATTGCATTTGATGCAAAAACTGGCGATCAAGTATGGGAATTTAAGACGGATGCAGGTGTGAATGCAGCGCCTATTGCCTATGAAGTAGATGGAAAAGAATATATTACTGTTCTAGCGGCAGGGAACGCATTAGCCGGTTCGAAGCATGGCGACTCTTTATGGACCTTCTCCTTAGATGGGACCATTGAATCAGGTACCGCTCCTGTAAACAATAATAATCCTGAAGATAAGGAGAATGGAGATACCACGGCAAATGTGGACGATGGTCAAAAGGTTTTTGAAGGAAATTGCTTGGCCTGCCATGGAAGAGAGGGAACAGGTGGACATAATGGACCAGACCTGCAACTTAGTCAGGTAGCGAAAGATCCGGAAAAAGTAATGGAAAGGGTCAAAAAAGGCGGAAATACCATGCCAGCCTTTGGTGAGCTTTTAACTGAAAAACAAATTAAGGATGTAACAAAATATATTACTGAGATTGTGGCGAAAAAACGAGAATAAGATACAATGGGCTGACCATTAACGTTTGGTCAGTCCTCCTTTTTGTTGGGAAAAAAAGACTAGGTGGAATTCACTATTTATCTTTTTGAATGAACATGTTATTCTAGAAAAATGAGTATACTAATCAAACGTTTAATTAAACAGTAATTATTACTGGTAATTGACGGTTGTTCCTATGGAGATGGTGGTAACCTATCTCTATATAGTTATTCTAATAGTAGTGATCATAATTGAATAAATGTTTTATCGGCAGAAAAGTATCCGGTTAAAATTGAAATAAAGAAGTTGATTATCGTATGTAATCAACTTTTTATATATAAAAAGGGGAGATGAAGATGAAAAAAATTAGCTTAGCATGGCAAATCTTTATTGGACTAGCTTTAGGTATTATTTTGGGTGCTATATTTTATGGCAACCCGCATGTGGAAACGTACTTACAACCAATTGGTACAATATTTATTCGATTAATCAAAATGATTGTCGTTCCGATTGTTGTTGCTAGTCTTATTGTTGGTGTTGCAGGCGTTGGAGATATGAAGTCTCTGGGTAAACTTGGTGGAAAAACCCTATTATATTTTGAAATCATTACAACTATTGCGATCTTTGTAGGATTACTTGCAGCAAACGTGTTTCAACCGGGAGCTGGTGTGGACCGAACACATTTAACGAAAACAGATATTAACTCATATGTGGATACAGCTGCACAAACCGAGTCACATTCTATGGCTGATACGTTTATTAATATCGTACCTACCAATATCATACAGTCATTAGCAAATGGCGATATGTTAGCAATTATCTTCTTTTCTGTCATGTTTGGACTTGGTGTAGCAGCGATTGGTGAAAAAGGTCAACCGATTATTAACTTCTTTAGAGGCACGGCGGATGCCATGTTCTATGTAACCAACCAAATCATGAAATTGGCTCCACTTGGTGTATTTGCTTTAATCGGTGTAACGGTATCAAAATTTGGAATTACGTCATTAATCCCATTAGGAAAGTTAGTATTAGTCGTTTACGGATCAATGATTTTCTTCATTTTAGTCGTTCTTGGATTAACAGCAAAGATTGCTGGGTTTAATATTTTTAACCTAATTCGATACTTAAAAGATGAATTAATCTTGGGGTACACAACTGCAAGTTCGGAAACGGTTCTTCCTAAAATTATGGAAAAAATGGAGAAGATCGGATGTCCGAAGGCGATTACTTCATTCGTTATTCCAACAGGATATTCATTTAACCTTGATGGATCGACATTATATCAAGCAATTGCAGCGTTGTTCATCGCACAAATGTATGGAATCCATATGAGTATTACTCATCAAATCACTTTAGTTCTTGTATTAATGCTTACCTCTAAAGGGATTGCCGGGGTTCCAGGTGTATCGTTTGTCGTGTTACTTGCGACACTTGGTAGTGTAGGTATTCCTGTTGAAGGACTAGCATTTATCGCTGGTATTGACCGTATTCTAGATATGGCTCGTACATGTGTAAATATTGTCGGTAACTCGTTAGCTGCCATTGTTATTACAAAATGGGAAGGCTACAAGATTGATGAGGATGCAGTAGAGAAAGCAGCGTAAATGATCCGATTACCATTTATAAATGACACTTCGCTTTAAAGGCGAAGTGTTTTTTTATGTTCACTGAAATTCCAACTCTTTTGGTCCAATTATTGGTAAACTAAAGATAATACGTTTAACTAAAACTGGGAGGGAGTCTTTAACGTGTTATCTTTTGAGGAAAAGAAGACTATTTTTCATTCATTTAATCTAAAAGAAAAGAAAATAAGTAATGGAAGAGTGAACTTCATTTATCCTGAAAGTAAACAAAAGGGACAGGTTCTTGCGACACAATTGCACCCAAGTGGAAATGGCTATGTAATCGGAAAGTATATGTCAAAGGATACCATCATGAAACATCGATACAAGGTGGATCCTAGAGGGTGGATTTCCATAAGGGATTTTTCAAAGGATGAATTAATGAGTGTCATTTCAGATGCAATGAAATCTATGAATGGGATTCAAGAAGTAACGGAAATGGTTGTTGAAAAAAAGGACAATCCCCCAATTGCAGCAAACCAAGCGCTTCAGAATTCATCTGCATTAGAAGTATACCCAGGATCCTGTCTTTTTGCTTGGCTAGGCTTAACATTATCTTCTATGGAATTCGGCTATCTAGTCTGGAAGAAAGCTCTTCGGAAATATGGCGGTATCAGTTTACTAAAATAGAACGTCTTAATTCACTATACTAAAAAAGGCATCGACTAGCTCGATGCCTTTAATTCATTCTTATTGGATATTACCAGGTCCATCGCCGCCGCCAGTAATAAAAATATACTCGCTCATAGCTAAATTCGTGTCCGCGCGATACTTTTCAATGTCTACTTTTGGGTCACTTGCCCCTTTTTTTGAGTCGAAATACATCGCTATGGGAGCAAGTATAATGATTGGAGACAGAATAAATAACCAAATCATATAATACCCTCCTTTTAAGAAAGTCTATATTCAGTAGACTATGTTTAATTGGAGAGAAAGGTTCAAGAAATACATAATAAGTCCCTTCACACAATTTTTAAGAAGGATGTTAAGTAAATTTGGCGAATTTATCTAGGATACTTTTTTCAATGAGATTAGGAGGCTTGATGTATGTTTATTAGACTTGAAACGAATGATGAGTTATTGGTTGATGGAGGTTCTTTTCTCTCTGAAGAAGTACAATATAATCTATTACATCGAATCAGTGAGGTTAGTGATGCTTTAAGCATAAAGACGGCTAATAATAGGATGATCTTTGCACAAACGCAGGGACAAAAGGCATGGTTGTGGGTATCCAAGGAGACACCATTAGAGGAACAGAAGGAAATACTTCAAAATCTAGTAAACTATTTAAACAGTAATCAGCTTCCTGGGGTATCTGGGGACCCTCAGATTGCAGAAATGTTTGCGGAGTTTTTTTCGAAAAAGAGGGGAATGGGCTACGAAACAGAAATGACCATGGAATCTTATCATTGTCCAAAGTTGATAAAACCAGTAAATGTACCAGGGGAAATTCGGAAAGCAACTTTAGAAGACATAGATACCGTGGCTGCGTATCTTGCGGGTTTTGTAGAGGATGCATTTGGTACGTCTGTGGAAGCTAGTACTCAGCAATCTAAAGCACAAACAATGATTGAGACTGGAAACCTGTATTTTTGGCTAATCAATGGAAAACCAGTGTCCATGGCAAACATTTCACACCGCTCACCTAGACATGCCCGGATTAATGCTGTATTTACTCCAATTACCCATAGGAAAAATGGCTATGCAAGTGCCTTAGTAGCGGAATTATGTGAGAACATTCATTCAGAAGGGCTGGTACCGATGCTGTATGCGGATATCAGTAATCCTGATTCCAATAAGGTGTACAAAAATATTGGTTTTATAGAAAGTGGAAAAATAGCTGAAATCAAATTTATAGAATAGCTACTTTTTTCTGTAGGAGGATAGGTTTACATGAATCCAAAAGGAAACGTCCGTACATTCTATTGGTCCGGGCAGGAGGACCCATGTATCAACCAGATAAAAATCGATTCATGTGAACAAATGGTGTTAGGGAGATATGGTGGAAATCAGCAGGCGGGAGCTTATAAAAATGAAGATGGAGCCCTGGTTATGAAGGGACTGGATTGGGAATTTGCCATGATTTTAGATGGACACAACAGCGCTGAAAGTGTGGACTTAGTGATCAACACGATTTTAAAAGAATCGGAAACACTAGCTTCCATTTTAGACCAACCTGTGGAAAGTGCCTTCCGAACCTTACAGGCTCATGTTCTATCCATTTTTCAATCCGAGCCTTTTCTAGAAGCTTGTAAACAAATTCAGGGTGAAACCGCGTGCCTGCTCTGTGCAAGAAAAGATCAATTTGTCTGGTGGTTTTCTGTAGGAGATTGTGTCATCTATCTCCTACATGAAGAATTACATAAGTTAGGGCAATACACGCTGAACCAACGGCAATTTTATGAATGGATAGGCCAAGTGAATACCTTTGCACACCATGTTCCATGCTATTCTTCCGGAGTCAGAGAACTTAGAAGGGGCATTAATCGTTTGGTAATGGTGACTGATGGGGTTTTAGAATGCGGAAATCGATACTACGAAACTCCATACCATATTTACCGGGATAGTTATGGACAGCCTTCCCTTCCTAGTGCGGAACAAAGCGTAAAGCATCTTTTGGAACATGTTCATGATCATATAGGCAGAGATAGTGCGACGATTATTTGTTGGGACTATCAAAATGATTTTCCCACTACGTATCCTAGTAATCAACCAAAGAGGTGAAGAAATGTTTCAATTTATTGAGAATCAAGTAATAAGAAATGAAAATTCAACGATTCCTTATACTTGGATCCGCAGCGAACAGCCTAGTAAAAGTATTTGTATCATGCTGCCAGGACTGGGCTATACTACGCAGCGGCCGCTTTTTCATTATGCAACTGGGATTTGTCTACATAATCAAGTGGATGTTCTACATATCAATTACAACTTTGTGAAAAACCAACAGTTCAGAGAGCTTCCTAAGGAAGATCAAGAGCAATGGATGTATGAAGATGTCAAAGCTGTGGTGGAAGCAGTATTGAATGATGCAGGATATGAACAATGTATTTTATTAAGTAAATCTATTGGAACCATTCCAATGGCAATGGAATGGACTCAAGGCACCTTCCTTCAAAATTCAGTAGGAGTATGGTTAACTCCGCTTATAAAAGAAAATCAGGTGTACCAAGCCCTATTGGAAACGGAACTGCCTTCTCTTTATGTGATCGGAGATGAAGACCATCACTTTGTAGAAGAACGACTAACAGTACTTGAGAAAAATCCTCTCATTAGCGCCGTTGTTATTCCAAAAGCAGACCATAGTTTAGAAATCAATCATGATACGTCGGCATCTATTGAAGCGATGAAGGAAATAATGGAGCATGTTGAAGCTTTTATTATGAAAAATAAAATAGTTTAAGGCTGCTATAACTGGCAGTCTTTTTTAACATTATTTATAGTGGAAATAGGAACAGATATTAATAAGGCTAAAAAAATTTTACAGGATGTGTTGATCATTTTTAAAGCAGCCATTTTATTTATACTTGCAGGATTAGCAGAAATAGGCGGCGGATACCTTATTTGGTTATGGTTAAGAGAAGGAAGACCGTTTTCATGGGGACTCCTAGGTGGCATTACTCTTGTGCTCTACGGAATCATAGCCACTTTTCAAGCCTTTCCTTCGTTTGGCAGAGTGTATGCTGCGTATGGTGGTGTCTTTATCTTGTTGTCGGTGTTATGGGGATGGCTAGTCGATAAAAAAACCCCAGATATGTACGACTGGCTTGGAGCGGCTATTTGCTTACTGGGTGCATCAATCATTCTTTGGGCACCAAGACACTAATAGCAGAATCTTTAAGGGGGAGTGGATTCAAATGATTATCAGAGAAGCAAGAGAATCCGATGCAGAAAATCTGGTTTCGCTTATTAAGCAGGTTGAAAAAGAATCTGAATTTATGCTGATGGAAGCTGGTGAACGACAGATTACACCTGAACTACAACAGCAAAGAATCCAGTCCATCCAAAGAAGCGAGAACTCCACCATTTTTGTAGCCGAAAAGGGAGAACAATTGGTTGGCTACATGTTTGCAATGGGCGGTACGGCAAAAAGAAATCAGCACTCTTTGTATGTAGTTATTGGTATTTTAAAAGATTATAGAGGGCAGGGCATTGGAACCAGGTTATTTGAGAAACTGGAAGATTGGGCAGTTGAACGGAATATCCGCCGTCTCGAGCTAACAACCGTCACACGGAATGTAGCGGGTGTCGCTTTGTATAAGAAAATGGGATTTGAAGTGGAAGGAACAAAAAAGGATTCCCTATTAATAGACGGTGAATTTGTGGATGAGTATTATATGGCGAAACTTTTATGAAAGGGAGGCAAAGTATGAACGTCAGACTATTATCTCCTGCTGATGCAGAAAAGTATTGGGAATTGAGATTAGAAGCACTAAAGGAAAATCCAGAGGCTTTTTTAACGAGCTATGAAGAGGCTATCAAACGGGAAAATCCCGTTGAACAGGTGGCTCATAATTTCATTGCAGAAGGAAACTATACCTTTGGTGCGTTCGAAGGGGAAGAACTTATCGGTGTGGTCACAGTACTTTTAGAAAAAGCAGAAAAGATTCAGCACAGGGCAAATATCTTCGCGATGTATGTCACTCCAAGAAAACAAGGTTCTGGAATCGGGGAGGCCTTGCTTACAGCAGCAGTTAATAAAGCGAAAACGATTAATGTTGTTGAAAAAATAAACTTATCTGTCACGGCGAGTAATGAAAAAGCGAAAAAACTCTATTCCAAGTTAGGGTTTCAGACGTTTGGTATAGAGGAAAAAGCCTTAAAAATAAATGGTGTTTATTATAACGATGAACATATGGTGCTGCATTTGAAATAAGTAGTGAAAGGTAGGAGTAACTCCATGATGAAGAGTGAATCGATTTATATAAGAGCGTTTCTTCCAAGTGACGCTGCCGCATTGCTTGAATTACAGCTTGAAAATCGTGATTTTTTTCAAAGATTTTCTATGGAACGAAGTGAAGATTTCTATACAGTAGAAACACAGCTTAATAGAATTAAGTTATATCAGGAGGATAGCCAAAACGACCAGTCCTATAATTTTGGAATTTTTACATATGATGATAATTTAATAGGAACAATCAATCTATTTCATGTAATGAGGGGCTCGCTCCAAAGTGCATTTATTGGTTATTTTTTAGATAAAAAGCATAATGGCAAAGGGTATACAACAGAAGCGGCTAAGCTAATGGTCGATTATGCTTTCAATGTATTGAATTTACATAGGATTGAAGCAGGCGTTATGCCTCACAATTTAGGATCCATTCGGGTGTTAGAGAAGGCTGGCTTTCATAAGGAAGGTATTGCTGTAAAAAATGTAAGGATCAACGGTAAATGGGAAGACCATCAGGTATTGGCAATTATTAATCCGCGTGATTAACTCGCCTTCTTTAATCTAAGCTCCACTATGTAAGTAATGTTTCACTTCCTATGATTTAGGGTAAACACAAATTAATCGACCAATTAGTTGATTAAAAAAGGAATCAGGGAGAGGAGCAGAAGGATGAAGGCTAAAGCGCTTGTTTCTGAGAATATGCCGTTTACTGAAATCCATTCAATCATGACAGAGCAAGGTTTTTCAATGATGGGTATAGGTGAAGCGGTAAAATATAGAGTAGCATTGCGGGATTCTTCTACTGAATCCATTTATTGGTTGGAGATTCCGGTTGAACGATATTTAGAAGATCCTGATCAAGCGAAGCTAGGAAAGCCATTCTTGTATGGGGAGGAGAGGATTCCCATTCCAGTTAGAGAGGCCGCAGATAGTAAATTAAATGAGATTGCCGATTACTTAAAAAACAATGTAGTAAATATAGATGATTTCCGCTCTAAACAGCCTCAGCCCAACGGTTCAATGGCAGCAGATGAGGATGAGGTGAAACAACTAGGGAAGGAAATGGAATCATTAAAAACCAATATGGAATTATCGGAGGAAGGCGAGGTTCCGGACCCCGTACAATTTGAAGTGGAACAGAATAATCGCTAACCACCACAAGTAAACTGAATAGACTCCAATCCGGCAACCTTTATGGGCTTGCCGGTTTTTTGCATGTGAAAGTAAACCCTGGATTTCAATCATTAGCCTCATTGAAATGTGATAAATCAATGACAACTCCCTGTAAAAACTACGTCAAATCGTAAGATATCAGATTGAAGAAGAGTAGTTTATGGTAAAATGGGAGCATGCAGGAAATGGGAGGTTGAGCACCAGTGGTTTCTTTATACAAAGTAATTGTGTTCATTCATATTTTTTCAGCTATTTTGGGAATGGGACCTGGGTTTATTCTAACAACAGTTGTTAAATCAGGTAAAAACATGACCGAATTAAGGCATTCATATAAGATCAGACATAAACTTCATATATTTGTTATGGTAGGAGGCACCCTCCTACTCATTACAGGAATAGCGATGGGACTCTTAAACCCAAGCCTGTTCCGGATGGGATGGTATGTTATAAGCCTTATTCTCTTCCTAGCAGCTCTTGCGATTGGCCCGCTTGTCTTGTCTCCAAGGTCAAGACCAGTCAAAGCTATACTCGAATCGCATAAAGGCGAAGATATTCCTGAGGAATATTGGAGACTAGCTAAAGTTCTTTTCCGATATGAAGACTTAGAAAATCTAATCTTTTTAATCATTATTGCTCTAATGATCTTAAAACCATTTTAAAAAGAACGGTATGGCGAATCAAAAGCCATACCGTTCTTTTGTGTTATAGTATCTGATTATAAATCTGAAAATAAAAATGAAAGGAAATCAGGTACTCTTTTTCTAAAGAAGGAATAGCTATGATGGGCCTCTTCAATCAACTGAAAATTGAGATTCTCTACCTTATCTTTTAAAATCTCATAGACTCGATGCGTTAAATCAAGGAAAAACTGATTCATTTCTTCATCTTCGCCTACTTCTTTTGTACCAAAGTCCATATAGAATTTTTCGATGGCTGATAAGTCTGATTCCCTTAGTAAGTTCTCAATTTCCTCCTGGTTTCTGTAAAAACCTGGGGATATAGTAGATATTCTTTTAAAAATATTCGGGTACTTGCAGGCAGCATAAGTGGATATGAGGGCACCTAATGAGATACCTGCCATTGAAGTATGGTCTGCTAGAGTTCTGTATTTACGATCTATCAAGGGCTTAAGTTCCTTAACGATGAAATCAAGGTAGTCGTCCCCTCTGCCGCCGGATGAATCGGCATAACCTAATATTTTTCTGCTTGTTTCACCATTCACCCATGGGCAGGACTCGTTAATCCTGCCTTTTCCTTCGGTATTTAAGTCAATTCCAACAACAATGATTTGTAAACCACTTGCATCTAAGTAATCCTTCATTCCTAGGGATACTCCTTGAGTAGCCTCTTCATCCTGAAAAACATTCTGTCCGTCGTGCATATATAACACAGGATAGTACTTATTTTCTGTTTCATAGTTTTCCGGAAGATATACTCTAACCATTCTATCTTGCTGAAACGCTGACATGTGAACAAGGAATTTTTCTAACAAGTTTGTCACCTACCATTCCGTTAATCTTATAAGCTTTAATTTACCATAAATTTCAATTATTGTATTATTTTTATATGATTAATTGTATTTTATATAAAACCTCAATATTAGACAAAATGGACAAAAATACTCCAATCATAGGTCAATAAAGCTATATAAAAATGACTATTTTTCGTTTAAAATGAGTGTATAGAATAAGCAAATTTCGAAGAATTTCTCCGTTTTTTGCAGGTTAAGGCTGGACTAATCAACAGGATTAGTTGGGGAGATGAAATCGATGTCTAAACAATATGAATCACTTACTGATCTTAAGAGAAGCGTATATTTGTGGGTAATCCCATGTATTCTGATTGCCCTCATATTGAATACTATTATGCAAAATGTCGATGCATCGGACAAACTTAGTTTTATTATCAATAACACAATGACAATATGGTTTGCAGTCAGCTGGGTATTAGTGTATAAAAAAAGGTTTGTGCGATTTAGCGAGTTATCTAATTTGGCGCTAGTAAGTATTTATCATGTAACAACTTTTTTCGATACCATTTACAATTACATGTTAAAAATTGATGGTTCTCTAGGCGATTTTATTGTCTGGATGCCTATTATAATCATGTTCATCTTTTTAATACTAGGGATGAGGAGAGGACTGTACTACTCTATAGGGATTTTCCTGATTACCTTATTGGGTGGAGTTGTGGTAATAAACAAACTTTCCGCAGAATCCATTGATTCTTTAATGCAGTTCTATTTTGCTAATTTGGTTTATATTATTGTCCTTTTTTATGCACAGCATATGTTTAGGGCCTATGCCAAAATGGAATTGTTTAAAAAACATGCCTATTTAGATTCGCTAACAGGAATTGCTAACCGACATCAAATTGATGAATGGCTGGAGCAAAAGTTGAGTGATTCTAGGGAAATGCACATGAGTTTTTCAATCATTTTTTTTGATATAGACTATTTTAAAAGGGTCAATGATATTTATGGGCACAAAATTGGCGACTCAGTTTTAGTAGAATTAGCTGAATTGATTCAAGAAAATCTTTCCTCGCGTGATTTTTTGGGCCGCTGGGGAGGAGAAGAATTTATTATTATCTCCGATGTTTTAGGACATAACGCTGTTGCTCTTGCAGACTACTTAAGAGAAAGAGTGGAAGAGCACGAGTTCCAATGGGTCGGCCGGTTAACTGCAAGCTTTGGAGTGGCAGAGTCTGAGCTAGAGGATACCATCGATTCCTTATTAAACAGAGCAGACGAAGGTTTGTATCAATCCAAGAATACTGGTAAAAATAAAGTAAGTATGTGTTAACTATGTGTAGAGGCTTCTATTCAAAATATAAGGGTTCCGTCTGTGGGTACTTTCTTATTAATAGACACAAGAATTGACGTATGAATTGGCATACGTTTTTTTCTATATTTATCAAGGTTTCTACGAAATTTCATTAACTTTGACATATCGATTGACATCATTGTTATGAAAGAGGATCCTCACTTATCGGTTGGGGGATCAGGTTATGCACCCGAGCTGATAAATAGACGGAGAAATTCCGCTTAATTAGAAATTTGTATTAAAAAAAGCTTAAATAGGCGGAGCAATTCCGCCTATTGACTCGAAAAATGTGAAAAAGGGGAAGTTTTACTTGGCATAAGCGGAAAAACTCCGCTTATTTACCCCGAAACGAGCTCCATTTTAAATTTAACCGGAAAAACTCCGCTTATTTACTTTTGCTGGTTACTCGATTATGAACAAAACATCTTACTTTTAAGAGGGAGTGAGTATCTCTCAAAAATCTGAGAGAACCATATCACAACTAAGTGAGGGTTTATATAAATAAGGTTTTTGAATTCCTAATAACTTTTTATTTTATATGGATTTCATGTTGTCGGTTCTTTGGTACGGGCTATTGCCAGCTCACTTTTTTTAAAATACCCCATATACTATTTATATATTGATATAGCTTTATTTGGAAAAACGCATAAAGTGTTTTGGGGGGTGAGTGTTTTGCAAAAAAGAAGAAGTGGTGGTCCATTTTCATTTTGTCTGTTTCGGGAATATAGATGGTGTGGACCCGGATGTAGTGGACCAGGCGAACCGATTAATGATGTAGATGCGTGTTGCAAGCGCCATGATCGCTGCCTGAGTAGTGGAAGAGACCGCTGTCAGTGTGATCGTGAATTTATGGAGTGTCTTTATGACAAAAGAAATAGACAGACGGATAAGGGAAGAAAAGCAGCACTTATGTACGACTTTATGAAGGTTAGGAGCTCCTTTACGTGCGGTCCACAGCGTAGAAACTGGATATAGTTATAAAAGGTGAACAGCTGTCATAGATAGCTGTTTTTTACATTCATTTTTTGTGAATTTATTCTTCATAAAGTATCCATCTAGTGTGGATACTAATGGAAAATCATTCTATCCAAAAGAAACTGAGGGTATTAACATGGAAGATAAAAATAGGATTCGTTTGACGGCAGCGGAAATGTCTGGACTATGGGCGCAATATTTGAACGATACGATTACAATCTGCATCAATAAATATTTTTTAGAGAAAGTCGAAGATGAGGAAGTACGTCCAATTATTGAATTTGTTTTAAGGGAAGCAAAAGGGAGTATTTCCATCATGGAGGACATCTTTAATAAGGAGTCCTTTCCTATTCCCATTGGCTTTACAGAGCAAGATGTGGATGTGAAAGCGCCAAGGCTCTTTTCAGATACATTTGTGTTAATGTTTTTAAGACATATGTCCATACTGGCTATGGCAGCAAGCAGTGCAGCACTGGGTGTTGCTACACGTCCGGATATGGTCGAGCTGCATAAAAGGGTTCTAAAGATTGGAGTCAAGCTTCAGGACCTTACAAGGGACTTAATGCTTAAACAAGGCACCTATATTAGGCCCCCATACATATCGGTTCCAGATAAAGTGGACTTTGTAAAAAGGCAGCATTTTTTAGCAGGATTTTTGGGGCATAAGAGACCCTTAACCTCTGTGGAAATTACTCATTTATTTCTAAATGTCCAAACGAATGCTATTGGGAAAACACTAATAACAGGTTATGCACAGATTGCACAAAAAAAAGAAGTGAAGCAATATTTAATGAGAGGAATGGAAGTTGCCCAAAAGCATGTCGACATTTTTAGTGATTTTTTAAGAAAAGAAGATTTGCCGATTCCAATGGGCTGGGATTCCGCCTTAACCGATTCGACTACTCCAGCCTTTTCAGATAAGCTGATCATGTTTAATGTCGCCGGAATGATTGCTGCTGGGGTAGGAAATTACGGGATGGCAATGGCCGCAAGTCCAAGACGAGATGTAGGAATGAAATATGCATCCTTAATTCCTGAAATAGCTCTATACGCAGAAGACGGGGCAAATATTTTGATAAAACATGGCTGGATGGAGGAACCACCACAGGCAGATGACAGAGGTAAAATAATAAAGGGGAAGTAAGGCAAGAAAAGATAACCGACCGTCAAGAAGACGGTTCTTTTTTATGGATAAAATTATTGTTTCTATCCTACACAAAGTATGAAATGATTTTTGTAGTAAAATTTGTTGAAACTTTTTGGTTGGCACTCTTCTCTAATGAGTGTGAAAGGAGGTCAGTGCATGAAAGAAATAATATTAGTAAGGAAGGCAATTAAGGGCGATAAGAACGCCTTTGAGGAACTCCTCATCTTACATAGTGATCAATTATACCGCACGGCCTATCTGTATGTTGGTAATCGTGAAGATGCATTAGATGTAGTTCAAGAAACAGCATGTAAAGGTCTTTTATCAGTAAAACAAATACGAGACGAAAAATTCTTTTTAACCTGGTTAACTAGAATTCTTATCCATTGTGCTTATGATGTTTTAAACAAGAAGAAGAAGGAAATACCTATCGAAAAATGGATAGATCATTCACCTGCCAAAAGAGTGAAGCATGTCGAGAGAATTGATTTGGTTGAGGCCATCAGTAGATTAAATGAGCATTATCGAAATGCTGTGATTCTTTTTTACTATCAGGATTTGCCGATAAGTGAAGTGGCAACTATCATGGATATTCCTGAAAACACCGTTAAAACATATCTCTTTCGTGGAAAAAGCCAATTGAAAAAACTGTTAGGGGGAGTGGAATATAATGGAGAAGAGACTATTTCATGAGGAATATGAGAAAATTGATGTACCAAGGGAGGATGTCTTACAGGCTATTAAGACAGGAGTACGGAAGGCTGGTAAAGTGAAAAATCCTAGAAAAGCGAGAGTTATTGCCAGTACGGCTGCTGCTGCTGTCATTCTCCTTTCCTCAAGCTTTATGTCCCCCTCCTTATCAAAAGTGATGGCGGATGTACCCGTAGTCGGCCAGCTTTATGTTCAATTTAACGATGCTGTTGGCAGGAGTTTAGCCTCTCAAGAATTAATAACAAAATTAAATGAAACGGCAAGTAATAATGGGATTGATGTTTCCATAACAAGTGCCTATTATGATGGGGCAGTTATTGGTGTTACTTTTAATGTGAAGGGGAATGTAAAAACCATAGCGGATGGTCAACTGATGGGGGTTTATGAAATTTTTGACGGTGATGTAGGGATAGCAGATAGCAAAGAAGTGGTCTATATGAAGCCTACTGAAGGGGGCTTTTCTGGACAAATCCAGCTAAATTATCCAAGAACTGAGTTGCCTGTTCATACAACTTTTCCTCTTGAATTCAAACGCCTTGGAGATCAAAGTGGTTCGTGGAAATTTAATGTTCCAATTAAGCAATTAGATTATAAAACAATCATAACAGATAGCGAAAGTGCGAGAGGAGATGTTGCTGTTCACTTTGATTCCATTATTTCTGGGAAGGCGTCTACTGTTATTAATTATACAGCGACGTATCCAAAGGGAGGACAGCATGACCAAATAAGGTTAGAAGTCTTTGATGATAAAGGCGAGCCTGTCCACCTTTTATCCGATGGCATTGATTTGGAGACAAAGAAGGTTCGAAATCAAATTCTATTTAAGGGAAGAACGATTATTCCACAGGCGTTAAGTGGAAAAACAGCTTTCTTAGAAATACATCCACTAGTAGCACTTTTTGCACCAGACCAATTTGTTTCTCTAAATAGTCAAACTTCCAATTTACTAATGTCTCCTCGACAAAACCTATCTGTAGCGGTGGAAAATATTAGCGTAAAGGATAAGTCGGTAACGGTTGATTTTCAAGTGAATAATGGTGAAAAAGGAAACAGGGATTTTATGTTCTTCCAAGACTTTGCCCGCAATGATGTCACACTGGTGAAAGAAACACAAAAGGACGTTTATGAAAAGCCATTAAAGCATTCCATAAAGGTGTTAGATAAGGGGAAACTGAGATTTAGAAGCACGTTTGATCTCAGTGGGGTGAAAGATTTCCACGCGGATGAATTTGTGGTCAGAGTGAGTATGAATTCACTGAGTGCAAATATGCCATTTGAATTAAATCCAATAAAAATTGATTTGAGATAAGCGCAGAAAACATGTTTCAAACATACTTTGTTATGGGTGGATGATGTTTAGATCGAGGGCTGTCATATTGACAGCCCTTTGTTAATTGAGATATGGGGGACTAGAGCTCGCTAATGCAAATTTTTGTTGGTTATGGAAACTAGTTGCGCAGATTATAAACAGAATGGGAATAATTAGTAATATAATGTTATAATGATCGTGTGCCCCACCAACATGTGAAGGAGTGCTGGCCAATGAACAACTCTTCCAATAATCTATCAAAAAAAGAGACTCAGCAGGTTTTACTAGATGAGAGGGCCCCTTTTAATGATGCAATCAAGCATGGCGATATCGTCCAAGGTTTCCAATCTCCTAAACAAATCACGCAATTACCAAAGTGGTACAGGAACCCTAAAAGAATCTTTGTATCCATCTCGGTGCTTATAATAATCGGGCTTCTAATCTACCAGATTATCCAATTTATCCTAGAAGTTGTTGCACAATAACTCCCTTTTTTCAGGGCCTTTCCGCCTATTTTTAACGAAGTGAATAATAGATTTGAAAAATATAAACTTAATTTTTCCCAACGCCATAAATGAAACAGGTGTTGGGATTTTTACTGTGAAGATGTAGTTAACTATTGGTGCCTGACACTGAATCCGCCGCTTTTTTCCCAATTATGCATTCGTATTCCTCATGTTATGATAATTTTGAAAATTCTACACAAATAAAATTATTAGGAGGCTGGGATTATGAAGAAACGCACGTCACTTGTTTTGGCATTGGGATTAACGATGGGGTCTGTTGTACCAATTACTGCTGCCGCGCAGGCGGTTCCGTACAATGTTACAGTTACAAAAGATGCAAGTCAGTTTGGTAAGGATGCAAAGGTAAACTGGAAAAAGGGACAATCTGTTCCATCCTTCGTTCATGGAAAGCTATCAACTAAAGCATATACTGATAAGGCAGCAGTAAAGCAATTTTTAAAAGAAAATAAAAGTCTATATAAATTAGATACCGATAAGGATTTGACATTACTCGATGTTCAGACGGACGAGCTAGGTAGCAAACATTACAATTTTGTTCAGTCTGTTCAAGGAATTCCTGTTGACGGGGCGAAATTCAAGGTGCATACCGATAAAAATGGAATCGTTACTGCCGTGAATGGGGATGTGTTTCCGGAAGCAGCAAACTATTTCAAAGGGGCGTTAAAAACACAGCTTTCAAAGGGAGCGGCTCTCGAGAAGGCTTGGAAATCCATTAATGTAACGAAAGAGGAAACGTTAACAAATGCAGAAGTAGGACCAACGGGTAAGAAATTTGAAGATACAGTTGAAAAGGCTGAATTAGTAGTTTACAAAAAGGCAAATGACTTTTATTTAGCCTACAAAACGAATCTTCAATTCATTCAACCTTACCCTGCAAACTGGGTTGTCTATGTGGATGCAGTTAATGGTAATGTAATAGATTCCTATAATGCTGTAGCAGATGGTGCAACAACAGGATCTGGTTATGGTGTGTTAGGAGACTATAAAACGTTTAATACCTATTATTCAAACAGCACTTATTATCTTTATGACGTAACAAAACCGATGTCAGGTGTAATTGAAACAAGAACGGCCTCAAGCCGAACAGTCCTTCCAGGTAACTATTCGGTTGATCCTGATAACCAATTCAATGCTGTTTCACAGGGTGCCGATGTAGATGCTAACTACTATGCGGGCAAGGTATATGATTACTACAAGAATACCTTTAATCGTAATAGTTTTGATAACAATGGAGCTACTATTCGTTCAACTACTCATTACAGCAGAAATTACAATAATGCCTTCTGGAATGGTTCACAGATGGTTTATGGTGATGGTGATGGGACAACCTTTATTCCGTTATCAGGTGCCCTTGATGTCGTAGCACATGAATTAACACACGCTGTGACTGAAAGAACAGCAGGTCTAGAATATCAATACCAGTCTGGTGCATTGAATGAGTCCATTTCCGATACATTTGGAGTATTCCTTGATAAAGGTGATTATTTAGTCGGTGAGGATGTATACACACCAAATAAAGCAGGGGATGCCCTTCGCAGTCTTTCGAATCCTGGCCTATATGGACAGCCAGAAAATATGAGCGGTTATGTGAACACTACATCCGATAACGGTGGCGTTCATACAAACAGTGGTATTCCAAACAAGGCGGCTTACTTAACGATTTCAAGCTTAGGTACGTCTGTTGCGGAGAAAATTTACTACCGTGCTCTTACTGTATACCTTGCTCCACAGAGTGACTTTAGCGATGCCCGTGCATCACTTCTTGCTGCAGCGGCAGATTTGTATGGTACAGGCAGTTCTCAATATAATGCCGTTGCCTCTGCTTGGTCACAGGTAGGAGTCTACTAAAAAAAATAAATTCTGGAAAATCAGTCATCACAGATTGTGTGATGACTGATTTTTTTTTCAAAAAAATAGATTGGTGTCAGGCACCAATCCAAAATGGGAAGTTTTAAGAAATGAGTTCCTCGAACTTATTTCCTAATTAAGTTACTTTTATCATAAAGAAAACATGTGAAGAACTTAGGGGGAAGTTATGTGGAAGTTGTGGAGATTTCTATCGAAAGACGTAAGGCCTGCTGATTAAATCTTCAGTGAGGTTTTTTTACAAAAAAAATAGATTGGTGTCTGGCACCAATCAAATTATGGGAAGTTTTAAGAAATGAGCTCTTCGAACCATTTCTTAATTAAGTTACTCTTATCATAAAGAAAACTTATGTAGAACTTATAGTGAAGTTGTGTGGATGTTGTGAAGATGCTAGGAAGGGATTCTACCATTCAAAACAACTTCTGCCATAAAGGGGGAGTGGGTCTTCAAGATTTGGGATGATTCTTCTGCTAACACTCCGCCATGATAATGTTGTAATCGTTTCTTAATGTATGTGCTTGAATCTATAAATTGAGCCATATCCAAATATTTATCCTCTACTGCAAAAACAACGTTTCGGATATTCGCAAGTACGAGAGTAGATAAACACATAATACAAGGTTCCACGGTTGTATATAAAATACATTCACGTGAGTGTTTTCTTAAGTAGGAAGCACATGCGTTCATGGCATTAATTTCTGCATGCTCTAGTTCACTATCCTTGGTATTAATTCTGTTAGAACCTCTCGAAATGATAATGCCATTGTGAACAATAACGGCTCCAATGGGCCGATCTCCACGTTTCCCTGCTTCTTCTGCTTCCTTTAGGGCTTCCTGCATAAAAAAATGATGGTCATATTCATGGAAATTTGTAATCAATTTGCTCCCCTGCCTTATTTTTTTCTATAGTACTAAAATACCAAATATTGAGAAAAAAGTAGAGCTAATTAGAAAAATGTATATAAAGTGGATGATTGTGGAACCTAAGTGAAACATATCGCCAAGGTTTGGAGGTACATCACGTGGATTACAAGCAGCAATGGGAGCGAATATTTGAAAAAAAAGTGGAGTTACACTCAGCATATTCTTCTTACTGGAATCAATATTCCGATTTTGGAAACTGGCAGTTCTGGCTGGTTTTTGTTTTATTTCTGTTTCCCTTAATTCTGCTGGTATTTTCAGTTGATAGGAAGAGGATATTTGAGCTGTTTTTCTTTGGATATACCGTACACATCCTATGGGCGTATACGGATATTGCACTTGGAAATAGCGGGTTCTTTGTTCATAAATATTTTTTACTTCCAGTCTTACCAAATGCGACAAATGTGACAGCGTCAGTATTACCAGTTGGCTTCTTGCTAGTATATCAATATTGTACAAATCATAAGAAAAACTTCTTTCTGTATACAATTTTATTTAGTGCGGTGTTTGCTTTTGGCTTTGCATCTATTGAGAAATATCTAGGTTTAGTGGACTTTAGAAAGGGAATGAACCAATTTTATCTATTCCTCATAGACCTTGTGATCGTGTTTATTGCTTTTTGGATTACAAAGCTACTGCTAAAGGTAAGGGACAAGGTCAGATTGTAAAAAAACAGGGTACATAGGAGCTTAAAATTGGGTTTATACGAAAATATAGGCAAAATTAATAAGGATAAAAAGGGCAGGCATCTACGCCTCTTTGTTATTGGAGACATACAATATTCCAATGACAAGCAAGGAGGCGTTCAAAAATGGAGAGACAATATCCACAACAAGGCTACCATCCTGGCCAAGGCGGTTATAATCCAGGACAAGGCTATCATCATGGCCATGGCACTTATTATCCTGGCCAAGGTTATCACCATGGGCACGGTGGCTACTATCCAGGGCATGGTTATCACCATGGGCATGGTGGTTACTATCCAGGACATGGCTATCATCATGGGCACGGCACTTACATTCCAGGGCATGGTTATCACCATGGGCATGGCGGATACTATCCCGGCCACAGAAAATCTTAGAACAAGAAATTAAAACATCATTTACGGCTCGCCTTTGGCGAGTTTTTTAATGGATTTTTAGTGAATTGGAAGGTAATTTCCAACTTTTGTAGAATTCCCCCGTGAATTTGTAGAATAAGTTGAAGTTTTGTAGAATTCCCCCTCGATTTTGTAGAATTAATTAAAATTTTGTAGAATTCCTTCCCATTTTTGTAGAATTCCAACCTCTTTGCACTTTTTTTGCTAGAAGAATAAAAGGAATATTATGTTAAAATGAGCGTAAAGTGATTGACTGAATAAAAAGGGGTGTCTTCATGATCCAAGAAAGTATAACACCAGGTACAAAAGAGGACCTAGGTTCTATCATTGATTTATTTGAAGCCTGTAAAAAGGTGCTTCTTATGAAGGGGATTTTTCAATGGGATGACCAGTATCCTAACAAAGAATATTTGGAATGGGTCGTTAATGAGAAAGAAATGTATGTCTATCGTGTAGATGGTAAAGTGATGGGGGCCATGGTCCTCAATGAATGGCAACTTCCAGAATGGCAAGAGGTGAAGTGGAGCGAACCCGAAGGCAAGGTCTTAATTCTTCACTCATTCTGTGTACAGCCTTCGGCACAACGAACCGGATACGGTGGGAAAATGCTGGAGTTTGTTGAGGCATTTGCTAAGGAAAAAGGCTATGCGGGAATCCGCCTCGACGCCTTTTCTGGAAATCCAAGCGCGCTTAAATTCTATGAGACTAGAGGATACATAAAAAAAGGAGAAATCTTTATATCTACAAAACCATTAGGTCATGAAACTTATTATTGCTATGAGAAAATAATCTGATTTAAAGAGGTTGACTGCTTATGAGTCAACCTCTTTTTTTAGTAATATGTTTTTGAAGGCCTGAACTGCACGAGAATGGCTATTTTTCTTGTGATGGATGCAATTGATGATTCGTTTTGGAATCGGATAAGACGACTTAAAAGGAATGATAATCAGCTCGTTTTTTTCAATATAAGGTTTAGCGACAGATTCAGGGAGAAACCCAATCATGTTATGTTCCAACAGGATTCGTGTAAATAAAGTCGTATCATCTACCTCAATAGTTGGAAGCAGTGTGGTACCAATTTCATTATGGAACCATTCAATAAAAGGCGTTTCCCATGGGATGTGGATAAAAGATTGCTGCTGTAGCTCATTTGCAGTCATTTCTTTCACATCAGCCATAGCTGGGCTGCCAACCAGAACAAAGGATTCCTCAAATAATGTCAACGATTCCATATCGGGATGCTGTGTCCTGGAAGGAACAACGCAAACATCAACAATCCCATCAAACAAAAGCTGAAATACTCTCTTGGTAGGGCCGGTATGCAGCCGGAGCAAGTAGTTGGGATACGTTTCTCTAAATTCCTGGATAAAGGGATAAAGGTAATAATGCCAAAGAGATATTAATCCACCGACTTCAATTTTCTCATCAAAATCCACAAAACTTTTTGCAAGAAACTCTCCTTGTTTTAATGTTTCAATCCCTTTACGGGCAAAGGGATATAATACAGACCCTGCTTCCGATAATTGAACACTTCTTGTATCTCGGACAAATAGTATTTTTCCTATTTGATTTTCCAATTGTTTGATGCGATTTGTCACTGTAGTTTGTGAAACATTCATTAATTCAGCCGTTCGAGTGAAGCTTTTGCAATCTGCAAGAGTGATAAAGGTTTCCCAATGCTCAAAATCCAAGGGACTATCTCCTTTTTGATTTATTCGTTTTCCTTATAGATTATATCTAATTTTTTCATTTAACTAAATAGTTTGGATTATTTATACTGTCTTTAGATAGTTAAAATTATCCAAAATTTAAAAATGGCATAGGAGGTTTCGAACTTGAACAGTCTTTACTTAGCATTCATAGCAACATCGCTTTTGCTCATTTTATCCCCTGGTATTGATACGGCACTAGTCACAAGGAATACGTTAACGTACAGTTCAAAAGGTGGATTCTTCACTGCAGTAGGAATTGCCAGTGGAGTCCTTGTTCATACATTAGCAACAGGACTGGGATTATCGATTATTATTATGCAGTCTACTAAGCTTTATTTTTTCATAAAATTGATTTGTTCCTTCTATCTTATTTATTTAGGCATTACTACTCTGATTAAAAGAAGTAGTAAGGCTAAGAGTATAGTACTGGTCGATGGGGATGGTCAAAAACGGGGATTGCTGCCACTTTTTGGCCAAGGTATATTAACCAATGTATTAAATCCTAAGGTAGCAATGTTTTTTCTTACCTTTTTACCACAGTTCGTCCAGGAGACGGGGCATTTTTTTCAACATGCACTACTATTAGGTTGCACGTATTCAGCGCTAACGCTTCTCTGGTTTATAGTTTATATCCATGTAATGAATAGATTGAAAGAATGGATGACACGCCCAAGAGTCTTACTGGTAATGGAAGGAATCACTGGGCTTGTTTTATTAGGACTTGGTATAAACCTTGCATTTGCTACACCTTGAAACTTTTTTTAATTTTTTACGTTTAAAACTAGAGAGGTGATTGTAAATGAAAGCAGTAATATTTGATTTTGATGGATTGATTGTTGATACGGAGACAGTTTGGTATGAGTCTTTTAAAGAGGTTTTAAACACCTATGGGTTAGAATTATCAGTTGAACAGTTTGCAAGAGTGATAGGAACCGATGATGCGGACTTATATTCTTATATTGAGAAAAACCTTCCATCACCAGTTGAATCCGTCTTCATAAAAGATGCGGCCCATAAGCTCTTTGCTGTAAAAATGGGTGAGCCTGCTTTAAGGGACGGAGTAGAGGATTATTTAATTGAGGCCAAGGATTTAGGATTGAAAATTGGCTTAGCATCAAGCTCGAGCCGGGAGTGGGTTGAGAGTTATTTAAAAAAGCTTACTATTTTTCCATATTTTGATGTGATTAGAACGCGGGATGATGTGTCAAGGGTTAAACCGGATCCTGAATTATATAATAAAGCGGTTGAAGCATTAGGGGTTGCTGTGACGGATGCTTTTGCATTTGAAGATTCTTTAAATGGACTAAAAGCTGCTAGAGCTGCTGGATTAAACTGTGTAGTTGTCCCTAATTCTGTTACAGCTCATTTAGAGTTCACAGGTTATTGCTTAAGATTATCCTCAATGGGCGACATACGCTTAAAGCAAGTATTGAATCTGATTAAACAGAAAGAAGTAGAACAGGGGGATATACGTGAACGAATATCAAATTAGACTTGGTGTAAAAGAGGACGAAGAATTCCTTTGGGAAATGTTATACCAAGCAATTTTTATTCCCGAAGGTGAACCTCGACCTTCGAGAGACATTCTAAAGGAACCACATATTGCTCAATCCATGGAAGGGTGGGGACGTGAAGGAGATACCGCCTTGATTGCGATGGATGCCGACCATACTCCAATTGGTGCAGTGTGGGTCCGCTTATTTGATGACAAGAATAAGACCTATGGCTATGTGGATGAAAAAACTCCTTTATTAGGAATGGCCCTTCTTCCAGCGTATAGGGGAAAGGGAATCGGCAAAGCGCTTCTCGGAGAGATGCTAAAAGTAACCAAGGAATTAGGATTTAGCGCGGTTTCATTAAGTGTAGACCCCAACAATCCGGCTCTTCACCTCTATCATAAGTTTGGCTTTAAACAGATAGGTATAGACGGAACATCATGGGACATGGTAGTAAATTTTTAAATTTTTCGGTGTCAGGCACCATGTGGAATTTTCACATGGTGCCTGACACCTTTTTTATTTTACTTAGGCTTTTGATTGTTAGGAAAATGCAATATAATGGGAGTAAGGATGTTCACGGAATTGTCAAAAATACATAGTAGTTTGTATTTCAAATAGAGGAAAAGTAATTTTAAGGAGGAAACAAATGTGATTAGAGCGGCTGTAGCGGGAGTAGTTGGTTTTGTTTTAATTTTTATCGAGTCGATGATCGTGATGAAGTTAAAAGGGTATGAAACCATTGAGTTTGGCGGCTTAGCCCCTTTTATAAACGTTTGGGCAATGAATTTCTTTTTTGTCTTTGCGATCCTCACACAAGTAACGAACTGGTACGAAAACAAAGTAAACGTTGAAAAAAGTGAAGAACAACAATTTTAATAACAAAAAGCGCCTCGGCCACGATGAAAATATTGTGAACGAGGCGCTTTTATTGTTTTAGAAAAGCTCTTTTCGTAAACTTTGTTGCTCTCTGTACTTTTTAATTCAAGAGGAACTTCTGACAGAGTTGATGGAAAAAAGCGAGACACTGTCAGAAGGTAAGGTAACTTCTGACAGAGTTGATGGAAAAAAGCGAGACACTGTCAGAAGGCAGGTCAACTTCTGACAGAGTTGGTGGAAAAAAGCGAGACACTGTCAGAAGGCAAGGCAACTTCTGACAGAGTAAGCGAAAAAAATAGAAACACTGTCAGAAGACAAGGCAAC
>NZ_JBCNAC010000166.1:0-16052 GCF_050477885.1 Neobacillus rhizosphaerae
TGCCCGTAGCACCAGAAGAAGAGTGGGCATGGGAACTGTGCTAGGCCGACAGTGCCCGTAGCACCAGAAGAAGAGTGGGCATGGGAACTGTGCTAGGCCGACAGTGCCCGTAGCACCAGAAGAAGAGCGAGCATGGGAACTGTGGTAGGCCGACAGTGCCCGTAGCACCAGAAAAAGAGCGCGCAAGTAAATGAAAGAGCTCACAAATCCCTTACCACCTTAAAAAGAGCATACTAACGTTTAATTAAATAGTTGTGTGAAATCTAATCGCATTTAATAAAATTAAATTCCTTCTTTCCAAGAACATCACAGTTCTTCTTCAAAACCCTCCGAAAAGTTTTCTTTGAATCTAACACTTGAAACCAATCATGAATCACATTAGTTGTGATTTGTTCATTAGGAAAAAGTAAACAAAATTCATTAACTCCCCTCATTATAGAGTTGTCGAGATCTTCTGTATAACCACAAACATCACATACTAATTTCCTACCTGAAACAGTTACGCTAAAGGAATGGCATGAACAACAATTTATCCCTTTTTGTATAGAATTTAGATCATATGCTGGAATCTTGTCCTTATTGATTTCAATTTGGTGCATAGAAACTAATTGGTCAGCTAATCTTTTGTGGTGGTCTTTTAATGTCGAAGGATGATTGTTCAATTTTCTCATAAATTGACTAAGCTGATTTGGATAAATAATAGGTTTGTTAAGAGGAGCCTGGTATAAATAAAACTCGGGGTTAATAAAAACTACATACGCCTTAATGGGGATTCGATACCCAAGATTTTGAAGAAGCTGCCGGAGTAAGGATTCACTTCTTTCTATCTGTAATAAAGGGTTTGTAATTTCCTTTTTGGAAATTGTATAGAACCTACCTGATTCATAATAATAATCACCTTCATAATTCTTTACTTCGAAAAGATAAATTGGTTCTTGAGTAACTATTAAAGAATCTATTTGGAATTTCGCACCACTGGTCTCCAGCAATAAATCGTTTAGTATAAAACTTCTACAGCTCAACTTTTCTGTCAATAAATCAAACGCAACTTCACCCTCATATCCCTTTTCGAGGTTGTGATATGATTGTTTGTATTTATCTTCTAGAGTCATTCGTTGGGAAAGTAATCTAAGAATTATTAATTCCACCGATTCACACCGCTCTTTATAAGCCATAATCCACATCCTTTCAAAATAAAAAACCATCCTACCATTTTCAGTTTAATTAAAAATGCCCCTCAAATGTGTGACCAATTACCGACATTTCATAAACCCCAAGTATCCGACATATTTCTCAGGAAATCATGACCATTAGCCCAAATATTGTCGAGCAATTATAAAAGGGTTTCCATAAACCTTGCGGAATAGTTAAGGTATACGTATGTAGACCGGAGTGGTAAAAATGATCAAAAGTATCCAGAAATTCCTTGTAAAGATGCAGAAGCAGGGGCATGTCTATCAACTAATCAAACAAGCGGAGGTACATGTAAATCTCCGTTGCGAGGAGCAAGTAGTACAATTAGTGATAAAAAACGGTGCAGTATTTATTCTTCAAAACCCATTGGAGCAACATAATGCCTACGAGGTTAGAGGAAATGAAGCCGCAATGAAACAATTAATTGAAGGAACAAGCCGATTAAGAGTGCTAGAACAAAAAGGAGAGATTAAAGTAGATACATCATTACGAATCGCACTATTACTCGAGTCTCTTTTTTATCTCACAAAAGCACAGGAAGATTTTGCGAAAATCATATAAAAAGCGTTGACTTCAATAGGGACATCATGTAATGTATTATTTAAATATTCTATCAATTAAAACAATCACATAAACATTCTTATCAAGAGTGGCGGAGGGACTGGCCCTTTGAAGCCCGGCAACCGGTTTATACACGGTGCTAAATCCAGCAGAGTATAAAAAACTCTGAAAGATAAGAAGAGAGCCCCCTCTTCTTAAGAAGCGGGGGTTTTTGTTTATCATGGTTAAGGGAGGAGCTAGGAAAATGGGAGAAAATCAAAAGAAGTATCGCTTTGAAACCTTGAGTGTTCATGGAGGCTTGAGTCCAGATCCAGTAACAGGTGCTCGTGCCGTTCCCATCTATCAAAACAATGCCTACCAATTCAAAAATACTGAACATGCAGCAAACCTATTTAGTTTAGCAGAACCAGGCTACATATACACGCGTATTCATAATCCTACGACAACCGTATTTGAAGAGAGAGTAGCCCTGTTAGAAGGCGGTGTGGGAGCGCTGGCCGTTGCAAGCGGTATGGCAGCAATTACCCTCGCCATTCTTAATGTGGCTGAGGCAGGAGATGAGATTGTTGCTGCTTCAAACCTCTACGGTGGAACATATAATTTATTCGCAGTAACCCTTCCGAAATACGGAATTAACGTCAAATTTGTCGATGCAGAAAATCCAGAGAATTTTAGAGCAGAGATAACCCATAAAACAAAGGCTGTCTTTGCAGAAACAATCGGGAATCCAAGCTTACGTGTGTTAGACATTGAAAAAGTGGCAGAAATTGCTCACGAGGCAGGCGTCCCATTAATTATCGACAACACCTTTGCGACACCATACCTATGCAGACCGATTGAGTACGGGGCAGACATTGTTGTTCACTCGGCAACAAAATGGCTTTTAGGGAATGGGACATCAACGGGCGGCATTATTGTCGATGGTGGGAAGTTTGACTGGAACACTTCTAGATTCCCTGGCTTTACGACTCCAGATGCAAGCTACCATGATCTTGTCTATGCAGAAGCATTAGGTGCTGTAGCGTATATTGTAAAGGCACGTGTACAGTTATTACGTGACCTCGGTCCGGCACTGAGCCCGCAAAATTCATTCCAATTTACACTAGGCCTTGAAACACTACATGTTCGGATGAAAGAGCATGTAGCCAATACGATAACAATTGTAGACTATTTATTAAACCACCCAGCAGTAGAATGGGTATCCTATCCGGGACATCCATCACATCCAGACTATGAATTAGCGAAAAAATATCTACCTAAAGGTGCAGGCTCCATGGTTGTTTTTGGAATTAAAGGTGGGAAGGAAACAGGGGCGAAGCTCATTGATTCTCTATCCTTGTGGGCACATGTGGCCAATGTTGGCGATTCAAAAAGTCTAATTATTCACCCAGCTAGTACCACCCATCAGCAATTAGATGCAGAGGGTTTGAAGGCAGCAGGTGTATCAGAGGACTTAATCCGTCTCTCTATTGGGATTGAAAATGTCGAAGACCTGATTGATGATCTCGAATCTGCGATTGAGACAGCAACGGGACTGGCATCTGTCAAAGCAAATGTCTAAAATTTACCTCATGCAATAAGTAAGAATTAATAGATTTTTATATTGACACCCTTTTTTATCCGTGATACGATAGCTTTCGTACTAAAATAAATACTTAAATTGACTAACGTGTTAATTGAATATAGAATGCTGTAAGCTCTTATCAAGAGAGGTGGAGGGATGTGCCCGATGAAGCCCGGCAACCGTCAATGTTACATTGAAATGGTGCCAATTCACACAAAGCGTTTGCTTTGGGAGATGGGAGAAAGGTCTATTTTACTAATGCCTTTCTGCCTGTGCAGAAAGGCTTTTTATTTTTCTAAAATAGAATCTTTTCAGGGAAACAGTCAAATTCTATAGTTAAATGACAGGGTATAGTAGATTCTTTCTGAATTTTAGGTAAATAGGATAGAAGCGGGTGATTCAAGTGATTTCAATAAAAAACGTCCGTAAGATTTTTCCTTCCAAACAGGGCCAGCTAAAAGCGGTCGATGACGTGAATTTAGAAATTCAAGAAGGGGAAATTTTCGGAGTCATAGGATATAGCGGTGCCGGAAAAAGTACGTTAATTCGAATGCTTAATGGGTTGGAGCTGCCAACCGATGGATCAGTCACAGTGGCTGGTCGTGTCATTTCAAAGATTAAGGGCAGTGAGCTTCGTAAAGCACGTCAAGAGATCAGTATGATTTTTCAACATTTCAACCTACTTTGGTCAAGAACAGTAAGTGAAAATATTGCTTTTCCACTTGAAATTGCAGGTGTAAAGGGACCGGAAAGACAGAAAAGAGTTAATGAACTTATCAAACTCGTTGGCCTTGAGGGACGTGAAAACGCCTATCCTTCACAACTGAGTGGGGGACAAAAACAGCGTGTAGGGATTGCGAGAGCCCTCGCTAATAATCCAAAGGTTTTACTTTGTGATGAAGCAACTTCAGCACTGGACCCCCAGACAACAGATTCCATTCTGGATTTATTAGTAGATATCAATAAACGACTAGGTCTGACCATTGTGTTGATTACCCATGAAATGCATGTTATTCGGAAAATTTGCCACCGGGTTGCTGTAATGGAAAGCGGTCGTGTAGTGGAGCTTGGTTCCGTTTTAGATGTGTTCCGGAATCCGCAGCAGCAAATCACGAAACGATTTGTTCAACAGGTGACAGAGCCTGAAGAAACAAAAGAAACGGCGGAACATTTGCTGGCACGGTATCATTCCGGTCAGGTCGTTCAATTGACCTTCATTGGCGAGTCAGCTGAGCAGCCGCTCATCTCTAATTTAATCAGACACCATGAGGTTACAGTAAATATCCTGCAGGGGAAAATTTCACAAACACAAAGTGGTTCATATGGAACTCTCTTTATTCATCTTGATGGTGACGAGAAAGAAGTAAACAAAGCCATAGACTTTATTCGTTCCCAGCAGGTTGGTTTGGAGGTGGTAACAAATGAATAATAGTGGAAAATATTTTGAAAATGTCGATTGGCTCATGATGTGGGAAGCAACGAAAGACACAGTTTATATGACAGCTATTTCGGTTCTCGTTACCTTTATCTTGGGGACAATCTTAGGTTTATTACTTTTCCTAACAACAAAAGGGAATCTGTGGGAGAATAAACCGATAAATACGATCATTAGTGGAATAGTTAATATCTTTCGTTCCATTCCGTTCATTATTTTAATTGTTTTATTAATCCCGTTCACCACCTTCCTAATAGGAACTATGATCGGAGAAGATGCGGCCTTGCCAGCACTAATCATTGGGGCTGCTCCCTTTTATGCAAGGATGGTGGAGATAGGTCTTCGGGAGATTAATAAAGGGGTTATTGAAGCTGCTAAATCAATGGGAGCAACAACAAGCACGATTATTTGGAAGGTATTACTACCGGAATCCATGCCAGCTCTCATTTCCGGTATTACTGTTACAGCTATTGCTCTTGTGGGTTACACAGCAATGGCAGGAGCGATCGGTGCAGGTGGGTTAGGAAACCTTGCCTACAACTATGGTTTCCAACGAAATCAAAATGACGTCACATTTGTCGCTACCGTCATCATTTTAGTTATTGTGTTTATTATTCAGTTAATTGGTGATTTCATCACTTCTAAATTAGATAAAAGATAAAAGGAGAGTTCAACATGAAAAAATGGTTATCCGTTTTATTAGCTTTAACATTAGCCCTAGCTCTTGCAGCTTGCGGTAAATCAGAAGAAAAATCTGAAGGTACTTCAGAAAAGGGTGGCATCACTAAATTAGTAGTTGGAGCTTCAACTGTGCCACACGCTGAAATTTTAGAACAAGCAAAACCACTATTAAAAGAAAAAGGAATCGACCTAGAAATTACAACTTTCACTGACTATGTATTACCAAACAAAGCATTGGCTTCAAAAGAATTAGATGCAAACTATTTCCAGCACATCCCTTACTTAGAATCTCAAAACAAAGAATTTAACTACGGATTTGTTAACGCTGGCGGCATTCACATCGAGCCAATCGGTGTTTATTCTAAAAAATATAAAAAGCTAAGTGACCTTCCAAAAGGTGCTCACTTAATCATGAGTAACTCTGTAGCTGACCATGGCCGTCTACTTTCTTTACTAGAAGCACAAGGCTTAATCAAGCTAAAAGATGGCATTGATAAAACTAAAGCAGAACTAAAAGACGTTGTTGAAAATCCAAAGGATCTAAAATTTGATGCAAACTATGAGGCAAAGCTTTTACCACAAATCTTTAATAACGGCGAAGGCGATGCAGTCCTAATCAATTCCAACTACGCAATTGATGCAGGATTAAACCCAGTGAAGGATTCTATTGCAATTGAAGACAAAGAATCACCATATGTAAACGTCATTGCCGTTCGTAAAGGTGACGAAAATAAAGAGGCAATTAAAGCTCTAGTAGAAGTACTTCATTCAAAAGAAATCCAAGACTTCATCCTTGAAAAATACAAAGGTGCAGTTGTACCGGTTTCTGAATAAAAAAGATTCCATTTAAATAAGAAGGAAATAGTAAAAGCCAGTGAGCTATTCACTGGCTTTTGCTATTTCTAAATCATACATGAAACCTTAGGATTGGGTAAAAATAGAAGAGATATTACACCCAAATACACTTGGCAAAAGTTGAAAAAATAAGGTATGATTTTAACCGAGTGTATTTTTACATAAATGGGTTCAAGAATTTTTTTATCAGAAAATTCTTGAAAAGGCACTTCTCATTCTCAATTAGTAATTACTTAATGAAAATAGGGGTGCTGTTTTTACTGTTTAGGAGTTGCTAATACATTTCATTTGTTATAAGATTGTAATGAGAATAAAATGAGAATAGAGTTATAGACCAATTACGGTCTGCAAGATACAACACTTTCTTTTCGGAGGTATAGATATGGCTGGATCAACTTTAACGATCAAAGATTTACATGTAGGAATTGATGGGAAAGAAATTTTAAAAGGTGTTAACCTTGAAGTAAAAGGTGGAGAAATCCATGCAATCATGGGTCCTAACGGAACTGGTAAATCCACTTTATCATCTGCAATCATGGGTCATCCTAAATATGAAGTAACTAGCGGTAACATTACTTTAGATGGACAAAATGTTCTTGAAATGGAAGTAGATGAGCGCGCTCGTGCAGGTCTATTCCTAGCAATGCAATATCCAAGTGAAATTAACGGCGTAACCAATGCCGACTTTTTACGTTCTGCATTAAATAGCCGCCTAGGTGAAGGAAATGAAATTTCTCTAATGAAATTCATCCGTAAGATGGATAAACAAATGGAATTCCTTGAAATGGACCTTGATATGGCGCAACGCTACTTAAATGAAGGTTTCTCTGGTGGAGAGAAAAAGCGTAATGAGATTTTACAATTAATGATGTTACAACCGAAAATTGCGATCCTGGATGAAATTGACTCAGGTCTAGATATTGACGCATTAAAAGTTGTTTCAAAAGGAATCAATGAAATGCGTGGCGAAGAATTCGGCTGCCTAGTTATTACTCACTATCAACGTCTTTTAGACTATATCACTCCTGACTACGTGCACGTTATGATGCAGGGCCGTATTGTGAAATCAGGCGGACCTGAGCTAGCACAACGCTTAGAAGCAGAAGGATATGACTGGATCAAACAAGAGCTTGGAATTGAAGATGAAACAGTTGGGCAAGAAGCGTAAGAGAGTGTTAGGAGGATTACAATGACAACAGAAACAAAATTACCATTTGATAAGGGTTTTGTAAGCTCCTTTTCGAAAGAAATGAACGAGCCTGCTTGGTTTGAAGCGTTCCGTCTCAAAGCATTAGAGAGTTTTGAACAACTGCCAATGCCAAGACCTGATAAAACAAAAATAGATAAATGGAATTTCACTCAATTCAATCAACATACTATTAAAAGTGACGCTTATACTTCTCTTGATGAATTACCGGAGGAAGTAAAAGCTTTAGTTGATTTGGAAGCAACTGATAAGAATTTATATATTCAACGTAATCAGACCCCTGCCTTTTTATCTTTATCAGAAGAGCTAAAAAGTAAGGGCGTTATCTTTACAGACATTTTCACAGCAGCTAGAGAGCATGGCGAGCTTTTGAAAAAGTACTATATGACACAAGCAATTAATACTGACGAACACCGTCTCACTGCCCTTCATACGGCACTTGTGAACGGTGGGGTGTTCTTATATGTTCCGAAAAATGTAGTCATCTCTGAACCAGTTCAAGCGGTATATGTTCATGATCACGCAGAGGCAAACCTATTTAACCATGTCATCGTGGTAGCAGAAGATAACAGCTCTGTCACATATGTTGAAAACTACATTTCAACGATTGAAGCTTCTAATTCTGTGGTAAACATTCTTTCAGAGGTTATTGCAAATGCCAATGCGAAGGTTGTATATGGTGCAGTAGATTACCTTGCAAAAGGAACAACTACCTATGTAAACCGTCGCGGTGTAGCTGGAAGAGATGCACGTATTGAGTGGGCTTTAGGGTTAATGAACGAAGGAAACACTATTTCTGAAAACACAACCAACCTAATTGGTGATGGTTCCTATGGTGATACAAAAACAGTTGTCGTTGGACGTGGAGAGCAAACACAAAACTTTACGACAAAGGTTGTTCACTTTGGGAAAAACAGCGAAGGCTACATCTTAAAGCATGGTGTTATGAAGGATAGTGCAACTTCCATCTTTAATGGTATTGGAAAAATCGAGCATGGTGCTTCTAAATCAAATGCTGAGCAAGAATCCCGCGTATTAATGCTTAGTGAAAAAGCGCGTGGAGATGCTAACCCAATCCTTTTAATTGATGAAGATGATGTAACTGCAGGTCATGCTGCATCTGTCGGCCGAGTGGATAAAGTACAGCTTTACTACTTAATGAGCCGCGGAATTCCTAAGCAAGAAGCAGAACGCCTCATCATTCACGGCTTCCTTGCACCAGTTGTTAACCAGCTTCCGATAGAAGGAGTAAAGAAACAACTGACTGAAGTGATCGAAAGGAAAGTACGCTAATGAATATCCAGGATATTCGTAAACAGTTTCCGATCCTAGACCAAGAGGTGAACGGCAAGCCGTTGGTGTATCTGGATAGTTCAGCTACATCACAGAAGCCGCTTCGTGTGATTGAGGCAGTTGATAAGTATTACCGTGAAATCAATTCCAATGTCCATCGTGGTGTGCATACATTAGGAACAAGAGCTACTGATGCATATGAAGGGGCAAGAGAAAAGGTTCGCAAATTTATCAATGCTAAATCGATTCAGGAAGTTATTTTTACAAGAGGAACAACAACTTCTATTAATACAGTGGCAGCAAGCTATGCAGCCGCTAATCTTAAAGAAGGCGATGAAATTGTTATCACTTATATGGAGCACCACAGCAATATTATCCCATGGCAGCAAGTGGCTAGACGGACAGGTGCCCAGTTAAAATACATTCCTCTTCAAGAGGATGGAACCATCTCACTTGATGATGTGCGTGCAACCGTTACAGCAAACACAAAGGTTGTTTCTGTGATGCAAGTATCAAATGTACTTGGCGTTATCAATCCGGTGAAAGAAATTGCTCAAATTGCCCATGAAAATGGTGCGATTATGGTAGTAGATGGTGCGCAGAGTGCTCCGCATATGAAAATTGATGTTCAGGATTTGGATTGCGATTTCCTCGCATTCTCTGGACACAAAATGTGCGCTCCTACTGGTATCGGTGTTCTTTATGGTAAAAAACATTTGCTTGAAAACATGGAGCCGATTGAATTTGGCGGTGAGATGATTGATTTCGTGCAATTGCAGGAATCAACATGGAAAGAGCTACCGTGGAAATTCGAAGGCGGTACGCCAATTATTGCGGGAGCTGTTGGTCTAGGAGCTGCAATTGACTTTTTAACTGAAGTAGGCTTAGAGAATATTGCTGAGCACGAACATAAGCTTGCTGCTTATGCGTTAGATAAAATGTCTGCAGTTGAAGGTATGATGATTTATGGCCCGCTTGATGCGGCGAAACGCGCAGGACTTATAACATTTAACTTAACAGACGTACATCCACACGATGTAGCAACTGTGTTAGATGCAGAAGGTATTGCTGTCCGTGCCGGACATCATTGTGCACAACCGTTGATGAGATGGCTTAAGGCTTCAGCAACGGCTCGAGCTAGCTTCTATTTATATAATACTGAAGAGGATATTGATAAACTCGTTGAAGGGCTTGTCAAAACAAAGGAGTATTTCAGCGATGTCTTCTAATAATTTAGATACACTTTACCGTCAAGTCATTATGGATCATTATAAAAATCCTCGGAACCGTGGTGTTTTGGAGGATGGAAGCCATACGATTAATATGAATAACCCTACATGTGGAGACCGCATTCAATTAAGCCTTAAGGTGGAAAATGGGATTGTGGTTGACGCGAAGCAAGAAGGGGAAGGCTGTTCAATTTCCATGTCATCGGCTTCAATGATGACTCAAGCCATTAAAGGAAAAAAGATTGATGAGGCTTTAAAAATGTCAAAAATCTTCTCTGATATGATGCAAGGAAAAGATTATGATGAAGACCTTGATTTAGGTGATATTGAGGCCCTTCAAGGCGTTGCCAAGTTTCCAGCCCGCATTAAATGTGCCACGTTAGCGTGGAAGGCAATGGAAAAGGGATTGAAGGAAGAAGAACAAGAATAAACGAACAGGGCAGCGAAAAGGCCCTTTTCGTTTAAGAAATGGAGGAAGACGACGATGGCTAAAAAAATGCCGGAAATCGGTGATTATAAATATGGTTTTGCCGATAAAGACGTTTCCATATTCCGATCAAAGCGTGGATTGACACGTGAAATAGTTGAAGAGATTTCTAAGCTGAAGAGTGAACCACAATGGATGCTTGACTTCCGTTTAAAATCACTCGAGCATTTCTACAATATGCCAATGCCACAATGGGGCGGAGATTTGGCTTCATTAAACTTTGACGAAATTACGTACTATGTAAAACCATCTGAAAAGTCGGAGAAATCATGGGACGAAGTACCAGAGGAAATCAAAGCAACATTTGATAAGCTTGGAATTCCTGAAGCGGAGCAAAAGTATCTAGCTGGTGTTTCGGCACAATACGAATCAGAGGTTGTTTATCACAACATGAAGGAAGACCTAGAAGCACTTGGAATCGTATTTAAGGATACAGATTCTGCGCTTAAAGAAAATGAAGACATTTTCCGTGAGCATTTTGGAAAAACAATTCCACCAACAGACAACAAGTTTGCTGCATTGAACTCTGCAGTATGGTCTGGCGGCTCATTCATCTATGTACCAAAGGGAATTAAAGTGGATACTCCGTTACAGGCGTACTTCCGGATTAACTCTGAGAACATGGGCCAATTTGAACGGACATTAATCATTGTTGATGAAGGTGCCCATGTGCATTACGTAGAGGGTTGTACGGCTCCGGTTTATACAACGAACTCCTTGCACAGTGCCGTGGTTGAAATTGTTATTAAAAAAGATGCTTATTGCCGTTATACAACCATTCAAAACTGGGCTAACAACGTGTTCAACCTAGTTACGAAGCGTGCGGTTTGTGAAGCAAATGCAACAATGGAATGGATTGACGGAAATATCGGTTCTAAGTTAACAATGAAATACCCAGCAGTTATTTTAAAAGGGGAAGGTGCTCGTGGTATGACTTTATCTATTGCGATTGCAGGTAAAGGTCAGCACCAGGATGCTGGAGCAAAAATGATTCATTTAGCTCCAAATACATCTTCTACGATCGTATCAAAATCAATCTCTAAGCACGGAGGAAAAGTAACGTATCGCGGAGTTGTTCATTTCGGACGCAAAGCGGAAGGTGCCCGTGCAAATATTGAGTGTGATACGTTGATTATGGATAACCAATCTACATCAGATACAATTCCATTCAATGAAATCCTTAATGACAACATTTCACTTGAGCACGAAGCGAAGGTTTCTAAAGTATCAGAAGAGCAGCTTTTCTACTTGATGAGCCGTGGTATTTCTGAACAGGAAGCTACTGAAATGATCGTTATGGGCTTCATCGAGCCATTTACAAAGGAATTACCAATGGAATATGCCGTTGAAATGAACCGTTTAATCAAGTTCGAGATGGAAGGTTCTATCGGTTAATATTTTATAAAAGAAACCCGCCCGCTGGCTATAGCTGGCGGGTTTTTGTATGCTATTATTAATAACTGGGGGTGAACGAATTGATTTATATAGGTGTCACAGGCTGGGGAGACCATGACAGCTTATATCCAGGTGGAGCTTCCTCAAGGGACAAATTAAAGCACTATGCGGGCCATTTTCCAATCGTAGAGGTAGACTCTGCATTTTATGCGATTCAACCAAAACGGAATGCAGAAAAGTGGGTGCAAGAAACGCCGGAGAGCTTTCAGTTCATCGTAAAAGCCTACCAAGGTATGACGGGGCATATGCGTGGAGAGATTCCCTTTGAAAGCAAACAAGCGATGTTTCTCGCATTTAAAGACTCTTTACAGCCATACATAGAAAAAAATAAACTAGCCATGGTCCTGTTTCAATTCCCACCGTGGTTTAGCTGCAAACGAGAAAATGTTGATTACTTGCGATGGTGTAAACAAGAAATGGGTGAGATCCCTTGTGCTTTAGAGTTCAGGCACCAATCCTGGTTTGCTCCCACTTATAAACAAAAAACGCTTGATTTTATGAAACAGGAAAACTGGATCCATAGTATTTGTGACGAACCACAGTCTGGTGAAGGTTCCATTCCTACCGTTTTAACGGCTTTAGACCAGCAAAGGGTGCTGGTGAGATTCCATGGCCGCAATGTTCATGGCTGGCAAAAAAGGAATGCTGAAAATTGGCGTGAGGTCCGCTACCTGTATCGATATAACCAAAAAGAATTAGAGGAATGGCAAGAGTCGATATTAAAACTATCGGAAGAGACTGAACATGTCTATCTTTTGTTTAATAACAATTCTGGCGGCGATGCAGCGGATAACGCAAAGGATATGATGAATCTTTTAGACATAGAATACGGAGGACTAGCCCCAAGACAATTGGATTTATTTTAGCAGCAACTTAAGGAATCACACAGAAAAGTAGAAGGTGAAAGTTATGGAATGGATTGTTTTAGTTATAGTTGGGCTGATTGCAAGCTCTTTAGGGTCACTTATTGGCATGGGAGGAGGAATTATTGTTGTTCCTGCTTTACTATACTTAGCCACACTGCCCGAATTCAGTCACCTAACCCCGCAGGTAGTGGTTGGCACCTCCCTTTTTACAATGATTTTTACTGGTCTTTCTTCCACTCTTGCGTATATGAAAATTAAGACCGTGGATTATAAGAGTGGATTTATTTTCCTTATTGGAAGTGGTCCTGGAAGCATTCTAGGTGCCTGGATTACTGAAAAACTCGACCTGCATTCATTTAATCTTTATTTCGGATTATTTATTATTTTTGTTTCATTTGTTTTGATGATAAAGGATAAATTGAAACCTCTCCCTTTTCGGAAAGATAAGGGAGTTGTCCGTCAATTTACCGATAACATTGGGAGAAACTTCGAATATGGATTTAGCCCCATTTTAGCGGTCCTCATTTCCTTTGTAGTTGGGTTTTTGTCAGGGATTTTTGGGATTGGCGGCGGCTCATTGATGGTGCCAACAATGATTATTTTGTTCATTTTTCCACCGCATGTTGCTGTTGCCACATCTATGTTCATGATTTTACCAACAGCGGTCTTGAGTTCAATCACTCATATCGCTTTAGGCAATGTAAATTGGCTGTATGCATTGGCGTTAGTACCTGGTGCTTGGATGGGAGCAAAAGTAGGAGTATTATTAAATACAAAGTTAAAAAGCAAAACGATTGTCTGGATTATCAGAATAATCCTTATTATTGTCGGTATACGATTAATCTATCAAGGAATAACAGGGTAAAGGTGAAAAATGGAAACAATACATATTTTTCATACCAATGATTTACACAGCCATCTCGAGCATTGGCCGCGCATTCAACATTTCTTAAAGCAACAGAGAGAGCAACTCAAGAAAAAGGGAGAAGAAGTTTACTTATTTGATATTGGCGACTTTCTTGATCGTTGGCACCCCTATACAGAGGCAACTAGAGGTAAGGGGAATATCTCTCTTTTAAATGAGTGTCAATATACGGCTGTCACGATTGGTAATAATGAAGGGATTAATCTCCCATTCAAGGATTTAAACCAGCTATATGATGAAGCTAAATTTGACATCATATTAGCCAATCTTTATGTAAATCAAGACTATCCTTCTTGGGCAAAGCCCTATGAGATTTACAGGACAAGTAGGGGGACAAAGGTTGGGGTCCTAGGATTAACCGCCCCATTTACCCATCTCTACGAACTGCTTGGTTGGAGAATGACAGACCCAATTGAAGAACTAAGTAAATGGATGCAACCATTAAAAGAAAAAGCAGACATCATCATCCTACTTTCCCACCTTGGGTTACATGAAGATGAACGTATTGCGGATGAATTTCCTGATATTGATGTGATTCTAGGTGCCCACACCCATCATGTCCTGGAGAGAGGCAAGGTAATCAACCAAGTACTTCTTGGGGCAGCCGGAAAACATGGGAACTTCGTTGGTCATGTAACTCTTCATTTGAATGAGAACAAGAAACTCTCCCAAAAAGAAGCAACCCTCTATGATTTTAATGAGTTGCCGGCTGTTTTAAATGAACAAGAGAAAATTGCTTCCTTTTTAAAAAAAGGGCAGAGCATGTTAAGCGAAAAAGTCACGTTCATTACCGAGCCTTTACAAAGTGATCCCTTCCGTGAAACCAACTTCGCACAATTGCTTTGTGAAGCGGTAAGGGAATGGTGTGGGACAGATTGTGCCTTCGTGAATGCAGGGCTCCTGCTAGGTCCTTTATCGGGAGAAGTCACTGAGTACGATTTGCTCTCTATTTGTCCACATCCCATAAATCCATGTGTCATTGAATTAACTGGGAATGAATTAACATCTATTCTAAAACAAACAAAGGATGAAGCCTTGCACCATAGACAAATAAAGGGTTTAGGCTTCAGAGGAACTGTGCTAGGGACCTTCGTCTATGATCAAATTATCACGAAAGATAAAACAATCTTTATTGCAGGTAAGGAATTGAATCTTGATCAGACGTATACACTCGCTCTTCCTGATATGTTTACCTTTGGCCATTTTTTCAAAGACATCCTTCCGAATAAAGAAAAGAAGTATTTCTTGCCTGAGTTTTTACGGGATATATTAAAGTGGAAGCTTTCAGGTTCCCATTGATAAATAAAACACTATGGATACACGCTTTTTCTAAACTCATCATAAAGTGATAGTGAGGAAAGGAGTGTTGGGAAATTGATTGATCTTTCGCCAATTGAAATTAACGGCCATACCTTCTTGGCTGTTTCCGTATTACTTCCAAAAACTACTTTGCTTGCTGTGACAAGCGATAAAGGATATATTATGTGCGGAGCCTTAGATGTGGGCTTATTAAATGAGAAATTAAGGGACCGAAAAATCATTGCCGGCCGTGCGGTCGGGGTGAGAACTATTGATCAGCTTCTAAATGCTCCGCTGGAATCTGTCACATTGGAAGCAGAAGAATTAGGTATTCATCAAGGGATGATCGGTAAAGATGCCTTGTTGAAGATGGTTTAAAAAGCTTGCTGAAAACGGCAGGCTTTTTTTTAAGATTGCATATAAAAATTTGTCAGATTCACAGTCCTAGGTACTGTGGTATTTTATGTCCCTGCGTAATGGAAAGAAGCCCCACAGGTAAATAGAGGCTTCTAATGTCCTTGGCAAGGAGAAATGTGGTTAAGCGGTAAATAAGGGGAGGTTCTAATGCCCGTGGCAAGGGAAAAAGTGCGCCAACGGTAAATAGGAGAAGCTTCTAATGCCCGTGACAAGGGAAAAAGTGCGCCACTGGTAAATAAGGGAAGCCTTTAATGCCCGTGACAATGGAAAAAGTGCGCCACTGGTAAATAAGGGAAGGTTCTAATGCCTGTGGCAAGGGGAAAAGTGGTCAAGCGGTAAATAGGAGAAGCTTCTAATGCCCGTGACAATGGAAAAAGTGCGCCACCGGTAAATAGGAGAAGCTTTTAATGCCCGTGACAAGGGAAAAAGTGCGCCACTGGTAAATAAGGGAAGGTTCTAATGCCTGTGGCAAGGGGAAAAGTGGTCAAGCGGTAAATAGGAGAAGCTTTTAATGCCCGTGACAAGGGAAAAAGTGCGCCACCGGTAAATAAAGGAAGGTTCTAATGCCCGTGACAAGGGGAAAA
>NZ_JBCNAC010000167.1:0-269 GCF_050477885.1 Neobacillus rhizosphaerae
GTGGTCAAGCGGTAAATAGGAGAATGGTCTAATGCCCGTGGCAATGGAAAAAGTGCGCCAATGGTAAATAGGAGAAGCTTCTAATGCCCGTGACAATGGAAAAAGTGCGCCACTGGTAAATAAGGGAAGGTTCTAATGCCCGTGGCAAGGGGAAAAGTGGTCAAGCGGTAAATAGGAGAAGCTTCTAATGCCCGTTACAATGGAAAAAGTGCGCCACCGGTAAATAAGGGAAGCTTCTAATACCCGTGACAAGGGGAAAAGTGGTCAAG
>NZ_JBCNAC010000168.1:0-5959 GCF_050477885.1 Neobacillus rhizosphaerae
GGACAGTCCCCCGTTGCGCTAAAGCGCTGGGGGACTGTCCCCAAAAATTATAATTCTTTCACCATTTTCACAATCTCGTTTTCAAAGTTAAATTTTTCATAAAGATTAATCGCTCTTTCGTTACGCGCAAAGACGTTCAATGTTAATTGCTTGTATCCCTTGCTTCTTGTCCACTCCTCGGCTTTTTCCATCAGCTTCCTTGCGATCCCTTTACCCTCGCCTTCTTTCGCAACGGCAATGGAGGAAATATAGCCTTGTTCTTCTCCAGTAAAATAATCTACATTTTTTGTCATATGTAGAAAGCCTAATAAGTTTTTCCTATCATCTTCTACTACAAAAATATCAGAATCAGGATCATCACTAAAGACCGCTTCTTCGGCCATCTTTAATTGAGCGTCCTTCATTACTTGAGGATCTCGCCATTCCATAAAATCAAACTCGGTAAAACGAGTCGATAGTCCAATGATAAACTCTTTATCGGTCTCTACCATTTTTCTAATATGTAAGCAATCCATGTTTCATCTCTCCAATCGGACATTTTTACCTTTATTTTACTATTAGTAGGTAAGAGTGACTATGAAATTTATAAAATAAATATAGTTACTGGTGACAAACATCGACCTATTTCCTTATATGCTATACTATTCAAACGTTTGAGTAGAACGGGCACAAAACGCTCTCTTGTGCGATTTTTTCCTAGATTTTCTTAAAAAATTTGTTGAAAAACTATTTCCAAAAAAACTTCTTGTTCCTCAATAAATGAGAAATTTCCCGGGTCATGACAACATTCTATGAATATCCCCTATTTCTGCTACTAATCAAACGATTAGTTAAATACGCCTTAATCATTGATAAATGAAGGATTCCACCTCAAAAGACATGAAAAAATTGTAAAAGTTTAGGATTTTTTTATTTTACTAAGGTAATATAATGAATATAAACAGACACCCAATAGAAAAGTAGATTAGAGAATGCAGGTGAGAATAATCGCTTCAACAACACAACAAAAATTTCCGGTAGCTTTACTTTTAAAGGGAGAACTCATTCAAAAATTAAAAGTAACGAAGACTCAAATGAATGCCTACCTAGAGGATGGCATGCCTCACTATTTGATTGGCAATGAATTTCGGTTTTTAGAAAGTGAAATAAGAACATGGATGAAGACCTACAAACCCTCTCAAGAACGGCTTGAGAGTGAGTTTCGGGATAAAAAGGGACGCACTTTAGAAAAGAATATGTTACGGAAGAAATCATCGTGGAAACACTAAGGATCACAAAAGAGAAATTGGTGGGCCTATGTAAAAAGGAAATGCCATTTGAGAGAGTCGGAGAAAGAATTTCTTCCACGTTCAGGATATTCTGGATTATTATCGACAGGATGCAGCAACAAGAACGAAAGAGACACCACCCCAAAGTTCTAAGAACACAACGAAGAGCACGCAGTCGCCTCAAAACTCCAAAAAATCATTCTTAATGCCTTTGTGCCAGAAAGTCCCTAAAGAAGTACCGTTTCTGATCATTGATGGCTCCTACGATTTTTGAAAATCATCTTTCAGGAAGTGGATTAGTTTTGGTTGAAAACTGGGATAAGGCAACGTCTTTTTTGAATGTAAGGAAGATTGAAACAACGAAATCCATAGTTTCCGAATATCTTGCATTACTGGACGCTTTACACATCATTAAAGACCAAAACATGAATAAAGCTGTCATTGTTACGGACCAACAAGCCTGGACAAAAGGAATTTCTATTAATGTGAAAAACTTTGAAGAAACATTTAAGCCCTACATAAAACAGTTTAATAAGCTCTGGGCTGAGTTGAAGGGAAAAGTGAAAGTGAAATTCGTAGGTGAACTAACCTCAGGAAAAAAGAATGCCTTATATAAAAAGGCCCACAAACTAAGCCAAGAACATAAAAAGGGCACCTATGAAATCATCGAGATATAAATAAGGAAAAGTCCCAAAAAAGAATATTTACGGCGCGATTCACACATACTTATGGTAAATAATTCATAAAAGGTGCCTTAATGGATAATTACACAAATCAGAACACGGCCAGGCGGTATAAAGCCCATGTGAGTATTTACGGAACAACCCAGCTGCATTTAAGGAATCCCTACATCATTGCCTGGTGGTCTGCTGCCTTCCCAGGATTTGGACACATGCTTTTATCGAAGTATCTGAGAGGATATGTTCTATTTATTTGGGAAGTCCTCGTTAACATCAAAGCTCATGTGAATGATTCAATGATCCTCTCTTTCCAAGGGAAAACTGAATTGGCCACAGAGATGTTAGACACGAGATGGCTCCTGATGTACATTCCTGTTTATTTATTTGGAATTTGGGACAGCTACCGAACGACCGTAGATATTAATAAGGTGTATCTTCTAGCGGAAAATGAGGGGCATCGTTACAATTCATTTGCTTTAGGTGCATTAGAAATCAACTACCTAGACAAAAGAAAACCGCTCCTAGCCGTTATGTGGTCATTCTTTACCCCCGGTTTAGGACAGCTTTATATTCATAGGATCTTGACGGCATTCTTTATCATCTTCTGGTTGGTCGTGTTCTTTTATTTCTCCCATATTCAAGAAGCCATTTCTCTTTTGTTTTTAGGAAAAATAAAGGAAGCTACCGCTGTTATTAAACCAGAATGGTTTCTTTTTATCCCCTCGCACTATGGGTTTGCGATCTATGATTCGTATATGAATTCGGTTGAAAATAATAAGCTCTTTGAAAAAGATCTTAGAAGCTACCTTATAGAAACGTATCAAGATGAAAAATTTCGTATTCTAAAAGGTCAAAAGGTGAAGTGATAACTTGCAAGTATTTTCAACATTTGAGACGACCGGTTATTTAGAATTGGCTATTTCCACATTGGAGAAAAAAGGGATTAAAAGAGAAAGCATATATGCCGTCCCATTAGATAATCGCACAGAGGACCGTAGATTATTTGATTCCATCCATCGCTCAGATGGAACCACTCTGATTGACATTGGGATGGCACTAGCCACTGCCTTTTCAGTTATTGGTGCAAGTATTGGTTTTAAACTATCATGGGGGCCTATTTATTGGGGGCTAATAGGAGCAGCTGTCGGCTTTGTTGTTGGTCTTGCTATCCGACTTTTTATTGAAATGGTCCTGAAGAAGCGGAAAAGAGTTTTAAAAGGGAAGCATTCCGAAATCATTGTCATTATTGACTGTGAAGAATCACAAGCCGAGACCATCGAATCCATCCTTTGGAACAACTTCGCTATGGGAGTAGCAAAAGTAAAATAAATTGGGGACAGTCCCCCACTGCGCTAAAGCGCCGGGGGACTGTCCCCAAAACCATTTACCCTAATGGATCCTCACCAAACCGTTCCCATAGCATAGGAAACATGTCTTCCAGATCATCTTCTTCCCAGTCTAATTCAATCTCTTCTGCTTCTGGAAGCCCTAGTCGATTGAGTTCATCCATCAATTGATCATAGGTTGCATCATCCCACTCTACATCCCCGGTCTGCTTCAATGTATAGGCATCCAATCCTACGGAAAGCAGGTCTTCATTCTGTGGGTATCCTTCCTCATCAAGATTCTCTTCACTTATATATTCCGCAAGATATTCCGGATTCTCTGTAACCTTCTGATAAACAGCCTCCCCTTGAGCGATGAGCCATCCTCTAAAATAATCAAACGCATCATCCGAGCAACCTCCCATGAGAATATACGCAGCGGCCCATAACCGTGATTGATAGCTTTCATTCATGATTCCTTGAAAATGAAACTCAAATTCTACTATTTCCCCCACTTCTTTATGAGTCAAAACATCAAGTAACCATCCGGCTTGATCCTCAAACTGTTTAGATTCCTCAATTAAACGCCAAAATGCCTTCTTTTCCATCTTATCACCCCTGAAATTGTAATTACCTTATTATTCGATAGCTGACCTATGAAAACCTGCAATTAATGTATGGGGGACAGTCCCCCACTGCGCTAAAGCGCCGGGGGACTGTCCCCAAAATTATTCTTCCTCCTCTTCTTCCTCTTCCTCTGTCTCCTCCTGCAACCGTTGAATCTCCTCGGTTAGCTGCTCAAATGCATGGATTCGAAACTTGGCGCTAGCAATCAGATCATCGATAATCTGTAAGAAGCTCTCGTATTCAACTCCGTTTTCACTGCATTCCTTAATCAGCCTTAAGAAGTCCTCTTCATATAAGTGGTATCTCTCTTTAAACGTCTTATCATTCATAGTCAAGAAGTACTCTTCATCCACAACAAATTCATTGAAAACCTTCTTCGTTAACCGTTTCTTCGTCACTTCTATTTCTTCTTGGTCCTTTTTATCTTTATAATGCTGAGCATCCTCATACTCGGAGCAAAGCGTGGCATATATCTTTTCAAGCAGCTCAGTCGGTTCTAAATACTTCAAATCCGCCATAAAAAGCCTCCAAAAAACCTCTTTTCTCTATTTATTGCCAAACAATAGATTTTCAACACCATAATGGGGACAGTCCCCCAGCTTAGTCATAACAAACCGAATATAATTTTCCCTCTGAGGTTCTGGGTAATAAGAAAATATTCTTCCTGTGGTGACAAACGGATGCTGGGAATCGACTAAAAAGGCAGAATAACTGCTCCAGAGGTAATCCTCAGGATTTTGGACCATTTCCGCTTCGACCGGATTCCAATGAATGTACCGGCTAGTTTCGAGAAAATAATTAAGCGAATCAATGAGCTGAGCATCATAGCGTCCCTGGAACAGATGCCCCACCAATTCGTGACGTTTATTAAAATACATGGCATAACAGGTATGGAGCATTTTCATGATGTGCTTTGGGTGATGGTCGATGGTTTCTAATAGAAGATGAATATGGTTAGGCATGAGGCAATAGGAGTGGAGAATGAACGGAAATTTACATCGGACTTTTTCAAGTATTTCCAAATAGGTGAGACGATCGGCATCATCCATAAAAATCAGCTCTTTCCGATTACCGCGACTCGTAATATGATACGTGGCACCTGGGATCCAAACACGGGGCTTTCTAGACAAACTCTAAACACCTCTTCTTTCAATAAATATTTTTACAATTACAAAATTCGACACCCACCCTCTTTCTCCTTCTTACTTATTGAAAAAAAAAAGGGGACTGTCCCCGCTCAATATTTACTTAATTCAATTATAGCGAAAAGCTTAAGCGCTTCGTATTCTTCTGGTGTTAGGCGCTGCATTACGGTTGCCTTAATTTCAGCTTTCTTTTCAGGCGTAACTCCACCTTTTACTGCATTCGCATAACTCATTAGTTCATTCATCGTAAATTTCGACAACAAAAATGTCGTCACTTGATCTCTGGAGGTGAACTTTAACTTTGACCCACCCTTGGTAGAAGTATTTCCACTAGACGATGGCGTCCTTGATTTCTGCTTACTCGTTTTATTTACCGCCACCGTCTCGTTACTTTTAGATGCAACAAGCGGAGCATCCTCCGATGATTCCACCGCATACTTGGTCAGTATTTCCTGCTTCTTATCTGTACCCACTTCATCCTCAATCATTTGCTGGATACCAGGTTCAGTCAGTAAAGCTTGAATATCTTCTTTCGGTATTTGTTTAGATACCTCGTCAACCACCTTTTCAGATGCGAGATTCATCCCTACTTGATAGCCAACCAAGCCAAGCATAAGTAAAACAAGCAAGGGCATCCCAAGCTTAAACCTTTTCATCTTCCAAAAAGGTTTCTTGATTGCATTGCGGTGATGGCTACCAATCTTTTTATAATATTGTCCATCATCATCAATGAAGTAGCGAACCTTAAACAGCTTAAACGGGGTCTTGATTTCTTTCATTCTAATTGTCATTATTCAACTTCCTCAATAAAATAAATGTCGATTCTGCTCACAATATACTATATTTTCATTCCATTTACATATAAAGTCAATAATTAAATATCCTTCCAAACCATAAAAGGGGACAGTCCCCCG
>NZ_JBCNAC010000169.1:0-5669 GCF_050477885.1 Neobacillus rhizosphaerae
CAAGATAGTCAGAAGAAGCTTTAACTTCTGACAAAGATGAGCAAGAAACGAACAAGATAGTCAGAAGAAGCTTGAACTTCGGACAAAGATGAGCCCAAAACCATCAAGATAGTCAGAAGTCGTCTTAACTTCTGACAAAGATGGGCAAGAAACCATCAAGATAGTCAGAAGAAGACTTAACCCCAGAAGAGACTAGCAAGAAAAACAAAAGAACTTTTTCAAAAGACCACCGAGCAAAGGAGTGTGAATCATGTTTTCAAAAAGGAAATCTAAGCTGACGCGGCTGATGGCCGTCGTTCTGGCCATCATGCTTATCGGCTATAACATACCTGTTGGTGTCATCACCAAGGCGTTTGCCCAAACAGGCACTAACCAAAAGGTATTCACCTTGGAAATCTTAGAAAATGGTACCCCCGTTCCCGACCAGGAAATTACTGGACATAACGCCAATAATGAGGTCAGTGTAACGGGCACAACGGACAAGGACGGCCTGGTCGAGTTCCCGGAACTCACCAATGCCCCATTCGATAAAAACAATCAGTTTGAGTTTTTAGTAGCTTCAAAGACTTTTTCCATCGTGCTAACAGAGGGAACCACTGACCACTATACTTACGATGTGGCTACTGAAAAACTAACTCTCGTAGAAGAACCACCTGCACCGCCGGTGAAAGCGAAATACACAGTGACCATCAACCAAACCGGTTCTGGTCAAGTCAAACTAAACGACATCGACTACACAACCCCTGCCCAATTTGAGGAAGGGACAAAGGTAGACGTTGCTATTTCTCCGGACCCGAATTACGAGATTAAGTCCGTAAAAGTGAATGGGGAAGAAAAGAAGGTCACGAACAACGAAGGATACATAGAAACAATCGATGCCCTTTCGGCGGATACCTCGATTGATGTCCAGTTTGTGTTGAAAACCTACACGATTTCTTTTTCTAGCTATAAAAATGGAACCGTCAAGGATGAGCAAAACCAAACGATTAACTCTGACGGCGGGACGGTCAAGGTTCAGCATGGCGCCGATTCTTCGTTTACCGTTACCCCGACAACAGGCTACCATCTTGGAAACATCCAGATTGATGGAGCGCCTATTAATCTAGAGGAAGAGCTGACACCGACCAAGGACGGTTATAAGTACACTTTTTCAAAAGTGACAGAAAACCATCAGGTAGTCGTGACATTCGCGATCAATACCTATCAGGTAACCGCCTCTGTCCAAGGGGACCACGGAACGATTGAACTCGAGCAGTCTGTAGTTGACTATGGCACTGACGCGAAGGCCGTGATTACGCCAGAGGATAACTCCTACAAAGTTGCTGCCCTAAAGGTAAACGGTACAGCAGTCGACCTCACCAACAACGACAACTTTGTGGATAATAACGACGGCACGAGCTACACCTACACCGTGAAAAATGTGACCAAGGATACGACCATTGAAGTATCGTTTGAGCGGATTGCGATGCTAGAAGGGGATTGGGAATCGTACGTCTCCATCACACCTGCTTCTGGTTCGCTGCTCAAATCGTATAAAGAGGGCAATAATGAGATTCGTGTCTACTCCAAAGACGCGATCGTCGTGGTATCGGCAGTTGACCCGTACTTTCGAGTCGATATCTCGGATTCGATTAAGCACTGGAAAGGGAATTATATTTTACGAGATTCAACTACGATTAAAAGATTGCTAGTCGCGAAGGGGCCTTTTGGCGGAGAGGAAGTCAAGCTGCCTGGTCATTTAATTCTGTTGTTTGATACAGAAGGGCCAACGGTAGAGGAACCTACCGTAAAGGGTGACAACGAAGCGATTGTGGATGATGAGACCTGGTTCAGTGGCGGCATCACAGTTTCAGGTAAAATCGACAACACGGAGCAGATCTTTGATGGCGTGACTTTTTCGACTCCTATTGAAAAGGTGTATTACCAGAAGGGGCCTTATACTCCGTATGAGCCGGGCAAAGAAGCTACCTTTAATGCAGAGAAAAATAGCTATTCCTTCCAGCCCGACGATGAAAGGTACAGCGGGATCTATAGCATTTGGGCGGTGGACCAAGCAGGGAACGCATCAACCGTGAAGACGGTTCAAGTCAATATTGATAAAAAGGAACCGACGCTATATGACGGGGAAGCCGTTACCTTTGAACAGAAGAACGATGATTATTTTTCAAAAGTTTTAAACTTCCTTTCGTTTGGAACATTTTTCAATAAAGAAGTGGAAGTTACTGTTCGAGTGAAGGACGATGCCTCTGGTGTTGAGGCGATTTCACTAAAAACGAGCGATGAGAAGGTCGTTCCACAGCAGGTAGAGTTTGAGAATGATGGACTTTTTGCTCAAGCGAAGTTCACGGTGGATGCGGAAAGCTTCAAGGGGACGTTCCATGTCACCGTGACGGACCATGTGAAAAATAAAAACGCTGAGCCGTACCTGGTGACGAAAGACAACTCGAATATCGAGGCCGACAACAGTGGCGTCGTGATGATTGAGAAGGGGGCACCTTCTGCCAAGGTCGAGGTTACTCCTAAAGAGAACGTTTATGCCAATGGAGACGCGTACAATGGGGATGTCACCTTTGATGTAACCGTACAAGATGCGGAATCAGGCATTAACACGGTTGCCGTAGATGTGAACGGTAAAAAAATGGAATACGATTATTCGGACATGACGGAGAAGCAGACGTATACGTTTGCGACGAATGATCCTGGTGTTGCCATTCATGAAGATGGAACGTATGTAGTTTCAATCTATGTGGTGGATAACGCAGGGAATACGAACAAGGTCGAAAAAACCATCCATATCGATAAAAAGGCTCCAGCCATCACGGACTTCAGTTTCTTAACGAAAAATGATCAGGGCAGCTATGAAAAGGTAGAACAAACCGTCACGCTGAAGGATTCGGTTGAACTGACGGGGTATGGTTATTTTTTCAAAAAGCCAACGCGGGTGAGCGTGAAGGCAGAGGATCCTGAAGTAGCTTATGAATACACGAGTAACGTTAAATCGATGATTGTGTATTTGAAAGATTACGAGAGTGGAAAGTTCTATGCAGTGCTAGCCGATGGTTCTTTTAAAGAAATAGCTGAGTCTGGTGTTGATAAAATTACACCGGTTCCTACAACAGGCGAATTTACTTTCGCTGTGCCAGAGGCGTTCAAGGGACAGATTTTTTCAAAAGCAACGGATCAGGTCAATAACACGGGGAAGTTTGAAACCCCAGACGGGACCGTGATTGAAAATGAAAAGCAGCATGGGAAAGAATCGCATATTACGCTTGAAAAAGCGAAAACGAGTTATAAAGATGCGAACAACTTAGAGCTTTATGCAAAAAATGTAGATGTGAAGGTGAAGGTTGCGGATTCGTATTCAGGGATTCAGAAGGTGGAATGGTCGGTGGTTGCGCCTTATGATACGGCGAACAATCAGTCCGGCAGCCTGATGATTAACAATGATAAAACGTATGCGGCGGGAAGTTCGGTGGACGGTTGGAAGCAGACCAAGACGGATCTGAACCTTGTAACAGAACTGACGAAAACACTGACGGTAAAAAATAATAGCAATGGCATTGTGGTAAAGGTAAAAGTGACGGACCGGGCTGGGAACGTGTCCGAAGATGAGATGACGTTCAGCATCGACAAAACGGCACCATCGATTCAGGTGACCTATGATAACAACCAATCAGACCCGGCAAATAAGGATTTTTACAAGGAGGACCGCACCGCGACGATTGTGATTACGGAGCGTAACTTCCAAGCAAAAGATGTCGTCCATGCGATCACGAATACAGATGGTGTGATTCCGAAGTTGGTTGGCTGGACGACGAAGGTCAATACGAAGGATCCAGATCAAACCACGCATACGGCGACAGTAAAATATGCCGCCGATGGCGATTATACGTTTGATATCCAGTATAAGGATAATGCGGAGAATGCCGCGCCAGCTTTTGCCCAGCAGAAGTTTACGATTGATAAAACCAAGCCTGTGATCAAGGTGTCGTATAGTGGTGGTTCAGCGGCGAATGGCAATTATTATAAAGCCGCACGTACGGCGACGATTTCGATTACCGAGCATAATTTCGACACGAGCCGCATCAAGGTGTCAGGCACCGCAACGGATAATGGCAAGGGTGTGGCGTTCCCGGCAGTAAGCGGCTGGAGAACAAGTGGCGATGTGCATACGGCGACGATTCATTATTCGGCTGATGCTAAGTACCACTTTGACATTGATTATTCGGATATGGCTGGGAATATCGCGGCCGATTACAAAGCGGATGAGTTTTACGTGGACCAAACAGCGCCTAAGTTGGAGATTACCGGTGTGAAGGATCAGTCGGCGAATAAGGGCGATGTGATTCCGGTGATTACTTATTCCGATACAAATTTTAATAAAAATGCTGTTTCGATAAAGTTAGTTGGATCAAACAGAGGCGGAGTGACGCCAAGCGGCCGCTATGCAGATATGGCGAACGGCCAGATTTACACGTTCAATAATTTTGAGAAAAAGAAGGAAGTTGACGATATTTATATGTTGACGGCTGCGCTGGTGGATAAGGCGGGCAACCGGAGGACCCAAACGATTCAGTTCTCTGTCAACCGCTTCGGTTCTGTGTACGTTTTTGATGCAGCGCTGAAGAATATTGATGGCAAGTATGTTCAGGATGCAACGGATATCACTGTGACGGAAACGAATGTGGATAGCTTGAAGCCGGAAACGATGATGGTGAAGATGACGAAGAACGGGACGCCGACTGATTTAGCGGTTGGCAAGGATTATTCGGTCACGGCATCTGGCGGTAAGGGCAAGTGGAGTCAGTACAAGTATGTGATTAAGAAGTCGTTGTTCGCCGGCGATGGCAGGTATACGGTGGCGCTGTACTCTGAGGATGCGGCCGGCAACATTAATGAAACGATCGATGAGACTAAGAAGGCGGAGATCTCCTTTGGAATCGATAAGACGGCGCCTGTGATTGTTCCGATTGATATTGAGAGTGGGGAGCAGTACCCGGTTGAGAAGAAGTCAGTCACGGTCTCGATTAAGGATAATCTTGTTCTTAAGGGTGCTGAGATTTATGTGGATGATAAGAAGGTTGCCCATAAGGAAGAGGGAGAGAATTTCGTGTTTGATATTGGAAGCTCGAACTCTAAGCAGAATGTAAAGATTATTGCGGTGGATGCAGCGGGGAATGAGCTGACGTCCAAGGTCAATGACATTCTCGTTTCGACTAACCCAATCGTCCGTTGGTATAATAACACGCCTGTATTTGCTGGATCTCTTGGTGGAGTAGGCGGAATTGCTATTGCCATAGGAGGATACTTCCTCTACCGAAAACAGAAGAGTAAAGACGATCAAGATGAAGTAGAAGATCGAGTGGTAGGATAGGAGGTTAATAGACCATGTTTGGAGAAACATCTCTTGTGATTGTGCTGCTGGTAGCTAGTTTACTTGTTAACCTCATTACGCTGGTAATAGTAATTGTGTTATTTAGGACAAATGGGGCGGAGGCAAGCAGAAAAGAAGGACGAGGAGGATCAGCGCAAGTAGAAGCTGCAGCTTCTACTGCACCTGTATCCGGTATCGTCTTCTGTCGAGCGTGTGGAAACCAATTCGACTCAACCAGCCTGGCCTGCCCGAGCTGCAAGACAGTGAGATAAACGAAAAAAAGGGGACAGTCCCC
>NZ_JBCNAC010000170.1:0-8480 GCF_050477885.1 Neobacillus rhizosphaerae
CACGGCAGCAAAGGAAGTCACGGCAGCAAAGGAAGTCACGGCAGCAAAGGAAGTCACGGCAGCAAGGGAAGTCACGGCAGCAAAGGAAGTCATGGCAGCAGCGGAAGCCACGGTAGCAGTGGAAGCCACGGTAGCAGTGGAAGCCACGGTAGCAGTGGAAGCCACGGTAGCAGTGGAAGCCATGGTAGCAGTGGAAGCCATGGTAGCAGTGGAAGCAAAGGTAAAAAAGGCAAGAAAGGCAAGAAAGGGCCAAAAGGCAAAAAAGGTAAAAAATAGTTACCAATTAAAAAAACCGATACTCAAAAGGTATCGGTTTTTTGTTGTTAACAACCTATACATATACCTAGTTATAGCATCAGTGATATTCGTCTACCCCAAAAATAATAGGTATAAATCTAGTAAGCTTTTAAAAAAAATATGTAGATTTCCGCTGATTTGTTCATTTACGAGATATTCGTTTAGAACAAGCCTTTCTTTACTCACGTATTATAAAAGCAAAGGACAAGAGTTAAATAAACGGAAAATAAAGAAGGGAACTTATAGAAGGGAGTAAATAAAACTTTATGTATCAACTTTCGACGGTGATTATCACCATTCTAGCTTTCGTGCTGACGATGGTTCTGATCTTTATCCGTCCCAAAAATATGAATGAGGCGATCCCAGCCACAATAGGGGCTATTTTAGTATTTCTTAGCGGTAGTGTATCTGTAGGAGATTTATTTGACATCAGCTCCAAAGTGACGGGTGCAGCCATCACCATAATAGCCACTATTGTAATGGCAATCGTACTGGAGAGCTTCGGTTTTTTTAGTTGGACCGCTGCGCTTATGTTAAAACTCTCGAAAGGGTCTGGTGTACGACTATTTTGGAATACGTTATTACTTTGCTTTTTAATGACCCTATTTTTTAATAACGACGGAAGTATCTTGATCACGACGCCGATCCTCATCCTTATTCTAAATAATCTTAAGCTTAAAACCCGACAAAAAATACCTTTCCTATTAAGCGGAGCACTCATTGCAACCGCCTCGAGTGCACCAATCGGTGTAAGTAATATCGTTAATTTAATTGCCTTAAAAATAATTGGGATGGATCTTTATCTCCAAACAGAAATGATGTTTATACCAGGAGTACTCGGACTGTTGTTTCTGTCTTACTTGCTGTACCTCGTATTCAAAAGGGACATTCCAAAAGAAATCCGTTTCCATTCCTACACCATTCCACTCCAGAAAAATCGTCTCTATCATCCATTGCAAAAAAACGCTGAAAGCCTTTTTAATCAACAAAAGAAGCTAATGATTAACATGCTTATTTTCGTATTCATTGTTAGAATCAGTCTATTTATCGCCTCTTTTATTGGGATCTCTGTAACATTAGTTGCTGTACTAGGTTCTATTATTTTACTGATTTGGAGATGGGTACACCTTAAAGTAAATCCAAAAGATATAATAGGAAAAATCCCATGGCATATTTTAATTTTTGCCTTTAGTATGTATGTCATCATCTATGGATTACACAATATTGGTTTAACCAACTTTCTAATTGGGCATCTTCAAACATTAGTCAATGATAGTTTACTACACGCAAGTATAACGATGGGGGCCATCACAGCGCTACTATCAAATATCTTTAATAACCATCCGGCTTTAATGATATCAACACTTGCATTAACGGACATGGGACTAGACCCGCTTATTATGAAAACTGTCTACCTTGCGAACATCATAGGTAGTGATATAGGCTCATTAATCCTACCAATTGGAACACTTGCTACTTTAATCTGGATGCATATATTAAAGAAAAATAAAATTCAAATAAGTTGGATTGAATATATAAAGGTTACGATCATTGTTATTCCTCCAACGTTAATATTTACTTTAATTAGCTTATACCTATGGCTCTTACTTGTTTTCGTCAAATAATAATAAAAATCCCCATGCATTAATAGCTGGGGATTTTTACTATTTTATTAAAGAGGGGGAATAACCAGCAGCCAACGTAAACACCAAGTAAATTTAATAGTAAATCATCAATATCTAGACTACCATGGTGGGTGAAAAATTGGAGTAATTCAATAGAAGTAATCGCTGCTAATGGAAGAACAATTATCTTCAAAAGAGAAGCTCGATTTACTCTAAGTAATATACCATAGGGGAGAAATAAACCAATGTTAGCAGCAAGATTATATAGTGAAATCAAGCCATCTACTTTCCCAGATAGGTAAAAACCAATCGTCGAAAAGGGAATCAAATTTATAGATTCGTAGCTTTGGTCGTTTGGACGAAGGAATAATAAAATCAATAATCCGATTGTGTAAAAAAGGAAAAATGTTAAGAAAAGAGAATTGGAAAGTTGGATTGACTCTTTCCTGATTAACAAAAGGCACATGAGATAAAACAAAAAGATACAAATCCAGACAACCACTAATACAACTGGGTGTAGATAATTTGTTAATTGGAATAATACAGGAGATAAAAGAAGAAACGTTCCTATTGAAAAGAAAAATGATAAAATGTATGTTTTTTTCACGCTCACACCGCCAACCTATGTCCAAAAAAAGGATTAGTCTTTCCACCCTATTCTATCCTATCGTAAAGAAAGGAACAACATAGTTCAATTGTTGGTTATTAGATGCACATATCTGTTGTTATTGCATATAAGGGTAATGGATAACTTTTGCTCAACCAAGGATGTGAATCATGTGGTTAATTCTCTCATTAACCCACAAGAATGGTCGAAACGACTAGGGAGAATATTTCAACAAATTATACAAGAAGTTGAGCAGGTTCGAGGAACGTTTCCGGTTACAGGAGCTGAATACAATCGGGATAACTTACTGGCATACCTTGCACTTAGAAAACATAACATTTCTGATTTTCAGCATTCATTAGCGGACCAGGGGCTTGCAGCATTAGAACAATCCTATTGTCACGTACTATATACATTAGAAAAAATCTTGGGTCATTTACAGGTTGGCGTGGATTTACCTGCCACCCTTGCTATTCCTACTCCTTCTGATTCGAGAAGGATTATGAATAATCAGTCTAGTGAGTTGCTTGGAAAGGGAAATAACCAGCTGCATTCGACGATTATGGTGACCTTAGATGCTAAAATGGCGACCAACCAACCACTTATAAGTGAACTGTTACTAAAGGGTATGAATATAGCAAGAATCAATTGTGCCCATGATGATCACGAGGTATGGAAACAGTTAATTGAAGGTGTAAGGTTGGCTGAGAATAGGCTTAGGGAGACAGGGCATTATCACGACAAGAAGTGCAAGATATATATGGATTTAGCTGGTCCAAAGGTACGAATTGGCAAACTTCCTTCTGAAGATATTCTTGTAAAGAACGGTGAATCCTTACGATTATTATTAGAGTCAGATAAACTGGGTCATCCTGCTTCAACAGATGCTCCTGCTGGGGTACCGGTTACACTTGAAAAGGCTTTTCGAAACGTAAGAATCAATGATCGAATTTTTATAGATGATGGTAAAATTTCTGGCATTGTACGATATGTCACAGAGGAATACATTGAAATTGAAGTACAATCACCTGTAGGTAAGCCGTACAGAATAAAAGAGGGAAAAGGATTGAATTTACCTGATTCACTTCTTAGTTTAAATGTTCCTGCTTTGACAGAAAAAGATATTAGTGATTTATCGTTTATTACGAAGTACGCAGATATTTTGGGAGTTTCCTTTGTACACTCCCCTCTAGATTTGAAAAAACTGCGGGTTGAATTGAGTAAATATGAAGTGCCTCATTTGGGTGTGGTGGCAAAAATCGAAACCAAGGATGCTGTCCATCATTTAGCTAGAATTATCTTAGACGGATTACATTTTGAGCGATTCGGTATTATGATTGCAAGAGGAGATCTTGCAGTTGAGGTGGGTTCTGAGAACCTCTCCTTTGTTCAAGAAGAAGTTTTGGCCATTTGTTCAGCTGCTTATGTCCCTGTTATTTTGGCAACAGGTGTCCTAGAACGGATAACAAAAAAGGGTATACCTTCACGGTCCGAAATGACAGACGTATTTTTTGCAAGACGTGCAAATTGTATCATGCTTAATAAGGGGACCTATATTTTGAACGCATTAGACATGCTAACAAAAGTACTTATTATCGATGAGGCAAATAGGCTAACATCGAACGAGAGTAAACGGAATCTAACTGCTCAATACGGTGTATTAAGGTAATCAATGAGAATTGTTTTTATAATCATAATACACGCAGACTTTTTGTCCGCGTGTTTTTTTGTATCATCCAAAGAAAATAACCTATAAAATAGAAATAAATAGAAATCGATCGGAGGTTTCGAATGAATTCTCAGTATTTATACTATTTTCTAATGTTAAGACGTGCCTATCAATCGTATAGAAACCATGTACCCATTCGAACTACAATGAATGATTTAGTCCAAATTCTTTTTTGCACACAAAGGAACGTCAAACTCGTTCTAAATAAATTAAAGGATGAAAAACTAATTGAATTTCATTCAGGAAAAGGAAGAGGAAACAGCTCCACCATCATATTTTTAGAAAATCTTGAACAAAGTTTACAACAACAAACTGATGCGCTTTTAAAGAAAAATGAGATTTTGAAAGCTTTGGAGTTAGTAAAAGAATTTGGGGAAGGCACCAAGGTAGAAGCCTTTATTATGGAATGGGTGTCTAATTATTTTGGCTATAAACAAGTGAATTCAAAAGATAACGAGGAATTAGAAATCCTAAGATTCCCTATCTACCGACCACTTACTACCATTGATCCGGTTCACATTTTTTTCGATTTGGATGCTCATATCGTGATGCAGGTTTATAACACTTTAGTGGAATATGATTTTCAAAATAGATGCTTTTGTAAAAGTCTTGCACATAATTGGGAGTGCAGTCAGGATAAAAAAAGCTGGTTATTTTATTTGCGAAAAGGAGTACGGTTCCATAATGGAAGGGAATTAACAGCTGAAGATGTGAAACATTCCATCATGAGATTATGGCAATCTCCTCATAAATGGCTTGTTAGGGATATTAAAGAGATAAAAGTATTATCAAAATACTCAATCCTATTTCAACTCCAAGAGTCTAATTCTTTGTTTCTTTATTTTGTTTCGTTTGCACCGATGTCTATCATTGATATTTTTGCTCCTTCTGAAGGATTTGCAAAACTTCCAATAGGGACAGGCCCATTTAAAGTTGAATCAGTTGATTCCGATCATTGTGTATTAACTGCGTTTGAATTCTACTTTAGATCACGTCCTCACTTGGACAAAGTAGAGATTATTAGATTACCAGAAGACTTAAGAGAAGATATGGAAGAAAGAAAGGGACTTATTTTTGATACTGGTGAAAATACATCTGTAGATATGACGGACTGGGATGACAAACAGAGTATTTATTCAGGAACGAACATTCTAACAATGAATATTGCGAAAAGAGGCCCGCTACAAAATTTAGAATTAAGGAGATTCATACTCTCCAATATTGATCGAGAAAAACTAACACTTTTAGGAAAACCAAGGTTGAATGTTGCCAATGGTTTTATGATGACAGAAGAAATGAATGCACAATCACCTATCTTCGGAAAAGAAACAAAGGTTTCTTTTAAAGAGAATTTATCCTCAACAGGGTATAGTGGAGAAAAATTGACACTTGTTACTTACAATCGGCACGCGCAGGATGCCTATTTCATACAACAACAATTAATAGAAAAGGGTCTAAACATAATAGTTAAGATTGTGGAGTGGGATAAAATTCAAAGTCATCAGATGTTAGATGAGGCAGATATGGTTTTATTTGAAGGAACACCAAATGGAAACTTCATTTCCCTATTTGAGTTATTTCTATTTGAAAGAGGGTTTATTTTTCCTTTTTTAACTGAAACAATGAAAGAAATAATCAATGAAAGGATTACAAAAATTAAAAAAGAGATCCATCCTTCTAAAAGAATAAAGAAGTATCGTGAACTCGAAAAATTTCTTGTGGAGGAGGGCGTCTTGAGTTTCTTAGTTCATAAACAAGTGGAGGTTTCCTATGATGCCACTTTAGAAGGAGTTTCCTTTAACTCAAGAATGTGGATTGACTTTAAAGACCTGTGGTACAAACAAATTAAAATAGACAAATTTAATGTAGATTTATAAAGAAGTCCTAGTGACTTCTTTTTAGTTTGAAAAACATGAAAAAAAAGAAAAAGTTTTACGATTTTTTGCTGGTCGATGCCAACGTACAATGAAAGTACAAAATGAAAACAAAGGAGCAAAACTAATGGCAGTTGATCAGTCTTATCAAAAGGTTACTATTTGGCAATACAAGGAATTCACTTTCCTACTTGCTGCTAGTTTGTTATTAAGTATTGGGAATAAAATCTATGAACTTCTTTTACCGTTAATTATGTATGATCTATCTGGAGGTTCTTCTATTGTTATGACATCAATGAGGACGGCTGAGTTATTACCGAATTTATTCTTTGGAATTGTTGTCGGGATCATTGTGGATCGCGTGAATAAAAAGAAATGGGCTATGTGGATGATTCTCGTTCAAGCGGTCGTCTTACTAGTTATGTATGGGATGTTTGGTGCCCACTTATACAAACCCATTCTCTTTTATTTGTTTGGATTTATCTTGATGACACTAAATTACGGCTTTTTTAATACTCAAGTGAGTCTTATTAAATTAAGTGTGCCTCTTTCATTGCTAACAAGTGCAAACGCAAAATTTTCTTTTATTGAAACTTTTGTTGGTATCATGGGTCCGGTCTTCCTAGGGATTGTCCTTTTATTTGCAAACAAGGCCCAGGGACTATTTTTAACAGTTATTTTATATGTATTGGCCTATTTCTTCATCATGAAACTTTCGGTAAATGAGCCTGTGAAAAAGGGGAGTAAAAACTCGTTCTGGTTGGATTTTAAAGAGGGTTGGGATGTTTTTCGGAAAAATAAAGCACTCAAAACCATGACTTTGTTTATTTTATTCCTCAACTGCACTATGATTGTTGTAAGTAATACTGTATTAATTTTTGGAACAGCGGATTTACATCTATCTAATTCACTTCTTTCAATTATTTTAGCTGCAGCTGGAGTAGGGGGATTAATCGCTAGTTTAACTATTAATCGTTTAAGAATTCGATTTAAATTGGGAGTATTATTTGGCGCTGCTATTATTGGGAATTCCATTGCTTATGTAGGTTTTTATTTAACAGACCATCTAATCCTATTGTCCGTTTGTTTACTCTTAAATGGCTATTCCACTACTATTTATATTATTTGTGCTTATACTTTTAGACATGAGCAAACACCATCTGAGTTTATGGGAAGAATAGGTGGTTTGACAGGTTCTTTGTTCAGAATAGGCATGCCTATTAGTATGCTATTCTCAGGGTGGATGATTAGCTGGTGGGGGACTTCTTCTATATTTATTAGCTCTGCGGTATTAAATGTAATTATCTTTCTCTTTTATCGACGATCTTTACTTTGGAAGCTGCAGTAAATAGAAACAACCATAAAAGGCTGAACCATTAGCAATGGATTCAGCCTTCTGTTCTATTTAAGCTTATATATGAAAAAATTGTTCCATTTCTTCTTGTTTTAAAAGATTTCCAATAAAGAAGGACCCAAATATACCGTAAACCGCACTTACTTCGTCAAATCTTGTTTCATAAATTAATTTTTTAAATTGAAGTGCTTCATTACTAAATAATGTGACACCCCATTCATAGTCATCAAATCCTACGGATCCAGTCACTATTCGTTTTACCTGATCTGTATAGGGTCTACCCGTTTCAATGTGTTCAAACATCAATCTTTTTCGTTCTTCCATCGGAAGCATAAACCAGTTAGTATTTTCACCACGTAATTTACTCATTGGATAAAAACAGACATATTCAGTCTTTGGTATGATAGGGTAAAGCTTAGCTCTTATTGCAGGATCTTCATAAGGATTTGTTGCAACTTGAGAGTAACTGCTTTTTTCTATTACAGACAAATAAGAGTAGGCTGGTTTTGTGAAATTAGCAAATGAAGTTTTACTGAATTCTGTTTCCATTTTATTGAGTTCTTTCATAGTAGGGCGTAAGATCATAAACATAATATCTGCTTTTTGTCCTACGATCGTATACACCGAATGACTTCCTTTTTGGTCAGATTCTATTCTATCCCACATATTAATTAATTCTTTTATTTCATAAATTGCGTGCTCACGTTCTTCCTCAGAGGCTGATTTCCATTTCTCCCAGTCAAACATCCTAAAGTCATGTAAGCAATACCATCCTTCAATTGTTTTCATTGCTTGATTCATTATAATCACTCCAAGTATTAATTAATAACATCTTCATAGTGTAAATGATAAATATTTGCATTTAAAAATGTCGTGATTTATATCACTTATATGGGCTGATTTTACAAAAGAAACTAGTTACTTGGATTTTTGCGGCAGTATAGGTACAATCTAAGAATGGAGATTTTTATTAGTGGCTCTGTTAAACTTGTCT
>NZ_JBCNAC010000171.1:0-16905 GCF_050477885.1 Neobacillus rhizosphaerae
ACAGGGTATAAAAATTAACAATGTTCTTAAACACAGCCATATTATTAAATTATTATGATTGGGGAAAGTACAATGATTGCAAAAACCGAAGAGGATTATAATGGCTTAAAGGAAATTGGAAAAATAGTTGCTTCTATTAGAGATGCATTGGTACAGAAGGCGAAACCCGGCATTACAACATTAGAACTAGATGAATTAGCAGGAGAGTTATTTGAAAAGGCGGGTGCCGTTTCAGCTCCAAAAGGGGAATACGATTTTCCTGGGTATACATGTATCAGTGTTAATGAAGAAGTGGCACATGGGATTCCAGGTAAGCGTGTAATTCAGGAAGGAGACCTCGTCAACATCGATGTGTCAGGTTCAAAGAACGGATATTTTGCTGATACTGGTATTTCGGTTGTTGTTGGAGCGGGTGAAGAGATATTAACAAAAATTTGTGATGTGGCAAAAGAAGCTTTCGAGGCCGGCTTGAAGAAAGCCAAACCAGGTTCGAAGAAAAGTGGCATCGGTAAAGCGGTCATTCAAACTGCTAAACAAAATGGATTAACAGTTATTAAAAATCTAACAGGTCATGGGGTTGGACGTTCTATCCATGAGGCGCCGGACCATGTGTATAATTATTTTGAGCCATGGGATGATGAACTGTTAAAAGAAGGTATGGTTATCGCCTTTGAACCATTTATCTCCACTGAAGAAGAGGAAGTCTTTCAATTGGATGACGGTTGGACTTATGTAACTAATAAGAGCTTTGTTGCTCAAATTGAACATACACTCATTCTTACAAAAAACGGACCAATTATTACTACCCTTTAAAGGAAAGTATGCCTAATATATTTAGAATGGATATAGATCTTTTCCAAATGAGGGAGAAGATTTATATCTTTTTCGCTTTACACATCAAAACCGTAACGTTGACTGTACGGTTTATCGTGGTATAATTATTTGTTAAAGGGAGTTTTCCTTTAACAAGTTGTTCTTTAGAAATTTTATAAATAAATAGATTCCTTATATAAACAGGAGGTGTAATCCTTACTTAATTTTAAGTAAGGAGACCATTGATCATTGGTAATTTAATAATAATAGCAATTTTAATTGCGTTTACAGCATTTTTCGTATCTTATGAGTTTGCTATTGTTAAAATACGTGGGTCGAGAATTGACCAGCTAGTTGCTGAAGGGAACAAAAACGCAATCGCTGCGAAAACAATTGTTACAAATCTAGATGAATATCTTTCAGCTTGTCAATTAGGGATTACCGTAACAGCGTTGGGGTTAGGTTGGTTGGGGGAACCTACAGTGGAACATATTCTTCATCCTCTGTTTGTTCATTTTCAAGTACCAGAGTCCATTTCAGGCGTTTTATCATTTATTCTTGCGTTTGCTTCTGTAACATTTATTCATGTTGTAGTTGGTGAACTTGCACCAAAAACCATTGCGATTCAAAAAGCAGAGGCAGTTACGTTGACCTTTGCAAGGTCGATGATTCTGTTTTATAAAATAATGTATCCATTTATAAAGGCTTTAAATGGTTCTGCACGATTAATAACAGGCATCTTCGGACTAAAACCTGCTTCTGAACATGAAGTGGCACACTCTGAGGAAGAACTGCAGTTAATCATTTCAGAGAGCTACAAAAGTGGTGAAATTAATCAATCTGAATATAAATATGTGAATAACATCTTTGAGTTTGATGATCGTCACGCTAACGAAATTATGGTGCCACGAACAGAGATTGTAGCATTTGATATTTCACAATCCTTGGATGAATGTTTGCAAATTGTCACCAAAGAAAATTATACAAGATACCCAGTCATTGATGGAGAGAAAGATAACATTGTGGGTATGGTGAACATGAAAGAGGTTTTTACAGAATATATCAAAGGTAAAAATGTTGAAGCATCAATCGAAGAGTATGTTCGTCCGGTGATTCAAGTGATTGAATCCATTCCTATCCATGACTTGCTGGTTAAAATGCAAAAGGAACGTGTGCATATGGCTATATTGATGGATGAATACGGTGGTACAGCAGGGTTAGTGACGGTTGAGGATATATTAGAAGAAATTGTCGGGGAAATCCGAGATGAATTTGATGCGGATGAGGTACCCGATATTAATAAAATTAGTGAAACAAAAACCATCGTAGATGGAAAAGTTCTGATAGATGAGATTAATGATTTATTTGGCTTAGATCTTGAAAATACAGATATGGATACAATTGGCGGATGGATCCTTTCAGAAAAGATCGATGTAGTCGAAGGTGATACATTGAAGTATAACAACTATGAATTTAAAATCCTTGAAGTTGATGGCTATCATATTAAGTCACTACAAATTTTAAAAATAAACCAAGAATCCTACGCGTAAATAATAGGGGGATGACTCAGAATATAAGAGTCAGCCTCCTTTTTTATTGCCCCAATTTCCTATTAGGAAATAATCATGTTTACAAATTATTCTTGAAATAGTAAGATATGATTCGTAATAAATTTTGAAATTACCAAGTTTGATACAAATTGGAAATCAGGAGACCATAGAATATACATGCTCATTGTGTTTCTTTATAAAAAAGGGATATTTAAACTGTATCAGCATTGATTGGATGGGGGCGAAAAGGTGAATTTATTTAAAAAAAGGGGAAATTTAATCAAATTACACCCTGCACAAATATTGGCAATAGGATTTGCTGTCTTAATTTTGATAGGTACTTTTTTGTTAATGCTCCCTGTTTCAACATATGAAGAAGGTCGTGGCTTACACTTCATAGATGCTTTGTTTGAAGCAACCTCTGCAGTATGTGTTACAGGTTTAGCCGTTGTTGATACAGGAACCACATTTACACTATTTGGACAAATTGTCCTTCTCTTTCTCATTCAAGTTGGCGGCTGGGGATTTATGACAACAGGGATATTAATGTTTATTATCCTGGGTAAAAAAATCGGCTTGAAAGAGAGATTACTTCTCCAAGATTCATTAAATCTATTCACTCTGTCCGGAGTTGTAAAGCTAGTGCGGAGGATTATTATTATCACATTAATTGTTGAAATTCTTGGTGCTATCTTTTTAGCTATTCGCTGGTCTAATGAAATGCCTCTGGGGAAAGCTATTTATTACGGGATTTTTCATTCTATTTCTGCCTTTAACAATGCTGGTTTTGGACTTGAATCAGATAGTCTAAGTAAGTGGGTAGGTGACCCGACTGTTAACATAGTAATTACAATGTTATTTATCATCGGTGGTATTGGGTTTACGGTGATTCTTGAATTATGGCAAAAAAAATCATTACGAAAATTGTCCTTGCACTCAAAAGTAGCATTACTTATGACTTTGATTTTAAATGTGGTTGGGTTCTTAGTTATTTTATTAGCTGAATTTAATAATCCTCATACAATTGGAAAACTTAGTTTGGATGATAAACTATGGGCGTCATATTTCCAAGGGGTTGTTCCTCGAACCGCTGGTTTCAATACAATTGATATTGGTCAGATGACTCAATCATCTCTAGTTTTCATGATGGCACTCATGTTTATAGGAGCCTCATCAGGATCCACGGGTGGAGGAATTAAAGTTACAACATTTGCTATAATTATGCTAGCTTTTTGGACAGTAGTTACGAACAGAGAAGATGTTAATATCTTTAGAAGACGTATTTCATGGCGATTGGTTAATAAATCGCTTTCTATTGGGGTTACCGCGATTATTTTTATATTCACCATTTTCTTTTTACTAACCTTTACTGAACATGCCCCAATGAGTAAGCTCTTATTTGAAACCATCTCAGCCTTTGGTACAGTAGGTTTAACTGCAGGTCTAACAGGTGATCTCTCGCCACTCGGAAGAATCTTAATCACAATTCTCATGTTTATTGGAAGAATTGGCCCATTAACAATGGCATTCGCGCTAATGTCCAACCGTCCTGAATCTAAAGTTAGATATGCTGAAGAGAAGATTTTAATTGGATAACAATAATGAGGCTGACTCCACACAAGTGGGTCAGCCTTAGTTCATAAATTTAATGCGTAGGAATTTCTATGCACTTTGTTCAACTTTTTTCGATTTGAAAAACTTTTTCATCATTGGAGGAGTAACGATGGTTGTCACAAGGATGACCACTACTAGTACGGCAAATAAATCTTGATCTAACAAGTTGTTTTCTATGCCTATTGCTGCAATTATTAAGGCAACCTCTCCACGAGATACCATGGCGGAACCAATTCCAAGTGAACTATTCCAAGAGAAGCCTGCTAGTTTTGCTGCAAAAGAAGCTCCAAGAAGCTTTGTTAGAATAGCCAAAATACTTAACAATAGGATTAAACCTAAATTTTTACTAATTCCACTAAATTCTGCAGTCACACCAATAGAGGTAAAAAATACTGGTACAAAGATTGAGTAACTAATTGTTTCTACTTTTTCGAAAACTTCGTGTTTGAACTTGGTTAAACTAATGGCAACTCCTGCGATATAAGAACCAATTATAGCAGCCACTCCCGTGTATTCGGCTAAGTAAGCATAAACAAAACAAATAATTAATGCGGAGGAAATAACCGTTTCTGTAACAAATAATTTTGAAAATCTCTTTAAGAATATAGGAACCAATTTCCACCCAATTAGTATTGCTCCTATAAAAAATAATACCTTCTTCAGAATAACGACTCCTAAATTTACGTCCCCCCCAGCAAGACTCATTAAAAAGGCTAAGGCAATAATAACCAAAACGTCATCGATAACAGCAGCACCAAGTATTGTCGTACCTTCACGGGATTTTAGTTGGCCCATTTCTTTTAAGGCTTGGACGGATATACTGACACTTGTTGCGGAAAGCAATAATCCTAAAAACAATGATTGGATAGTCGAGAGATTTAATAGTAATCCACTGAAATAACCAAGAACAAGTGGAACAATAATTCCACCGACACCTACTAAGGTAGATGCCTTTCCAGTCCTTCTAAATTCATCGAGATCCGTTTCTAAACCTGCAATAAACATTAATAGAATGACGCCAATTTCACTAAATTCTTTCAGAGTATTGGTATCGTTAATTAATCCTAAAACTGATGGACCTAGGACGATCCCAATCAGCAGTTTACCTAAGACTGAAGGCTGACCTAATCGAACACTTAAACTTCCTGCCATTTTTGAAGCAATTAATATAATAGCTAATTGTAGTATGAGCATAAAAAACCTCCTCTTTTACAGATGATAAGCTCATTCTCTCCTTCACCGTAAGAGCCTGCCACCACAGGAAATAAATATCCATTAGCGACAGGCTCCTAACTTAATTGTAGATTATTTTATCCCCAATTGATGTTTCTAAACCCAAATAGTATAAAAACAGAGCGAAGTCGCTCTGTTTTTATTTGTTATGTTATGTGATTGCTTACTATTCCATGAACTACACATGAACTGAATCTTTTTTATAATAACTTGTTACTTTCAATGTACGTTTCAAGTGCAGGATGAAATTCCTTTTGATAATGTTGATCCGGACATGATTTTATAATAATTGATTTTATGGGATTGGAATGGTGAGTTTCTAATACTTTATTACATTTAGGACAAAGTTCAACAAAGAGATTTTTTAGAAAACGCATAGGTCAACCTCCTATTCATTAAATTCCTATAGTTATACTGTGAATTATACAAGAAAATATTGATTTTTCAATAGGTATTTATATAATCCCATTAAATTAAGGAGAAATACTGAATGTAAATAAATTGTTTTTTTCCTGTTGACACTTACTTTATTTTAAATTATCATTATACCCATAAGGGTATAAAAAACGTGGAAAAATAAACAACTTATCCTGGAAAAAAACAAGGTTAAAATAATGAAAGGTTTTAAACATTAAAAGCTATATGGAGGTATAGATAATGGTACAAGTTACTCAGACTGCCATGACAGCCATAACAAATGAAGTTCAGGACCTACTTAATGATGGAAAAAAGCCGCTTATTCGTTTATCAATGGGAATTGGCTGAGGTGGACCTCAGCTGCGACTGACTCTGGAAGAGTCAGCTTTAGAAACCGACGAAATTACAGAAAAAGAAGGTATTCAATTTTTGGTCAATCAAAGAGATAAGTATTATTTTGATGATGCGAGTCTTGATTACTCAAAGTCCATATTTGGTGGTGGACAATTTAGATTAATATAATTAAAAACAAAAACACGTTGGAAATGACCAGCGTGTTTTTGTTTTATTATTATTGTAAACGAGTCGGCGGAAGGGAAGCATGACTTTCATTTTTTACTTCTGTAAAAAGATTCTCTTGACTAACATCAACCTTATTTAATTGCTTACTGAGTTGCAATAGTACTGAATTATTAATTGATAAAATTTGAATTAATTCATTATATTCTTTTTTTGTCATTGGTTGAGCTTCAGGCGTCAATGTTAAACCTAATTGTCCATTTGGTTCTAATGTCGCAAATTTCACATCTTTAATGTTAGTCACATTTTTCTGTCGTAAGGTCATCTCAAGTTGATCAACCGTTAATCTAAGTTTTTTTAAATTTGTTTCATTTAAAACACCATTTTCAATAACTACTTTAGCTTTACCTGTGATGAATTTTTCAAAAAAATCAGATTTCACTTGTAAAAACTCTAAAGCAATAAGGGTAGCAACCAACACTGCTCCAACCAAAAATGTGTTTCCTAGTTTTTCACCAGAAACAGGTTGAATAAGTAGGGAACCAAGCGCAATCATTATCACAGTTTCTGCAATGGTCATTTGAGATATTGTTTTTCTTCCTGCCACACGTAATAGTAGAGTACCAAAAAGGACAATCAAAATTGCTTTCCAAATCAAATTTAAATCCATCTATGAACCTCCTTAACCCTCATCCAGTTTTAGTATGTAACTTTAATAATGAATACTATTCAAGTTCTAACAATTTTTACCTCCACTAGAACATTTTTATCAGGAGATACTTTATTTGTAGGAAATGAAAGGAGAAAAAAGAATATGTCAAAGGCAAATTTACAAGATAAACAAGGCTGGCAGGAAGTTTTAAAGACTGTGAAAACTCTTGATCCTCATAAGCTAGAAATTATTAAAACAACCTTGCCTATTGTTAAGGAACATGGTGAAGCAATAACTAAACATTTTTATAAACGCATGTTTAAACAGCATCCAGAGCTCCTAAACATATTTAACCAAACACACCAAATGACCGGTCACCAGCCTAAAGCATTAGCTGACGCTGTATATGGTGCAGCAGCAAATATTGAAGACTTTAGCAAAATTATGCCTGTGTTGGAGAGAATTGGTGAAAAACACCGAAGCCTTCAAATAAAGCCTGAACACTATCCAATAGTTGGAGAGAATTTACTAGGTGCGATTAAGGAAGTTCTAGGAGATGCAGCTACTAACGAAATCATTGATGCTTGGGCTGATGCCTATGAGGTAATATCGGACGTGTTTATTCGAATGGAAGATCGAATGTATAAAACTACTGAAACCATGCCGGGTGGCTGGGCTGGTTTTCGTGATTTTGTAGTAGATAAAAAAGTACAAGAAAGTGATGTCATTACTTCTTTTTACTTAAAACCTAAAGATGGAAAAGAAATAGCCGTTTTTATTCCGGGACAATACATAACGGTAAAAATGGATGGTATCGGAGAGGAATATACCCATTTACGTCAATATAGCTTATCAGATAGCCCTGATTTAGACTATTATAGAATAAGTGTGAAAAGGGAAGATTCAAAAGACCAAACAATTCCAGCAGGAATCGTTTCTTCCTATTTGCATTCCCATGTAAAGGAGGGAGACATTATTCCGATTACTGCACCTGCTGGGGACTTTTATTTGGATATAAAATCTACCTTGCCATTGGTGTTGATTAGCGGTGGGGTTGGTCTAACACCCATGATGTGTATGTTAAATACGACGGTCAAAGAAAATCCAAATCGGGAAATTTACTATATACATGCTGCTATTAATAGTAAACTGCATGCATTTAAAAACCATGTTAATGATCTGGCGGCAGAGCATAAAAATGTAAAATCCTTTGTTATTTATGAGCAACCCACAGATCAAGATAGAGAAATGAACAATTTTGATAATGAAGGATATATAAGTCTTGAACTACTTCAACAATTCATACCGACAAAGGAGGCGGACTTTTACTTTTGTGGCCCTGAACCATTTATGAGAGTAGTAAATAAATCCTTAAAACAGTGGGGAATCCCAGAAGAACACATTCATTACGAATTCTTCGGATCGTTTGGTAACTTAGAATAACTAGAAAGTAATAAACTCCTTGAAAGAATTACCGTTCATAATAAACCAGGTGGATTAGAGAAAGTTGCTAATCAATAATGAAAAAAACACGCTGAAATGACTCAGCGTGTTTTTTTATTATCTTTTTTATCTTTGTAATCCCAATATTTCAGGGTATCCGTTTTCCCTGTAGGCTCACTTTTTACCACATTTCCATCCTTGTCTTTATAAACCTCATATTCCTCATACGTTTCAAGGATATAACCATCTACTTTTTCCCGCTTTTCAAGTTTTTCTTCTAAAACGGGAATGTCTTCCGATGCTTCTACGTCAACCGGCTGAGCCATAACAGGCTGGTCGGCAGAGTAGGCATATTCCTTATTTAAAAAGGAATAAGGTGAATCCAGATAGGCAGCAAAACCTAAAATGGCGATAAGGAAACATACATTAATAAAGGTTTTACGTTTCATTCTTTCAGGCTCCTTTATACATCAATCCTTATAAACCATTTTATGCATGTCCCAGCAACATATTCCTCCAATAAGATATTACATGTTTGTTGTTTTGACTGCAGAGACCTGCGGTCGAAACAGAATAAATAAGATAAAGGCTGCCATGGATATAACGGCACCTGAAATATATGGGAGACCTAGAGAGAGTGAGAACAGCCAGCCACCAATTGGCGGTCCCACTATCCGTCCGAGAGAATCAAAGGAAGATAGAAGTCCCGTTGAACTCCCATGGCCTGTAGTAGACATTTTCGTAATTAGTGAAGATACACTAGGACGGATCACACCATTTCCTAACCCAAAAATGGTTAAATAGATGGCAGCTGTTGCAAAATTATGTACTAGTAAAATTAATCCAAAGCCAAGGGCTGAAACAATAATTCCACCTTGAATGACCATGCTTTCTCCGTATTTCTTAGTCCATTTGCCAACTAATCCCCCTTGCACCAAGGCACTGCCAAATCCCATGATCATAAAAATATATCCGAGTTGAGTGCTCTCCAAGCCCGCTCTTTTTGCTGCAAAATACGCAAAGGTTGCCTCTAATCCGGATAGGGATAAAGAAATTAGTAATTGAACGAAGAAAAGAACAGAGACTCTCGAGTTAAAAGCTTTCCAAATGGATTCTCGTCTAACGGTGCTCTTTTTATGAGTAGATTCTTTTAGTAAAAGGAAAACCAATACCAAGGTAATTAAAGATGATCCACTAGCTAAGTAAAAAGGCATACTTAAGCTGATTTTTGAAAAAATACCACCAATTGCTGGACCGAAAACAAATCCAAGGCCAGTGGCAGCTCCCACAATCCCCATACCTTTTCCACGATTTTCTTCAGTTGTAATGTCTGCAACATACGCCATGGCGGTTGGCATATTAGCAGAGGAGAGAATACCGCCTAAAATCCTTGCTGCAAATAACATCCATAGTTCAGTGGAAACGGCTTGGATTAGAAAAGATAAGGCAAGTCCGGTTATACCAATCATCATTACTGGTTTACGCCCGATTCGATCTGAAACCTGTCCCCATATCGGTGCAAAAATGAATTGCATGAGTGAATAAACCGCCATCAACAATCCAAGCTCAGTTGGGTTCGCACCAATTTCTTCAGCGTAGAAAGGTAAGACTGGGATAATAATACCAAACCCAACCATAACCAAAAACATTACTACAAATAAAATAGGTAAAGCTTTTTTTGTTTGCAAAGGTATTTCACTCCTTAGATGATTTCAACTGTTGTTGTCATATGGTAAATTTCACTATTAATAGAATAATGGAAAGTACAGTGACAATACAACCTAAATACATTATTTCTAGCTTCAGTTTTTGAATGGATGGGTTCGCAAATAAAACATGAGTTTACGCAAATAAAACCCGGAGAATCGCAAATAAAGCTTGAGTTTACGCAAATAAACAATGAATTTACGAAAATTTCGACCTGAGATTTCGTAGATAACTAAAAAGGATGCCTATTTTGGCATCCTTTTTTGCTATTTCACTGCTTTTCTTGTACTTTCTGATGCGAAGTCTGCAATAATCACAAGAATCATATAACAAAGGAGAAGCAGAGTAATTTGAGTATATTGGAAAAAACTCATTGCCAATTTAAATTCCATACCAAGGCCGCCTGCACCAACAAATCCAACCACAATGGTTGTTCTCATAATTACTTCCCAGCGATAGAGAATATAGGTAAGAAATCGAGGTAACACCGTTGGCAGGATTCCATAAAAGAAAATTTGAATTTTGGATGCACCTGCCGATGCTAGATTTCTTATCGGTCGTGGATCCATATCCTCAATAACCTCTGCCCAAAGCTTCCCAAGTATACCAAAATTGTGGAGAGCAAGAGCAATAGCGCCCGGTAAAATCCCCGGTTTGAAGATGAAAATGATCATCATCGCCCAAACAAGCTCAGGGACGGAACGAGAAAAGATATAGGAGACGCGGACAAGACCATATAAAAACCAGTTAAACCAACTCTTTGATGAAGTAAGACTACCATTTGCGATATTTCTTGCAGCCGGAATCACAGTTATGAAAGCGGCAACTGTCGAAAATCCGATTGCCATAATACTCATTTCTAGTGTTTCAAGCGTTAGTTTTAATGCAGAAGACCAGCTGTCTTCATTGAGGAAGGCTGGATTCTCTTGATGGAGCCCTACTAATCCACCGAAAAATTTCTTCGCATATTCTATATTCTTATCTGACAATAGCTCAAATAGTTGTGCATTCTCCCCAAGAGTAATATAGAACCAGGAGGCAGCGATTAACAAAAGAGTAAAGACAGTGGACATCCAACCAAGGCTTAAACCCTTTCTTCTTTTCCGCTCAGTTAACCCTTTTCGGACAAAATTACTCCAAACATCAACGAATAGCACAAGTCCGATGAGAAAAAACACATACGTCCATACTTGATCGTATTTCAAGTCAGCGAGAGATAATTGAATTTGATACCCTAATCCACCAAGTCCAACAAAACTCATAATAGCTGAAGAGCGAATGGAACACTCAAAGCGGTACATGGTGTAACTAATCATATCTGCCCAAACTAAGGGGAGGTAGCCATATATTAGTATTTGCAGTCGTGATGCTCCAGAAGATTTTAAGGCTTTAATTGGATTCTGTGGCACATCATTTAACATATCTGCAAATATACGGCCAAGAATCCCTCCGTAAGGAATGGCAAGGGCAAAGATAGCCGCGTACGGGGAAAGGCCAACTGCTGCCACAAAAAGCCAAGCCCAGATCAGTTCATGGATCGACCTTGTAAAACCTAAAATCCCTCTAAAAATTACTTTTGAAATCATTCGGGAAACTCGGCTTGACGTTAAAGTACCTGATGCAAGAACCCCAACGATAAATGCATAAATAACTGCCAATGACATTCCGGCAACAGCGTAAGCAAGGGTGATCCAAGATGATTCTAACCCTTTGAGCAGCACATCCGTAGTGAAATCGGGATGAATAATGCCTTCAAAAATTTGCAGCAGGGTGGGAATCCCCCCAGAATGAAATAAATCGGCATTCCATTTAATAGAGAAGAGGCTAGACGTGAAAATGGCCACTAACAGTAAAGTGAGAAGGAAGCGGTTATGCACGCGAAAGATGGATCCTTGTTTCATCATCTTACCCTTGCTCCTTTAACTGATAGAGGTCATTAAGCAATTCATCAGTTACTTGATTGGTAGGTAAATCAAAAAATATTTCTCCGTCCTTAAGAGAAATAATCCTCGTAAAATATTTTCGCGCATATTCAACGGAATGTAAGCTTGCAATTAAGGTTTGTTTTTCTTCTATTATAATTTTCGTCAACATGGCAAGCACATCGTCTGCCCGTGCAGGGTCAAGTGAGGCAACAGGTTCGTCAGCAAGAATTAATTCTGGCTTTTGTACCATTAGTCTTGCCATCGCAACTCGCTGCTGTTCACCACCAGATAAAGAGGATGTAATGTCATATACTTTTTCTGCTAAACCAACTCGTTCAAGTGCTCTAACGGCTAGGTCTTTTTCCTGTGGAACAAGTAATGACAAAAGGGACTTGAAAAGACCCCAGTCTGCCAATTTTCCGGCAAGGACGTTATGAATAACTGCAAGGGGTCCAATTAAGTCGAATTGCTGGCGAATGACTCCTACTTTTTTGGCAAAGGCTTTGCCTTTTTTATAGGAAGTTAGAAGTTTAGTATCAATTAAAAGATCGCCGCTGTTCAAAGGAACCAACCCGGCAATCGCATTCAAAAGAGTAGTTTTTCCGGCGCCACTTGGCCCAATTAACGCAACCAATTCTCCCTCCTTTATAGAAAAAGAAAGGGAAGATAGGGCTATCTTCCGCTCATAGTGTTTCGATATGTTTTTTGCTTCTATTTTTATATTTGAAGACATCTCAACTACACCTACTACTTAATAATCTGTAATTCTTTTGCGACCTTTTCAATCTTCTTGTAGTTATCATTTTTTGTTTCTACGAAGCTGTCAGTTTGGAATAAGTCAGCAATTTCTTTTTGCTCACCAGTAATAGAAAGAAGGGCATCCTTTACTTTCTTTTTCGTACCTTTACCGAATACTTCTTCTACATTGCTGTTAATGGTCCAGTTATAGTCATAATAAGCTGGTGTTGTATAGAATACTTTTACTTTGTTTGTATCCACTTTTCCTTCTTTAACTGCTGCCTCCCAAACTGCTTCGTTTAAAGCACCGGCTTTAAACGCACCTGATTCAATTAACTTGTATGTTGTATCATGTGAACCTGAGAAGTTTGGTTTGCCATCAAAGTCTTTATTAGCATCGATACCAGCTTCAGATAAGTAGTAACGTGGCATTAAATGGCCCGATGTAGAACTTTCACTACCGAAAGTAAAAGACTTTCCTTTTAGATCTTCAAGCTTAGTAATATTTTCTGATGCTTGGGTAATAAAAACAGAATGGAATTCTGCATCACGGGGTCTTTGGACAATGGATTCTGCATCTGGTACAAGGTTTCTAGCTTGTACGCTTGTTAATCCACCAAACCATGCCATATGAATTTCACCACGTTGAAAGCCAGTAACAAGTGCTGCATAATCAACAGATGGGACAAATTCGACTTTCATCCCCGTTTTTTCACTTAGGTAGTTTGCAACAGCTGTCATCCCTTTTTCTAGGTCAGCAGCGTTTTGGTCAGGTATCGCACCTATTTTAAACACTTCTTTAGTAGTGGTTTCTTTTTTTGTTTCATTTGCCTTTTCTTCTTTCTGTCCACAGGCAGCTAAAGAAAATAGCAGCAATACAGTAATCATAACAGACAACCATTTTTTCATTTACAAAATCTCCTCAGTTCTTAGGTTTTAAATAGTAGAAATGTCCTTGCATTTAAAATTATAGATAAATCCTATTTTAAAATAAATTCATTAAATCGATTTAATCTATTTATTGAAATCGGATTAATCAATAGTCACTGTATGTAAAGAGTTAAAAATGCCTGTGATAATAGGAAAAACCCCTGCAAAGACGCAGGGGTTTTCAAATATCAGTAAACGGATAATTGTGACCATTCAACAACATTCCAAATTTTTGTGACACAATCTTTATAAAAGTCAGGTTCGTGGCAGACCAAAACGACCGTCCCTTTGGAGAAAAATATTGTGAATTATTAGGAAGTCTTAAGAATAACGGTTCTATAAAGTGGGGTACCTTAATCGTAAAAAAAGGAAAATGTCATGATTGGACTCATTATAGCGATTGTTATTTTTAATTTCATTGCTTCTAAGACAAATAAGCAGTTATCTATGAACCAGGTTGTTCATATTTGGACTTTTACTGTAGCATTTCAAGCTACTTTTGATGTTTTTATCGAATTCAAATACAAAGCATACTGGTATTTTGACAAGGAAATTGATTGGAACGGATTGCTACCACATATTTTATTAGTCCCGGCTGCAAATATTATTTTTCTTAACTTTTACCCATTCAAAACAAAAATTATTAAACAAGCATTTTACATACTTTTTTTCACCATTGTCATTCTTGGGTATGAAATGATCACATTACTTCCCAAACCTTGGGGTTATTTTCATTATGGCTGGTGGGAATTGTGGCATGCAGCATTACTTGACCCCATTCTGCTACTGATATTACTTGGATATTATAAATGGATTTTAAGGTTAGAAAGAAAAGCGTGCCTTCAATCTAATAAAAAAGACGAAGCGAAATAGGAGTTTCTATTTTTATTAGTGTTAGTGAAGATGTTTAGACAAGCATCCTAACTTGTACATATACTAGTAAAAAAATAAAGGGGGACAAAGGGTGGCACTTAATCAAGACGGGATTAGTATTGGTACGATTTCTGGTGGTATTGTCAATTTTGGGGGAGCTGTATATATTGCTCCAATTTCTGTAACGAAGTCCATAACTGGTTCTGGTGAAGGAAATAAGGGGACAGATGTGTCTACGAAAACAGTGTCGAATTCTTCAAATCAGAATAGTGTAATGAGTTTAATCGATTTAATCAGGCGGAGCATAGAGTAGCTCCGCCTATTTTTTTCTTGTGTAGATTATGATGCTCTTAAGGTAGAAGTAGCTTGCTGTTGTTTGGATGGTTTAACTACGTTAAAAACAATGTTTAAAAAGATAGCAGTAAAGCTTCCAGCGACAATTCCATTGTTGGTTAAGATTTTTATGCTTTCTGGAAGGTGGGTAAACAAATCAGGTACAGCAGTTACACCAAGACCCATACCAACTGAGCATGCAATGATAAGTAGGTTTTCTTGTGAAGCAAATTCCACTTTGCTTAACATTTTGATTCCATAGGCGATAACCATCCCAAACATAGCCACCATTGCTCCACCTAAAACGGGAGTTGGAATCACCGTTGTAAACGCACCTATTTTTGGTACAAAACCAAGGACTACCAGGATTCCTCCCATAGTATAGATAACATTTTTCCCTTTTACGCCAGATAACTGAACGAGTCCAACGTTTTGGGAATAGGTGGTATACGGGAAGGCATTAAACAAGGCCCCAAGTATGCTTGCAATTCCTTCTGCACGATAACCCCTTGATAAATCCGCCTCTGTAAGCTTTTTACCTGTTATATCACTTAAAGCTAAATAGACACCTGTTGACTCTACTAGACTCACAATCGCTACTAGTGTCATTGTAATAATTGGTGTTAATTCAAATGAAGGAGTTCCAAAATAAAACGGTTTGACCATATGAAACCATGACGCGTCTGTAACAGCGGCAAAATTCACCTTACCCATTAAGGATGCTGCAATAGTTCCTGCAATTAATCCAAGGAGGATTGAAATAGAGCGGATAAAGCCTTTTGTAAATCTATAAAGTAAAATGATAAATAACAAAGTACCAAAAGCTAGACTGATATTTGTGATACTGCCAAAATCAGGGCTCCCTTGGCCGCCAGCCATGTTGTTCATTGCAACAGGAATTAAGGTAATCCCTATGATTGTAACGACTGAACCAGTAACTACAGGAGGGAAGAACTTGATTAATTTACCGAAAAATTGTGAAATGAGGACAACTATTAGGCCTGAAATAAGAATAGAACCGTAAATGGAAGAAATACCGTATTGGCCGCCAATTGAAATGATGGGTCCGACAGCCGTAAAGGTACACCCTAGAACAATTGGTAAGCCCACACCAAAAAAACGATTCTGCCAAACTTGTAAAATAGTGGCTATCCCGCACATTAAAATGTCGATGGAAACTAAATAGGTTAATTGTTCTCCGGAAAATTTTAATGCTCCACCGATGATAAGCGGTACAATCACTGCTCCAGCATACATGGCTAGCACATGTTGAATTCCTAAGGATGCTATTTTTAAAGGATGTTGTTTCATTAGATATATTCCTCCACCTTTTCATTTAAAAATATAACCTCTCCATTTGTAAGTGAGGAAATTTTAGCTAAAGATACTACCCTTAAACCTAGTTCTTGCAACTTTTGGGACCCGTTTTGGAAGGATTTTTCAATCACAATGCCAATACCAGAAACCTCTGCACCAGTTTGTTGAACGATGTTCACTAATCCAAGTGCCGCCTGACCGTTAGCAAGGAAATCATCTATGATCAGTACCTTGTCATTTGCATTTATATATTTCTTTGAAATCGAAATTTCATTTGTTTCATTTTTTGTAAACGAATAAACATTCGCAGTGAGCAAATCATCTGTAAGGGTTAAAGATTTCTTTTTCCTGGCAAAAACGACAGGGACCATCATTTGTAATCCAGTCATGACAGCAGGTGCAATTCCAGACGATTCAATGGTCACGATTTTAGTAATTCCGATTCCATTAAACCTATCTGCAAACTCTTTACCAATCTCGTTCATTAAAGAAGGGTCTAATTGATGATTCAAAAACGAATCTACCTTTAGAACATGTTCATTTAGGACCATTCCGTCCTTTTTAATTTTTTCCTCTAATAGTTTCATAGTTACCTCCAATAAAAAAATAGGCTCTGTTAAACTTGCCTGTTGATTTCCGCTCCAGGCACTTCGCTTTCCGTGGGTGTTTCGGCGAGCCTCCTCGGCGCTTGCGCCTGCGGGGTCTCCCCTGAACCATACTCCCACAGGAGTCTTCGTGCCTTCCGCTCCAATCATCAGGGTATAAAAATTAACACTGTTCTTTAAGATAGCCAATTAATTTGGATCCTTATAGTTTAACGCCCTCTCACTATCACCATAGC
>NZ_JBCNAC010000172.1:0-27760 GCF_050477885.1 Neobacillus rhizosphaerae
GTTTAGTTTTCAAAGAACAAATTCTCAATCGCCCAAAAGCGACTTTACTATCATACCAAGCCACCAACCAAAAGTCAATAACTTTTTTACCTTCTTTTTCTTGCTAAGTTACTATTTCGTAGCAACAGAGATTAATATTATACTATAAAATCAATCTCGTCAACACTTTATTTTTCACCCTTTAGAAAAACAATTGAATTAATGATGTTCTCCGTCAGGAATTACTATACTACTATCATATTATCATCATGTCAACATCTTTCTCCATTTATAAAAAAAGGATTTTTCCATACCAAATAAGAATATAAATCAGAACTCGAATTAAATGGAGAATATTAAAATGAAAGATATAATGAAAATAATTAATAAAAACCAATTCTCATGGGGGGAAAAAATATATGGATAGAAATAGATTTTCCGCTATCGCACATTGCAATCACGCGTTCAGTAACCCAATTAACGAAACAAAGCTCATGAAAATGATTCGAATGATGTCACCTGAATCAAACAAAAATGTTATTGATATCGGTGCTGGGAAATCAGAACTACTGATTCGTCTAGTTGAAGACTTTCAAATTACCGCAACCGCAATCGAATTGTATGAGGGTGCTATTGAGGAAGCAAAACTTAGTGCAAGGAGCCGTATTCCTGAAGGCAGCATTAATTTTGTGATAGGTGATGCTAGCTTGGCTATGCATAGATACGAAGCAGGTGAATTTGATTTAGGAATTTGTATTGGATCCACTCACGCTTTAGGTGGGCTTGAACCTACTCTTAAAACGATGAAACGCCTCATTAAAAAAGATGGTTTCATTTTAATCGGAGAGGGCTATTGGAAGAATACACCTAGCAAGGAATACTTAGAGGCATTGGGAGGCGCAGAAGAATCTGAATTAAAAAGTCATGCCGATAATATCCTGTTCGCCGAAGAGATGGGCTTCATTCCTCTGTGGTCATATGTGGCCAATGAAGATGATTGGGACGACTATGAGTGGCTTTATTCCTCTTCTATTGAAAATTATTGTCTTGAAAATCCTGATGACCCAGATAAGGATGCCATGCTTGAGCGTATCCGAAATTGGCGCAGAACTTATTTGAAATGGGGCCGGGATACATTAGGATTTGGTTTATATTTGTTCCGTAACAACTAAATTGACTCACTCACAAACCCAACACTGTTACCAACAGAATAATATCGAATTCCAAGATAAACTCTTTAATTCTCTTATGGGACTTTGAACCTCTCACAACGACCATAAAATCCTCTTACTTCCTAACGGGAACTGTGAAATCTTCACAGTTCCCGTACTTAACTCATTATCTCTTTGCCGGGCACTGTGAACCCTTTTCAATTCCCATGCTCACCTCTTTTACCCCCGGACGGGCACTTTGAACCTCTTCATAATTCCCACACTCACCTCTTTTACCCTTGAACGGGCACTGTAACCTCTTCTCAATTCCCATGCTCACCTCTTTTACCCTTGGACTGGCACTGTAACCTCTTCTCAATTCCCATGCTCACCTCTTTTACCCCCGGACGGGCACTGTAACCTCTTCTCAATTCCCACACTCACCCCTTTTACCCTTGAACGGGCACTGTAACCCCTTCACAATTCCCATGCTCACCTCTTTTACCCTTGGACGGGCACTGTAACCTCTCCACAGTTCCTATGCTCACCTCTTTTACCCTTGGACTGGCACTGTAATCTCTTCACAATTCCCATGCTCACCTCTTTTACCCCCGGACGGGCACTTTGAAGCTCCCCGGGCTCCTTTTGCAAGGTGAATCCCACTACAACAAAAAACTCAAGCTTCCATGCAGCTTGAGTTTTTTTATTCTATAGAAAGAACCCGCCGTAGAGTAAAGACCCCATAATCACGTAAGCTGGGTGTACCTTTAATTTTTCAAGGAGGAAAAAGCTTACCCCTACCAGAATCACCGTTTGAAGCACACCTGAATCCGAGTAAGAAGTTGAAAAGAAGCTAAATGCCATCACACCAAGCATTACGGCAATAGTAGGTCGGATATAATTGGTCATCCGCTTCACCTTAGGAGAATCTTTATATTTGTAAAGAAGCCCTAAAAGAACGATCATTAATAGAAGCGAAGGGGCAACAGTCGCAAAAATCCCAACGATCGAACCTAGAACACCCCCCTGCTCGTATCCAATGTAGCCTGCCATTTTTGTCGCAATTGGACCTGGCAGTGAATTTCCTAAGGCTAACACTTCACTAAACTCCGATACCGTCATCCAGCCGTAATGGTCGACGACTTCATTTTCAACTAGTGGAATAGAAGCAGGTCCGCCTCCATAACCAACAATTCCTGGTATGAAAAAGGCAAGAAAGATATGCCAATAAAGCATCATCCCACCTCCCTTTCACTATCTTTTTCAACCTTAGTAGTCTTATCACGCTTCACTAGGGCAAATATTAATATGGCCACGATTAAAATGGCAGGATGCACATGGAAAACCTCTAATAATAGTAAACTCCCCACAACCGTTACACCTGCACTAATATGGCCAAGCGTTTGATACGATTTCTTATAAAAATCCCAGGTTAAGGTGGCCATCATTACACCTACGACAGGGACAACTGCTTTAGTCATGCCTGCTACCCACGGCAGATCCTTGACCGACGCCAATGAAGTTAGCAGGACAATCATTAATATAATAGTAGGAACAATGGAGGAGAAAATGGCATTCAGCATACCTACATACCCGCCCACTCGATAGCCGATATACCCTGCCATTTTTGTGTTAATAGGGCCGGGAAGGGTATTTGCTAACGCCAAAACATCTGCAAATTCATCATCAGTCATCCATTTGTATGTTCCAACTACCTCTTTATGAACAAGCGGAATCGATGATGGTCCCCCTCCATACCCTAATATTCCGGAACGGAAAAAAGCGATAGATATATCCATCTGTTTCATCATTTATCAACACCTTTTATTAATTTACCAGGCAGCAATGGTTCCATCCGTTCTTGATTCTGTTCCGCCTGAAAGCACACCGGTACTTGGGTCTCTCCAAATGATTTGTCCTCTTCCGAATCCTCCACCATCTAAGGCTACTTCAATATCATGACCTTTTCTCGCTAGGGCCGCGGCAATATGAGTTGGGAATGAATGTTCAACTTGAACTTTCCTTCCCTCCATCCATTGCCATCTTGGCGAATCTAAGGCTGCTTGCGGATTTAGATGGAAGTCAATAGTGTTCATGATGACTTGAGCATGGCCTTGAGGCTGCATATACCCACCCATCACTCCAAACGGTCCAACGGCTTCATTATCCTTTGTTAAAAATCCAGGGATAATCGTATGGTACGTCCTTTTTCCAGGCTCCAAACGATTCTCATGGGATGGATCTAAAGAGAAATCAGCACCTCGGTTTTGCAATGCGATTCCTGTTCCAGGGATAACAATTCCAGAACCAAACCCCATATAGTTACTTTGAATGAAAGATACCATATTACCCTCGCCATCTGCCGTTGCCAAGTAAACAGTACCACCTTTAGGAGGTGTACCAGGCTCTGGAGTAAGAGCAACACCCCCAATTAAGCTTCTTCTTGCTTCAGCAAATTCTTCAGACAATAACTGTTCAGCCGTAACGGACATTTTTTCTGGGTCTGTTACATATTTTTTGGCATCAGCAAAAGCTAGCTTCATCGCTTCAATCTGTTTATGATACGTCTCCACTGATTCCTTTTCCTTCAAATCAAAGCCCTTCAGCATGTTAAGAGCCATTAAAGCAACGATTCCCTGGCCATTCGGCGGAATCTCCCACACATCATAGCCTCTGTAATTCACCTTAATCGGCTGTACCCACTCAGGCTTGTATGCAGCTAAATCCTCTTTGGAAAGGAATCCGCCGTGCTGCTTCGAAAACTCATCGATTTGATTGGCCAATTCTCCGCGATAAAAGCTTTCCGCATTGGTTTCCGCAATCTTTCGCAATGTGCTGGCATGACCTTTGGAGCTCCAGATTTCCCCTGTTTGAGGAGCCTTTCCATCTGGAGCAAAGGTTTCAAACCAACCTTTATATTCATCGCCAGTGAATAAATCTTTGAATCTATTAAATGCACTATTCCAGTACTTCCCTAAAATTGGGCTTAGTGGATAGCCATTTTCCGCATACTCAATGGCCGGCTGTAGTACTTCCGTTAACGGAAGCTTACCGAAACGACGGGATAATTCCGCCCATGCTGCAGGTACACCAGGAACTGTAACGGGAACGAGGCCAAAGGTTGGCATCTTTTCATGCCCTATTTCCTTTACCGCATCAATTGAGATACTTTGTGGAGAGGGTCCGCTCGAGTTAAGACCATGCAGTTCGCCTTTTGTCCATACTAGCGCAAAGGCATCTCCACCGATCCCATTGGAGGTTGGTTCGACTACGGTTAAACAAGCAGCTGTTGCAATCGCGGCATCAATAGCATTCCCGCCCTTTTTTAATATATCTAAACCAGCTTGTGCCGCTAAAGGCTGAGATGTAGCCACCATGCCATTTTTTGCAATGGTCGTCATTCTTTGTGATGAATATGGATAATTCAAGTAATCAAAGTTCATGAATCGTTCTCCCCTTATACATACATTTCTTGATTATCGTTCTTCAACTTTCCTTTGTTAATCATTTTATCCTATTAAACTTACAAACGGAATATTCATTTCAAAAAAAATAACAAAAGGAATCGTTCAATTAAAAAGAGGCGACCTCATAATTAAGGGATCAGCCTCTTTCTCTTGCGAATTTAGGCGTAATGGCAAGCAACATAATGATTCTCACTTACTTCACTAAATGCTGGTTCTTCCACCCGGCATTTATCCGTTGCTAAGGGACATCTTGTATGAAACCGACAACCGCTTGGAACATTAATTGGACTTGGCACATCCCCAGTTAATATAACTCTTTCCCTTTTCTTCTCTTCATTTGTAGAAGGGATTGCAGATAGCAAGGCTCTTGTATACGGATGAAGCGGGTTGTCATACAGTTCCTTTTTATCAGCAAGCTCCACCATTTTCCCCAAGTACATCACTGCTACCCGGTCGCTGACATGCTTGACTACACTTAAATCATGGGAAATAAATAAGTAGGTTAATTGGTGTTCCTTTTTTAATCGCTGTAATAGATTTAGGATTTGTGATTGTACCGATACATCAAGCGCAGATACCGCTTCATCACAAACGATTAACTTTGGATTGGTACATAACGCACGGGCAATACTGACCCGTTGACGCTGACCTCCAGAGAATTCATGTGGGAAACGATGGTAATATTGCTCGTTTAACCCGACTTCTACTAATAAATTGCAAACATAATCGTATACATCTTTTTTAGGAACAATCTTATGTGTCTCCACAATTTCAGAAAGCATAGTTCCTACTGTCATCCGTGGATTTAGCGAGCCATACGGATCCTGAAAAACGATTTGCAGATCCTTACGGTTATCTCTCATTTCCTTCATTTTTACCCGAGTAATATCTTTTCCTTCATATATAATCGTTCCAGAACTTGGCTCATGGAGTCTGAGAATAGCACGCCCCATAGTGGATTTGCCACAGCCTGATTCTCCAACGATCCCCAACGTTTCTCCTTTTTTTAAAGAAAAGCTAATTCCATCTAATGCTTTGACAACCTGTTTTTCTTTAGAAAAGAACCCTTGATCACCAACAGGAAAGTGTTTGGTTAAATTTTGAACCTCAAGAAGATTTTGTTGCTGCGATTTCTCTAATTGAAGACTCATTAAGCTCACCTTCCTTTTCATTCCATTTATCTGTATATTTCCAGCAGCTTACAGCATGCTGTGACTCTATTGATGTAATATTTGGAACATGATTCCTGCAAATCTCTTGTGCATATGGACATCGATCAACAAATCTACATCCTTTAGGCATAGCATCCGGCGATGGGACAGATCCTTTTATCACAAAAAGCTCTTCCACATCATCTTCTGTATCGACATCCGGTATGCACTTCATTAAACCCTGAGTGTATGGGTGAAGTGGATTGTTAAAGACCGAATTCCTACTTCCGTATTCAACGGCTTTTCCTGCGTACATAACAAGGACCGTATCAGCCATTTCAGAGACAACAGCTAAGTCATGAGTAATCATAATAATTCCCATATCCAAGTCTTTTTGCAAATTCTTCATTAAATCCAATATTTGAGCTTGAATCGTTACATCCAATGCAGTGGTTGGTTCGTCTGCAATAAGAAGTTCCGGATTGCAGCTTAACGCGATCGCAATCATCACACGCTGTCTCATCCCTCCGCTCAATTCATGCGGGTAGGCATCGACCCGTTTTTCAGGTGATGGAATGCCAACAAGCTTTAGCATTTCTATCGCCTTCAGACGAGCTTCTTTCTTATTTAAATTCTGGTGAAGAATGATCGTTTCAGCAATTTGTTTACCAACTGTCTGGACAGGATTAAGCGAGGTCATTGGTTCCTGGAAAATCATTGAGACCTGGTTGCCGCGAATTTTACTCATTTGCTTCATTGATTTACCAGCTAAGTTTTCACCCTTTAACAGGATTTCTCCTTCAATTTCTCCTGTTTTAGGCAGCAATCCCATAACAGAAAGGGAGGTCATACTTTTCCCACAACCTGATTCTCCGACAATACACAGGGTTTTTCCCTTTTCAACTGTAAACGATAACCCAGCAACAATATTCGTTGTTTTCTTCTTGCCGACAAAGCTGACTTTTAAATCCTTTACTTCTAATAATGTTTGCGTCATGATCTAGACCCCTCCTTCCTTTTTAATAGATTAACAGTGTATGGGAAAAGATTTTCCTGGCACTTTTCATACACTCTAATTAGTTCCTTAACAGGTTCCTCGTGTTCGTCTACACGGATGTCAACAAGTGGATATTCTTCCTCATGTACCACATAAAGTGCAGCGGACTGCCTTCCCCGTTTGTCACCGCCCGCCTCTTGTCCACTCGCTAATACCGCTAAAAGTCGTTCTGGTAAACTAACATTCTCTAACGCTTGAAAAGTCTCAAACATAGCTTCGATGGTTTCAGGACCTGTTAACATATTCCCTGCTACAACAAACTGGTTACCAATTAAATGACCCTGCCACGGAACCGTTTCTTTACCTGTAAATCCTGTTGCATTCCCAAACCTATCAACAATGGCGAATTGCCTTCTTTCACAATCAGAGTCAGCAGCTACCAATTGCTCTAAAATCTCATCAACCGATAGCCCTTCAGCTAAAAACTTGATGCCATCTATCCCATAAAACGGATTGACTAATGCTTGAGTGGCAATCGCACCGACCCCTGCTTTCACATAGGGTACTAAGGATCCGACAGCAGGTCTTGCTGTTGAAACAGCAACACCTAACATACCTGTTTTCTGGCACCTTGCTGTAATCGAAAATGTCATTTTATTCCCCTCACTTCAGCTTAGGATCGAGTGCATCACGTAATCCATCACCAAATAAGTTGATTGAAAGCACCGTTAAGAAAATAAATAATCCTGGGAACAATGAAATCCACGGAGCATCTTTCAGATACCCTTGTCCCATCGATAACATCGCACCCCAGCTTGGTGTTGGAGGTTGCGTACCTAATCCTAAGTAGCTTAGGGATGCTTCCGAAATGATAGCTGCAGCAATGGATAAAGTCGCTTGAACAAGAATCGGTGGTAAGCAGTTTGGAAAGATGTGGCGGAACATGATTTTCACATCGCTAATACCTGATGCTTTAGCCGCAGTGACATATTCTCTTTCCCTTTGACTCAAAACTTCTCCCCTTACAAGACGGATAAAGTTAGGTGTAAAAATAATTCCAATTGCAATCATCGCATTTTGTAATCCCGCACCAAGTACAGCTGCAAGTGATAGGGCTAATACTAGAGGTGGGAATGAAAGCAGCGCGTCTGTGAAACGCATGACTACAAATTCATCAAGGACTCCTCTGTAATAACCTGAAAATAATCCAATAGGAATTCCAATTAAAAGAGCTATACCAACAGAGATAATACCAGCTTGGATGGAAACTCGTGCTCCATAGATAATTCGGCTGAAAATATCGCGTCCCAGTTCATCCGTGCCCATGATATTGGCTGCACTTGGACTTTGGAGGAATTTCGCATAATCCTGCTCACTTGGGCTGTGCGGTGCAACAATCGGGGCAAACACAGCCATCAAGATGAGAAGAAGAGTAAACACTCCGCCAATAACTGCTAATTTATTTTGAAAAAAACGAGAACTCATTTCTTTCAATCTACGTTTTCTTGGACTTTCAACTTTTACTAGTTGTTCCAACTTAGCTTCCATCGTCATTGTCCTCCTGTCAGCTTAATTCTTGGATCTAGGACGGAATATAGGATGTCAATCAAGAAGTTCACGACTACAACAGCAATAGCCATGAATAAGACGGCTCCTTGTACTACAGGAAAATCTCTTGTTAAAATTGCATCAATTACTAGACGCCCTAGTCCTGGAACAGCAAAGATGGTTTCCGTTATAACTGCTCCACCTAAGAAAGTAGCCAATTGTAATCCACTTACCGTTACAACAGGAATTAACGCATTTTTTAAGGCATGTCCAAGGACAACTCCTTTTTCTAATACTCCTTTTGCATAGGCCGTACGAATATAGTCAGCCTGCAGAACTTCAAGCATACTTGAACGAAGCATTCTTGTAATTTCAGCACTTAAGCGAACACCTACCGCAAGCGCTGGTAAAATCATTAACATCATACTCTTTTTAAAATCAACCCATGGTTCCACATATCCAGAAGGTGCGAACCAGCCCAGTGAAATTGAAAAGATAAAGATTAGTAAAATACCTAAGAAAAATGGCGGAATAGATACACCAGACAATGCAAAAGTCGTACCAAAGTAATCCCAGAAACTTCCCTTTCTCGTTGCTGAGATAATACCAGCTGGAATCGCAATAATCATGGCAATTAAAAAGGACATAACAGAAAGCTGAATAGTTACCGGCAGTTTTTGAAGCAAGACACTTAGAACCGGTGTATTATCTTTTAAGGAGTTTCCAAGGTCTCCTTGAAGTACGTTTGACACCCAATGGATATATTGCATATAGAGAGGGTCATTCAATCCCATTTTCTCACGTAAAGCCTGAAGAGCTTCCTCGGTTGCCTCTTGCCCTAAAATCATCCTTGCCGGGTCACCCGGTGTTACATGCACTAAGGAAAAAACGATAATACTTACTAAAAAAAGAATGACTACCATAAGACCTAATCTTCGAATTAAAAACTTTGCCACGTATGTCCCTCCCTTTCTAAGGCGTTCAGCTATGATGAAATATGATCGGCTTGGAGATTTTCCCCCAAGCCGAGTCAAGCCTATTGATTATTTAAACGAAACGTCATGGAAGCGCATCATTTGATCCGGGATGTGCTTAAAGCCTTGTAAATTGTTTTTATATGCTTTGAAATCTAGTTCGTGATAGAGGAAGATGTATGGTACTTCTTCTTGTCCTAGTTTAGTAGCTTCAGAATAAATTTCTTTACGCTTAGCTTTGTCTGTTTCTACACGGGCTTTCTGTAACAACTCGTCCATCTTCGGATTAGAATATCCGTAGTTAATAGAGCCAGTAGAATGGTAGAGTGCAAAGATATTTCCATCTGGGTCTGTTCTTCCGCTCCATCCTAAACGAACCGCATCAAACTTGGAGTTGTCCATGTTATCCAGCATGGTTCCAAACTCGACGATTTCAAGCTTCACCTTGATTCCAGCTTCCGCTGCCATCGATTGAATCATTTGCGACATTTGTTCTTCCACTGGTTTAGGAGAAAGCTGAAGTGTAAATTCAAATCCGTTAGGGAAACCGGCATCAGCCATGATTTTCTTTGCCTTTTCCACATTTTTCTTTGTTGGTTTAATGCTCTTATCAAACGCCCATGAATCTGGAGGAATGGCTCCTGCAGAAGGGACTCCTGTATTACGAAGCGCAACTTTGATAATCGCATCACGATCGATAACTAGATCTAAAGCCTGACGAAGTGCTTTGTTATTAAATGGTGCTTTTTTGTGATTCAAATATAATCCTTGGAATCCAAGTGCCCCAACCTCGGAAAGCTTGATGTTAGAATCCGTTTTTAACTTTTCAACATCCTTTGGAGGAACCTTACTGATGATATCTAGTTCTCCTGATGTCAGGTTGGTTAGACGTACGTTTTCATCTGAATATGGACGATAAACGATTTTTTCAAACTTAGGCGCTCCGCCCCAGTAATCAGCATTTTTTTCCACTTCAATCTTATCCTGCTTCACTCTGGAAACAAATTTGAATGGCCCTGTTCCTACAGGAGAATTAGCGAAGTCCGCTCCTTTTTCTTTTACCGCCGTAGGAGAAACCATCATCCCAGCACGGTCAGATAATGCTGCCAAGAACGGGCTGTATGGTTCTTTCAGCTGTACTTTAAGTGTATTTTCATCAACCACTTCAATTGTTTGGATAGAAGATAATTCAGATGCACGTGGCGACCCAGCATTCGGATTTAACATGCGTTCGAAATTGAATTTTACTGCTTCAGCGTTAAATGGTGTTCCATCATGAAACTTTACGTTTTCTTGTAGGTAGAACGTATACGTTTTTCCATCTTCAGAGATATCCCACTTTTTCGCAAGCTGTGGAACAAAGTTTAACTTTTCATCTACGTCGATCAGTTTGTCATAGATACTATGGAATACTTGTCTATCAACAGCTGCTGTTGAAAAATGTGGATCTAATTGCGGAGGGTCATCATCTAGACCAACTGTTAATGTGGTCTTATCCCCACTATCCTTTACTGGTGCGCTTGCCTTTTGAGAATCCTTTGCGCCTGAACCGGAAGAATTATTATTTCCACATCCCGTTAGAAGCAACAACAGACTCATAAATAATGCTGCGAAAACTTTTGTCTTGTTAGCCATCTTTCTCTTTTTCCCCTTTCGCATAACGAAACATCTATCTTTAAGTAAAAAAAGATTACTTATTGACTACTTAATGAAAGCGTTTCGTTATTTTTTATTACTTTTTGTAATTTTGCTTTATTATAATACAGTAATTTTTAAAAATCTATATAATATTCCGAAAATATTTAAAATTTTTTCTAGTATAATTTTTCCATCTACTTTTTCAATATCCATTTGATTAAAACTAGGCTTGTACGTTAATATAAATTTACAAATGCTTAGGGAATGTAGGGGGACGACGTATGAAAATCGATGAAATCGATCGCAGAATACTCGAATTGCTTGCCGAAAACGGCAGAATGTCCTATGTAGATATCGGAAAAGAGTTAAATTTATCTAGAGTATCGATTCGTGAGAGGGTAAACCAATTAACAGAGAACGGCATTATTGAAAAGTTCACTGTGGTCATCAATTCTGATAAAGTGGGAAAAGCTGTTTCTGCTTTCTTCGAGGTGGATTGTGAACCAGCCTCACTAGTCAGCGTGGCCGAAACACTAGCCAATAACCCTAGCGTTGCAAGCTGCTACCAAATGACTGGACCGAGCACCTTACATATGCACGTGCTTGTTGAGGACTTTTTACGATTAGAGAAATTTATTAATGAGGAATTATATAGTTTAGAAGGAATAACAAGAGTGGCGAGCCACATCTTATTGCGTAGGTTTAAGAGTAGGACTGGACTAAAGCTTTAAAATATCTCACTCAGAGGCATTAGCTGTCGGGCTGACCTCGTTCTTTCAGCCCTTTGACTGCACACATAGAAAAAGACATGAACCAAATGTCCATGCCTTTTAATATTTTTATCCAGTTGGCTGTTTCATTTTATCTAAAATAGAGGAAAAGTATTTTCTGACCAGCCCTATTTTGTCACTCGGAGGATTTGTAAAAGTGCCATCCTCCAACCGTGATATTACATCCATTTTCGAATCGGGGTCCGTAAGTTCTGGAGAATACACTCTCTTCCCGCTCATTATGCAACGAATCGAGCATGCTAACTCTTCGCTCGGGCTGTCCTTCAACAAATATCCTCTGACATCAGCCGTTAACGCTCGCGCCTGATACCCATTCCTTGCAAAAGTGGTTAACATGATGACCTTGCATCCAATCGACTTCATAGCCTCCGCTGCATCCAGACCGCTCATTTTTGGCATCTCTATATCCATCAAACAAACATCAGGCTGCAATTGGCGAACAAGCGTAAGCGCCTCTTCCCCGTCGCGGGCTTGCCCAACCACTTCCATATCCTCTTCCAAATTAAGCAGGGAACCCATGGCTGCTAACAGCATTTCCTGATCCTCTGCGATGACAATTCGAATCATTCGGTTCTCTCCTTATCTGGCAGCTGGTTGAATTTTAAGCGAAAACCCCCAATGAGGGGGCTTCCTGTTATAATTCGGGTTTTGCCTGAACAGAAATACGTTTTTTCGCTACTGCTTTCACTTCTTTGAAGCTGACAAAATTCTTATTTTTCTCATCCCACAAGCGGAATCGGAGTGACTTTAAGCTTGTAGCAAGAGAAATCGTAGGTACGTTTTGTAATGGAGCTGTGTTATTGTGTGCCTCTTCAAGCTTATAGTTTGGAACCCTTGGGCTTAGATGGTGTACATGGTGATAACCAATATTACCAGTCAGAAATTGCATGATTTTTGGAAGTTTATAGAAAGAACTACCTTCGACTGCTGCTTTTACATATTCCCAATTCTTATCTTCTTCAAAATAAGAATCTTCAAAAGTGTGCTGTACGTAAAACAACCAAATCCCTGCTGCACCTGAAATCATGAATATGGAACCCTGTACTAAAAGAAACGACTGCCAGCCAATTGCCCAGCAAAGTAATGCAAACAAGGCAACGATTAAAATATTCGTTAAATACGTATTGTTGCGTTCCTTCTTTTTCGCACCTTTTCGGTTAAATCTATTTTTTAAAACGAAAACGTAAATCGGACCTAAACCAAACATAACCAATGGATTACGATAAAAACGATAGGCTAATCGAAGGCTTAGCGGTGCTGCTAAATATTCATCCACCGTAAGTGTCCATATATCGCCTGTACCTCGTTTATCTAAGTTACCACTTGTCGCGTGATGCACTGAATGCTCATGCCCCCATTGATCAAAAGGGAAAATAGTTAAAACACCCATACAAGTCCCAACAATACGGTTGGCACGACGGCTTTTAAAGAAAGAATGATGGGTACAATCATGGAAAATGATGAAAATCCTTGTGAGAAACCCTGCAGCAATAATCATAGGAACTAATGCCAGCCAATAAGAAACAGAAAGACTAATATAAGCCAAATACCATAAAATCATAAACGGGCCTACTGTGTTAATAATTTGCCATATACTTTCTTTTGTTGTTGATTTTTCGAATGGAGCCACTTGTTTTCGCAAATTTTTAGTATCTTGTAAGGTCATTTTTTTGAATTCCCTTCCTTTAATTGTGTTGTTATTACAAAGTATAGTGCAATATTGTTAGTCATGTTAGTATCAGGTGTCATGTGCAGACCATGATAAATGTCATATACAAGGTGAAAATAATGAAAAAAGTGACTGATACCAATTAATTTTCCCTTTTGGTGTCAGTCACTTTTTTTTATTATTTATTTTGGGTGAATAATTCCTTCTTCTCTCGCCTTAAAGACAGCCTTATGTCGTCCAGTGACTTCTAATTTCGAATAAATGTTTGAGATATAGTTTTTTACGGTTCCTTCTGTTAAGAATAGTTTTCGAGCGATTTCACGATTAGCAGCTCCCTTTGACAGCTCCTCAAGCACCTCGATTTCTCTTTCAGTAAGGCCATAGCTACCTTTTTTACCTTTTTCCGTTTTCAATCGTTCCGAAGGCGTAATCCAGTCTGCAATCAGCTGTTTGGCAATCTCTTGTGTTATGAGAGTGCCACCATGATGAACAAGTCTGATTCCTGCTGCAAGGTCTCTTGGATGGATGGCTTTAAGTAAATAACCTTCTGCTCCTGTAGCTAAAGCTTCTCTAACGTATTCTAATTCCTGAAAAGTGGTTAAAATAATCACCTTTATTGATGGAAACTGACTTTTAATTTGCCGTGTTGCCTCCACTCCGTCCATTAGAGGCATATGAATGTCCATCAGAATCAGATCAGGTGAAAGTGTTTTTGACTGCTCTAGAGCCATAAGTCCATGTTCTGCTACACCAACAATATCAAAATCCGCTTCCCCTCCTAATACAATTGAAAGGCTTTCACGGATGAGTTCCTGGTCATCCACAATCAATACTTTTATCATCTTGTAAGTTCTCCCCTCTCATTCGATCAACTCTTACAGGTAAAAAACAAGTAACAACGGTTCCTTCCTGAAAACCCGTCTCTATGGTCAAACTGCCTTGGAGGGATTCAAGACGTTCTTTCATTCCGTTAAGGCCAAATCCAAATTTCTCCTCTTTTATCCCTATCCCATTATCACTAATCAATAATAAGACTTGAGTTCCTTCCTGTTTAAGAGTGACAACAATTCTGTTCGCTTGCCCATGACGGACAGCATTTGTTAATGCTTCTTGAAGGCAACGGGTTAGTGCAATGGCACCTTGGAAAGAAATATTTACTGGTGTACCGTTACTTTTATAAATAATTTCCGTTTTTGTGTGTGAAGCAAATTCACTGGCTATCTTCCTCAATTGGGAGGACAAATCCTCTCTATCGTCACGAGGGGAAATCTGATGAATATACCTTCTTGTTTCCTCTAGCGACCTCCTCATCACGTCTCTAAGCCTGACCACTTGTTCCTTTGCTTTTTGTGGAGATGCATCCATCAGGAAAGATACTGCATCAAGCCCCATAATGACGGATGTAAAAGTGTGTCCAACTGTATCATGCAAATCCCTTGCAAGCCGATTCCGTTCTTCCAATAAGGTAATGCTTTCAATCTGTTTGGCATATTCCTCTAAGAGCTGATTTTGCCTACTATTTTCTTCTAGCAGAACTTTTGTCATTTTCTCCGCTTCAAGAACCTTCGAAATGGCAATGCCGACACCAAAAAAAAAGAGGCCATCAATTACGCCCATCCCTATCTGATCTAAGCCTACTGCTAGAATGGCAAGAAAAGGAACAATGGAAAAACCTGCCCATAGCAGCCATCTCTCTTTGCCAGGCCGACTATAAATTCCAGCACATAGTGAAGGAATAGCTAAAAAAGAGGAATACTTGCCTAATAAGTAACATCCTACAATTAAAAATAAGCCGCTAAAGATTAGTTCTAGTAACGGATAGTTTTTTCTCCCTGAGCTGTTCGTCCATTGAGGAATAAGAAAGGCAGCAAAAAGCAATGTCATGTTGAGCCACGCTAAGGGAAGAGGATTTAAGAACAAAACTAAAATCAATAAATGTAAAATAAACCAACCAATTCTGGTGAGTTGCGCAATTTTATAAACCCAGTGGGTTTCATTTTGGAATGGAACCATTCAGCTCTCCTTCATGCTTTCGAAAATGAATCGTTTAACTAATTCAACATATACTTCCTTTTTACCTTTTTTCAAAAGTCACATTCGTCATATGACTGCACATGATGATGTTATGACAAAGCACACTATTGGCCATGACCTCTTCTGTTTCATAATGAAGATACAAATGAAAACAGAGGAGAGTTATTAATGAAAAATTTTTTATATCGTCAGGGTTTAGTACTATTTTTAGTAGTTATGTTTGGAAGAGGAATTCTTGGGATGCTAACAGTTAAGGGAATTCAAGTATTTAATCCAGCACTTACTGTTCAGAAGGATTTAGGTTGGTTAGTTATGCTATTATATGCGGTCTGTGCTTTTTTAGCGGTGAAGTGGGTAAAGGTTGATAAGGAAATCGGTTTAATTAAAGCAACCGCCAAGGATTATTACGTATGGTTACCAGCTCTTGTGATACCGTTCACTTTGGCACTTCATTTAGGTTTTCACTCCACATGGGGGCATGTTCCTTTATTAATGATTGCTGCTATAGGGGTAGCTGTTAACGAAGAAATTCTTTTTAGAGGTATATTATTACGCGCGATGTTACCCTTCGGTAAAGCTGTGGCGATTATCGTTCCGTCCCTTCTTTTTGGCACGGTACACCTTAGTAACATTATTGTCGGTGGTGATGTAATCTTTGCTCTCTTCCAGTTTGCCTGGACATTCATCGCTGGCATGGCGCTAACCGCTATTCGTTTACAAAGCAAAAGCCTACTACCTGCTATCGGTTTTCACTTTGTTTTAGATGCTGTTGAGTATGCGGCGACTGGTGAATACGGCGTTCACAGTACTAACTTTTCACTTGGATGGTTATCCATATTTGCTCTGTTAAACCTGCTCTTTCTTGTTTATGCACTTTACTTATTAAAAAAGAAAAACAGCAGTGTAAATGTTGGAATGGTTGCTTTTACTGCAAAATAATAGGTTTTCAAATGGGCGAACAGTGCGAGTCACTGTTCGTTTTTCTCTGTCTTTCAAGTATAATAACCGTATTCAGCTTTTGCATATGATATATCTTTGAGAGAAATCCTATATATGAGTCGGATAATACAAAAAAAAGAGGTTACTACATGAGTGAGAGAAGTTTTGAGGATTACAATTTAAGTGATGAAATACAGCGTGCACTAACTGTTTTAAAATACGAAGAGCCGACTGAGGTACAGGGTGAAGTCATCCCGCTGGCTTTGAAAAACCAGGACCTTGTCGTCAAATCACAGACTGGTAGTGGCAAGACAGCCTCCTTTGCTATCCCCATTTGCGATATGATTGACTGGGAAGAAAAAAAGCCTCAAGCCTTAATTCTTACACCAACTAGAGAGCTTGCCGTTCAAGTTCGTGATGATATCACGAATATAGGAAGATTTAAACGAATTAAGGCACTCGCCGTTTATGGAAAAGAGCCTTTTTCTAAGCAAAGAGAAGAACTCAAGCAAAAAACTCATGTTGTGGTTGGTACGCCTGGACGTGTCATGGACCATATCGACAGAGAAACCCTTGTACTAGATGAAATAAAGTATCTGATTATTGATGAAGCAGATGAAATGCTGAATATGGGTTTTATTGATGAGGTAGAAGCGATTATCAAGGAACTACCGCGAGATAGAGTAACAATGGTATTTTCCGCTACTTTGCCAAAGGATGTGGAAGCCCTCTGCCATCAATATATGAAGAATCCTACTCATATTGAGATTGAGTCAACTGGAATGACGACAGATACGATTGAGCATCGTGTCATGGAAGTAAGTGCGGAAGGAAAGCTCTCACTACTTAAAGACGTCATGGTCGTTGAAAATCCAGACAGCTGTATTATTTTTTGCAACACGAAAGAACATGTAGACACCGTATTTGCGGAGTTCGAAGAGTCTAATTATTCTTGTGAACGACTCCACGGTGGATTAGATCAGCAAGATCGTTTTGCTGTAATGGATGGGTTTAAGATGGGGAATTTCCGTTATCTTGTAGCCACCGATGTAGCGGCACGAGGAATTGATGTTGATAATGTTTCACTAGTGTTCAACTACGATGTTCCTATGGAAAAAGAAAGCTATGTCCATCGCACAGGAAGAACAGGTCGTGCGGGCAAGCAAGGAAAAGCATTTACATTTGTGACTCCGTATGAAGAGAAATTCCTTCGAGCCATTGAACGGTATGTTGGTTTTGAAATATCGAGAATGGATGCACCTAGCCAAGGCGAGGTTGCTAAAGGAAAAGCGGCTTTTGAGGAAAAAATCAGCGGTCGCCGCGTGGTAAGAAATAATAAGACCGCTCGAATCAACCAAGGAATCACGAAGCTCCACTTCAATGGCGGCAAAAAGAAGAAGCTTCGCGCTGTCGACTTTGTTGGGACTATTGCCAAAATTCCTGGAGTTACGGCTGATGATATCGGCATTATTACCATTCATGATCAGATGTCTTATGTGGATATCCTTAATGGGAAAGGTTCACTTGTCCTTCAAGCGATGGAGAATACACCTGTTAAAGGCAAGAAGTTGAGAGTGAGTAAGGCGATTAAATAAAAGCGTGGGGGCAGGATGGGATGCTGCAACTTGTGCTTGGCCTATCTCCAATTATCGGATAGCGTCCCTCTATTGGCGCATAGCCTCACCCATTTGGCGGATAACACATTTCAATTGGCGCATAGCCTCTTCCAATTGGCGGATAAGCCATCTCTATTGGCGCATAAGCTCATCCAATTGGCGGATAACTTTTCAATTGGCGCATAGCCTCTTCCAATTGGCGGATAAGCCATCTCTATTGGCGCATAGCCTCAACCAATTGGCGGATAACATCTCAATTGGCGCATAGCCTTAACCAATTGGCGGATAACACATGTCAACTAGCCCCCATTTGCAAAAAAGACGATTTTGCTAAGCATAATCGTCTCTTTTTGTATTAGACATCTCTTATTAAATATATTTCCTTAATTTCGCCTTAGTTACCTCGTTTGCAAAACTTGCCTCCACACTGTCTAGATATACTTTCTTATAATCTTCTTCACTCATGTTGAATTCATTAAAGACAATTGTACATTCCTTCGCCATCGTTGTATCAGATACCGTCCTGTTGTCGGTATTAACCGTCACTTTGATTCCATCCTTATGGAAATCATGGATAGGGTGTTCACTATATTGGTTCACTGCTTTTGTTTGAACATTACTTGTTGGACACATTTCGAGGACTACCTGTTTTTCCTTTACCACATCATAGGCCTCTGCACAGTCTTTAATAAATACACCGTGACCAATTCTTTCGGCCCCTAACATTTCAACCGCTTCAAGTACATTTTTACCCACACCCGTTTCACCAGCATGGATCGTTACCCTATAGCCGTACTCTCTTGCTAATGCAATCGGCTCTACAAAGTCACCACAGAACCCTTCCTCTTCCGATGCACATAAGTCGATGGCCACAACCCCTTTACCAAGGAATGACTTCCCTTTTTCCACAACCTCAAAAGCACTTTCAGCTGACATCGTCCGCATACAAGATAGAATAATATTTCCATAAATATCAAATTGATCCTCTGCTTCTCTGATACCCTCGATTACGCTTTGGATGATCTCTTCGACAGTTAAACCTTGAGCCGTGTGGAGCAATGGCGCAAAACGAACCTCCATATATTTCACATTTTCTTTTGCAGCATCTTCAAACAGTTCGAAGGTAATTCTCTTTAAATTCTCTTGTGACTGCATCACTAAGTTAGGAAGAGCAAAACGCTTCAAATACTCATCAAGAGATTCACAGTCTAGTGGTGCAATGAGTTCTTGTTGGATCTCGTCTCTATCCATCGTAGGCAAACTAATGCCCTCTCTTTTAGCTATATCAATAATTGTTTCCGGTCTAAGGCTTCCATCAAGATGGCAATGTAGTTCAATTTTAGGTAAGGTTGTAAAATTCATGTGATGTGACCCCCGTCATTTTTTTATAAAAAAAAAATTCCTGATTACGAAGAAAATACACATACATGTACATTCTTCGTAATCAGGAATTATTGGTTCCTGGTAGAGACCCCCAAACCATATCTTTGGAGTTATACGAACTTTTCTTATTTCATTGAGACAAGCTTAATAAAGATTTTTTATGTTGTCAAGAGCATTCCTCACTGGTAAAAATGAGGAAAGTCCGCAATTTATGAACCGATCCCAAGTCTGCTTCTTTTCAACATAAAGTAAGTTTTGGAGGGGATACTACTCATATTAGTTAAAATGTGGGAGGATTTGAACGTGACAAGAGAGAATACTCTATCCATTTTCGCATTAGGCGGAATTAATGAAATCGGAAAAAACATGTATGTTGTGCAATATGCAGACGATATTGTCATTATCGACTGCGGCGGTAAGTTTCCTGATGAAAGTCTATTAGGAATTGATTTGATCATCCCGGATATTACTTATTTAGAAGAAAACAGGGAGAAAATACGTGCTTTAGTAGTTACCCATGGCCATGAGGATCATATTGGCGGTGTTCCTTACTTTTTAAAAAAATTAAATGTACCTATTTATGCTACCAATTTCACACTAGGGTTAATCGAATTAAAGTTAGATGAACATCGATTAATGAGGGATACAAAGCTCATCCCTGTTAATGCTGATTCAAAACTTGAATTCGGGCAAGTCCAGGTATCCTTTTTTAAAGTAAGCCACAGTATTCCTGACTGTCTAGGAATTGTTTTTCATACACCAGAGGGAAATGTCGTACATACTGGCGACTTCAAATTCGACCTGACACCGGCCAACCACCAATATGCAGATATTCATAAAATGGCGGAAATCGGCCGTCAGGGTGTCTTGGCTCTCATTTCAGAAAGCACCAATGCCGAGCGTACTGGACTCACTCCATCCGAACGAATGGTAGGCAGTCATATGGATGAGGCATTCATGAAGGCGGATGGGAAGATTATTGTTTCAACGTTTGCTTCGAACGTGAACCGCGTACAGCAGGTTGTTGATGCAGCACTCAAGACGAATCGAAAGCTTGCTTTGCTTGGCCGAAGCATGGTGAATGTAGTAGATGTCGCTATTGAACGAGGGTATTTAACGGTTCCAGAGGGAATGTTGATTGAACCCCGCGAGGTCGATCAATTAGCTCCGGAAAATGTGGCCATCCTTTGTACAGGGAGTCAAGGAGAACCAATGGCAGCACTTTCCCGACTGTCTAGTGGAAACTACCGGGATGTCTCTATTTATCCAGGGGATACCGTGATTTTAGCCGCCTCCCCTATTCCAGGGAATGAAAAGGATGTATCCAAAATCATCGACAACCTCTTTCAACTTGGAGCAAACGTAATATATGGATCAGGGAGCACTACTGGTATGCATGTTTCTGGACATGGCTATCAGGAGGATTTGAAACTGATGCTCACCTTAATGCAGCCTACATATTTCATTCCCATCCACGGTGAATATCGCATGCTGCATCATCATCGCTTGTTAGCGGAATCCATTGGAGTAGAGAAAAACAATACCTTTATTATTAAAAATGGCGATGTAGTTGATATCGAAAACGGTGCGGCACGCCAAACTCGGAAGGTGCCATCAGGCGATACGTATGTAGATGGGATAAGCGTCGGCGATGTTGGGGCGATTGTATTACGCGACCGAAAGCAGCTATCTGAGGATGGAATGCTAGTCGTTGTTTTAACATTAAGTAAGGCCGAGCGAAAAATTATTTCTGGGCCTGATACGATAACTAGAGGGTTCGTATTTGTAAAAAATTCCGAGGATCTTATCAAAGAAGTGAACCAGCTGGTTCGAAAAACAGTCAATGATCTACAAGAGGAAAATGTCCGCCAATGGAATATCATCAAACAAAACATAAAAAAATCCGTTGGCCAATACCTATTCGCACAAACCAAGAGAAAACCGATGATTTTGCCTATCATCATTGAGATTTGATTCAAAAAAGGGTGTTAGGCACCATTGTGAAAATTTCACATGGTGCCTGACACCCTAATCTAGAGAACCCACGGTTTGAAATACTTCATTTGCTTCTGGCTTGACGTAAATTGTTCGACTTGGGAAGGCAACTTCTACGCCCTCTTCCTCTAAAATTCCCATAATCTCTAAGTTGATATCATGTTTGATTCTCACGTGTTCTGCCCAAACAATCGTATTGGTGAAGAAATAGATAAGAATATCGAGACTGCTATCATTATAATGATCAAATGCAACCATGATCGTATCCGGATGAATGTCTTCATGCTCCTTTAACATGTCTTCGATCCTCTGAACCACTCTGACAATTTGGTCTTTCGTCGTTTTATAGTTAATGCCTAGGTGGAAATTGATCCGCCGTTTTCCCATTCGACTCCAGTTGGTAATCGGTTCGTTTGCAAGGGTTGAATTTGGAACAGTAACGAGTGCCTGACTAAACGTTCTTACTTTCGTACTTCGGAAGTTTATATCCTCTACGGTCCCTTCAACACTAGGCGTTAATATCCATTCCCCAATCGAAAACGGTTTTTCTGTAACAATGACGATTCCACCAATTAGGTTCCCTACCGCTTCTTTGGCAGCTAAAGCAAAGGCCAATCCACCTAATCCAAGACCTGCCACCAAGCCATTGACATCATAATTAAATTCCTGACCAATAATCGTAATACTAATAGCAATAAGGATGACACGGATGGTTCTTGAAATAAACGGGAGAAGAATTAAATCTATTTTATTATTAATCTTTTGGTTCACGCTGATTAATATCCCCGATGTAGGAGAGGACAAATTAAATAATCCCCACGTAATTAACACAATGACCATCGAACGTAAAAATTTTAAAAATAACGCATTTTGTTGTTCGACAAAAGGAAAGTAATCCATTGCCACATACAAACCTACGATGATAAAAGCCCAACCTAAAGGGCGTTCAAAGCTTAAAAATATTTGTGTAAAGAAGTCAGTAGGTGTTTTTCTAGACACCTTTAGAATCAGCTGAAACACATACTTAGTAAATAGGTTTCTAAAAAGAATAAATAACATCAAAATTCCTATAGAAATCCCTACATTTTTTAACATATCATAGTCTAATGACGACATTGAAAAAGCCAATACAAATGAATCCATAGACATTCTAAAGATACCTCTCTTTTATTACTTTTTTAAATGCTCTGTTAAACTTGTCTGTTGATTTCCGCTCCAGGCACTTAGCTTTCCGTGGGCGTTTCGGCGAGCCTCCTCGGCGCTTGCGCCTGCGGGGTCTCCCCTGAACCGTACTCCCACAGGAGTCTTCGCGCCTTCCGCTCCAATCAACAGAGTATAAAAATCAACAATGTTCTTAAACACAGCCTTTTATAACAATACATCCACATATCTTAAAGCTTTAAACTAAATATTTGAATACGGCAAAAGTCATGGATTTATTCTTAAAATCTTCCATATTAATATTTATACTATTCTAACAAATAATGTAATATGAAATTATAACTAGAGTTGATGGGGGATGTTTCTATGAAAAAGAGAAAGCTGGCTTCACTTATAATCGTTGGTTTATTACTTTTATTCATTATTGTAACCGGTTTCAACACACTAACTATAAAATCAAAGCAACCCTCACCTAAGCCTGTCAAAACCGTAATTGATCAGGATGTAGCAGTCACACACCTGTCGAAAGCCATCACGTTCAAAACCGTTTCCTACCAAGACCGCAGTAAATTTGACTTCAATGAGTTTAGTAAATTTATTGATTTTTTACAAGAGAGCTTTCCTACCGTCTATAAAAATCTAGAATTTGAAAGAGTCAATGATTATGCCCTTGTCTATAAGTGGAAAGGCTCTGATTCTAGCAAACTTCCTATCGGTTTAACGAGCCATTATGATGTAGTACCCATATTATCTGGTACCGAAGCCAATTGGGAGCAGGATCCGTTCAGCGGCAAGGTGGTCGACGGTAAGATTTGGGGCCGGGGGACGCTAGATGACAAAATTGGTGTCATTGGTATTTTACAAGCAGTCGATTATCTATTAGCTGAAGGGTTTAAGCCTGACCGCGACATGTATTTCATGTTTGGGTTTGATGAGGAAATCGGCGGGGATGAAGGAGCGAGTGCTATTGTAAACACCTTGAAAGAGAGAGGAATTACCTTCGACTATGTGTTAGACGAAGGTGGAGCCATTGTTGAAAGCATGGTTCCTGGTGTGAAGCAGCCAGTCGGTGTCGTTGGGATCTCAGAGAAAGGCTCTGCCACTGCAGAATTGACGATCGAAGGCAGCGGCGGACACTCGTCACAGCCGAAGGACCATACCAATATTGGCCGAATCTCTAGCGCCATTAGTAAATTGGAAGATACCCAGTTTAAAGAAGACCTAAGGGGTCCAGGAGAAGACATGTTTGAGTTTGTGGCACCTGAGATGAGCTTTGGAATGAAATATGTGTTTGCCAACAAAGCTATTTTTGAACCGGTGATTGAAAGGATTTTATTACAGCAGCCAGCATCCGCTGCGTTAATTCGCACAACCATTGCCCCAACGATTTTTCAAGCAGGTGAACAATACAATGCTTTACCGGAAAAAGCATCCGCCATTATTAACCTTCGGGTGATGCCTGGTGATTCTTTAAAAGGAATAAAGAGTTTTATAGAAGATACAATTGACGACAAAGAAATTAATGTGAAAATCACAGGCAATGAGGCCTCCAAAGTCTCGGCCGTGGACGGCTGGCAATTTAAGTCAATCCAACAGGCAGCAAGAAATGTGTATCAGGATGCGGTGATTGCTCCTTACCTCATGTTTGCTGGCTCCGATGCACGACAATACGATCCGATCGCGAAAAATACCTATCGTTTCTTGCCCGTACAAATTACTTCTGAAGACCTCAACCGGATGCATGGGACAAACGAACATGTCAGCATCGAAAACTATATGAACGCCATTAAGTTTTATGTGGAAGTGATGAAGGAAGCAAATAAATAATATTTGAAAAACGCATACCAATTAACATACGAAAACGCTCAGAGAATTATCGCTCTGAGCGTTAATTTTATTCCATTTGACATTTATATTTACGATTTCACCTTATAAAAGTGTTCCCATATTAAAACTATCGCAGCAGTTAAAAATACTCCAAGAATGCAAAAGCACATAAATAATAAAGTTAGTAGCGAAGCACTCTTTGAGAAAGGGTCAATATTTGCATGAACAGAAAAATAATTTGCAGCAATCTTGCTACTCACAAGCATTACAACGATCCCAACAACACAAATCATAAAAATATATATTTTTTTCAAACATATCACCTCTCGTCCCTTTCCCTTTTGTTGGTTCAAAAGGAATGCCTAAGTGGTCTAATTCATTTTTTAACCTGTTAATTTAGTCTCAACATAACGATATCCCTTATTTAGTAATCATCCTAACTACAACTAACACAATCTACCATTTTTGTATTTTTGTCCAATTAAAATTCGATGAATTTGGAGCCTGCCTCCCCTTTTGGTGTAAACTAAGCCTTAATAATAAAAAAATAAAAAGCACCATGATTAGGAGGTGGTTGCTTATGACGAACATTAGGGACCTCGCCAAAATGGCTGGTGTTTCTGTAACTACTGTGTCTCGTGTGTTAAATCAGCATCCTTATGTGAGTGAAGATAAGCGAAACGCGGTGATGGAAGCCATCAAAAAAACGAATTATCAGCAAAATATTAATGCAGTACATTTGAGCATGGGAAAGACCTTTCTTGTAGGCGTGGTTGTTCCTTATATTGACCATCCCTATTTTTCTTTGCTGGTGAAGGGGATAGCAAGTGAGGCGTTAGAGAACAACTACAAACTCGTTCTCTTTCAAACCAACTACGTAGAGTCGAGGGAATTAGAAGCATTACAAATGCTGAAACAAAAGCAAATAGATGCACTAATTATTTGTTCCCGTAAAACCAGGTGGACGACGATTTCTGACTACCTGACTTTTGGCCCGATTATTTTATGTGAAGATACTAGAGGACGGTCCGTTTCGTCCACCTTTGTAGACCACTATAAAAGCTTTATGACTGCACTAGAATATTTATTTGAAAAAGGGCATCGGAACCTTGGTTATTGTATCGGACGTAAATCTGGTAGGAACAGTTTTTATCGCGAAAATGCCTTTAAAGACTTTGTCATGAAACATGACTTGCCTTTTAATCCCGCTAATAATTTTGACCACTGTTTGCATTTTGAGGATGGAGAACGGGTCATTGAGCGGATTGCAGACATGTCGGAACCGCCGTCTGCATTGTTGGTGACCAGTGATGAAGTCGCAGCAGGTATTGTCACCTGTGCCCAAACCCGAGGTCTATCAATACCTGATGATCTTGCTCTTATCGGCTTCAACAATCAACCGATTGCCAAACTGATGAATATCACCACGATGGAAATTCCGCTTGTGGACATAGGTAAAAAACTCTTTTTACAAGGTATTACTGATACTGATAATGTCACTCATCAGGAGATGCCCGTTACCTTAATTGAAAGGAAAACCGTTTAATTCATCATGTGGCTGTCCACTGTAAAAAGACAATTGTCCACAAGTAGTGCCTGACACCTTTTAATGACACCTTTTAAAAAAACTTTGGTGAAATCTCTTGACCTGAAACGCGTTTCATACAATATTCTGTTTTTGCAAAGCCTTTAGCACCTGGTCCGCGTGATCGGGCGACCGAGCGTTAGGACTGGTGCTGGAGTACTCTCGGAGGTGTTACCATGCAAAAACCAATTGTATTCTTTGATATTGATGGAACGATTTTAAATGAAGATAAAGTAATTCCAGAGTCTACGAAGACTTCCATTCGCCTACTTCAAGAAAAAGGCATTCACACGGTCATTGCCACAGGACGTGTGCCCAAAATGTTTTATTGGATTTTGAAGGAGCTAAACATTGATTCCTATGTAGCGATGAATGGACAGTATGTAGTGTTCGAGGGACAGGAGATTTACTCGAATCCTATTGATTCAGATTTCCTGCAAGCTCTATCAGCAATGACTGCAAGCAACGGTCATGCTCTAGCCTACTGCAGCCACCAGGATTATAAAGTGAGTGAAAGAAACCATCCCTATATTGAATCAAGTTTCGATTCCTTGATGATGGCTTACCCTGAAGTTGACCCAGATTATTTTAAGCGGTGGTCTATATTTCAAGGACATCTATACTGTGAAGCGCAATATGAACAAATGTATGCGGAGCGTTTCCCACAGTTCAGTTTCGTCAAATGGCATGAGTATGCGTATGATATCCTGCCAAAGGGTGCTTCAAAGGCGGTAGGTATCCAGAAGCTGATTGAAGCATTAGGAATCAAAAAAGAGCATAGCTTTGCTTTCGGGGATGGATTAAACGATTTGGAAATGCTCTCTACTGTTGGAACAGGAGTTGCTATGGGGAATGCTGTTCCGGAGGCAAAAGCTGCTGCAGATTTAGTGACAACCTCAAATTGTAATGATGGGATTCTCCTTGGTTTAATACAGGTTGGACTTTTAGAGGAAGAGCTTGCTGTAAAATAACATTCAAGGGCCCCTTCTTTCTGAAGGAGCCCTCTTTTTTTGGTGTCAGGCACCACTTTCCATTATTTTAATGATGGTACAAAAATCTTTTCATACTCGTAGTCGCCATTGGTTTCATATATTTTTATAACGGACGCATTTTCTACGGGCTTAAAGCCAGTCAATTCCTCTATCGGCCAATTCATCAGGAAGGTTAGCAGCATTTGAATAAAGGCTGCATGGGTAACAATAACCACATTTTCATACCTTTGCTGCCGCTTTACGCGCTCTATGACGGTGTGCATAAACATGGTCGCTCTCAAATAGACATCAGCCAAGGACTCCCCATTTTCATAGCGAAAATAAAATTGGCCGGCTGCTTTGAATTCCTTCTTTTTCTCTGGTGGACGATTGCTGAAGTCATAAAGATTGCCTAGTTCCCACTCTCTTATTAGTGGATTCTCGAAAAAAGGGATTCCCTCTGGTAGCTGCAAATGAACCGCTTGGGCTGTTTGAATCGTGCGTAAGTAGGGCGAACTATAAACTACTGTCTTTTCATTTAGGAGGGATTTCATAAATTCCGCCGTTTTTTGAACTTGTTCTAAACCAAGTCCTGTTAAACTATGCCTTGAATCATGGGTATGTGTCATCAACGTTCTATCGATATTATGCTCAGATTCCCCATGCCGGATCACGTATATATTCAACTTACTCCACCCTTTCACTAATCTGGTTTATTGGCTTGCATGACAAAAGTTGATTTGCTTTTGACAGTGTTTCTTTTTTTCTGGGTTACCCTGTCCGAAGTTCGATTGCCTTCTGACAATGTTTCCGTTATTTCCACCTACTCTGTTAGAAGTTCCTTATCTTCTGACAGTGTTGACAGGTTTTCCTTCGACTCTGTC
>NZ_JBCNAC010000173.1:0-73963 GCF_050477885.1 Neobacillus rhizosphaerae
GCTATGGTGATAGTGAGAGGGCGTTAAACTATAAGGATCCAAATTAATTGGCTATCTTAAAGAACAGTGTTAATTTTTATACCCTGATGATTGGAGCGGAAGGCACGAAGACTCCTGTGGGAGTATGGTTCAGGGGAGACCCCGCAGGCGCATGCGCCGAGGAGGCTCGCCGAAACACCCACGGAAAGCGAAGTGCCTGGAGCGGAAATCAACAGGCAAGTTTAACAGAGGCTAATTTAAAAATAAAAATGCCTTCTATCTAAATAGAAGGCTTTAGTGAATATATATAAGATTATGAGTGGAGAAACAAAAATATGTGTTTTACCAATCGCGAGTATTCTCAAGTAATTGATCTATCTCAACAGTGTGTACTTTATTTCCATTTTTCTCAGATGTTAGACCCGAAGTAGCTTCTAGTAATTTGTCGATATCAATAATAACGATTCCCATATCTAACCTCCATGAAATTTTGTTTTGAACCTATCGTTGGTCCCTTTACCAAATGATTCGACCATCCTCTATTAAACATGGGGGTCGTTTAATTAAAAATCAAAACTCCATTTGAACAAGCCTTTACTATAGATCACTTGAAAGGTATGATAAATTTCACTATTTTTTCACAAAAAGGGGTTTACAATGGGATTTGGAATCAGACAAGTAGTTGGGGGACTTCTTGTTTGATATTCATATAACGGGAGGGGATTTTATGTACCAATCTATTGCGTGGTACGCTACCTTATTTTTCGTATTCCTCTTAGCACTTGCTTTTTCTTTTGTGTACGGGGAATCGAGAAAATTTAAAGAGTATGGACCAATTCAAGAAAAAGGCTACAAGATACGTAAGTTCTACTTTCTTGGGTTACTAGCTGTAATGGGTTTTGCTTCAGCGATGTCACTAAGCAAGCTTCCTTACCATGATCAGCATGCACATGCTGAAGCAAATGGTAAAGTTGTTGATGTGACAGGAATGCAGTTTAGCTGGATTTTAAGCAATGAGGACTTTGTAGTTGGAGAGCCTATACAGTTTCGTGTGACTAGTAAAGATGTAACACATGGTTTTGGACTTTATGATAGTGATCTTAAGCTAATTGCACAAACACAAGCTATGCCAGATTATACTAATACTGTTTCGATTACATTTGAAAAGCCAGGAACATATAAAATCCTATGCTTAGAGTATTGCAGTACGGGTCATCATGTAATGATGAAGGATATCATTGTTAAACCGAAAGGAGGTAAATAAAATGGGGAATTCGTCTAGAAATTACATAAAAAAAGGCGTGTCGTTATCCTTACTTGTTACCTCTGTCGTACTGGTACTTATGATGACTTTTGGCGTCATGATGTTATTAAATCAAGGAAATGTATTAAAAATTTCATCACAATTATTTTATAAAATTATGACCGTACACGGAACAGGAATGGTTGGTATTGCAGCTTTAGGTGGAAGCGCAATCATGTGGTATTTTTTATCAAAGTATATTCACTTAAATCATAAGGTGTTTTTTGCAAACCTCATCTTATCTTTGATCGGTGTCGTAATGATTCTTACAGCCATTTTTGTCTTTAATTTTTCAGATGGATGGACCTTTCTTTACCCACTTCCATCCTTCTCAGCGAAGATTAATGGAACAACTGGTGCTTTACTATTTCTTTTTGGTCTTCTCATTTTAGGTGTTGGTTATTTGGTCATGTATTTTTATTTAGCCGCTAGACTTATAAAAGAATTTGGAGGTTTAGGTAAATCACTTGGTTGGGATTATATTTTCAGAGGAAAAAAAGGATACGGGCCACCTGCTGCAGTGGTTGCGACAACAATGGTCATTATCGCAAATTCTACAGGCATTCTTGCAGGAGCTACTGCATTGGTAGAATCAATCTTAAATATCATAAATCCTAATTTGACCTTTGATCCGATGTTAGCAAAGCATCTAACCTATGCTTTCGGTCATATTTTTGCCAATTGCACTATCTATATGGCGGTTATAGCTGTATATGAAATCTTATCAGAGTATACAGGACGTCCGTGGAAATCAAATAAAGCTTTTTTGATTGCATGGAACTTCTCAACGTTATTCACGTTAATGATTTATACTCATCATTTATTAATGGACTTTGCAGTACCAAAATGGATGTTAATCATCGGTCAAATTTTTTCATATGCAAATGGTTTACCGGTAATGGTTGTTACCGCATACGGAGCATTAATGATCATATTTCGTTCTGCTGTTAAATGGGATTTTGCATCAAGTATGATGTTTTTAGCTATGTTCGGATGGGTGGCTGGTGCGGTTCCTGCTATTATAGACGCGACTATTGTTGTAAACCACGTTATGCATAATACTAAATGGGTTCCTGGACATTTCCACACTTACATGGGCATGGGTGTAGTTGCCATGATTTTCGGATTTATGTATTACTTTAATAAAACAGAAGGTACACAAAAGCAAACTGGGCTTGATAAATTTGCGATTTCAATTTACTTCTTTTTCTTTACTGGAATTGCTGGCTCGTTTCTTTACGCAGGAAAAATAAGTGCCCCACGACGGTGGGCTGAACATTTACCAGAATGGACCGGTTCAGACCAAGTGGGAGCCCTTTGTGGTATCTTTGTCATTGTAGCCTCAATTATTTTTACCATCAGATTTTTCAATGGATTAAAAACGGTTGGTAAGCAAACAGACATCACTATTTCAAAAGCTGCCTCGTAAAAAAGTAGTAAAAAAATCCAGCCAATAGACTCTGGCTGGATTTGTTATTGTTTAGAAAATTATAAAAAGGTACTAGTGTGTATAACTGAACTAGCTGTCTGAATCTAGCTCCAGCACCTAGCCCCTCGGGTAAAATAACCTTCGGCAAGAAAAGTCAAAAGGCAGACTTTTCCCGCCGAAGAACATTTGCCTGTCGGGGCTGAACGGGGCGCTTTCGCCTTTTGTTCTTGTCCTCAAGCAGATGGCTTCATTTCTCTCACATCAGAACGTGGATTAAAAAAGTATTTCATCATTGGTGGAGTAACTATAGTAGTTATTAGGACGACAATAACCAAGATTGAAAAAAGTTCTTGGTTAATTAACTTGGTTTCAAGCCCGATTGTCGCAATAATTAATGCGACTTCTCCACGTGAGACCATTGCAGCCCCAATCCCAAGAGAGCTTCTCAAAGAAAACTTCGCCATTCTTGCTCCTATAGCCGATCCAACCAATTTAGTTAAAATCGCTAGTACACTTAGCCCAATGATAAGACCTATGTGTTGAGTGATTCCATCAAAGCTTGCCTTTACGCCGATGGAAGTAAAGAAAACAGGTACGAAAATAGAATAGCCAATTGTCTCTACCTTTTCAAAAATTTCATGCTTGTAATTGGTCACACTTATAGCTACTCCAGCAATATACGCACCTATAATTGCTGCAACACCTGTTAATTCGGCAACATAGGCATACAAAAAGCAAATAATTAGTGCGGCTGAAATGAGAGATTCAGTTACCTTTAACGGAGCAAATTTCTTAAGGACCCACGGAACAATCTTCCAAGCTACTAAAATAGCTCCTCCAAAGAATAGGACCTTTTTAATAATGACCATACTTAAGTTGACGTCTCCACCTGCCATACTCATTAAAAACGCTAATGCGATAATGACAAGAACATCATCGATTACCGCTGCACCCAAAATGGTTATTCCTTCTTTCGACTGCATCTTATTTAACTCTTTAAGAGCTTGAACAGAGATACTTACACTTGTAGCTGAGAGTAATAAGCCTAAAAACATGGCCTCAATGTTCGTCATGTTCATTATGATTCCTGCTATATATCCTACAAACAAGGGTACAACTATCCCACTTACACCTACTAATGCTGAAGCTTTCCCAGATCGTTTGAATTCATTAACATCTGTCTCTAGTCCAGCTATAAACATTAATAAAATGACACCTATTTGACTTATTTCTTCTAAAGTTTTTGTTTCTGAGACAAGTCCTAGCACAGCTGGACCTAAAAGGATTCCAATCAACAACTTACCTAAAACGGATGGCTGACCTAATTTTACACTTATGTCCCCTGCTAATTTAGAGGCAAGTAGAATAATTGCTAATTCGAAAATTAATTCCATAATATCACCTTTCCTTTTCTGAAAATTAAAAAGAGTCTGTTTATTTGTAAACAGACTCTTTCCTTAAAACACAAAAAAGTCTGTCAAACCAAAGGACATAGATATCCCTTGGTGACAGACTCCTCCAAGTACAACAGTTATTTAATTAATTTCATTATATCAAACTTTTTTAAGTTAATCAACCTACTTAATCCCATTGCTTAATCTTATCAATCACCCTTTGCTTCAAGAAGGTGATAAAGGTTGATTCTCCTTTATGAATTTTTTGTTTATGCCATTCATTAAAGCTTGCTATCGTTATTAAAATTAGCCCGGTAATTAGTAAATAGAACCACCATGGCATGTTGCCCCAATACGGTCTTGTTTGGAGAAATACATTTAAAAGCAGGACCCCTGCTCCCACAAAGAAATAAGATTTTATTTGTAGGAACATCCCAGCGATCATCGATAGTAAGGAAAGGGAACCAATAATGATGGCATCATAAATTGTATTGCTTGCTAATCCATCCTGTATTAATAAAATTGACACAATAATTAATACTGTCCATTGTATGATTCTCGTCAACTCTGAAAAGCGTCCTTTTAAAGTTCTTCGAATAAAAATGACCAAAATAATAAAAGGAAGTACACGCACTTCTCGATCCCATAAAGGTGGGATATTTAATTCATTTATTATTGCATAATATGGTTGAAGTAAATATGTACCCCCAAGAATTGACAGCACATAGGAAACAGCTGCGGGTACTCTTCTCCTTTGCAACCATATCGTTAGTGCAATTAGAATTCCAGGTAACGCATCACTCCAAAAATATTGATTCTCCAGAAAGTACATACACCCAAAATATAAAAACGATACGAATGTGTATCCATCTAACTTTATTTCATGGATTTTTTTACCATTTTTAAATAGCTTTTTGTAAATTATTTGACCACTTAGAGTCATGATTATTCCTAATACGCCTAATAGAAGCATTTTAAACAAATTATCCATTTCAGAAAGGAAAACAAATTCCACAGTTGCTACAAATATTAAAAAAAGTGGTATAACGCCTAAAATATCCCACTGAATCTTGTGTAAATAAATCACAAGTAAGATTACATAGACACACGTTACTAGAAAAGGAACCAAGACAAATGGGTAGGTCGAAAGCATACCTGTAATACCAATAATGGAGAACGGGACGAAAAAATACATAGTACGCTTTTTATATAGTTCATTGGTGAGATGTATGAAAATGAAGATGATTCCGCTGGTAATCGGGAATTCATACAACCCATAATAATGATTTAGAAAGGTGTTTAATCCTGTTGATACAACAACAAAGAAGGATAGGAAACACGCATAAAGAGATACTTTGATACCCCATTCCTTCGAAGCAACCCTGGTACTTAATGCGTATACCAAGGTAGCCACCATAAAACTGAAAATGGCATCAGATTGGTAAGCAATCAATGTAAAAGCAAGGGCTAATGGAAACAAAATATGCCCAGTCAATGAAAATGCACTTGCTAAGTTCTGGTCCTTTATTCTGTAAAGAAAGGCAATGAACAACAAGAGGACTGAACTGATTGACGGGATTAATGAATCGACAACTCTAGCAAATGGAATAGTTGCATTTATGGCTTGAATAATTGAAAAATAAGTTAGTAATGTTGTCCCACTGATTGTATATGGAATCCAGTTTGTTTGAACTTTTTTATATAGATAGCCATACATTCCAATTCCCGCTACTAATACAAGAGGCTGCACCCATAATTCATTAATAGGATTCATAAATGCATGGAAAATGGCTATGGTATAAAGGACTGGTGCAACGTAAAGAGATTTTATGTTTATTTCCATTTCACCTATTCTATTCCATACAAATCTGGACAATAAGACAAAAATGGCACCAGCTGCAAAATTAACTGCATAACCGTACTCTTCATAATAAACAGTAGAGTTAGAACATAACTCCTCACCAAAAGCGACAACTGACAAACCTAGTGAGGATGGTAATATCCATACAAATAGTCCCTGTAATAATATTCTTTTTTCCTTTTTATATAGGAGATAGGCAGCTACCACTAGCAGGAGGAGAATAACCCCTAATTCCCACCAGAAAAAGAAAGCGACTGCGGCCAACATGGCAACCCCTATAATAGCTAAACCCACATCTCTGGAGGCAATTTGAATGATTGTTAAGTACTTGGATAATGGTGCAAGCCCAAATACTGTCAATAAAATAAATCCTGTAAGTGAAAGAGCTAACGAAAAGTTGATCATGTACAACGATTGAGCGCAATATGAAATAGCCTCGTAAATGCCCGTTGCAACAAAAACTGAACTTAAATAAGGAAATAACCATCTTGGGTTATTATAGGAGAGATATGCAAAATTGATTGCAATAATAAAATACGCTAGCATAAGTATAATAGAAGGTTCTCCAGCTCTAAGTAGAATTCCTTCTAAACTAATATAAATATAGGCAAACCCTGATATCACTGCACTTGTATAATGAAAGACCTTTTCTAACTTAAATTTCCCATCAAGAGTCTTTGGAACAAACATTATACCAAAACCAATCAAAGCGTAGAAAACTTCTCCGAAATAGTCAAGGAAGCTATGTTCAATTAATTGATATGCCCCATAAACAATTAATACACTGAAAATAAAATGATATTCCTTTTTTCCACTGACATACATCATTGATAAATATATGATTGCTGTCAGGAATAGATTGAAGCTATAAATAACTTCATTATTAAAAATAAAAAGCATAAAAAATGTGCAAAGAACAAGATTAACCTGTACATATGGAACAAATTCTTTTGTAAATAATTTTATGGATTCAGTGTTCTTTATCCGATGGTATACAAATATAAGGACAGCATTAAAAATCATCATACCAAAATAGAAAAAATCAATTTCTAACTTGACACCTGCTAATAAAAATGCCATCCCAGCAGAAAATGATACATATGTGAACCACACAAACAATCTTGAACCTAGTTTCATCGCAAAGAGTATGTAAATAAAAATAGGCAACAAACTTCCGAGCATTCCGAGAAGGTATCGCCCTTCTCCAGAAATGGATAAATAGGACCCTAAAAGGCCGAACCATCCCAGAGACAGAATAAAGATTGGTAAGAACAAGCTACCTAAGACAATAAAGGCAAAGGCCGTTTTATCTATATGTAAGATTCGTTTCGCTAAGAAAGCAATCCCATAAAAAACTAGCGCAACAATAGCGATCGACCCGCTCTTCATAAAGCTTGTCATTGACTCCCAATTACTCGTTGCGACAAACAAGCCTCCTATTAACAGGAAAATTACACCCATATTTAATGACCAGGTAATATTTCTTTCGCGAATCTCTTCTGGAGTTAGTGACTTTTTCACTTTTGGTGGTTTGGCTGGTACCTTTTGTTGAATAGGTGTACTTATTTCTGACACTTGCTTAATAGCCTCTGATTCTAACAAATCCAAATGATATTGATGATGGGCTTTCGCCACAGTTCCCACAATATCATCTGATAAATAACCCTCATCTTTTAAAGTGAATAGCTCTTGTCTAAATATTTTTCTTTTTTCATCTCTTGTAATAGGATCCAATTGATTCCCCCCATTTCAACCTCCCTATAAACAACATAAGTATATAGGAATCCCTAATTTTTCCTTTAGTGTAATTTTACACTACTTTTTGAATATTTTCCAATATATTCTCAAAAAATAAAATGTACCGTTAAATATTAAAAAAGTTTTACCTTTAACCAATAAATCTGTATGATTAAAAATATGTGAATTAACTAATGGAGGAAATGCATGCTTACATTTAATGAAAAATTAGCTATTATCGAATCTTTCCCTGAATTAGAAAGAAAGAATGTTTCTTTAGGAAGAATCAATTTTCAGTACCCAAATAGTATCTCTGATAAGAAGAATATTGTTTATCATTTACATCCAAATGGGAATGGCTTTATATATGCAGGACATTTAGATCAATATGATACAGACGAAAAAGGTTTGGTCAATATTCGTGATTTTACAAGTAATCAGCTGCGCGAGATTTTAAAGGATTCTATACAAAGGTTATCACCAAATGAAAAAATTGAATTTGAGGAAGCAATCATAGGGGATTCGAATGACGAGGAACGCTGGGTAGATAGTGAAAACAATCAGCTAATAGTGATAAATGAAAATGATGCCTGGAATATTTACTTTGGGTTGAATCTTGATAATAGCTTCGATACCTATGAGGAAGCGGTAGAATTTTTGAAAGAAGAAGGATTTTCACGTAAGGGTTAAAACAAGGAACAAAGGTCTGTGCTTGGACAATTTAAGCACAGACCTTTTTTAATCGTATTCCCTATCAATCATTTGATCTAAACGAAGAATACTTTGTTTTGCTCGTTCGAAATCAATTGTTCGATAATGATGAAGACCACCTTCTTCTTCATCCTTTTCGTCTGCCCATTTTACAATCTGCTGAAGTGGGGTTCGCACAATATCGTTTGAAGGCAAAAAGGAGTCAGTATGGAATAGTATGGAAAGTGCAACAGCTTTCGCTTTAATCGGGTTTTCACCAAGTCGAATTAAAAGCTTATGAGCTCTTTCTGCCCCCTTAATGGCATGTATATCATTTTGTTTATACAAATCGTAATCCCATTTTCCATTTTTATACCAAGTATAATGTCCCATATCATGGAGTAGTCCTGCTTTTACAGCAATATCCACATCCTGTTGATGCTCCTTTGCTAAATGGAAAGCATGATAGGCAACAGCAATTGCATGGGCAAGCCCAGAACGATTCAAATATTTTTGGGCGATATGATGGTTAAATATATTTAATAGGGTGACGTCTCTCATGTGATCCCTCCTTACTTTTGCAATATAGTATATTTTATTTAGTATATGAGAATCAACAATTCCTTGTTAATTTTATAAAAAAAGAGAGAAGAATAATCTTCTCTCTTTGGTTAATTGTTTTCAGATGTTTTTACCGTTTTGCTTCCTTTTGGCCCTAAATATTCGTAGTCATTAGGATTGATTGGTGTGTAGCCTTGTGGTTTATAGAAGCGTAAAAGGTCTTTATAAACTATTTCATCAGACATTTGAAGTTCTGTATTCACTTTTTCACCAATAGCCTTACAAGCATCATTGTTATCTAACAGGTCACCCGTTTCAAATGAATAACACTTTTCATTGATTTGAATGGCATCTGATGAAACAAAGTCACCATTTCTAAATGTAGCCCAATTGCGGTGTTCTTTCGATAATAAATCAGAACCAAACTCCATGTAATCCTTGGTATCTATCCCAAGTAAATGAAGAAGCGTCGGACGAACGTCTACTTCACCACCGATTTGCTTTTGAACTCCACCTTTAACACCTGGAACATGAATAAACAATGGTACACGCTGTAATTTCGCATTTATTGCTGGAGTTATTTCGTCGACTCCAAGTACTTTTGCCATCGCATCATTGTGGTTTTCGGAAATACCATAGTGATCTCCATACATAACGATTACGGTATTATCATATAGACCAGATGCTTTTAAATCATTAAAGAACTGCTCAAAGGATTGGTCCATATAATGCGCAGATTGGAAATATTGGTTAACAACTGTATCTCCGTAATCTCCTGCAGGGAAATCAGTATCTTCCGTATCCATTTCAAATGGGAAATGGTTTGATAATGAGATAAACTTCGTGTAAAACGGCTGTTTCATATTTTCAAGAATTGGCATCGATTCCTTAAAGAAAGGCTTATCCTTCATACCATAATTCTTGGTATTTTCATCTGACATACTATAGTACTCTGCATCGTAGAATTGATCATATCCCAACGCTTTATACATGACATTTCGATTCCAGAAAGTTTTATAATTACCGTGGAATACGGCTGAATTATAACCATATCCTTTTAAAATAGCTGGAGCGGCTTGAAAAGTATTCTGAGCTTTATTAACAAACACAGCACCTTGAGCCATTGGATATAAAGAGTTTTCCATCAGGAATTCAGCATCTGATGTTTTTCCCTGCCCTGTTTGATGGAAGAAATTTTCAAAGTAAAAAGTATTGTTATCATGCGCTAGAGAGTTCAAGAACGGTGTAACTTCCTGACCATCAGGCATTTTATAATCAATCATAAAGCTTTGGAATGACTCCATTGAAATATATATAACGTTCATTCCTTTTGCCTTACCAAAATAAGTTGGATTTGGAGCTGCATAATTTGCTTTTCGGTAGTTCTCTACCTCAGTAATATCACTGCTGTCTGCTAATGCACGCTGAGATGATGACTTAATGTTTTGAATCACGTCATATATGGTAAAGTTATAGGCACCTAAATATTTAACTAAATAGTTGCGGTCAAAAGATCTTGTAAGAAGCTGAGGACGATCTTTTTCAGCTAAACCAAGATTAAATAAGAAGGTAGTGATTGAAAATAACAGAACAATCTTAAACGACTTTCTGTTTGAAACTGTTACTTTTTTGAAAACTGTTAACGCAAGAGCAACCAAGATAAACATATCTGTAAAATAAAACACATCAAATGGGGACATTAAAGACAGTGCACTATCACCAAGCTGTCCAGCATTTGTTTTAGTTTGCATTAATACAGGTACTGTTATGAAGTCATTAAAAAACCGATAATATGCAATATTTGCATATAATAAGAAGGACAAAAGGAAGTTTATGATAATCATGACCAACTTTGTCCTTTTCTTAAATAATAGTGCAATTCCAAAGAAGAAAAGGGCCGAACTAAGTGGGTTTATCAGTAATAAGAATTTCTGTAAGCTATTATCAATTCCAAGGTTAAATTCAATTTGATAAGCTGCATAAGTTTTAATCCAAAATAATACTACAGCAATAGCAAAAAATGTAATATGGCTATTTTTAAATTTTATAGGCAGTCTTATTTTATTCATTTCTCTACTCTCCTCTCACTTACCAATCATGCTCTGGTAAACGAACCTCAATTACTATATCATACTTTCTATAAAAATAAAAACATAAATTATGCCATTTTATGTATTATTTAACTCAATAATTTACGCCATTATTTTAACGATTTCGACATTATATCTAAAATCTAAAATCCTTGGCTGTTATACCCATTATTTGATTTTCCCTTTTATCTTTATGTTAGTCTCATGTTGGACATGACTCTTTTTCGTTTATCATTTATATATGACGAATGAAACTGTTAATGGTTTCACAATTTTTTCGTTTTCTTTAAAACAGATTCTTAATCTTTTCATAATTAACCGTTTGTACGATTAAGAGGAATCATTTCTACATATAATAAACCTTAAACAGTTAAGTAAGCAATATGAATTTAGACTTATCTTTTTAGGGGGATTGAAACATGCCTAGAATTAGGCCTGAATTTACAAAAAGTCAATTTTTTGTTGATGAACCTGGAAATTGGCATTTAAAACCGGGTGCTCCAAAGGAATTGAAAGAGGAATTAGAGAATTATTTGTCCAGTTTAGAGGATGTGGATGAACCTGGAACAGTAAATGGAATACAAATTGACTATCCTTACTATCATTAATTATTCTTAAATGGAGAGTCTAATACAGTCCTACATTATATAATAGAAGAAAACGGTTACATCCAGCATCTATTAAAACCTTGATAACGTTTAAAACCTACTTTTTTTCATATTAATGTATTAAATAAAGGAGTGAATTCAATGAATGTTAATCGCGTGAAACAAATATTATCATCCTCAGCAGATATTGAAGTTAAATATAATGGTACCTCAGTCTGGATTGATCAATTAAATGAAGACGGTAGAACGGCTACAGTTCACTTAAGAGGACCACTTGAAGAAAGATCTACTGTTGAAATTGGAGAGTTAGTAGAAGAATAGAACATAATGTCACCTGGTTTCAACTAGGTGACATTTTTCATTTCGGTATCTTATTAAGAATTTATGAACTTTTTCGTATATTTATTGTCATATGAAATGAACTAGTTCTATTATTAAAATATAATGTTAAAGGAATTTTATGGGAGTGTATGTCGAAAAATGACAATTAATAAGCGATGGTTTACCATTATCCTCATTTACCTAATTCCCCTTCTCTTAGATCAAACCAATCAATCTGAAGAACTCATTTGGCTTATCTATATTTTCCCTTCTGTATGGCTTGCCTTCTATTACGGCTTAAAGGGCGGATTACATGCTGCATTCTTTGGAACCTTGATTCATGGTACAAATGAATTTATTGAAATCATTTGCAAACATAATATTTATTCAATAAAGGAAATTTGGAGTATTACCATAATTACCCTTGTTAATATCACAGTAGCAATTACCATTGGAAGGTTAGTTGATAAATTAAAATCCGAGCAGCATTCTTTGCAAAAAGTAATCGCTAAAATGGAGTATATGGCCTATCACGATTATTTAACCGGATTACCCAACCGATGGAATTTTGAGATGAAATTAAAAACTGCCTTAGAAAAAGCAGCTAGGATAAATTCATTAGTTGCCGTACTTTTCCTCGATTTGGACAGATTTAAATTAATAAATGATAGTTTAGGCCACGCTGTTGGAGATCAATTATTAAAGGACGTTTCAAAGCGGATCCAACTCACAGTTAAGGATGAGGACTGTCTTGCGCGACAAGGTGGGGACGAGTTCATTTTATTTTTAACTGGTTCCTACACTAAAAAAGGGATTGAATCTATTGTATCGACCATCCATCAGTCCATACAATTGCCTTTTAAAATTAAAAATCAAGAATATTTTATTTCTTCAAGTATTGGGATCAGTATATACCCAACTAACGGATTGGTATGGGATGATTTAATTCAACAGGCAGACATCGCCATGTATACAGCTAAAGAAAATGGCGGGAATGGCTATCAATGGTATAACAGTGATATGCAACAAGAAATCCATGATTTGGTTAAAATTGAAACGCAACTTAGGAAGGCATTACACCAGAACGAATTCACTTTAAACTATCAGCCTTTGGTTGATATTAAGGATGGAAGGATTTTTGGATTTGAAGCACTCATTCGATGGAACAATGCCGATTTAGGTATGATTCCACCCTCAGATTTCATCTCTCTCGCTGAAGAAATAGGTATGATTAGTCAGCTTGGTGAATGGGTGTTAAAAGAAGCATGTATAAAAGCAAAAACTTTTTCTAAAATTTGCCGGGAACCTATTCAAATCGCTGTTAATATCTCTTCGAAACAATTTCAAGAAGAAAACTTTGTAGAAATTGTTCAACATGCACTATTAGAAACAAAACTTCCCCCTTTCCAGTTAGAACTTGAGATAACCGAAAGTGTTTCTATGGATAATATTGACTTGGTTATTTCAAAACTTAATTCATTAAAAGAGATGGGTATTAGTATTTCCATTGATGATTTTGGTACGGGGTATTCTTCAATCAGTTATTTGAAATATCTTCCTGTTAATACATTGAAAATTGACCGTTCCTTCGTACAAAATATGTTAAATAACACAAAAGATAGGGCAGTAGTGGAAAGTGTCATCTCTTTAGCAAAAAGCTTCGGTTTTAATGTAATCGCAGAGGGTGTTGAGACAGAGGAACAATTAGATTTATTAAAATCCTTCGAATGTGGTTATGCTCAAGGATATTTATTCTCAGCGCCACTTCCGATGAAAGATTTATATAGACTTTTTGAAGAAAACAAGAAAAAAATTAATGCCATTGAATATGTATCTTAAACTTGTATAATAACCAGCCGCTGGATGAACGGCTGGTTTTATTACTAATTGACAGTACTATATTTAGCAAGTATTTGAATTGTTGCATCGTCCATAGGAGGATTATGAAGTCCTGCTCTAACATCACGATAATACCTTTGTAACGGATTACTGATTGACAAGCTTCTCGCACCAACTATTCTCATAGCTAAATCGACCACTGAAATAGCTGTATTAGTAACAGTTAATTTGGCAGCTCCTAATATTGGCCCCATCTTGCTCCTCTCCACTTCATTTGAAATGTCCCATTGTTTAGCTACTCCGTATAGAAAATATTCTGCTTGCATTAACTGTAGTTCTATTTCACCTATTTTTTGTTGTATGTTTGGTAATTCTATAATTGCCCCAGTAATACTATTTGGAGTATATTCTTTTGCAAATTCAAGCGCATAACGCTTGGCTGCTTTGGCGATACCAAGATAACAGGCAGGTATATGGAGAAGCCACCCGTTTGCCCTCTTCCCTTCAGTGACCAGTGTTTCAACAAGAAACTCTTTTGGCACAACTACATCTTCAAGAATTAAATCATGGCTTCCTGTTCCCCTTAAGGATATACTGTCCCACGTTTCATCAATTTTCACTCCCTTTGTACCGCGGGGGATAAGAAAATTTCCTATGTCATCGGAATCTTTTATGGCAGCAGAAACTATAAAATAATCAAGAACGGGCGACATGGTAGTAAAAGTTTTCCTTCCACTAATGACCCAGTTTTGACCTCTTGTTTCTGCTCTAGTTTCTGGTTTACCACCTCTAGTCGGACTCCCTGTTTTTGGTTCTGTTGCAGCGCTATTTATTAAAGCACCATTTTTTACACGTTCACAAAGATATTTAAACATGCTCTCTTTCCATGAGTTCTTTTCATGAAGATTTAATATAATCCCCATGTGCCATCCGATTGAAAGCGCTGTGGCACCGTCACCCTCTGCTATTATTTCCTGTAAGCGAATGAATTCATAAAGAGATATTTCCATTCCCTCATATTTAGTTGGCATTGTCAGAGTTGTATAGCCCGCATCTTTTAAATCCTGGATGTTTTCAAATGGAAAACTTCCTTCTACATCTACCTGGTGCGCCCTTGTTAGAAATTTTTTTGAAAGATTTCTCATGAGCTCCAATCGCTCTTCCATTGTCTCAACCGTTCGAAAGTCCACTTCATTCCCTCCCATACTATTTTAAAAGGTATATTTATATTTACATTACCATAAAATTCTCGTTGGGCTGGTTTAAAGCTACAAAAAAATAAAAAGCAATCAATGTATGAATGCTTTTTAGGAAATATAAATATGTTCGTCACAAAATTCTTTTTCCTCTATCGTTACTTCCTCCATTAATTTTTTAATCTTTTTTAATGCACGATGTTGGGTGGTCTTCACTTTGCTCTCTGACCATTCGAGTGCTATAGCGGTTTCACTAATTGACATGGACTGGATATATCTCAAAATTAATACCAATCGATACTCAATCGAACATTTATCTAAACAAGAATAGAGCAAATGGATTTGTTCGTTTTGAAGGGAAATTTCCTCAGGCAACGGTGATAAATCTTTAAATTCATTTTTATTCCAATCAAACGAACTAATAATTCTTTTTTTCCAGCCTGAATTCTTGCGAAAGGAATCAATGGCAACATGCCGGGCAATAGAGAATAGCCAAGTTTTTTCACTGCTCTTTCCTTGAAAGGTCCCATAAGATTTGAATATTCGTATATATACTTCCTGTAAGAGGTCTTCAGCTTGTTCACGGCTATTGACCAAATAATATAAAAAAGAAAATAGGTCCTGATGATATTTTTCATAGAGCTCCTCAAATTGACCTGACACAAATTTCGCCTCCTTTCAATGCATAAGGCGAAATTTGACTATTAAAAGTTACACTCCAGGGATAAATTTAATCTCAATGTAAAAATTCGAGATACTTGCAATATATATAAAATCATTCTAAATTTGCAAATCTTTCTAGATCCCGGTTTTCTCCTATCACAACTAATACATCACCATGATTAATAATCTTATCTGGCGAAGGAGATATATTAATCTCATCCTCATGCCTGATAGCTATTACACTTAAATTAAACTTAGCTCTTATGTCTAACTCTCTTAAAGTTTTTTCAATCATGTTTTCAGGTATTTTCACTTCTTCGACACTATAGTTTTTAGAAATCTCAATGAAATTTAATACTTTAGGTGATAGTAACTGATGGGCAACTCGTACACCCATATCTCTCTCAGGAAATACAACCCAATCAGCTCCAACCTTGTCTAAAACCTGTCCATGAAGCTTATTTAAGGCTTTAGCAATTACCCTTTTTACTCCCAGTTCCTTTAAAAGTAAAACCGTGAGTATGCTTGCTTGTATATCGTTTCCTATAGCCACTACAACGGTATCGAAATTTCGTATGCCAATAGATTTTAATGCCTCTGCATCTGTTGAGTCGGCAATAACAGCATGAGTAACAGAAGAATGCGAATCATCCACTCGTTCCTCATTTACATCGACACCTAACACTTCTTGTCCAGATTCGAATAACTTTTGGGCAATACTTATTCCAAATCTACCTAAACCAATAACTGCGTATTGATTAGCCATTTACAAGTCCCTCCTTGAACCCAACCTAAGAACATAAAAAAATAGGTTATTTATACTACTTTTACCCTTGGAGGAATAAAATATTTTGCTCTTTTTTTTAATGGACAAAAAAATGACAAGTAAATTTTATTTATCAAAGGCCCATTATGTGTCATACCTCACTGTATTATTTAAAAAAGTGTTCTATAATACTGAAGAAAATTTTTCCATACCTGTAGAATATGTAAGTAAGACAATATGTTTTGGCAATAATAATATGACATGGGAGTTAAGGGGGATAAAAATGAAGCAAGGAACAAAACAACTTTTTATTCAAACGGGAAGTCTTGTCGCAGGATTTATGGTTTGGGTGCTCATATCTTCACTAATGCCTTTTATAAAGGCAGATATACCGCTCTCATCCACTGAAATCGCATGGGCAACAGCGGTACCGGTTATACTCGGGTCACTCCTTAGGGTTCCAATTGGTTATTGGACCAATCGCTATGGAGCACGAATACTATTCACAATTAGCTTTATCGTTTTGCTGATTCCTATTGTAATTGTTAGTTACGCAAATTCATTATTCATGCTAATACTTGGTGGTTTTATGCTTGGTATCGGCGGAGCAGTGTTTTCCATTGGTGTTACTTCTCTTCCTAAATACTATGAAAAAGCTAGGCATGGTTTCATAAATGGAATTTATGGAGCAGGAAACATTGGTACAGCTATTACCTCCTTTTCAGCACCAGTACTAGCCAACATGTATGGTTGGAGAACTACCGTAAAGATTTTTTTAGTTATCGTGTTGATCTTTACAGTAATCAATTTCTTATTTGGAGATAGGAAAGAAAAGAGAGTAAACAATTCCTTATCTAACCAAGTAAAAGAAGTTTATAAAAATCCTAAACTTTGGTTTTTAAGTTTATTTTATTTTATAACGTTTGGTTCTTTTGTGGCGTTCACGATATACTTACCGTCCTTCTTAGTCAATCATTTTGAACTAGATAAAGTTGACGCTGGTTTACGTACAGCTGGTTTTATAGCACTTGCAACTTTTTTTAGACCAGTAGGAGGATGGCTGGGAGATAAAATTAATCCTTTCCTAATCCTAATGGCGGTTTTTTTCAGTTTAACCTTTGCAGGATTTCTACTGTCATTTACCCCATCCTTACCTATTTATTCTTTTGGGTGTTTATTAGTTGCTTTCTTTGCTGGCATTGGTAATGGTGCAATTTTTAAGCTTGTACCATTGTATTTTTCAAAGCAGGCAGGCATAGTAAATGGGATTGTTGCAGCAATGGGAGGATTAGGGGGTTTCTTCCCTCCAATCATTCTTACTATCCTATTTGATTGGACTGGTCATTACGCAATTGGATTTATGTCACTTTCCGAGTTTTCTCTTGCAAGTTTAGTCATTGTTGTTTGGCTATACTATCAAGATAAACTAGATATTTCAGCAAAAATCGTAAACCATGCTGTTGACGGTATTTGCGTTACAGATATAAATGGAATTATTCAGAGCGTAAATCCGGCTTTTACAAGAATTACGGGTTTTAGTGAGGACGAAGTAGTTGGGAAGACACCTAGTGTCCTTCAATCTGGCGAACATGACAATGAATTTTATAAGCAAATGTGGAATGTTTTAAGGACAGAAGGATTTTGGGAAGGGTATATTTGGAATAAACGCAAAAATAATGAGATTTATAAAGAATGGTTAACTATTACTGCAATTAAAGATGATGTGGGGGAAACAAAAAATTACGTTGGAATGTTCAATGAAGAGAAAGAATCGTAACTTACTATATGAAATAAGCTGAGAGATCTTCAAAGATGAAGGTCTCTTTTTTTTGCGTGATAAATTTTACAACTTTTTGTCAAACGAACTGAGTTCACAGTTCCTTCACTATTTTTGTGACGAACATCACAAAAATCATGTTACCATGTGTCTTATAGTAATAACACAAGGAACAACATAACATTTGTTAATTAATTAGATTGGAAATATAGGAGGAAAAAATTATGGCTCGAATTAATTATTGGAATCCAGAAGATGAAAAGTTCTGGAATGCAGAAGGAAAAAAACATGCAAAAAGAAATTTATGGATCTCAGTCCCGTCTTTGATGCTTGCATTTATCGTTTGGCAAATATGGTCAGTTGTAGCTGTCAGACTTAACGATATTGGCTTTCAGTTTACAGAAGAACAATTATTCACACTTGCTGCTATCCCGGGCCTTGTTGGTGCGACACTTCGCTTTGTTTATACTTTTGCTGTTGGGTCTTTTGGTGGTAAAAACTGGACAGTGATTTCAACAGGAATCTTAGCCATACCGGCAATCGGTATTGGTTTTGCAGTCCAAAATCCTGATACACCATTTTCAATCATGCTCCTACTAGCAGCCCTTTGTGGTCTTGGCGGAGGAAGCTTTTCATCTTCTTCAGCAAACATTAGTTTCTTCTTTCCTAAAAAAGAGAAAGGAACTGCACTTGGAATTAATGGCGGCTTAGGAAATATGGGTGTATCTGTCGTACAGTTTGTCACACCATTAATTATTACATCAGGCACTTTTGCACTTGTTGGTAATAAACAAGTTTTAGCAAATGGTCAAGAAGTATGGTTACAAAATGCTGCGTTTATCTGGGTCATTCCCATAGTCATCATGACACTTTTAGCAATGTTTAAAATGGATAATGTTCCAGGAGCAAAGCAGTCCGTTGCCGATCAATTTGTAGTTGTAAAACGGAAGCACACTTGGATTATGACAGCACTTTATGTAGCTACCTTTGGTTCATTTATTGGTTACTCAGCTGCATTCCCACTTTTATTAAAGTCTCAATTTCCGGAACACATTTCACTTGCCTTCCTTGGTGCATTAGTGGCTGCTGCAGCAAGACCTGTTGGCGGCTGGATGGCTGATAAAATTGGCGGTGCAAAGGTAACGGCTTATGTCTTAATAATAATGGGAATTGGTGCAGCAGGTGTTATCTACTTCTTAAATGGCAAACAATTTGCTGGATTCTTAATTGCTTTCTTAGTTCTTTTCCTTGCATCTGGAATCGGCTCAGGCTCTACGTTCCAAATGATTCCAAACATTTTTATTCCAAAAGAGGCAGCACCTGTAATCGGTTTTTCTGCAGCATTTGCAGCATATGGTTCATTCTTTATTCCTAAGTTATTTGGATGGTCTGTTAAAGCGACTGGAACACCTGTTACTGCGTTCTACTTCTTTATCGGATTCTATGTTATCGCATATGGTTTGAACTGGTTCTTCTATCAAAGAAAAACAGTTGCAGCCAAAACACTAGTAAAACAAGCCGGTTAATCCGGCTTGTTTTTTACAATAAAAAAAACTGCCATATTCGGCAGTTTTTTGTTTTAGTCTAATATTTTTACTTTTATTTCCTTCCTACCCCATTCAAGTGCTTTTTCTTCTGAGGGGATAAACACGTCAATTCTGTTTCCTTTGATTGCTCCACCTGTATCTGAAGCGATGGCTTCTCCATATCCCTCAACCAGAACTTTACTTCCAAGTGGAATGACAGAGGGGTCAACTGCAATTACCTTAGCACCAGGGTTAGCATTTAAATCGAGTCCTGTTGCAGTAGTTCCGCTACACCCTTCACACGATGCAGTATATGCAGTAGCCTTAACAGTAATTTCCTTCGAATTTTCCTCGGCTTTTGTTGTAACCGGAACTTCAGGTTTACTAGCAACATTTGTTGAAGCAGCCTTCACTTTTGTGTCCTCGCTCATAGAAGTGTCAGATTCTTTAGTAGCAACCGCTGGAGCTTTCGAGACCACTGGAGCTTTCGAGACCACTGGAGTTTTGGCTGGTTCAACCATCTTCCCAGTAGAAAAGTTATTTATTTCATCATAGATTACTAATTGTAATCCCGGATGAATCAGATCAGTATTTAATTTATTCCATTCTTTAATCATTGCAACCGATACTTGATATTCCTTTGCAATATCCCAGAGTGTATCATCCTTCACTACTGTGTATTGCTTTTCAGTTGCAATCGTTAATACATCTCCAGGGTGAATAAGGTCAGTAGAAAGGTGATTCCACTTTTGAATGTTTTCGACAGATGTATTATGTACACGTGAAAGATCCCATAAGGTATCCCCATCCTGTACAGTTAACTCTGCCGCTTGTACATTAGCACCTACAGTTCCTGAGAGTGCAACAACTGCAATAAAAGTTTTAATTTTTTTTATCATTTTTTTACCTCCCATGTTCTTTCGCAGCTAACTTTAATCATCTTAACATGAAATTTTCTAATCCAAAGAACAGGGGCATGTTAATTCGTTTACAAGGATGGCAGTTATATTACAATAACATTTCTAATTACCCGAACCACATATTTATTTTGAAATCATTTCCTATACTGGTATTAATTTCACCTTTTATAAAAAAAATAATAGTGCAAGGTATCCCCTGCACTATTTTACTAAAATATTCTTTTATACCTTTGATATAGAAACAGCACATGCTTTATATTCAGCTGTTCCAGAAATTGGGTCATACTCATTTAAGGTTAATACATTTGTTGGTGTTTCACTCCAATGGAAACTCATAAAAACAAGACCGGGAACCACTTGATCGGTTACCTTCGCCTTTACCTCGAGTTCACCTCTTCGAGATCGAACCTGAACAATCTCTCCATCCGAAATTCCAAGTCTATTTGCATCTTCTGGATGGATATCGACTGTCTCTTCTGTTTGCTTCACTTTTACTCCAGAAGCATAGTAGCGTGTTTGAGTGTGGGTATTATATGACTCATAGCGCCGCCCAGTTGTTAGCGTAAAAGGATATTCATTATCTGGTAGCTCTAAAGGCTCTGTATAATCTACAGGCACGAATGGCGCTTTTTTCACCACAGGGTTTTGTTGATGAAACCTCTCATGCATAACAAATGTACCTGGATGAGTTTCATCTGGACAAGGATAATGAAGACTATACTCATTTTCCAGTCTCTCATAAGAAATTCCACCGTACATTTCCCATGCTAGTCTTCTTATTTCATTCCAAATTTCCTCACTATTTTCATAGTGCATAGAATAACCCATTAGGGTAGACAGTTCACAAAGTATTTCCCAGTCTTCTTTCGTATTAGGGTGTGCCTCAACAGCTTTCCGAACGCGTTGGATTCTTCTATCTGTATTCGTATAGGTTCCTTCTACTTCTCCCCAGGATCGGGCAGGTAAAACAACATCAGCTAATTTTGCTGTTTCTGTTAAGAAAATATCTTGAACTATTAATAAATCAAGCTTTTTAAAGATTTCTTTTGTATGGTTCATATGAACATCAGCTTGGATTGGATTTTCTCCAATGACATAAAGTGCCTTTAACTCCCCCATCTCTAAACGGTCAAAGGTACGTGTTTGCGTGTCACCAGCCTGTGGATTCAGAACTACGTTCCATTCCTTTTCAAAACGTGCTCTGAACTCCATATTTGCAAGACTTAATGCTCCAGTCAATTGGTTTGGTAGACAGCCCATATCACCGGCACCTTGGACATTATTTTGCCCCCTAAGCGGCATAATTCCTGTACCCTGTTTACCAATATTACCTGTTAGTAAGGCTAAATTCGCAATATCAAATACATTATTTACACCACAATGGTGTTCAGTAATTCCCAATGTATATGCAATCATGGAACCATTCGATGCAGCATATTCTCTAGCGGTCGCTGTAATATCCTCTGCTTTTACCCCGGTAATTGCAGCAGCATATTCAGGAGTGTACGGATCCACCTGTTTTTTTAATTTTTCAAAATCAATAGTAAACTGCTCGATAAACGCTGGATCATATAGATTTTCTTCCAAAATAACTCGTATAAAGGCATTTATTAGAGCAATGTCAGAACCTACATTGATTTGTAAGTGGCGATGAGCCACTTTTACCATATCTATTTTCCTTGGATCTATTACAATTATCTTTAACCCCGACTTTGCTGCTTTCTTGATTCGATTGGCAATAATAGGATGTGCTTCTGTTGTGTTTGAACCCATTAGAAGTAAAACTTCTGCCTTTTCAAAGTCTTCTAGAGTATTTGTTGGGAAACCGCTTCCAAAAACAGTTGCCAGACCGGCAACGCTAGGAGCATGTCACGTTCGGTTACAACCATCAATATTGTTACTATTTATAACTGTCCTCATAAACTTTTGTGTAATAAAATTGGATTCATTTGTACTTCTCGCACAGGCAAACATGCTAATAGCATTTGAGCCCCAAGTATTTTTGATTCGATTTAGATTTTTGGCAATGTATTGATAGGCTTCTTCCCAAGTTGTTTCCACCAGCTTACCTGCTTTTCGGATGAGTGGCGATGTTAACCTATTCTTCGCATGTACATATTCATAGGCAAACGCACCTTTTACACATGTTTGCCCCTTATTTACAGGTGCTTCCTTGTCACCTCGTATTTTCATTATTTTATTGTCCTGAACCTCTAGAACTAAGCCACAACCTGTACCACAATAGCCGCATATTGTTTTAACAAAGTTTGGTTCCCCCACGTTCTTTCCTCCCTTACAATCATTATTACCTATATAACTATATTAATCTATTTATTCCATTTGTAGCTTTCCTTTTTTATGAAAATTATGGCTTTTTTTCGACGGAATCAAATGAAATAAAAAAAACGAGAGGAGTGCTCTCGTTTTAAGCAGTTTTTGCTGGTAATAAAATATTAAAGGTTGTTCCTTTATTAGGCTCACTTTCAACAAACACTTTACCATTATGGCTTTCAATAATCTTAAAACTTACCATTAAGCCTAATCCGTTGCCATTCTTTTTCGTAGTGAAAAATGGCTCCCCTAGCTTCTTTAATTTCTCTTTAGAGATTCCAACCCCTGAGTCTTGAATGGAAATTTGTACATTATTTTCATGTATGATGGTCTTAACATGCAGGTCTCCACCATTCGGCATGGCTTCAATTCCATTTTTAATAAAGTTTAAGAACACTTGTTTTAAGCGATTTTCATCACATTCAATTTGAATAATCTCTTGATTACAGTCAAAGGACAAGTGGACATTTTTCTTTCTAGCTTCAAATTCAAGTAATGAAACTACATTTTTTATAACAGGAACAACATTCTTTTCTTCCAATTCTACTGCCTTTGGTTTGGCTAATACCATGAAGTCTTCAACAATGGTATTGACCCTTTCAATTTCATCAAGAATAATATTCAGGAATTCCATTCGTTCAGGATCTTTTTCATCTAACTGTAAGAATTCTGCATATCCTTTCATGGATGTGAGAGGGTTTCGAATTTCATGTGCAACTCCAGCAGCCAATTGACCCACTGCTGCGAGCTTATCCTGACGATGTAGAACTTCTTCCGTTTTCTTTCGCTCAGTAATGTCATTTCGAATCGCAAGATACTGATAGGGCTTGCCATGTTCATTTAAAAACGGAACAATAGTTGTGTCTACCCAATAATATGTCCCATCTTTCGCTTTATTCCTGATTTCACCCTTCCATACTCTTCCTTCACCAATAGTTCTCCAAAGATTTTTGAAGAAGTCTTTAGAATGGTATCCAGAATTCAGGATATTATGGTCCCTCCCAATAATTTCCTCACGGCTGTATTTAGATATTTCGCAGAACTTATCATTGACATTTGTAATGATTCCTTTTGCGTCTGTAAAGGCTACAATAGAGGATTGATCCAAAGCAAATTTTATATCATTAATTTCTTTAATTGTTTCTTTTAGATGCTCTTCTGCTTGTTTTCTATTGGTGATATCAGATCTAATCGCAATATATTGAACTGGTTTCCCTTTTGAATTCAGGAACGGAACAATAGTCGTATCGACCCAATAAAAAGAACCATCCTTAGCTTTATTACGAATTTCCCCCCGCCAAATTTGGCCTGATTGAATGGTTTTCCATAAATTTTTAAAGAAATCTTTTGAATGATATCCAGAATTTAATATTCGGTGATTTTTCCCAAGAATTTCTTCCTTTTTGTACTTTGAAATCTCTTCGAATTTATCATTCACATAAATAATAGTTCCATGTGGATCAGTTATAGCAACAATGGCAGCAGCGTCAAGTGCGGCCTTAATATCTTTTAAATTAGTATCTGTTGTAGCTAATTGTTTACTTATTAGTGCACTTGAAATGATGAGTCCCCCAATGATCAGAACCGCAACAAATAATACTAAATAAATAAAAAAAGGACTATCCGTACTTGACCCTTTAACTACTTCACTAGTGGTAATCGTGGCCCTTTTTAAAAGAAAATGCCCTTGAGCAATTGCAGCAGAGATAATGATTGCACTTATTGGTTTTAACCAAACCTGATTACTGTTGTTATAGCTTTTTGTGGAGTAAAGGATCCAAAAGGAAAATAAAAATAATCCAAATATTAACAAAACTGAAAACAAGTATAGTAAAAAATTATATTTAATGCTTACATTCATAGCATATAAACTAATAACCTGGACTGCCAGCACAGCAAACGTCAAAAATGTGCTACCTACAATTAGATGGTAGTATCCAATTGATTTTCCAAAAAACGAAAGGAAGGCCATTCCTGTAAACGCAATTCCAATAAAAATAGAAAGAATAGTAAGTGGAATATGGTAACTAGCGAATCTATTTGTATCAGCAGCAATATGTCCAATAAAATTCATGATCCATATTCCAATTCCCATGGAAAATGTACCACCAAGAAAAAGCAGTCTTTTATTTCGGTCAGTCGACCTGATTAAGGTGAACATATCTAAAGCTGTATATGATGCCATTATGGTTAATCCGATAGCAATAATAATAAAATAAGGATGAAAAGTTCCAATCATCACATTCATTAACCAGCATCCCCCCAATTTCTACATTTTATTTCTACTATGATTGTAATGTAATCAATAAAGTTATGGAAGTATTATTTATTAATCAAGAACCATTTCTCCTTATTTTAACCCTTAATTTCTTGTCCATGACAATAACTATTCTCACCTTTTAAAAGGGATTTGTGATAAAAGACTTATTTTTATAAAATTTTCTGTTTTTTTAAAAAAAAGTCTACACAAATTCTTATTTTTTGTTTATACTGTACTATAACAAGACGGTTATTAAAAAACTGTACTAATAAAGGAGGAGTTTTAAATGTTAATGAGTCCGGTGGAGTTTTTCCGTAATTTACCTAAGAAGGAATGTTCAGAGTGTGGTCAGCATATGGAGGAGCAGGCTGAAAGTTATTTTATGGAATGTGACCACTGTTTAGCGAAAAAAGAAGAGTAGTTGTAAAACTCTCCAATTATTGGAGAGTTTTTTATTTGTTTCCGTTTCGTAAATATTTAGGCAGGGATAATCTGTTATAACATAGCAAATGCTTTATGTAAGGAGATGATGTCATTGACCAAAAATGAAGATAAGATAACAGCTTCAAACAATACTATTGGGTCTACAATTCCAAAAAAAAAATATGTAGCGGGAGAATCGGTGGATGAGCATACATTCTTTGAAGAAGCCAACATTATCCTAACTGGTGATGAAATTCTGCAGCAAAATGAAAATCTTTAAAGGAAGGTTATTATAAATGAGTTATCTCGATATAAATAACGCAAAACCAGGCGATGAAGTCTACGTCATATATCGAAATCCACATGTTCCCTCGGTAGCAAATGTAAAGGCTGCCGAAATTGTTCAGCATCCAAAAGACCCTAATGCATTGGCTTTATTTTTAAATGAGACTTTCCATGTCATTGAAGATGATGACGCGTTATTTTCAACCTCCGAAGCAGCACAACAGGCTTATGATGATCATTTCTTTAGTTCTTACGATGAATAAAAGACTGTCCCATTGCTGTGACAGTCTTTTTTCCATCAGGTTTTATTAAATTTTGGGAAGCTCTTTCATTTCCTGTATCATTTCATTGCCACACATCGGACATAACAAATCATCTGCAACAAATTCTTTTCTCATCCAGCCGATACATGAGTCATCCATACAAGAATAGATTTCGGTATCCACCAGTATTGTTTCGATCTCTTCTTCTTTTGCTCGTTTACCGTAAAAAATTGGTACCGCCTCCTTTACTATTTAGTATGGACAATAATATGACTTTTCATTTCATAAATATCCCTTTTCTAAGGAGGTTCCCATCCATGGTTGGTAATAAGCTCTGTCATTTCACAAAAGTTGGTACTGATATTGAAGAGGTAAAAAGATTAAATAGTCAATCAGGCTTAAGTTATAATGAAGTGAAAAAACTGCTCGCTTTAAAATATCTTCAAAATAAATAATGAAGTGGAACCAATTCAGGTTCCACTTTTTTAATCCAATTTATTTTTAGAACGATCTGTTGATATCGCGATCGAACGCCTTCCGATAATGGAACGATATACAATAAATTTTCGGCTTAGATACTCTAGGGGGAGACTCCATACATGAACTAATCTGGTAAATGGCCATATACCAAAAAGTAACAGGGCTGATACCACATGAATTTGAAAACCAAGCGGAATACCCACCATTAAGCTTGGTGTCGGGCGTAGAGAAAGAATACCACGAAACCATGGACTAATTGTTTCCCTATATTCAAATGCTACTCCTCTACCTGTATACCAGACTGTATTAACAAAGCCTGAAAAAATAATAAGTGTTAATAAAACGAGAACAATAATATCCCGAAAGGTACTATGAATATAGATTCGCTTTACGGTAAACCTGCGAATCATTAGTAAAACAACACCTATAATAGTAGCAATTCCAGCAATTCCACCAATCCATACTGCCCCAAAATGGTACATATGATCTGTAACTCCAATGGCCTCGTATAATGCCTTTGGAACGAGTACGCCAGCCACATGTCCAAAGAAAACGAAGACAATCCCATAGTGAAATAGAATACTTCCCCATTTCAACTGCTTTTTTTCAAGAAACTCACTTGATTTTGCTGACCATCCAAACTGATCAACGTTATATCGATATATATGCCCCACCACGAACATCGTCAACATAATATATGGGAAAGACACCCAAAAGAAATTTTGAAAAAACGTCATCATTCAGTCCCCCTACGAAGCCTTTTGCTTACTTAGCATGTCTTCAATTGTTTGTACACATGCTTGCAGAATCATTTGGAATGGACTTTCTATTAATGATAATTCTTTTAATAAATTGTCAATGGACCTTCGATGAATCAGTAGCATTTTTTGTGCAGTTTTTGTTGGTACTAAAGAGCAAAATTCAAGTATTAAAGGTAAATAATCTGGGAGCTCCTCACTTTGTAAAGGGAGACCTGCTTCATAAAACTCACTCTTTAATTTCAAAAGTGCTTTTCCTCGATCTGGATTCTCACCAAAAAGAGGATAGGTTAAATAAAGGGTTGTTTTATCATTAAAATCAAATGTCTTCGTATAATCGGTACACAGCTCTAAATAAGTAGTTGATTCCAAATATGATTGAAATTGCTTAAATAAGACCTTCACTAGCTGATTTTCAATTAAGGCAATTTCATCTTTTAGCTCATTTGATTCAACCCAATTTCTTTCAGGATGCTGAAGTAAAATAGATGCAAGACCAAAAATACGTTGATAATCATCCATTTAGTTCCCCCCAATAATCGTCTCCTACTTTATAATCTCCCGGTATCCCTGGTGTAACCGAGCATCCGGAGCACGCCTCCATAAAATCAAACCCTCCAGTTCCTTGTCCTAAATATTGGTTTGCAGCATCCTCCCGATGTGAGGATGGAATAACATAGCGATCATCGTACTTCGCAATTGCTGCAAGTTGATACATTTCATGCATTGTTTCTTCTGTCATTCCAACAGCATCTAGTATACTTTTCTCTGGTTTCTTCCCTAGATTTAGTGACCTCATATAACTTCTCATCGCGACCATCTTCTTAAGAACTTTCCGAATAACTTCTGTATCCCCGGCACTTAACATATTGGCTAGATACTCGATTGGAATTCTAAGCTGGTCAATTTGAGGGTATATAACATGAGGATTGACCCCATCTAAGCCTCCATCAAATGCGCTCATCACTGGACTGAGCGGTGGAATATACCAGACCATAGGCAATGTTCTATATTCTGGATGAAGGGGTAAAGCGATCCGTTGTTCCACTGCTAATTTATAGACAGGTGACCTTTGTGCAGCTTCAATCCAATCCTCTTGATAACCAGCTTTTCGCGCTTCCTTGATTACCTCTGGATCGTGGGGATCTAAGAAGATTCCTAAATGGGCTTCATATAAATCTTTTTCATTGGTAACGGATGCCGCTTCTTCAACCTTATCTAAATCATAAAAAACAATCCCTAAATACCGAAGTCTTCCTACACATGTTTCTGAACAAACAGTTGGAAGTCCAGCCTCTATTCTTGGAAAACAAAAGGTACATTTTTCTGCTTTATGTGTTTTCCAATTAAAATAGACCTTTTTATATGGACAACCTGTTGTACAATACCGCCAGCTTCGGCATGCATCTTGATCTACCAATACAATTCCGTCCTCTTCCCTTTTGTAAATGGCACCAGAGGGACAGGAAGCTACACAAGTTGGATTGACACAATGCTCACAGATTCTTGGCAGATACATCATGAAGGTTTGTTCATACTCAAATTTCACTCTTTCTTCAATACCCTTTATGTTAGGGTCATTTTTCCCAGTCTGATATACACCGGCCAAATCATCTTCCCAATTCGGCCCCCACTTAATATCCATATACTCCCCTGTCACCTGAGACTTTGGTCGAGCCACTGGCTGGTGTTCTTTTTCAGGGCTATCTATTAAATTTTCATAATCATAGGTCCACGGTTCATAGTAATCATCTAATTGGGCTAAATCAGGATTGTGAAAAATATTTAAGAGCTTCGAAACTCTACCACCTGCCTTTAGTTCAAGCTTCCCATTCTTTAACACCCAGCCCCCTTTATATTTTTCTTGGTTTTCCCATTCTTTTGGATAACCGATTCCTGGTTTTGTTTCAACATTATTCCACCACATATATTCCGCTCCGGGACGGTTTGTCCACGTATTGTTACAGGTGATGCTGCACGTATGACACCCAATACATTTATCTAGGTTCATCACCATTCCAAATTGTGCTTTAATTCTCAAGCCAGTCCACCTCATCCCTATCTAGTTTACTAATAATAACTCTCTCATCGCGCTGGCTTCCACATGGACCATAATAGTTAAACCCATAACTTAGCTGGGCATATCCGCCAATTACGTGCGTTGGCTTCATTTGTAATCGCGTTGGACTGTTAAATGTACCACCACGTTCGTTCGTAATGGTTGAACCGGGGACGTTAATATGCCGCTCTTGAACGTGATACATGAAGGCTACTCCCCTTGGTAATCGATGGGAAACAACTGCCCTTGCAACGACAACCCCATTTCGGTTATACATTTGAAGCCAATCATTATCTGCAATACCAACTTCTTCTGCATCATGAAGATTCATCCATACAGTCGGTCCGCCTCTAAATAGTGTTAACATCGGAAGAGTATCAAAATAGGTACTATGGAATGACCATTTAAAGTGTGGTGTTAAATAACGTAAATTTATTTCCTTGCCCATATTAATTGGCTTTCGATCCTTTGACCGGAATGCCAACTTTTTTAAAGGTGCCTTAAATACTGGAAACTCTTCTCCAAATTCGAACATGGTTTCGTGGTCTAAATAAAAGTGCTGGCGGCCTGTTAATGTACGCCATGGAATTAAACGTTCCACATTTGTTGTAAATGGAGAATACCGTCTACCCCCCGTTTCCGTTCCACTAAAAACAGGTGTAGAAATGACTTGCCGGGGCTGGGCTGTGATTTCGCTAAATGACATATGCTCTTCTGCTCTTTCTTCTGCTAAATCTTTTAATTTCTGTCCTGATTTTTTCTCCAGCGCATCCCATGCCTTCATAGCTAGAGAGCCGTTTGTAGAACTAGAAAGAGATAGAATTGCTTCAGCAGCATCCCGAGCAGTGTATAGACTTGGACAATCCTTGTAAGAGGTTTTATTTGCTGTTCCAAGTATCTTTTTTAATTTTTCGTATTCTTCTTTTGCATTCCAGCCAATACCCTTAGCTCCAATTTGTTCCTTGATAACAGGTCCAAGGGTTATAAATTTTTCATAGACCTTTGTATAGTCACGTTCGACAATGTGCAACCGCGGGAAATTCTGTCCAGGAACTGGCTCAAATGAACCGTTTTGCCAATCTGGAATTTTCCCAAATGTACATGCCTCGGAAATTTCATCCCTAGAATCATGAAGCATAGGTGTTGCCACAACGTCTTGTACAGGCCCGCTAAAATATTGTTCGGCCATGGAAGAAAACTTTTTAGCCAATCCTCTAAATGTGTCCCAATCTGATTTCGATTCCCACGGAGGGGCAATTGCCGGGTTAAACGGATGGATGAACGGGTGCATATCCGTACTGCTTATATCATATTTTTCGTACCAGGTAGCTGCTGGAAGAATGATATCCGAGTATAACCCTGTTCCTGCCATGCGAAAATCTATATTTACCATTAAATCGAGTTTTCCCTCTGTTGACGGTTCGTCCCAATTTATATCTTCAGTTTTTAATTCTGTATTTTGCTCACTTAAATTTCCATGATGGGTTCCAAGCATATATTTCAAAAAATATTCGTGTCCTTTGGAAGAACTACCAATTAAGTTTCCTCTCCAAACAAACATAACTTTTGGAAATGATTTAGGGTCCTCAGGATTTTGAATCGCAAATTTTGTTCTTCCATCTTTCACATCATCTACAATGGATTGAATTATTTGCTCTTTATCAGTTCCTTTCGATTCTTCTACAAGTTTAATTGAATTCTTATCAAACTGTGGATAGGCTGGTGTCCATCCTAATCTTGTTCCCAAATAATAGTAATCACCTGTATGCTTATATCTTGGTTCACTAACTAAAGGTGATATTTGGTCTTCAATGGATTGATCATCATATCTCCACTGTTCTGTAACAAAATAAAAGAACGGCGTGGCAGCATGAAGCCTCGGAGGTCCACCCCAATCTCTTGCCATTGCAAGAGTCTGCCAACCTTCTAGCGGACGAACCTTTTCCTGTCCTACATAATGAGCCCAGCCGCCTCCGTTCACTCCTTGAGAACCTGTTAATAGAACTAAATTTAGAACGGTACGGTATGTCGCATCAGCGTGATACCATTGGTTTATGCCAGAACCCATAATAACCATGGAACGGCCTTTTGATTCATCGGCATTCTGTGCAAACTCTCTCGCTATCTGTGCTGCTAGCTTTCGGTCCACTCCAGTGAGGGCCTCTTGCCATGCAGGGGTGTATGGTTTTGGATCATCATAATCCTTCGGAAAATCACCTTGGAGCCCATTTCTTGCTACCCCAAATTTAGAAAGCATTAAATCAAACACAGTAGTTATATAGATTTTTTCTCCATTTATTTGAATTTCCTTTACTGGTACCTCACGTTTGAAAGTTTCTCTTTTTTCCACTTCAAAGTGAGGAAATTCAACGTTAACAACTGTATCTTCATTTCCTAACATAGTTAATAATGGGTTTAAATCAGATATGTTTTGTTCTGTGTCTTTTAAGTGGAGGTTCCATTGACCTTTTTCCTCCCATCGATGTCCAATCGTTCCATTTGGAAATGCAGGCTGATTGGTTTCATTGTTCCAAACAGCTGTTTTCCACTCTCCATTTGAAAGAGTCTTGTCAAGCTCACTAGCTCTTAAAAACGTACTGGAAACGAAGTTTTCTCCATGTGGTTTTAATTTCACCAGGAATGGGAGGTCCGTGAATTTTTTCGCATAGTCATAAAAATATTCTGTTTCTTGGTCCACATAAAACTCTTTTAAAATAACATGAGTCATTGCCATTCCTAGGGCTCCGTCCATACCTGCTTGAACATTTAGCCAGTTATCAGCGAATTTTACAAACTCAGCATAATCAGGGCTAACAGCAACGACCTTTGTCCCACGGTACCGTGCTTCGACCATAAAATGAGCATCTGGAGTCCTTGTCTGTGGAATATTAGAACCCCATACTAATAGATAAGAAGAGTTAAACCAATCAGAGCTCTCTGGTACATCTGTTTGTTCTCCCCATACTTGTGGAGAGGCAGGTGGAAGGTCTGCGTACCAATCATAAAAACTTAATAAGGAACCGCCTAGTAGTGATAAAAATCGACCGCCTCCTGCATAACTAACCATTGACATTGCTGGGATGGGTGAAAATCCAAAAATACGGTCTGGACCAAATTCTTGAATTGAATGAATAAGAGAAGCACAGATTAGTTCATTCACCTCATCCCATGATGCCCGGACAAGCCCCCCTTTTCCCCTTGACTGTTTATATCGTTTTGATTTCTCTGGGTTTGTAGTGATTTCCCGCCATGCAGCAACAGGATCGTTCGATTTTTGCAACTCTTCACGCCACATATCTAATAAATGACCACGAACATATGGGTAACGAACCCGGAGAGGGCTATAAATATACCAAGAAAAGTTTGCCCCTCTTGGGCATCCACGCGGTTCATATTCGGGCATGTTAGGTCCTGTTGATGGATAATCGGTCTGCTGTGTTTCCCATGCGATAATTCCATCCTTCACATGCACCTTCCAGCTGCATGATCCTGTACAGTTAACCCCATGCGTCGTTCGAACCGTTTTATCATGCTGCCATCTTCTGCGATAAATCTTTTCTGAATCTCTATCCATTGGAGACATCACGGCATGCGTAGCTACATCCCTAGATTTTCCAAAGAATTTTATTTTTTTCATTAGTGGCGTTCGTTTTCGACCCATAGACTCACCTTCCTACGACATTTTTACTTATTACCGTTTCCCAAAAATGTTAATGTATACAAAAATTATGACTCCCAGAATGGTCAATCTGAACCTATTAAGTTTTAAATCAATTTATTTTGGACAAGAATGGAATATAGTATTTATGAAGGAGAACACTTATGTCAGGACCGTCTTTAAGAAAAAAAAATTCTCATCATTCGATTCATGATGGCATATTTACAGAAGCCCGCGATTTAACAAATGTGCTAAAAAAACTTTTATTGGAAAAAAGAGATAAAGAATCAAAGGAAATTTGTGATGCCTTGATTGAGCATTGGGAGACGAGAACACTTGCCCACGCACAATCAGAAGAGGAAGGATTTTTCGTTGAAAAATTGAAGGAAAATCCTGAGTTAAAAGAGATGATTATTAAATTGAAAAGGGACCATCAAATTTTAGAAATCATCGTAAACTCGATTAAAACGAAGATTGAGAATAAGGGAGTGACAGAAGAAATTCTCCCCTATTTCTATGCTTTACTTGTTGTTTTTGAGTTACATAATCATGAGGAAGAAAACAATTTGTTCATAACCGAATAAGAAATAAAAAATAACTCATACTTAGGAAAAGAGCTTTGTAAGTTCAACTAAACTAGGTGACGAGGGAACCACATGAAAGAGTTAGTCTTAAGCTTAATTGCCGGTATGGCTGTTGGAGTTTTGTTTAGATTTTTAAAACTGCCCCTGCCAGCTCCTCCAGTCTTCTCTGCCGTACTAGGTGTATTTGGCGTCTATTTTGGAGGAGTTGTTGTAGACTGGATTATGCAAAATTATATAAAATGAAGAAAAGCGTCAGCTAGAAATATACTCCTAGCTGACGCTTTTTTATTCTGTATAGTCAATTGTTAGATTTTCTTCATGACCTTTATTGAGTATTTTACTTTTCTTTCTATTTTCCTTTGATTGAAAAATAATATCAAAATCATAATCTTCCGGATAAAGCTCACTTGCAGGAAGATACAAACCAATTCTTTTATGATTGATTGACATTTTTTCCCCTTTCACTTGGACTATATAATTTCCAAATTGATCTGGACCTTTATAAATTATGCCAAATTCATTTGAAGGAGAAAGTTTCACATTATCACCTTGTTGGTAGTGTTGTACTTTCGACTCTGTTTTTGAAGCGATTTTTTCATTACGATGTTTATTAATAATTACCTGTTTTTCAATTTCTTTCAATTTCCATGGGTCTGTAATTTCCGTTTTATACTCTTTTGCTTCCTTGTAAGTAACGAAGTGTGCTTTCTCGATTATTTTTGGATGAATCCCAAGTTTTAATGCAATAGCAAACGCCTGACTCTCGCCCCCTCGCCCGATAATTAAGCGGTAGGTCGGGCTTAACGTTGCTAAATCAAATTCCATCGATCCATTTAAAAATCCTTCATGTGTTTCTGCAAAATCCTTTATTTCACTATAATGAGTGGTTGCCAAAAGCACTGCACCTTTTTCGTACAAGGTTTCTAATATCGCTGTAGCAAGCCCCATACCTTCCCCTGGATCTGTCCCAGAACCCAGTTCATCTAATAAGACCAAGGTCCGATTGTTCGTTTCCTTTAAAATATCAATAATATTTACGATTCTCGAACTAAACGTACTTAAATTTTCAGCAATGCTTTGCCCATCACCAATATCAACTAAAATCCGTTCAAAGAGGCAAAGATTGCTCTCTTTAGCAGCTGGTATATGAAGACCACATTGGACCATTATCGTCAAAAGGCCAACTGTTTTTATTGTTACAGTTTTTCCTCCTGTGTTGGGTCCAGTAATAACTAATGCATGTTGCCCTTTACTCATTTTAAACGACAACGGCACAGCCTTTTCACCTAAAAGAGGATGTTTTGCTTGGATCAATTCAATTTCATCTGATTGATTGATTCCTACTTTCGTACCATTTATAGAGCGACAATACTTAGCTTTAGCAAACAAAAAATCATAATGAACCATGGTCTCAATAGCAATGAGGATTTGCTGCTCCTTTTCTTCCACCAACCCGGTTAAATAACTAAGAACTTTTTGTACCTCAACCTCTTCATCTGCAAGTACCCACGTTAATTGATCCTGATATACGGCAATTTCCTCGGGCTCAATAAAAAGAGTGGAACCGGATGCGGATGTATCTAGCACCGTTCCCTTCAGTTTATTTCGATATTCTTTCTTTATGGGAATGACATATCTTCCATTCCTCTGACTAACCACATTTTCCTGTAGAAAAGATTTATATTTATTTGATCGGATTAGTTGCAGTGTCTTTTCTTTCAAACGCTCTTCTTGAATGGCAATTTGTTTTCTTATCTTTAATAATTCTTTACTCGCGTAATCATCCACCCTTCCATTACGGATGCACCGAATAATCTCACTTGCAAGTTCAGGTAATTCATCGATCGCATCCACGTAAGCAGACACTCTCGGAGCGTAATACTCCTTATCCTTCATATATCTTCTCATTTTCCCACAGCAATCCAAAAAGTCGTAAAGCTTCACAAGCTGATCAACTCTTAATGCAACCCCCTTGTTCATGTTATTTATTAACTGTTCCATTCCCTCTAACCCATGGACAGGAACACTAGCACTCTTTTTTAAAATTTCAACCGCTTCTGTAACTTCATCTAGCCATGCTTCAATTTGCTTTTGATTGGTCGATGGTGTCAGGCACCTAATTTTTGTTTTCCCCTCTTTTGTTAACGCAAAGGTTGAAATGGCTTCTTTAATTTCCTCAAATTGTAATACTTGAAAAGTATGTTGGTTCAATTGAAAAACCTCCTAATAATAAAAATAGCCGCAATGAACAATGTCATTGCGGCTAAACGTAAAATACGTTCAATTCGTCACACCAAATTTAACCAAAATAAAAACTGTCTACACGAGTGTACACAGGCTACATTGGTAAAAGAATGTATGCGTATGTTTGCCCATTGTTCTTAACTTCACTCCATAACTACAACTAAATAAACCTTCCTTGTCTCTCAAACAAGAGGTTATTCTGGCTATTATAGAATGAGTGTATCCAATTGATTGGATTAGTTAAGAACGACACCTAACATAAAACATACTCCCTTTTTTAGAAAAAAGTTAAATTCTTATAAATCATACAATAAAATTCAATTATTTGTCAATTCGCTGAATGAACAAAAATTCAAAAACCTTTAACATTCATCGTTCAAAAGTGGGTACTTTAATTTTCCTCTAGCGTTTATGATAAACCTAAGGACTATTTTAATTAAGGAGGTAAAAATGAGTCATAATCAAACAGCAAATACTCTAACAATTGAATTAATCGAACTCTTACACCGTGCTAGCGCTGGCAGGACAATTGACAAAAAAAAAGGGACTTTCTTATTCCAAGAAGGTCAAAATGCTACGGAAATGTTCCTGATATTATCAGGCCAGATTCAAATTTCAAAAATGAACGCAAAAGGCCAGGAGCTTTACTTAAGACTATGCTCAGCCAATGAAATCGTTGGGGAATTAACATTATTCACCGAGGATCCAAAATACATATTTAATGCTAAAGTCGTTACTGACAGTAGGGTAGCTGCAATTCCTCTATCTTCCTTAGAAAGCTCCCTTTTTCAAAATAGCAAACTCGCTTTTCTTTTTCTAAAGTGGATGAACGATCATTATCGAAGAACAATGACTAAGTTTAGAGATTTAGTACTCTATGGCAAAAAAGGAGCCCTTTACTCCACACTAATCAGACTTTCTAATAGCTATGGAATACAACAAGAAGACGGCATTCATATTACAGTTCCCTTAACCAATCAAGATTTAGCCAATTTTTGTGGAACAGCTAGAGAAATCATTAGTAGGTTGCTTGCTGAATTAAAAAGAAATAAAATTATATCTATTGACCGCAAAAAAATCATTATACATAATATCGAGTTTCTAAGGTTACAAAATGACTGTGAGAATTGCCCCGTTTCCATTTGTAATATTGATTAATATGGAGTAGTTAAAATAGTTAAGTTAATTAACAAAACCATTTATGTTAAGATATTCAACTGATGAAATCAATAATATACGGAATGATAAGAGAGGTTAATACCGCTGCGATTCCCATTGCAGCACCTGACACAGCTCCCTGTATCTCCCCTTCTTTCACCGCCTCTGCTGTTCCTATTCCATGGGCAATGGTTCCAATCGACAATCCTCGAGCAAAGGGATGGTTTATTTTAAACCAATCCAAGAGTTTTGCACCAAACATGGCTCCAATCATTCCTGTTATAATAACAAAAGCTGCAATTAGTGAAACATTACCTTTTATGATTTTTCCAATTTCGGTAGCAACTGGAACGGTAACAGATTTAACTGTTAACCCTCGAATAAACATCTCCGATAATTCAAACCAATGAGCTAGTATAAGAGCAGAGGTAATTGTTGAAACTGTCCCGATTATTAGACCAACAAAAGCTGCAGAAAAATATTTAGTGAATAGATGACGATTTTTATAAATGGGTAGAGCAAGTGCAACTGTAGCTGGGCCTAGGAAATAAGTTAAGAAGTTTTTCGCGGGAATGTACTCTTCATAGGACAGATTAGAAGCAACTAATAATACAATAATAATGACTGTACTTAAAAAAACAGGGCTAGTTAACGGAGTGGAATATTTTTTTGAAATGACTCTTGCTAGATAATAGACAGAAATAGTTAGGATAATATTATATAGCGTGATCATGATGGCTCACTTTATCCTTTTCATTTTTTATGATTACAGCTTGCGTCGCTTTACCCGCCGTTAAAAGCCCTATAAATGCACTAACAATAAGTATAAACATGAGTGGTAACCACTTATTTACTAAGGTATCCCCTAAGGTCATTAATCCAACTGAAATGGGGATAAAAAAGAACCCAAGATGTTTTAATAGCCAGCCAGCTGCTGTTTCTATTTGGTCCACCTTTATAATACCCATCAAAAGAAAGAGGAAAAGAAGAACAATTCCAATTACATTCCCCGGAATAGGCATCTTAAAAAATCTGACAATAAGATTCCCCAGCTGATATATGACAATCAGAATCACCATCTGTAAAGTAAATTTAAACGCTTGTTTTACCATAACAAACACCTATCCTCTAAATTAAAATCCAATTAAATACTTTTCACCGAACCGATGAATACCTCTATTAATATTAAAGTATAAATGATTATTCAGTCGAAGACCTAAACTTTTGTTCACAATATATCCATATCTTTTTTTTGAGAACTTCATTATCTTATTGTTAGGAGGGATTGTTATTATGAAAAAAATCTATCTCATTTGCGGACTAGCTATATTTTTGGGGATTGCAGGAGGAATCTCGTTCTTTCTCATTAGAGACGCAAATGCGAAAATACCAGCAGAAGTAAGTTTGATTAATCAAAATGGTACTACATATAATTTTGGCAAGGACCATACTAAATTGAAACTAATTGAATTTATCTATACCCATTGCCCTGATATATGTCCTACCACCACACAAAAGATGGTTGATTTGAAGAAAGATTTAGAGAAAAGTGGCGTATACGGCAAGAAAATTGAATTCATTACCATTACCATTGACCCGTACCGTGATACTCCTGAGATATTGCAAGGGTATATGAAAGGCTTTGGAATAAATAACGACGAAAAATGGACATTTTTAACAGGAGACAAACAAAATATTAAAAAAGACCAAGAGCAAATTCAAAAGGTAACGGATGCCTTGCAATTTCAATACAAAGACCCCGGAAATGGGCAATTCGTTCATTCCACCTTTACGTACTTAGTCAATCAAGACAATAACTTTATAGCAAAGTTTCCTATGGGAAATGACTTTAATAAAGAAGAAGTATATGAAACAATTATGGATAAGCTTGATTAGCCCACATAGGTTTGTTATAAATAAAAAAAGCGGTTAGTCCTTAGGATTAATCGCTTTTTAATACCAATTTTTCCTATTTAATTCACTAATTCACAGATGAAGGATATTTTTTAATTTGCTGCAAAGATAAAAGGTAATTGGACTTAGGTTTAGTTAAGCTTGCTTTTATTCCAGCTTTTTTTAATTTATTTACGAGTTCAGTAAGCTGTTTTTTCGCCATACTTCTCACCTTCTTTAAAACTTCTTAATCCAATTCTACAACAAAATTATGAATAAAGTGTGAAAATGAAAAAATTTTTTAGAAAAATTTTCTTTCTATCCAGGATAATGAAAGAATTCGCTCTTCGACAGCTTTAGTGATATAATTAATAGATATTTTGTTTTGGAGGATATTGTATATGATTACAGTAAGTAATGTAAGTTTAAGATATGGTGACCGGAAATTATTTGAAGATGTAAACATTAAATTCACACCTGGTAATTGCTATGGTCTAATCGGTGCAAATGGAGCTGGTAAGTCCACATTTTTAAAGATACTTTCTGGCGAAATTGAATCACAAACAGGAACAGTTCAACTGGGACCTAATGAGAGAATGGCTGTTCTTAAACAAAACCACTTTGAATACGAAGAATACGAAGTTCTAAAAACGGTTATCATGGGTCATTCCAGACTTTATGAGGTTATGCAGGAAAAAGACGCGATCTATATGAAAGAGAACTTCACTGACGAAGATGGCATGAAAGCTGCTGAACTTGAAGGTGAATTTGCTGAATTAAACGGATGGGAAGCAGAGCCTGAAGCGGCAATTCTTTTAAAAGGCCTTGGAATCGGAGAAGACCTTCATTATAAGACGATGGCTGAATTAACTGGTTCTGAAAAAGTAAAGGTTCTACTTGCACAAGCGTTGTTTGGCAGACCCGATGTTTTGCTTCTGGACGAGCCTACAAACCACTTAGATATCAAAGCAATCCAATGGCTAGAGGAATTCTTAATTAACTTTGAAAATACAGTCATTGTTGTATCCCATGACCGTCACTTCTTAAATAAAGTATGTACCCATATTGCTGACTTAGACTATGGAAAAATGCAAATTTATGTGGGGAACTATGATTTTTGGTATGAATCAAGCCAGTTAGCATCAAGATTAACCTCTGATGCAAACAAGAAGAAAGAAGAGAAAATAAAGGAACTGCAAGCCTTTATTGCCCGGTTTAGTGCCAATGCATCGAAATCCAAACAGGCTACTTCTCGTAAGAAGCTATTGGATAAAATAACTCTCGATGACATTAAGCCTTCCTCTCGCCGTTATCCATTTGTTGGCTTTACACCGGACCGTGAAATCGGGAACGATTTACTAAGAGTTGAGGGATTAACAAAAACGATTGATGGCGTAAAAGTTTTGGATAATGTTAGTTTCTTTATGAATAAGAACGATAAAATTGCTCTTGTAGGTACAAATGAAATTGCGAAAACTACTCTTTTCAAAATCTTAATGGGTGAAATGGAAGCAGACAGTGGTACCTTTAAATGGGGAATTACCACTTCACAAGCATATTTCCCTAAAGATAACTCCGAGTACTTTGAAAACTCTGAGCTAAATCTGGTGGATTGGTTACGTCAATTCTCTCCAAAAGATGAAAGCGAAAGCTTCTTACGCGGGTTCTTAGGAAGAATGCTGTTTTCAGGAGAAGAAGTTTTAAAGAAAGCTAGCGTTCTTTCCGGAGGAGAAAAAGTTCGTTGTATGCTCTCAAAAATGATGCTAAATGGTGCCAACGTTTTACTTCTAGACGAACCAACGAACCACTTGGACTTAGAATCAATTACGGCACTCAATAATGGGCTAATTAATTTTAAAGGCTCATTGATTTTTTCATCACACGATCATCAGTTCATTCAAACAATTGCAAATCGGATTTTTGAATTAACACCTAAAGGATTAGTAGATAAACAAATGTCTTACGATGAATATTTAGAAAATGATGAAATTCAAAAGCAAGTAGCAGAAATGTATAAATAAACGATTAGAGGCTGACCTATTTTCAAAGATAGGCAGCCTCTTTCTTTCTAACCTTACATTTGTTTTTGTTTTCTTCGTGAAGAAGGCTCAGCTCTTGATCCCGTTTCTGTAGTTGTTGTCCCTTGACCCTCTACTTGGGGTGAACTAAGTCCGATTGTCGAAGGATCAGCTTTCTTTTTACTCCGTTTACCCATCATTACACCTCCCCTAATAGCTTTTGGAAGATTATTGCTACTTATACCGAATATTTACGGTAAACTTAGGCATGATAATCTACAGGAGGAGGTGTTTTGTATGGCAAAAGTTGGAGTAGAACAGTCTCTTACAAACATTCAACAAGCACTACGCGAAAAAGGCTACGACGTAGTTGAACTTAAGCAGGAATCAGATGCACAAAACTGCGATTGCTGTGTTGTAACTGGGCTCGATTCAAACGTAATGGGAATGCAGGATACGGTTACAAAAGGTGCAGTTATAGATGCAAATGGGATGTCTGCTGATGAAGTATGTCAGCAAGTGGAAAGCAGACTTCAATAATGATTATCCAAAAGACTAAAGGATGACACTTTAGTCTTTTTTATTTGACTGGAAATTAATCTTTGGACCTTTTTGAGAAGAAGAACTTTTGAAATTCTTCTTTTGTTGTTCCCCCCCTTCCTCTTCATTATCTAGATTAGGTTGGTATTCACTTCCATAAGTTGCCCCAATATTTAATTTCCCTTTAAGTTCTTTAATTCCAAGTTGACCAAAATTATTATTTAGTTCGTATTTATCTAAAATGATTTTTTCAATGTTTATCTTCTCTATTATAATTGGCGGATCTTTTGTTTTACCTGTCTCTTCAGAGGGAGATTGTTGTTGGAGGGTTTGTAGCGATTTTTTTAATTCCTCTATGTTTAATTCTAAGGAAGTCAACTTTTTCTTTAAATCCTTTTCATAATCACTTTTGTTAAAGATTAGGAATAAATCTTTTAATGACATGCTCACAAACGCTCCCTTATTTTTTACCTTACTTTCATATATATGGGAAATTTAGTCTAACATGTCCACTATTAAAAGGACGATCTAAAACTGAGATTTACTTCAAAGATCACTTTCAGCACTTTCTAATCAATTGGAATGATTTCCCCTTTTTCAACGATTCGCTGATAACTTACAAATAATAATCCATTCCAAAATTTAGCACTCAATTGATTAGGACTAACAGTGTCTGGCAATCTAATTTGTCTCTGAAAATCTCCATAAAACCTTTCTGAATAGGTAAGCTTCAATTCAGAATGATTTAATAAGGCCTTTCCTTTAACCGTTAAGGAATTTCCGTTCAGCCCTAATTCAAGATTCTCTTTTTTCATTCCAGGAACCTCAATCACAACCAGGACTTCACTTTCACCTTCCAATATATCGATAGCGGGGTATGGGGGTGTATTTTTTTCTTCCCTTCCAGATTGTTTAGCAGCACTTGAATTTGGCGCTGTAAAAGGCTGATCATTCATAAATTGCTTAGCAAAATCCTGGTCAAAAATGTTGTTCCAAAAATCTCCTCCATTCATATTTTTGGCCACATCCATCCATTGCTTTAATTTATCCATGTCCATCTAATCCCACCTCCTACTTCGTGTATTACACAATAGAGGATATTTATTACTATTATCTTACTAACGATATTTATAATTTAATCCATATATTACTCTTCTTTCATAAACGTACACGAAAGACATATATTAATAAACAAGGAAAAGGAGGAGATTCAAATGCCGGCACCAGCTCCGTATATAAATATTAATATATTCATGATTAAAATAAATTCCTTCGAAAATGCTTCTGCCGTAAATATTGGTCAAAATCTATTGGCCGAATGGCATAATTCCGATAAGAAAAATCAAGGCTACGGACAAAATTTTGGAGATAAAAGTGATTTTATCGGAACCAGAAGTTTTGTCGATGACAAAGATCAAATCGACTCCCCATCCTCTTTTAATGCCCGTCCTCTTCATTCTGAAAATGATTGCCCATAAATTCCAACCTCTGGCAGGGAAATATAGTCACTTCGAAAACTGCCTAGGCAGTTTTTTATATTCTCATCTTTAACATTCCATCACATTTAGCTATAATAATCAGGTAGAGATTACACTAAAGAAATTTTCAAAAAATATGGTTTTACAGTATTGGATTGATGACCTTGTTTCATGATGAATTTTGGACACCAATAGTATTATCAATAAAAGTTGCAGCCATTTCAGTAACTGTAGTATTTTTCCTCGGAATTTTACTTGGCAGATTATTTGCAAGAAAGCAATTTAAGGGCAAGATACTACTCGAGACCTTCCTTCTTCTTCCAATCGTCTTACCTCCAACTGTTATTGGTTTTTTATTAATTTACATATTCGGAAGAAATGGTCCATTTGGAATAATTATAGAAGAAGTATTTGCACATCCAATTATTTTCACTCCAACGGCAGCAGTGATTGCATCAACGATTGTTGCCTTTCCATTAATGTACCAAACTGTCAAAATAGGTTTCCAAGCAGTAGATAGAGGAATCGAAGAAGCGGCAAGGGTAGATGGTGCTGGCGAAATTAAAGTATTTATATATATCACTTTCCCATTATCTATTAAATCAATATTTGCAGGATTAATTCTAAGTTTTGCACGAGCACTAGGGGAGTTCGGTGCTACCTTTATGTTTGCCGGAAATATTCCTGGAAAAACGCAAACGGCACCTACAGCAATTTATATTGCAATGGAATCCGGAAATATGAATTTAGCCTGGTTTTTAGTTGCAACAATGGTTTTTATCTCCTTTTCTTTCTTGTTACTCACAACAATTACACAAAAATAGCCATGGAAGGTTCTATAACCTCCATGGCTTTTTTAGATTTTTAATAGTTTCTGGTAAATACTTTGCGTCTTCGCATTCCAATAATAGTTACGGTACATAGAATAATGAATATGCCAATTAACGTATTAACAAGAATAAGTGGTGACTCTTTTTTGTTAACCTTCTTACTTATTACAGGTGCTTTTTGGGGCTTTGGGGGTTCTTTTAATTTTAATTGAACCGATTGAATCACATGTCCATTATTATTCGCAATAGAAAGTAGCCCTTCATTACTTACCTTCTTTAAATTCCCACTAAGGTTCTCTGTGATTAGAATATCCTTTTCTGGGTAAAATTCTTTATTATCTACCTTAAAAACTTCCTCTTGCTTAATCATTGCATGCTGATAGCTTTTAAAACCGTAATCAAACAATGTAGCGGTATCATTATACTTATCGTTTTTTAAATCTGATTTCAGTACAACTGCAGTTAACTTTAAGGTTCCATTACTTGCGGTCGTTGCCAACGTTTGTTTTGCTTCGGTTGTGTACCCCGTCTTCCCTCCTGAAATCCCAGGATACGGCAGCTCTCCCTTTAGCATACGGTGATGGGTTAATATTTTTGTATTCCAAGATTGACCCTGCCAATCGAGAATTTTTGTCCCGAAAATCTCGGCAAAAATAGGATTTTTCATAGCGTAATTTGTCATTAATGCCAAGTCCATTGCTGTTGTATAATGATTTTCATCATGCAATCCATTAGGATTAGTGAAGTGAGTATTAGTAACACCAATTTTTGTTTTAAGGTATTCGTTCAAGTTCTCAGAAAATCTTTCTACACTGCCATCCAAAAACTCTGCGATCGCGACAGCTGCATCGTTTCCTGAGTTAACAAGCATTCCTTGAATAAGCTTCTTTAAAGGCACTTGTTCTCCCTCATTTAAATAAACCCTCGTACCATCCTGTCTAACTGCATTTTCACTCACCGTAACAAGGCTGTCTAAGTTCCCTTTATCAATAGCATAGATAGCTGTAGCAATTTTTGTAAGACTAGCAGGATACATTTTTTCATTAGCGTTTTTTGCATAAAGGACAGCATTTGTTTCTGTATCTAATAAAACAGCTCCCTCACTTTTCAAGTCCAACTGCTCCTGTGTCTCCGTTGCGAGGACATTGGACTGGAAAGAAAATAGGAGGAAAATAATCATTATGAGGTACGAAAAAATTTTTTTCATTATTACACCCTTACTTTTACATTTAATCCCCATTCGATTTTAACAGATTATTTGAATAAATAAATAGTTTTTAAAAAAATGTTATGAATTGGAATTGATTCTAATTATTAAAAAGAAAGGCTCTGTTAAACTTGTCTGTTGATTTCCGCTCCAGGCACTTCGCTCCAATCAACAGGGTGTTAAAATCAACACTGTTCTTTAACACAGCCAAAAGAAAAACCGGTTGTTAAAATTACAACCGGTTGAATCTATGCCCTTTTTTTGGAAATCAATAATGTTATTTGAGCCATAATAATCGGTAATGAAGATTTTCTTCTATAAGCAAGATATTTAGGTTCCCAAATATTTGTATATTTCTGCTTAAATTGCCGTAGACCTTGAAATTGATAAATAAAGTGACCATGTAAGAATAATTGCGCAGCAATTTTCTCACTTAAAAAAGCAAATCGAGATAAACCAACATTAGCCAAAGGGGCCATCCCCATATTAAATCTTTCATAGCCCTGTTCCTTAGCCCAATCAATTAATGATAGAAAGAGAAAATCAATCATTCCCGGTGGTGAGTTAGGTCGAAATCTCATTAGGTCCACGGAGATGGTTTGTTTATTATCGTATACATACATAAGGCTCATAAAACCGAGAATTTTCTTTTCTTCATCCCTAACAATCGCGATTGGAGCTTTATTTAGATACTCTTCATCAAAAAATCCCAGCGAAAAACCTTTCTCTCTTCTCCCTTGAAGCCACTCATTAGAGACCTCTCGTAATTCTTCAATAATTTGGTTAGAGTATGGTGGTTGAATTAGTTCAAAAACATAACTTTCTCGATTGAATTTATTTTTTAATGCTCTTAACCCTTTCTGTTTGTTACCAAATAGTGAGAATGTTTTTAGGTCTACAAAGGCCTCTTCTCCAAGTTTAAAAAACGCAAAGCCATGTCCATGTAAATATGGGAGCATTTCATCACTAACTTGATAGAAAACAGGAGTAAAACCATAAAGATCCGCTATTTCTTGAAATTCCTCAATTGCATTAGAAATTTCACTTTGTTCACCGATTGGATCACCGAGAATGACTAATTTATCAGCATACTTCTGAAAAGGAATTAACACATTTTTCTTGCTGTTCCAAAAGATATATTTATCATGCAAAAAAATAAGATGAGATAAAACCTTTCCATGATATTTTTTTAAATGATTGTAAATTTCCTTTTCATGATCGATTGATTTCTCTAGCTTCCATTTCTTTGGCAAGCTAATTAAATAACCTGTAAATAAAATCATCATGGCAATGACAAGTCCAATAATTGCACTTGTAAACAAATCACGATAATCCAAGATTACATATGGCAGAAATTTATCAGGTATGGTTAATTTCGAGATTGGTAAATTTAAATAACCGATTAAAATATACATTGAAGTGATCACTAGTATCACAGTAACATCAAAAATTGTTTTCCCCCATGTTAAAACATAACTTTCACGGTAGAACTGCCCCTTAGAAATTCTAAGTAAAAGCGCTACTATGATTAAAAAAGTAGCTTCTTCATAATCTATCCCTTTAAATATGGAGAATAAAGCAGCAAGTATTAAAGCAAGCATGGTTAACTCATATGCTCTTTTTACATTGTATTCAATACCGCGAGACAAACCTAATAACAAAAAACCAGCAGCAACTGATAATTGATGGGATACATTTATTATTGGGAATGACAACAACTCCTGAGCAATCTTAAGTCTTGACATAATACCCGGAACACTAGCAGACAAAAGAAGAATTAAGCCAGATAGAAAAACCAACATCGTTAATATCACGTGACTTAACCCTTGGATAATCGCTTTTGGAAGTTGATTCCATGCTTGATTCCATCTCTCCCAATAAAGCTTTACAAAAAAAACTAGGCTAATAAAAAATGGTACAAAGTAATAGCCCAATCGGTAAAATAACAACAATACTAGTACCTTTTCATCCGGTACGTGTAACTCCTGCATTCCCCATAGAAATATTAAATCAAAAGAACCTAATCCCCCAGGAATCATACTAATAATACCTGCACAAGCCGCCACAATATAGACCGGAAACAAATCTTTTGTTGCTACAGGAATCCCTAATAACCGGCTCAATAGTAAAATGGCAACAAACACAGCCAACCATTCTATGACCGAAACAATGACCAGCTCTATACCTACCTTAGCAGTAATCACTGACTCTTTCCTCGACTTCATCATGTGTACACTTACAAAAATGGGTAGGTACAAACCAACACCTAATACTGCAAAATATAGCCATTTTGTATCAACAAACAATGAAAAATGACGAAAGCCAATTGCTACAATCCATGCGAGCACAGATATACCTGTTAAATAAAAAAGTGAAACTGAAGCAATTACACCAAGAAGCTTGCGTTTATCCTGTTCAAGTTTATGAAAAAAGTATGTTCTAAGCATGGCCCCTACTAGACCACCGAATCCTATTAAATTAGAAAATGAATTGGCAATAAACGATTGTTCTAGCAGTTCCCTACTAACTACCTTTAACTTTAAAATTCGTACAAGTATAACGTCGTAAAGCAACATAGGTAAAACAGCAATAAATGTGATCGTTAAAATCAGCAATAAGACCCATATATTTAACTGATTGATTTCGTTCTTCAGTAATTCTACATTCAAATCTCCAGTAAACCTTTTCATTTCTATAATTGCAAAAATTAATAATAATAGCGGAAAGATAAATTTAATTACTTTAACTATTTTCTCTTTCTTCATTCCCAACAATATGACCACCTATTATTTTTTTACTGACTTAAATATAAACTTTTCAACTGTAAAAACAAAGAAATATATTCTGTGATAGATGATTTATTATTCTTCATTGTAGACATTTTCTTTTTGGTTCAACCGTTTTCACTGTAATTCAATAGTACGCATCCTATTGTCCTATACTTTAGCAAAATGAAAAGTTTTAAAAAAAAAGACAAGTTTTCTAACCAATTATGCATAAGTATTAAATAGGACAAATTTAGGAGGCGGTTATTAATGAAGTTTGTAGTGTTTAAGAAAGAGACCCTGCTGTTTTTTTTAGCATTAGGTGCAGTAATAGCAAGTATTTCTGCTTGGTTGATGTTAAAAGCAGGCGATACAACCGTTTTTAATCAACAGGCAGATAGGAATATCCGTGAAATCCATATGGTAACAGGGGAATTCAAAACAAAAATGAAAGATGGAAAAGAAATAGAGGCATACCGTTGGGATCCTGGCACAATAGTAATTGAAAAAGGGGAAAAGGTCCGTTTAATTATTAGTGGAATCAACGGTGAGGAGCACCCATTTTATATTGAAGGAACTGCAATTAAAGGAAAAGTAAAAAAAGGAGAAGATACAATTGTCCCCCTACAGTTTAAAAAAGAAGGAACGTATCGCCTCGTATGTGAAATTCATCCAGACAGAGTTCATAATGGTCCAATGATTGGTTATATAATAGTAGATTAAAAGCAGGAGACAATCTCCTGCTTATTTCTTTTTTTCCGCTGCTCTGTTTCATGGGTTTCCACTATACATACGTTGTTATTATTGAATTCTTCTTGTATAACAGATGTTGTTTTTTATTATTTTTTTATAGTACAGTTTATAATTTTCTCTTTATTCGTTCATAAAAAGTTCAAAAAATAACACAGAAAACCCCTGAAAATCCAGACTTCACAATATCTTAACATTTATCCGTTTTTCAGGTGACAATTATCACTTTTAAACTGTTATACTCAATGTAAGATATAAACAGTAAAACAGTTTAATGTTTTCTATAAATTGAAGAGGTGAAAAATGATGGAACAATGGCATGGATTTGATAAAGGTACTTGGACGAAAGAAGTTAATGTTCGAGATTTTATACTTAGAAATTATAAGCCTTATGAAGGAAATGATTCTTTTTTAGCAGATGCAACTGAAGCTACAAAAAACCTTTGGGAACAGGTAATGGAATTAACAAAGCAAGAGCGTGAAAACGGCGGTGTCCTTGAAATGGACACAGAAACAGTTTCTACTATTACTTCACATGGGCCAGGTTACCTTAATGAAGACCTCGAAAAAATAGTGGGCGTACAAACAGACAAACCATTTAATCGTTCTTTACAGCCCTTCGGCGGTATTCGGATGGCTAAAAGTGCATGTGAAGCATACGGTTACCAATTGAATCCTGAAATCGAAAGAATCTTCACAGATTACCGTAAAACTCACAATCAGGGTGTTTTCGATGCCTATACTGATGAAATGATGCTTGCTCGAAAGGCAGCGATTATTACTGGACTTCCAGATGCATACGGGCGTGGACGTATCATTGGTGACTATCGTCGTGTAGCTTTATATGGTGTTAACTTCCTTATCCAAGAAAAACATCTAGATAAAAAAAATACAAGCAAGGTAATGACCGAGGACAATATGCGTCTTCGTGAAGAAATTGCAGAGCAAATCCGTGCTTTAAATGAACTAAAGGAATTAGGTATTAGCTATGGTTTCGACCTGTCTCGACCTGCTGCTAACGCACAAGAAGCGTTCCAGTGGCTATATCTTGGGTACCTTGCAGCCATTAAGGAGCAAAACGGTGCAGCAATGAGTCTTGGACGGGTATCAACATTTTTAGATATTTACATCGAAAGAGATTTACATGCTGGGACAATCACAGAAGAGGAAGCACAAGAAATCGTTGATCACTTTATTATGAAGCTTCGTTTAGTGAAATTTGCCCGTACTCCTGATTATAATGAATTATTTAGCGGTGACCCTACTTGGGTAACAGAGTCTATCGGAGGAATGGCACAGGACGGTCGCTCTCTTGTAACAAAAAGCTCCTTCCGCTTCCTTCATTCACTAGATAACTTAGGACCAGCTCCAGAGCCAAATTTAACCGTTCTATGGTCTCCACAGCTACCTGAAAACTTTAAAAAATATTGTGCAAAGATGTCGATTAAAACTAGCTCCATTCAATATGAAAACGATGATATAATGCGCCCTGAATACGGCGATGATTATGGAATTGCCTGCTGTGTATCCGCGATGGAAATTGGAAAGCAAATGCAGTTCTTTGGTGCACGCGCGAATTTAGCAAAAGCTCTTCTATACTCCATTAACGGTGGTATAGATGAAAAATTAAAGATTCAAGTTGGTCCACAGTATATGCCAATTACTTCAGAAGTACTGGACTATAAAGAAGTTATGCAACGCTTTGACCAAATGATGGAATGGTTAGCAGGTTTATATATTAATACCCTAAATGTTATTCATTATATGCATGATAAATACAGCTATGAACGAATTGAAATGGCTTTACATGATACAAAAATACTTCGTACCATGGCAACTGGAATTGCTGGTTTGAGTGTAGTGGCTGACTCTTTAAGTGCCATTAAATATGGTGAAGTGAAAGTAATTCGTGATGAAAATGGTATAGCAGTTGACTTTGAAATTAAGGGAGATTTCCCTAAATATGGCAACAATGATGATCGCGTGGATAGTATAGCAGTTGAAATTGTTAAGACCTTTATGAAGAAACTACGCAAACATGTAACCTATCGCGATTCACTTCATACCTTATCTGTTTTAACAATCACTTCAAACGTGGTCTATGGAAAGAAAACTGGTAACACTCCTGATGGACGCCGTGCGGGAGAACCATTTGCTCCTGGTGCCAATCCAATGCATGGTCGTGATACAAAGGGAACCTTGGCTTCTTTATCATCTGTTGCAAAAATTCCTTACAGCTATTCGATGGATGGAATTTCTAACACTTTCTCCATTGTACCAAAAGCACTAGGAAAAGAAGACGAGAGTCAGATTCGCAACCTTGTTTCTATCTTGGATGGCTATGCCATTAAATCTGGACATCATCTAAATGTTAACGTCTTTAATAGAGAAACTTTAATCGACGCAATGGAACATCCTGAGCTGTATCCACAATTAACGATTCGTGTTTCTGGTTATGCGGTAAACTTTATTAAACTTACTAAAGAACAACAGCTTGACGTTATTAATCGGACTTTCCATGAGTCCTTATAAAAAAGATAACTGAGGCCGACTCAAATACAAAAGGGTCAGCCTCCCTGATAAATGAAAGGGGATATTATCATGATTGGAAATATACATTCCATTGAAACTCTAGGAACAGTTGACGGGCCTGGAATAAGGTACGTGATTTTTACACAAGGCTGCTTATTACGTTGCCAATTCTGTCACAACGCAGATACTTGGGAAATCGGCTCTGGTAAGCAAATGACTGTTTCTGACATAATGGAAGATCTCATGAGTTATCTCCCCTTCATTCAGGCTTCAGGTGGCGGTATTACTGTTAGTGGTGGTGAGCCCTTATTACAAATCCCTTTCCTTACTGCATTATTTAAGGAGTGCAAAAAGAAAGGGATTCATACGACCATAGATTCTTCTGGAGGCTGTTTCTCCCATTCTAAGCTTTTCATTGAACAGCTTGATGAGCTATTGCTTTACACTGATCTTGTCCTTCTAGACTTAAAACATATTAACCGGAAGAAACATATTCAGCTTACAGGAATGGCAAATGATCATATTCTTGAGTTTGCGAAATTTTTATCTGATCGGAAGATACCCATCTGGGTTCGACACGTCCTTGTCCCAACAGTTACAGATGATCAAAATGACCTGCAGAAACTCGGAGAATTCATCGGGACACTTGAAAATGTACAGAAGGTTGAAATTCTTCCTTACCACAAACTTGGGGTTTATAAATGGGAAGCACTTGGACTTGAATATCCTCTCAAGCATGTAGAACCACCATCTGAGGATAAGGTCGAATTTGCCTATCAGATGCTTATCGCTCATTGGAGGACTCCATTAAAGAAAGAATAACGTTAAACGAGGACTGAATCTATCATAAAAGGCTGACCCAAGTCTTAAGGTGTCAGCCTTTTTGTTAGTTATCTTCTTCATCGAGATTCACTAATAAATCCATTATTCTGGCATATTCCTTGTCTGCTACTTCATTTGAGATAACATCATCTCTAGTTAAATCTCTGATCGCTTCGTGTTCAGCATATAATGCTTGTTTTAAGAGTAAACTTTTTTGTTTTTCTTTTAATTCAGTATGGTTCTGATATAACATTTGAATCTGCTCTTCAATCGATTCCTTTTTATCTACATACTCCTTAACAAGCTCATTAGAAAGTGATTCTGTAATAAAAAGCCTCTTCCTCACTTTATGAATTTCATCAATTGCAGCTTCATATTGATGAATGTTTGCTATTAAATATTCATATTCACTGGCAACTTCAGGTTTTGGGTTTACACCAAGTAATTTAATTAGTGTCTTAACTGATAAACCCTGAACGACCAGGGAGAAGAAAACCACGAAAAAAGTTAATACTAATAACTCGTCTCTTCCCTTAAAATCGTAAGGAAGGCTCAATGCAAGTGCAATTGATAATGAACCCTTTAGGCCACCCCAATTAATGATATGTTTCCAGGAGTGAGGAAAATTTTTGATGAATGCTAAACTTGTATAGACAGCTACACTTCTCGCTCCTAGAACAATTACGATTGCTGCAAAAATTGTTCCCCATTTATTAAATATCCCAATTCTGGTTATTTCAAGCCCTACCATTAAAAAGACAATTGAATTCGCTAGTAGAGCGGCGACATCCCAAAAATTCCCTATATTTAATTTAGTAGTGGGGGTCATTCCAATTTTCGCACCAAAATTCCCAAAAATTAAAGCAGCAACAACAACAGCTATTACTCCGGAAGCATGTATACTTTCTGCTAAAAGATAAGATCCATAAAATAAAATAATACTGAAAATAATCTCGAGAGGATAATCATCATAGAACTTTGTTAAGATTGAAAAACCATATCCAAGTGCACCGCCGATTATTAAGCCAAGGAATATGACTTTCACAAAAGTCCATGCGCCTAAACCCAACCCTTCCCATCCTAAGTCTATATAGGATAGTAAATAAAAAGCAGAAAGTTGAAAAAGAACTACTGCCATGCCATCGTTGAATAAACTTTCCCCTTCTACGACTATTGCCAATCTTTTATTTACACCAATGCTTTTAAAAATACTTAAAACACTTACCGGGTCTGTAGCACTCATTAGTGCCCCGAATACAAAGGCTGCAGTAATCGTTAACCCAAAAAGATAATAGGTCGAGAAACCAACAATGAGAAACGACAATAATGTTCCACCAAATGCCAGAGAAAGAATAGGTATCTTATTTGTCTTTAACTCAACAAAAGGAAGTTTTAAAGATGCTTCACCTAAAAGGGCTGGTAAAAATAAAGTGACAATGACAAAATGGAATACTTCTCCTTGTGTAATAAAGGTTTTTAATGGCTCTAACGTAGGAAAATTCATTAAACCGATCAAAGCCCCTACAATGACTAAAGCAATAGGGTATGGTTGCTTAAATTTCTTGGCAATCGCTGTAATACCCGCCGCAATCATAACTAGAAATAATGACATGACAAAAATGAGATGTAAATCTAAATGCTCCACGTGGCACCACCTTTACACTATTTATAAAAAAAGTGCAGTTTAATCCTATTTAATATTTGCAATAAATAATAACTTAAACAACAGCCTCTTAATAAGATTGAAAAAAATTTAGCAAACTCTTCATATTCTGGTATTTTGCCAAACAATAAATTGATTCTTTACCTATTCTCCTTTATACTCATATCATTGGCATTTAAAAGAGGTGATTATTTTTGTTTCAATTGCTCATCGATCATTCAGATATTCATGCCTTAAACGCGCTATACGTCAGTATATACGTAGGTATTTCATTAAAATTTTTATGGGCATGGGGCGTTGAATATTCATTTAGTGGTTCTCAAACTAATCCTACTGACACAAAAATGATCCAGCCATTGTTTTTTTACCGAAAAAAAAGCTGTTTAAATGGCAATATGATTTTAAATAGAATTGTTAAATATATTCGTAGAAAAGAATGTTCTAAGGATGATTCTGAAGAACCTATTTCCTTCCTATTTTAACAAAAAAAATCACTTACACTTTAGGAGGAAATATGAAAACGAAACGTTCTTCACTTATAATTATCTCTATTCTTACTATTACAACATTCCTATTATCTGCATGTTCAGCTCAGACTCAAAGCGGTAAAAACGACGGATTTTTTCATACTTATTTTGTAAATCCATTTTCATTTACCATTCATTCAGTAGCAGATTTTTTTGGTGGGAATTACGGCTTAGCGATTATTCTTGTAACCCTGATTATTAGACTTATACTAATGCCATTAATGTTAAAACAATATAAAAACCAAATGGCTATGAAAGAAAAAATGGATGTTTTAAAGCCTGAGATGGATGTTATTCAAAAGAAAATGAAGGCCGAGAAAGATCCAAAGAAAAAACAAGAACTTCAAGCAGAAATGATGGGCCTTTATCAAAAACATGGTGTCAATCCACTTAATATGGGTTGTTTACCTATTCTCATTCAAATGCCTATTTTAACCGGCTTCTATTATGCGATTAGAGGTTCGGAGGAAATTAAGACACACGAATTTTTATGGTTCAGTCTTGGACATCCTGATATAGTGATTACCATTATTGCTGGGCTAATTTATTATTTTCAATTTAAAGTATCCCAATCCAATATGCCGACACAGCAGCAGGAACAAATGAAATATATGGGCTTGCTTTCTCCATTAATGATTGTCATGTTCTCTTTTAATGCACCTGCTGCCCTCCCTCTTTATTGGGTTGTAGGGGGTACATTTTTAATTGTTCAAACCTACATTAGTCGTAGCCTATATCAAAGCAAAAAACCTGAAGTACAGTTGAAACAAAAATAAAAAAATAAAAGCTGCCTGGTACACAAGTACCAGGCAGCTTTTATTTTTGAAGTCATGAACTTATTTATACATCTTGAAAGTAATCCTTGTAAAAGCCACCAACTTTGCCAGTATTGTCAATGATATAATAAAATTCCTCTGTTTCATTTTTTACATCATAAATTTCACCTGCAGTTAGTGCATTGTTTACCAGGTATTTCTCCGCATCTGTATGAACGCATTTTACTTTCTTAACGGTTTCCCGCTCACGCCATGATAAATGAATCATTGTTGCCATCGTTCCTTTCCGTCTTTGTCCAATTATTAGTATAATCAATACAACCCTTGATACGCAACAATATCCCTTCATCTCCTCTTGAAAAATTAATGCTTTGCTACTACATTTCTTGCATTCTCTCGTAAAAGGTATTTTTGAATTTTTCCTGATGCTGTCATTGGAAATGACTCTGTAAACTCAATATATCTTGGGATTTTATGCTTAGAAATCTTACCAATACAATATTCCTTAATCTCCTCTGCAGATGCTTTTTCTCCCTCTTTTAATATTATCCATGCCATAACTTCCTCACCGTACACTTCGTCTGCAACACCTATTACTTGAATATCAAGTATTTTCGGATGGGAATAGAGAAACTCTTCAATTTCACGAGGATAAATATTTTCTCCTCCTCTGATAATCATATCCTTCAAACGACCTGTAACCTTGCAATATCCATTTTCATCCATAATGGCTAAATCACCCGTATGTAACCATCCATCCTGATCTATTGCATCATTTGTTGCTGCTAAATTTTTATAATATCCTTTCATCACATGGTAACCTCTTGTACATAATTCCCCCTGCACACCTCGTTCCACTTCTCTGTTTGATCCAGGTTCAACAATTTTCACCTCAACGTTTGGAAGTGCTTTCCCAACGGATTCGACTCGTAATTCAATTGGATCGTCAGTCCTGGTTTGGGTAATGACTGGTGAAGACTCTGTTTGTCCATAAGCAATCGTTATTTCCCTAACACCCATTTTTTCAATGACAGCCTTCATTACCTCAATCGGACAGTTGGATCCTGCCATAATACCCGTTCGTAACGTTGATAGGTCATAAATATCAAAATCCGGCTCATTCAGTTCTGCGATAAACATCGTTGGCACACCATGGAGCCCGGTACACTTTTCGTCTTGAACCGTTTGAAGCACTTTTTTCGGATTAAAATCTTGAACGGGGACCATTGTTGCACCGACGGAAACACATGCCATCGTACCAAGGACACAACCAAAGCAATGAAAAAAAGGAACAGGGATACAAAGCCTGTCTTCAACAGTCAGTTTCATGCAATTAGCTATATTAAATCCATTATTGACGATGTTGTAATGTGTAAGCATAACACCTTTTGGAAATCCAGTAGTCCCCGAGGTATACTGCATATTAATCACATCATCAGGCTCTAGGGAGTCCATCCGTCGGTTTAATTCTTCATCGGTAACCTCTTCACCCAGTCGCATGATATCCTCCCAGGAAAAGGTACCTGGATATTTCTTATCACCAAGAACAATTACATTCTTAAGAAAAGGAAGCCTGCTGCTATTCACCTTCCCAGGTTCTGAGTTCTTCAATTCAGGGACAATTTCGTAAATCATATCTATATAAGAAGAATCCTTCCAAATATCCATTAAAAGAATGGTAGTAGAATCAGATTGTTTTAATAAATACTCGAGTTCAGCTGTACGATAGTTGGTATTCACAGTAACTAAAACAGCCCCCATTTTACCTGTAGCAAATTGGGTTACAAGCCATTCAGGCGTGTTACTCGACCATGCTGCTAATTGTTCCCCTTTTTCTATACCAAGCTTCATAAAGCCCTTAGCAGCTTTTCTACATATACTGTCAAATTTACGATAACTCCATCTTAAATTTCGATCTGAATAGATCACTGCTGTATGGTCTGGATGCAATTCTGCTTTTTCTTCTAATAATTTACCAATAGTACTATTTAATAAAGCTGCCATTTTTTCATCCCCCTCAATACCAGTAGACCAAGCGCTAAAATAAAACGCTTTCAAAAGTATGTTACCATATTTTTAAGAATATTCAATATTTTTAAAAATATATTTTTCCTTTTTTTACAAGTCTGTGAACCTTTAAAAAAATGATAAAAAAGGGTTCTCAAAGTGAATGAAAACCATTACAATAATAAAAACTGAATACTCAATCCACTTTCCAAGGAGGCCATCTTATCTTGAAAATTATGAGTAACGAGCAATTGGTTGTTTCGTATCGGGATGCATTAAAGTCAGGTAAGGAAAAGGAATGGATTAAGATTTTGAAAGATGAGATTCAACGTCGTGGACTAAGGCCGTTTAAGAAACGTTAACTTTTTACATTGAAAGACCGCTGAAATGTATTTCAGCGGTCTTTCATCATTTTCAACACCATTGGAATCAGGATTTCCCTTGATTTGCGACAATTGGTATAGAAATACTCACTTTTGTTCCAATACCTTCTTTACTTTCAATTAATATTGATCCCTTGTATTTTATTACTAGCTGCTTAGCAATGGAAAGGCCCAGACCCGTACCACCGTTTTCACGAACACGTGCTTTATCTACTCGATAAAAACGGTTAAACACGTCTGGGATATTCTCATTAGCGATCCCAATTCCATGATCTGAAACAGAAACAATCACATCCCCCTCATCTCGGACACCAGAAATAGAGATTGTTTTATCCTCATTCGAGTACTTTATTGAATTATCTAATAAAATAATTAATATTTGTTCAAAATGATGTTCTGCCATAGAAATCATCGGTAAATTCTTTTCCATTTTAATTTCAAACTGATAATCCGGATGAATGATTTCTAGTTTACTAATTACTTTTAGAACAAGGTCAACTAAATCTGTTTTTTCTGCAATTACAATTCTTTGGTTTTCTGCACGCGTTAGCACTAAGAGGTCGTTAATTAACTTTTTTAATCTTGATAGTTCTTGTAATGAAGCATCTAATGATTCTTCTAAAATAACAGGATCCTTTTTTCCCCACCGATTTAGTAAGGATAGGTGGCCCTCCAGAATAGAAACAGGTGTCCTAAGTTCATGAGAAGCATCCTCTACAAATTGTTTTTGAGCCTGAAAGGATTTTTCAATTTCGTCCATCATCTCATTAAACACATTTGTAAGTTCAGTTAAATCATCCTTTTGTTTATAGACCTCCACTCTTCTCTGAAAGCCCTCTTCCTTTATTTTTTTCATTCCTTTTGCTAACCTTCTAACAGGTTGCAGTAACTGTTTAGCAAGGATAAGGCCGCTAATGGCACTAAAAATGATTGCTGCTACTCCAAAAATAGTCATTACCCAAAAGAGATTGCTCATCATTTTATGATAGTTGTTTAAATGACGGACAACCTCTAGTGTCCCTGTAAATTTATCTCCATTGATTGGATATCTGGCTACAAAAGCCTCTTTTCCCTCGATTGAAATCCTATCTGTTGTACTAACCCTCGTCGGAACGGGCTCCAGTACAGGAAAGTTACCGTTTTTATCAGAAACAAGTATATTACCATTACTGTCATAAACTCGAATTAATTGGTCTTTATCATTCATGTTCCTTAAAAAGTCTTCAGTCTCAATTATATCAGTACGGGTTAAAGTTTCCGCCTTTGCTTTATAAAAGGTGGCAATATCCTTAATCGTCCGATTAATAGCCATTTCCTCACGATTCATCATCCATTTCGAAACTGTATGATATTCTAAAAAACTAAACAAAAAGAACGTAAGAAAAATAGCTGATGAACCACTTAACACCAGTTTGCTTTGCCATGGCAATCTATTAAATATAAGTGTTATTTTATTAATCATCTCATTACATATCCTGTACCGCGAACTGTACGAATGTAGCTTCCATTAACTTGATCATCTATTTTGTTTCTTAAATATCGGACATATACATCTACAACGTTTGTTTCAACACCAGTACTGTAACCCCAAACTTTATTTAATAGAACTTCTCTTGTTAATACAATGTTAATATTACTCATAAAAATGACTAATAAGTCAAACTCTCGCTTAGTAAGTCCAATAATTTTTCCTGCTTTTTTTACAATACATGATTCAAGTTCAACTTCTAAATCCTTAAAGGTGAGTGTTGTTAATTCATTTGAATTGATTGCATCTATTCTTCGAAACAAGGACCGTAATCTAGCCAATAATTCTTCAATAGCAAATGGCTTAACGATATAATCATCCGCTCCGCTATCTAATCCAGAAACACGATCAAGTACACTGTCTCTTGCAGTTATCATAATAATCGGAATCGTTTTATTCGCCTGTCTAATCCTACGGCACACCTCCATTCCATTTAATTCTGGCAGCATTAAATCGAGTAAAATGGCATCCCAATTTTTTGAGAGAGCCAATTCTAATCCACTTCGGCCATTTGCTAATACGGTGGTGTTATAACCTTCATGATTCAGTTCAAGCTCAATAAATCTAGCTAAATTCTTTTCATCTTCAATAATTAGTATATTTTGCATACATCCACGCTCTCAATTCATTTTTGCTTTCTATTTTAACTGATGTTTGTCTTTAAAAAAATCAATAAATGCATGAAGAATTTCAACTGATTGATATGACAGGAGAGAAAGGGCTGTTAAAGAGAAAAATCCAACCATAATTAGTCTAACCCATAGCATGTTACATTCCTCCTTACTTTACATTTTGAAACATAAACATGGAATATTTAATAGGGAAGAATTAGGTGGAGTAAAAGGATTAATAAAAATATTTTACCTTTTTGAAAGGAGACCATGATGAGAGGGAGATTAGAATTTTCTTAGAAAAGACAAAAGGCTGACACATTTTCTGAGTCAGCCTCTCCTTAACCGAGCTTCTAGTATTACATGAATTTATTTGTTTCGAATTGTGGTCGGAAGGATAGTTCTGTAAGCTTTTTTTCGACTTTTTCAGCTGCATCAACAGGGTTATCAGCAAAAATATCGTAGAAATCCCCTTCGTATTCTTGTCTTGCATGGTCGTAACGAGGGTCGTAATAATGTTCCAGTAAAATTCGAATCAATTCGTGATAGTTTTTTTCATCTAAATAGCCCAGTAGTTTGCTTCTTACTTCCAAATCCCTGACCCGTCTTAATACCTTTTCCAAATTACTTGATATTTTACTCTCATACCATGGTTCATTCCCATATGGCAGTACATATTCAGAGATAAGGTGCTTCACTCTTTGTTCAAGCGGAGAATGAATGTAAATATTTATGCCCTTAAATTTGATATCCATTAGTTCCTCAGGTTGAACAGCTTTTCCAATTCGTTTACTTTCGGCCTCAACAAGAAAATAATTTGAACCTTGTATTTCCTGAAGCCCTTTAAATAAGAGTGAGTCAAAAGTTTTTTGGTTATGCCCCTCACCTAGACCAATGGTGCCAAAGATTGATCCACGATGCCCAGCCATCTCTTCAAGATCTAAAATTGGATAACTCTTTTGTTTCAGAAGCTTTAGCACCTCTGTTTTTCCAACACCTGTCATTCCATGGATGACTACTGCATTTCGGGGAATTATTGTCGGTATTTTTTCAAGTATATGGTGTCTATATGCTTTATAACCGCCGATTAAACGCCAAGCATATATCCCAGCAAATTCCATGAAAGTCACAACTGAATTACTTCGCATCCCACCACGCCAACAATAGATGACTAATTCTCCATTGGTATGATGGCCTTTAATTGTATGTAACAATTCAGGTAATTTGGGTGAGACGAGTTCCATTGCTCTCCACTTAGCTGCTGCCTGACCTTCTTGCTTGTAAATAATACCAATCTCATGCCGCTCTTCATCTGAAAATAATGGGACATTAATTGCTCCAGGTATCGCACCGTCTTTAAACTCTATCGGCGAGCGTATATCAATAATAATTGGGGTTTTTATCATAAAAAGATCTTCTACAGTAATTTCTTTCATCTATATTGCACTCCTACAGAATAATGGGTTATACCCAAAACATATTTGATTAGAAACAAACAAAACTTCCACAACGGGAAGTTTCAAGCATAACAAGACCTATCGAACGAATTATAATTCCGTTTTCTAAAAATAATTACTTAATGCGTATAACCATATTATATAGGAGTTATATATCACTATCAAGAAGTAGAATATGCCTATAGTAGCATTACATCTTCAATTAGCGAAATGGTGTACCTGTTAACTTTTCAACCGCTTGACAGAACTTATCCCAATTAGGAGGATAGTTTTCTGTCCCTTCACTTTCGTAAATCTTTCCCTTTGTTTTTAATTTAACGGACCAGTACTTTCCTCCAAGGATAATACCTGTCTCTTTTTGATAACAAGGTTTCCAATCCCATAAATTCATCGAAAAAATAGCTTGTTTGAACACATCTAAACTCCCTGGTTTAGCCATATTAATATTTGAAAATGGCTGACCATTTCTATTGGATTTCCATTCTAATGAGGCAAATCTTTTTTTTTCAAAATTAACACGTACCTGATAAGAGATTCCACCTATCCCCTCTTGCGTAGCAATTAATGAAATGGGACTTTTATCTGAATGAATAGACAGGACCGTTTCATAAACCTTCATTATTCCCCATCCTTATATAAATGATAACTAACAACATAAAATCGTCAACCAAATTATAGTAAAAACAGCTTCTTTCTGCTGTAACAAATGACACGGACAAAAAAAGTCTACCCTTAAAAAGAATAGACTTTTTCACTTAGACTATTTTCGATTCTTGTTTAAAGCTGGACATTAGCCCTTCCATTTCGTTCAGATTGTTTGCCTCAAATAAATCAACTATTTTACTCCCTACGATTACCCCATCACAGTGGTTGGTTAACTCATTAATTTGCTCTTCACTGGAAATTCCAAAACCAGCAAGCACCGGTATTAGACTTATCTCTTGTACCGACTTTAGAAATTGATACAATTCAGCATCATATTCATTTCTTACCCCCGTTATTCCCTTCACAGTTACTGCATATAAAAATCCATTACCCTTACTGGATATTAATTTGATTCGATCCCTAGGAGTGGTTGGAGTGACTAAGCGAATTAATTCCACATCAACATTCTCTAGATTTGGTGCAATCATGTCCTCCTCTTCAATAGGAAGGTCTGGAATAATACAACCATCGACACCTGCATCACTTATCGCTTTAACAAAGGCCTCTATCCCAAAAGAATATATTGGATTAAGGTAGGTCATAAGAATAATAGGTATCGATACAACCCTCCGTGCTTTTTCCACTTCTGATATAATTCCTTTTAAAGTCGTGCCATTTTCAAGAGCTCTTATTCCAGCACGTTGAATGGTTGGCCCGTCAGCCACTGGATCTGAAAATGGTACACCTAGTTCTATTGCAGTAGCACCGAATTTCTCTAATAATACCATCCTATTAACTAAATTATTTAATCCTCCATCCCCAGCCATTATGTAGGGAACGAAAGCCTTTTTATTATTTCTCTTTAATAAAGAAAAGGTATGTTGTAAACGATTCATTTTATTTCTCCCCTTCTAGCCTAGTTTTCACAGTATCTACATCTTTATCTCCACGTCCGGATAAACAAACGACAATATTTTCTGTAACTTGCATTTCGGCCGCAAGTTTTACAGCAAAGGCAACTGCATGTGAACTTTCTAACGCTGGTATAATTCCTTCTAGCTTCGATAGAAGACGAAAAGCATCAAGTGCTTCATTATCGGTAATAGAATGGTAATTTGCTCGACCAATATCCTTTAAATAGCTGTGCTCTGGTCCAACACCTGGATAATCAAGACCAGCCGAAATCGAGTGCGCTTCTTGAATTTGACCATCTTGATCCTGCAGTAAATACATTAATGCACCATGTAAAACTCCTGGTGTCCCCTTCGTTAAAGAAGCTGCGTGATATTCTGTGTCCACACCCTGTCCTGCTGCTTCTACTCCATAGAGACTGACCCTTTCATCCTCTATAAATGGATAGAACATCCCGGCTGCATTACTCCCTCCACCGATACATGCTACCACCGCATCCGGAAGGACACCCTGAGCTTGTAAAAATTGCTCCTTGGTCTCTTTACCAATAACACTCTGGAAGTCTCTTACCATCTGAGGAAATGGATGTGGCCCCATAACTGATCCTAATAAATAATGGGTATCATCAACATTTGCCACCCAGTATCTTAGGGCCTCATTAACAGCATCCTTTAATGTAGCACTACCTGATGTAACACTAACAACCTTTGCACCGAGTAATTCCATCCTAAATACATTTAATGCCTGCCTTTTGATATCTTCCTCCCCCATGAAGATAATGCAATCAAGGTTTAATAGTGCACAAACAGTAGCCGTTGCTACACCATGCTGGCCTGCTCCCGTTTCAGCCACTATTTTTCTTTTTCCCATTCGAACAGCTAGTAATGCCTGACCAATAGCGTTATTAATTTTATGGGCACCTGTATGGTTTAAATCTTCTCTTTTTAAGTAAATCTTTGCTCCACCAGCATATTTTGTAAGGTTTTCTGCAAAATATAAGGGGGTTTCTCTTCCGACATAGTCCTTTAATAATCGATTAATATCTTCTTGGAAACTCGGATCATTTTTTGCCTTCTTATAAGCTTCATCAAGTTCAATCACTGCTTTCATGAGTGTTTCTGGAACAAATCTTCCTCCAAATTTCCCATAATGTCCTTTTTCATTCGGTAATGTATATGTGTTCATTTTGGTTCCCTCCTGTTAAGCTACCTTTTACCTTTTCAATAAAGGCTTTCATTTTAGCCAGATCCTTCATTCCATTCGTTTCTACTCCAGAACTTACATCTACCATAAACGGTTTGATAATCTGGATTGCCTGTTCTACATTTTCGATATTCAGCCCACCAGCTAGGATTACTTTTTTTTCGTCAATTAATTTTTGATTCACTTTTTCCCATTCAAATGTAGTTCCATTTCCACCTCTATATTTACCTTTAGGACTGTCGAGTAAAATATAGTCACTAGGAAATTTAGCCATTTCTCCCAAACTATCGTTGTCTTGAAAACTAAACCCCTTAATAACAGGTAAGGATAATGATTTAGAAAAAGCAGCTGTTTCGTCACCATGTAATTGAATATGAGTAAGTCCAACAAAGGCAGCTATTTTTTCTATTTGCTCTTTTGTTTCATTTACAAAAACACCTACCTTATAAACTTGTTCCGGTAGTTGCAAAACAATTTCTTTTGCCCTGTCTACTGAGATTTTTCTTTTACTTTCAGCAAATACAAGCCCAATTGCATCTGCACCAAATCGGACAGCAGCCATTCCTGTTAATTCATCTGTTATCCCACAAATCTTAACTTTCATCTTCCTACCTCTTTTGATAAGGGCAAACGAAAGTTTAAAAATGATTGTTTCACATCCGGACTTTTCATTAACGCCTCACCCACTAAGATGCCGTTTGCTCCTGAGTTTCGAACTCTCTCAACATCCTCTTGATGGAAGATTCCACTTTCACTTATGAGAAAGGCTCCAGAGCTTCTGACAGCAGATGCCAATTTTTCGGTCACTTCCAGTGAGACATGAAAGGTTCTTAAATCGCGATTATTTATTCCAATTAGTTTTGCTCCCGTTTTAAGTGCTTTTTCTAGCTCAACTTGATTATGAACCTCTACCAATACCTCTAATCCTAATTGTTTAGCATATTCATAAAGATTTATTAGCTTTTTTTCATCTAATGCAGCAACAATTAACAAGATAATATCTGCCCCGTTGGCTTCAGCAAATTCAATTTGTATAGGATCAATAATAAAGTCTTTACATAAAATCGGCAGGTCCACTGTTTCGCGGACCGTCGTTAAATCAGTGAATGACCCTTTAAAAAACATATAATCTGTTAAAACAGAAATGGCAGATGCACCATACTCTTCATATAATTTTGCCTGATCAGCAGGGAGTGTCGTATTATTAATCACCCCTTTAGAAGGCGACGCACGTTTGAATTCAGCAATTATTGAAATTTCATTTGCTGTTTGCAATCTTTTAATAAGTGACCTTTTTGGATTTATTTTATTTTGTAAAGGACGTTGTCCTTCACGGAGAAGGAGAACCTCTCTCTTTTTCTGTTCAATAATTTTATCTAAGATGGTTTCCAATTATATCGCCTCCTTCTGTCCTTCAGCATGAGTTTTTTCTATCAACTGAGTTAATTTTTCATACGCACTGCCAGAATCAATCATTTCCCTAGCTATCTCAATTCCATTATTAATTGTGGTTGCTTTCCCCGCGGTATAGATTCCAATGCCTGAATTAAGTAATACAGTGTCACGATGGGCACCCTTCTCTCCTTTTAAAACCTTAATTAAAAGATCCGCATTCTCCTTTGAATCCCCACCCTTAATACAGCTGTTATCATATCGAGGAAGATTAACCTCTTCAGGGTAAAATGACTGATTAGTAATAATGCCGTCCTCTACTATCGTAATGTAGTTCTCCCCTTGAAGTGAGGCTTCGTCCATATACCCAGCTCCATTTATTACCGTCGCACGTTTACGACCTAGTTTATTCAAGACTTCTGCAAATACCGGAAGTAAATCTCTTCTGTACACTCCGAGCAATTGGAAATCTAATTCCATTGGATTAGTTAATGGTCCAATAAAATTGAAAACAGTTGGGATTTTCAATTGTTTTCTTACTGTCATTACTTTTTTTAATTTTGGATGTACATTCGGAGCAAATAAAAACGATACTCCAATTTCTTGTAGAATTTCTTCGGTTCTTTCTGGGGATAAATTCAAATTAATCCCTAAGTACTCAAGCACATCAGCACTTCCTGTCTTACTGGATACACTTCTATTTCCGTGTTTAGCAACCGGAATACCTGCACTTGCAATAACAAAAGCAGAAGTAGTACTTATGTTGAAGCTCGAGGAACCATCTCCCCCTGTACCACAATTATCTAAAACACCTGAGAATTTCTTCTTAAATGTCACTGTGTTTGCTTTCATGGCTTTTACAATACCTGTTATTTCTTCCACTGTTTCTCCTTTAGATTTCAAGCCCATTAAAAAGGCCGCAATTTCTGATTCAGAAACCTCTTCGCCTAAAATAAAATCCACCGCCTCCTGCATTTGGATTTCTGAGAAGGATTCCCTTTCAGCTAACTGGAGTAAGTACTTTTTCATTTCCGCTCATCCTTTCTATTTCGAGTAAGAAGTTATTTAATATTTGTTTTCCTGTTGGTGTACCAATTGACTCTGGATGAAATTGCAATCCGTACACAGGATATTGTCTATGTTTGATAGCCATTACTACCTGGTCATCGTTTGAGTGCGCGATACATTCCAGTTGTTTAGAAAGACTGCTCTCCTCAACGATTAAGGAATGGTAACGCATGACTTCGAAGAGGTCGGGAAGATCATTAAATAGTTCACAGTCATTATGTGAAACCAGTGATGTTTTCCCGTGTTTTATTATTTCTGCCCTCTGAATTACACCTCCGAAAGCAGCGCCAATGGCTTGGTGTCCAAGACAGATACCGAGAATTGGAATCTTATTAAAAAATTCTCGGACCACATCCATACATATTCCTGCATCCTCCGGCTTTCCGGGCCCAGGGGAAAGTATAATTGCTTTAGGGTGTAATTCTACAATTTGTTCTGTGGTTAGCTGATTATTTCTATAAACAACTAATTCCTCCCCTAGCTCACCTAAATACTGATAAAGGTTAAATGTGAATGAATCGAAGTTATCAATCAATAAGATCATTTTTCACCCTCCAGGAAGGAATTTAATTTATTTAATGTCTCTTGGTACTCAGACTCTGGATTTGAATCAAAAACGATCCCTGCCCCTGCTTGGATATAGGCATTTCCATCTTTTAAAATCAATGTTCGGATAGCTAAGGCAAAATCCATATTTCCATTTGCAGATAAATATCCAACTGCTCCAGAGTATAAGCCTCGTTTTGATTTTTCCAATTTGTTTATTATTTCCATCGCTCTAACCTTAGGAGCACCTGAAACAGTACCAGCAGGAAGGCATGCAGCAAGTGCATCAATTGCTGATTTATCTTGAAGAAGGTTACCGCTCACTTCTGACACTAGATGCATCACATGACGATATTTTTCAACTGCCATATACTTGTTAACATGGACGGTCCCAAATTCACAAACTTTTCCTAAATCATTTCTCCCAAGATCAACAAGCATCTTATGTTCAGCAAGCTCTTTTTCATCCCGCTGTAATTCCATAGCAATCAATTGATCTTCTTCACTATCTTCTCCCCGTTTTTTTGTTCCTGCAATTGGATTGGAGATTACTTTCCTGCCATTTGTTTTAATTAAGCTTTCTGGTGATGACCCAATTACCGTATATCCGTCAAATTCGATATAGAACATATATGGTGTTGGATTATGGGAACGATGTTTGCGGTAAAGAGACAATGGACTTCCGCTAAAGGTAGACTTCATACGTCTTGAAAGTACGACCTGGAAGATATCACCTTCAAGAATATGTTCCTTTGCAACCTTGATATTGTTAATAAAATCCTCTTTTGAAGTTTCTGAAACAAATTCCGATAAATGATAAGGCTCCTCCTCGTGATAAAAGGTAGGTTGTTTTATTTCTTTCATTCTTTGTTTCATCCTATTTTTTATCGCTTCTTTATCACTATCAGAAGAAAGTGGAAGCCCGCAAATCAATACCTTTTCTTCTAAATGATCGAAGACGATGACCTCTTCATAAAACATTAAATGAACATCTGGCATTTCCATTCCGTTCCGATATTCTTCACCAATTATTTCGAACTGTCTGATGATGTCATACCCTACAAAACCTATAGCTCCTCCAATAAACGGGAAGGGAAATTCCTCGGAGTTCTGTACCGGGATTAGCTCTTTTAACACCTCTAGCGGGTTTCCGCTTAATACCTCTTTTTCGCCATTCCGTTTGATAATCTCATTATGGTTACCCCTGGAAACAAGTTCGTAAGCTGGGTCTACACCAATAAACGAGTAACGCCCCGTGTCATTGTATTTAAGGGAGCTTTCTAATAAGAATTTCTTGTCACCTCTTATTTTTTGTAATATTGAGATTGGTGTAAGGGTGTCACCCTTTATTTCATTTATAATAAGACTTGTTTTTGTTTTCATAATGAACCCCTTTCGAAAAAATAAAAAAATCGCCCTCTATATGCGTAACGAATTACGCATATAGAGGGCGATTCTTTGACCGCGGTGCCACCTCCATTTGAAGTAGAAATACTAATCCACTTCCTCTTTTCAGGTACAGAAAATGAATTCGATACCCTATCCTTTTAACGGTGGAACTCCGTACATCCCTACTTTATTGTTCAAGATGTCTCTTACAAGTCCATTCGACAAATCCATTCTTATCGGGCTCTCACCTTCCCCGACTCTCTGAAAAGAATAAAACTTGTGTACTCCTCTTGCTCAACGATTTACACTATTTAATTTTTTGAATACAAAAAGGCCCCCCATCCAAAAAGGACGGGAGACCCGTGGTGCCACCTTCATTAGCTAATTAGTTAAGTTAGCTCACTTTACCGATATCGAAGCAAATGCCTGAATATCTGTCTCTTGTAACGACGAGATTTTCGCCAAAGCCTACTGACCATATAGGAGTTCGGTTTGGAGGCTCAGAAGTCCATTCACTTATACGTCTACGCTGATTTGCACCAACCATCAGCTCTCTAGAGAATCCGTAAAAGTTACTACTCTTCGTCAATGCCCTTATATTGTTTATTATGTTATTATACTTCCCCATCTAATGTCAAGGATATTATTAAAAAAATTTTCAAAATATAAAATATCTTCACTTAATTAAGCTTCCATTAAAAGGATTTTTGTTTCGAGTTTTTTTAATTTAAAAGTGAGAATATTAACTGTAGAAAATAATTTAAGGCGGGATAGATGATAAATGGAACATATTGAACATTTATGCCAAAATCCAACGGCTGAAAAGAAGAAAGCAGCTGCTGGAAAAAAGGGATCCAGTGAGGTATCAAACCAAAAGTGGGCAATCATCTCATTGTCGTCTATTCCTTTGGTGATGACCTTAGGAAATTCAATGTTGATTCCTGTATTACCTTCAATGGAAAAAAAATTATCGATTTCGTCCTTTCAAACTAGTATGATTATTACGGTTTATTCTATTGTGGCGATTTTTTTAATACCTGTTGCAGGTTATTTATCTGATCATATTGGAAGAAAAAAAGTTATCATACCGAGCCTTATAATTGCGGGAATTGGCGGCATCATCTCCGGCTGGGCTGCTTGGAAATTAGATTCTGCTTATTGGTTAATTTTACTTGGCCGCGCACTTCAAGGAGCTGGCGCAGCCGGAGCAGCACCGATTGTCCTTCCTCTTGTAGGAGATATGTTTAAAAACGAGGATGATGTGAGTAGTTGTTTAGGACTAATTGAAACCGCTAATACCTTTGGTAAGGTACTTAGTCCCATTCTAGGAGCGTTTCTTGCTGGGTTTATTTGGTTTCTTCCCTTCTTTTCCATCCCTGTATTTTGTGCTATATCTGTTATTATGATGTTTTTACTGGTTAAATGTCCTAAAACTACAGAAAAACCCATACCCTTCAAACAATTCTTTATCAATGTAAAAAAAACCTTTACAGAGAAAGGCCGTTGGCTTTATGCCATCTTTTTTATTGGAGGTATCCTTATGCTCGTTCTTTTCGGGATCTTATTTTATCTTTCAGAGGTCTTTGAAAAGGAGTATGATATTAAGGATATTAAAAAGGGATTTTTTTTAGCCTTGCCCCTTGGGGCTCTTTGTTTGTCATCGTTTATTAGCGGAAAAGTAATTAAAAAAAATAAAGTATTAATGAAATGGCTGACCTTTATCGGAATAGTAGCAGCAGCATTTTCCATTGCAGCACTATGGTTTTCAATAAACCTATGGTATATGCTCTCGATGTTCTTAATAAGTGGAATAGGGATTGGGATCAGTCTCCCTTGTCTCGATGCTCTTATTACTGAAGGAATTGAAAAAGAAGAACGCGGTACGATCTCTTCTATTTATAGTTCGATGAGATTTATAGGAGTCGCTGCTGGGCCCCCAATTATTGCGATTTTATTAAAGCAATCAAGTCATTGGATATTTATTTTATTAAGCAGCTTAAGTATTTTAGCTGCAATTGTAGCACTAATATTCATTAAGCCTCAATCAGAACCTCAGAGTTAATAACAAAGAAGCGGACTCAATATGGAGTCCGCCTTCTTTAAAATTATTTAATTGGTTTCTTAAGGAAACCGATTAATAGTGCTGCTACAATTGAACCAATAAAGATAGCAAGTGCATAAAGAAGTGCGCCACCTTCAACCAATGGGACAACGAATATTCCGCCATGTGGTGCACGTAGTCCTATACCAAAAGCCATTGAAAGTGCACCTGAAATGGCTGAACCGGCCATAACTGATGGGATGACCCGAAGCGGATCAGCGGCTGCAAATGGAATAGCTCCTTCTGTAATAAAAGATAATCCCATAACATAGCATGCTTTTCCAGCATCTCTATCTTGGTCATTAAATTTATTTTTAAATAATGTCGTTGCAATGGCAATCGCTAGTGGTGGTACCATTCCAGCTGCCATTATTGCTGCCATTGGTCCATAAACACCACTTGCCAATAAACCAGTCCCAAAAACATATGCTGCTTTATTTACTGGGCCTCCCATATCAAAGGACATCATAAGCCCCAGCACAATTCCTAGTAAAACTGCATTACCTGTTCCTAGACCTGTTAACCAATCTGCAATCGTACCATTTAACCATGCAACTGGTTTATTAACGACATACAGCATGATAAACCCTGTAATCGCAATACCAAAAAGCGGGTAAAGTAGAATACTTTTTATGCCTTCCAGTGAACGTGGAAGCCCAGCAAATATTTTCTTTAGAAGAAGAACGATATAACCTGCTAGAAAACCAGCTACTAAGCCGCCTAGAAAACCCGCTCCGCCACTTGCAGCCATCATACCGCCAACCATACCTGGAGCAAAGCCCGGACGATCAGCTATGCTAAGTGCAATAAATCCTGCAAGGACAGGGACTATTAGCCCAAAAGCATTCCCACCACCAATGGTCATTAACGCCTCAGATATCTGGTTATAAGATGGATCATCCGGCTTAAAGGAGTTATACCCAAACATGAAGCAGATGGCAATTAAAATCCCACCACCCACAACAAATGGTAGCATATTTGAAACACCGTTCATTAGATGCTTGTAAAATCCAGTACGTGAACCTTTTTTCTCAGATTCTTGATTACTTTTATTCCCATTTCCATGGTAGATTGGAGCATCTTGTTTTAATGCCTGATCAATTAATTGCTGTGGACGACGGATTCCCTCAGCAACAGCTGCTTGTATAACGTGCTTACCTTTAAAACGTTCCATTTCTACATTGATATCTGCAGCAATAATGACAGCCGTAGCCTGTTTAATCTCCTCACTAGTAAGGACATTTTTCGCTCCGCCTGAACCATTGGTCTCTACTTTAATATCTATACCCATTTCAGCAGCTTTTGCTTTTAATGAATCTGCTGCCATATACGTATGGGCAATCCCTGTTGGGCACCCCGTAACAGCTACAATGAAGTTCTTCTTATTAGGGGCGCTTGTTTCTTTCTTTTCCTCTTTATCATATCGATTAATGGTTTCAATAATTTCTTCTGGTGTTGTTGCCTTTAGAAGCTCGTAACGCACTTCAGCTTTCATTAATAATCCAGAAAGCTTTGCTAATGCTTCTAAATGTGTATTATTTGCACCTTCAGGGGCAGCAATCATAAAGAATAAATGTGCTGGTTTACCATCAAGTGATTCGTAATTTACACCGGAAGCAGATTTACCAAATACAATAGCCGCTTCCTTCACAACCTTAGTTTTGGCATGCGGAATGGCAATACCATCACCAATTCCTGTGGTACTTTGCTCTTCACGTTTTAGAATAGCTGCTTTAAATTCTGAAGCGTCTGATATTTTATCGGCTTTCATTAATATATCAACAAGCTGGTTAATCGTTTCTTCTTTTTGATTCCCTTCAATATTTAATAGAATCGTATTCTTTGATAATAACTCTGTAATTTTCATCAATTACCCTCCCTTTACTGTATCTCTTTTATACAAACTTGTGGAAGCAGTTCTTCCACTTTTTCCTTTGTACAAAGTCCTAATGAAAATGCTGTTGCACTTCCTGAAGCAACACTATAACGAAATGCCTCTTCAATATTTGAAGTAGATTGATAGGCAGCTAAAAATCCTGCTACCATGGAATCCCCCGCACCAACTGAGTTCTTCACATCCCCTTTTGGAACCTCGGCAAATAAAACTTTTTCCTTATTTATTAAAACTGCCCCATCACCTGCAAGTGATACAATTACGTTTTTTGCACCCATCTCTACCAGTTTTTTTGCATAGGGCACGGCTTCCTCGGCACTAGAAATAACTGTATTAAACAGTTCACCTAACTCGTGGTGATTAGGTTTTATTAAAGATGGTTGTAAAGGTAAAACTTTTTTCAATAGGGATCCTTCAGCATCAACAACAAAAGAAGTTCCATTTTCTTTACAAATTCTCACTAGCTCTTCATATGTGGTTTCTGGTAATGATGAAGGGATGCTTCCCGCCAATACCAACAGATCATTTGAACCTAAAGTTCCAATCTTCGACTTTAATAATTGGAATGCCTGTTCAGAAATATTTGGTCCCTTCGCATTTATTTCCGATTCTTTTTCCGTCTTCAGCTTGATATTAATTCGAGTATCTTCTGACACCTCAACAAAATCGGTTTCAATTTCTTCTCTCTGAAGAAATTGGTCAATGTAGGTACCAGTAAATCCACCAATAAAACCTAGAGCTATACTTTTTGTCTCAAATTGTTTTAAAACCCTAGAAACATTTATTCCTTTCCCACCTGGAAACTTAGCTTCACTTACTGTACGGTTTAATTCACCTAGTTGAAAGCTTTCAAGTTGAACAATATAGTCAACCGATGGATTTAAAGTTAATGTGTAAATCATGCTGTCACTACCTTTATTGAAGTTTTATTTCGATATTGCTCCTGAGTTTCATCTTCTAAATCATTGGTAATAATGGCTGCTTCATGTATATCAGCAATTTTTGCAAACGATATTTCAGCAAACTTTGTATTATCTGCTAAAATATAGGCCTCTCTTGAAAGTGATACTGCCTTTTGCTTTACCATTGCCTCTTCTTGGTCAGGTGTTGTAAAGCCAAGCTGTGGGTGTATACCATTAACCCCCATAAAGCATTTATCAAAGCGATAGAGATCAAGACTCGCTAAAGCACCTCTTCCAATGAACGCATTGGTGTTTGGCTTTATTAATCCACCGATCAAGTAAGTAGAAATTCCTTTATTTAGTAACGGTGATAAGTGCATTAGTCCGTTTGTTACAACGACAATATTTTTATTAGGTAAAAATTCAATCATTTCCATTACAGTTGATCCAGCATCCATATAAATAGTGTCCCCTTCTTCGACTAACCCAGCTGCATATTTCGCAATCTGTCGTTTTTCTTGAAGGTTTTTGGATGATTTCTCAATCATACTTGGCTCTTGAAGTTTGCCTTGTAATCTTGAGGCTCCTCCATGGATTCTCTTTAGGAACCGTTGTTCTTCTAGCTGAGAAAAGTCTCTTCGGATTGTTGATTCTGAAGATCTTGTCAGGTCCATTACCTCTTGAATTTTAACAATGCTTTTTTCTTTTAATAATTGAAGAATAATTCGATGCCGTTCTGGTGTTAACACTTAAATCACCTTCAACTTGTTTATTTGTTATTATCATACTGAAAACGATTCCATAAATCAATCATTTTCTTTCAAAAACAATTATATTTTGGATGTTTTTGAACGTTATCAGAAAATTTCTGTCATAATTAGTTTTTGAATTAGATGGTATTCTTCCCAATAGGCTCTTTTATATAAACGGCTCTGTTAAATTTGCCTGTTGATTTCCGCTC
>NZ_JBCNAC010000174.1:0-25154 GCF_050477885.1 Neobacillus rhizosphaerae
ATCATCACTGTTCTTTAACACAGCCATATAAATAGAAAATGAAATCACCATAAAAAAATCGCCAGAACGAATATTCTGGCGTTTCACTTTGTATTATTGATATGGACTTAACCATGATGGGTCTCTATCCTTACACACATGGCATTTCAAGGTTTCCGGGAGAAAAGTAACAAAAGACTGTCCACAATTTAAACAGATTTTTGAATGAAGTTCTACATACTCCTCGTTTATTTTCTTTACTTCTGTGCTAATCTGAATAGCATCCTCCGAACAAATATCACTACATGCCGTACATCCTACACAATTTTGATGATTTATCTTCAGCGTTTGGTTTACAATTTGGAATACTTTTTGGGTACAAAACGTTTTACAAGCATGGCAAAGTGTACATTTTTTTCTATCTATCAGGATGGTGTAAAATTGATATTCAGGGTAATAGATTGCAAGTTTCCACTGATCCGCTTCCAGTTTCCAAGATGCTGGTGCCATATTTTTTGCTAACTGTTTCCCTTCTCTTTTAAAAGAGGTTAAAAAGGACCTTCTCGATAATTTTTCCTCTACTTGTGCCTTTTGAACGACCTCTATTACAGGTTCACCCACAACTTCTAGAACCTTATTTGTTTGAGTTAGTACTTTTTTCCACTGGTCATTCATTGGTATGTCTTGGGTCTGTATGCTCTGTACTCCCCTTTTTTTATATATTAATAATTCCTTTACGGTTGGGGTGTAGCTCTCGCTATAAAGTAGTGATCCTTTACAGAAATCTCTTGAATCGACAATTCCTTCGATTGCTGACAATGGACAAGCAATTACACAATCTCCACAGGAGTTACATCCTTCATGATTTAGATCTATAGATTGTAGATCAGGAGATAGTGCCCCCTTCTTACATGCCTCTACACAAAAAGTACAGGTTGAGTGAAGATTACTTTGCCTTGAACAGTTCTCCGTTATCTTCAAATCCATATGCATACTTTCAAGCAAATTAGTGAATAGAGACATAAAATCACCTACAATTTCGCTTCTTTATGGGGTGTTATTACAATATTCGGATGGGTTATTGAAGCTTTTGGCATTCCTTTGATTTGACTTATACTTCCATACTTTTTCCGTAGTTTTTCTATTGGGCCAAATTCAATAGCTCTCATAGGACAAGTGGAAACACAAACCGGTTCCTCACCTTTTACTTGAAGATCCATGCAAAAATCACATTTATCAGATTTAAATTCTTTTGGATTATATTGTGGAGCTCCGTAAGGGCATGCTTTTACACATAATTGAGCTCCTTGACAAACCTTTTGATCAATCGTTACAACACCAGTTTTATTATTCTTCGTAATGGCCCCCGTAGGGCAGCTTGGGATGCACTTTGGATTTGTACAATGATTACAAGCAATAGAATAATAATAGGCTTGTACGTTTTGAACCAGCCCATTTCTCTGCTGTTGTATAAAGGTTCCATTTTCATAGGAGTATACTCTACGGAAGTTAACACCAACATCAAGATTATTTTTATCCTTACAGGAGACACTACAGGCTTTACACCCCGTACAAAGACTTTGATTTATATAAAATCCTAATTGAGCCAAACTTCCTCACTCCTTATGCTTTCTTCACTTCAACAAGGTTGGTCTGTTGTGGGTTTGCTTTTGCAAGAGGTGTTGGCCTCTGAGATGTAAGAACATTTACTGAACCACGTTGATCCAATCCATCTTTATCAGGTGTGTACCATGCCCCTTGAGGAATTCCTATTACACCTGGAGTTATGCGTGGAGTAACCTTTACATCTATTACCAAGGTCCCCCGCTCATTGAACACCTCTGCACGGTCTCCTTTTTTTATTCCACGTTTCTCCGCATCGATAGGATTCATCCACATTTCCTGCTTTGCTGCTTCCTCTAGCCATGATTGGTTATCATAAGTGGAGTGGCATCTTCGTTTATAATGCCAGCCGATTAGCTGTAAAGGATACTTTTCTGTTAATGAATCTTCTGGACCTTCCCATGAGGGAATATATTTTGCTATAGCAGGAATCTCATCGTGCTGATTCATGTCCCATAATGCCTTTGAAAATAATTCTATTTTTCCTGAAGGAGTTTCAAATGGCTGGTTTTCAATGTCATCAATTTGTTTTTTGAAGCCAACAAGTGGTTCGTCAAACTTAAAGTGATGCACTCCTTTATCTCTAAACTCTTCAAAACTTGGAAAATTTGGATCTAGCTCTTTTTTTGTTCTTTCAACACTTTCCTTCACTAAATCAAAGGTGGTTTTTCCCTCGGTGAATTTATCCTTGATCCCTAACTTATCTGCCACTTCAGCAAATACATCATATTCATCACGACATTCATATAAAGGATTGATTGTCTTTTCACCAAGGATTACATAATCGCCAAAGCACCATGGGACTCCTAAATCCCAGCGTTCAAAAAAGGTGGTTCCAGGCAATAAAATATCAGCAAACTTCGCACTTGGAGTCATAAACAGATCACTTACAACAATAAATTCCACTTTGCTATCATCTTCTAATAAAGCACGGGTTTTGTTAATATCCGAATGTTGATTGATTAACATATTTCCAGCCATGTTAAAGATACATTTGATGTTGGACGATAGCCGTTCAACACCTTCTAACCCATCGTTTGCTGTCATTTCAATTCCTTTTTCAACTGCCTTTGTCCATAAGAAACAGGGAATGGAGGCTTTTACTGGATTCTCAAACGAAAAGGGATAAACAATATCCGATCGACTCCAATACCCAGTTCCTGCAGCCCAACCACCTAGCTTACCGACATTTCCTGTTAAGCAAGCTAGCTGTGCTCCCCCTCTCATAAACTGTTCACCAAATGCCTGCCGTTGTGCTGCCCATCCTTGAATAAGTGCTGCAGGTTTTGTATTGGCATAGTCACGAGCAATTTCTCTGATTTTTTCGGCAGGCACACGGCATATCTTTTCTGCCCACTCCGGTGTTTTAGAGACACCATCTTTCACACCTAACAGGTAATTCTTTAATGATTCTTCTTTAGATATACCATCTGGCATGTGACTTTCATCAAACCCAATACAATATTTATCTAGAAATTCTTGATCATGTAGGTTTTCGGTTATAATTACATAACCCATTGCATCCATCATGGCATTATCAGTTGTAGGGAGAATGGGAATCCATTCATCCGCGAACGCTATAGCAGTATCTGTATATCTAGGATCAATAACAATAATTTTTGCCCCATTTTTCTTTGCCTGCATCAAATACTCCCTGTAAGGTGTTGAAAATATCATTTCTGATGGATTTTGTCCCCACAAAATAATATATTTGGAGTGTAAGAGTGAATCAAAACTGCTGCCGGAATTGTTTGTCCCATATGTATAAGGGGTAGCCACATTGCCTGCCCCTGAACTATAATCATTACGGTAATTTAAAAATCCGCCAGTAAGTGATAAAAGTTTTCTGGCTGCATTTTTACCCCCATGTAACCCCCAGCTCTGCCCGGATGCATAGTTTACATATCTTGACTCAGGCCCGTAATGGTCGCCAATTCGTTTAACTTCTGTTGCAATGGTTTCGATTGCTTCCTCCCATGAGATTCTTTCAAATTTTCCTTCTCCTCTTTTTCCAACTCGCTTCATCGGATATTTTAAGCGGTCAGGATGGTAAAGCAAACTCCGGTAATTTCTTCCCCGAACGCATGCCCGTAAGGGAGGGGTGGATAAATCACCACTTTCCTGCGTGTCCGTGCTGACCCTAACAACTACTCCATCTTTCACATGCGCTTTAATTACGCAGCGTCCGCCGCAATTATTAATACTGCAGGTAGAAACAATCTTTTCTTCTACTTTTGCGCTTGCTACTTCCTCTTTTTGTTGCCGGTCCACTAACAACTTGGTGCCTATTCCTCCAGCGATAGCAGGAATACCAATTGCACTAGACCATTTTAAAAAGGTTCTTCTCTGCATTTTATTTTTTAGAAGTTTGTTAATCGAGCCATTTTCACACATCAGCTAATGCCTCCTTCACCTCATATAAAGTTGTTAAGTCATCATTGATAAAATCTTCAAGGAGCATGGCTGCTCCTAAAAATAATTGACTATTAGTAGTTTGAATTACTCTTTTACAAAAGTATGGAATCCAAACGGTTAAATGGTTTTCAAGAAAGTGTTGTTGACAAGAAATTAATTCGATAAACCGATCAGGGTTACTTTCCAGCAAACATAAATCAATGAGATTAATCATAAACTCCAATTCTAGTAATAAATGATCATCTGGCTCATTATTTTCTCTCACATATTTGAGCCCGAATTGATGATATTGTTCTCTAACTTGATAGGTCCACTCCTCAAATAGGAGTTGCTCTTTACTCCGATAATAGGACTCCCATGGTGGTGCAGCTAATGGTCCAGGCCCAAGGAAAAGGCGTTGATATTCTTCTCTCTCCTTCTTGAGGTAGTCGTTGGATAGACGTTGAAAAAAACCACTTAATATTTTTCCACCCTCATGCATTTCTTCCAATTCTTGCAAATTACCTTTCTTGCAAATCTCAACATATTCATTATTATTAGTAGGCATTTGAAATAATATATGAAGCAGTTGGTAAAACTTCTTCCTAGCATTCAATAGAGGCTGTAGCTCCATATGTACTGATTCGGCCGTATTAGCCATAATATCCTCTCCTCACTTGTGAAACATTTCACAATATATCCGAAAATTTTTTCACCTACTTTTTCTTATTATTCTTATATGTTATATCTTACCTTAAACTTCTTTCGATTGATTAAATTTGTGCAATAATTCACATTTAATTCAAATTCCTAAAAGTATTTTTAATGTTGATAAAAATTTGAAACACATCTTTTTCTGTTATAACAAAAAAATGTGTATAATAATAAAGCCGAATAAAAAGAAAAGGATGATTCCCTTGAATATTACTGGTCATGAGGTTGAAAAGCTTGAGGATCCGTTTGGTTTACTTTCAGGTGACCGATATGAATATTTTCTAGAACTTGATGTGGAGGAAGAAGACGAGCTTTATTCCGAGAAGGGTATAGGGTTAAAAGTAATTTACGTTTCGGATGAAAATGGAGACAAGATTACTAACTATTATTTCTATGAGCGCGAAAGTGAAAAAATTCTTGATTTCGCACTGGAAGAAGACGAAGAAGAGCTTGTCTTAGCCTATTGTAAAGAAAACATTGTAGAATAAAAAAGCAGGGAGTGCTGTCTCCCTGCTTTTAAAAAATCACATAAAATTTTTACTATGGTTATGAATTACCTGTAGTTCTTTCGTCGTTTGTCTCATTTCACTTTTACAAATAGGACAGAGTGGTACTTCACTACTCTTAAAATTGTCGCGAATCCAGCATTTACAAGCATCAGAAGTACATTCCCAAATTTTCGTTTCTTCTAATTTTATTTCTTCATCATTTTTTCTACCAAATGCCAAAACGATCACCCCTTGTACTTAGTGCATAACTGGTTTGAACACTTTGTTTGTTAGCTCTCAAACTATTTTTCTAGTGAAAAAATATAGATAAAAAGGTGATGCTTCAGTCGTATGCATCACCCTTTTATTTTCTAAAGATTAAACTGTTTGTACGTTAGAAGCTTGTGGTCCGCGAGCGCCTTCTACGATTTCAAAGGAAACTGATTGACCCTCTTCTAATGTTTTAAAGCCTTCTGATTGGATAGCTGAAAAGTGAACAAATACATCTTGACCGCCTTCTGCTTCAATAAATCCAAAACCTTTTTCTGCATTAAACCATTTTACTTTACCGTTATTCATCAATATAACCCCCAAGATTTTGTTCACTTTAAGTCAAGCTGAACATTTACAAAATAAGAAAAAAGACGTATCTACACGTTCGGGTAATAGACATCACCCACAATTCCGTGCAGTTACGACTACTTTAAACAAAGAAATATTTAACGAACTTATAAGCGTAATTATATTTTATTACAATTTACACCAATAGTCAATTAATTTTAACTCTCATATAATACTGAATTAATTCATCCAATACCTCATTTAACTCACTGAATTGATAACCTAAATGGTTTACCCTGTCAGTATTAATAGACCAAGAACCATCCATACCATATGGGGAGGCAATTTCCTTTGTTAATTCTGAAGTTATGTCTGCAGATTCCCCGGTTATTTCCTCTATTTTCCCAAGAAAATCCCTTAAGGAAATATCTTCCTTACACCCTGGATTAATAGGTCCTACATACACTTCACGTCCCATATGTAAAAGGAATTTAGCCGCTTCATCTGATGTGATAAAACTGTATTTTGCATCAGGAAATTTAATGCCTATTGGCTTCCTGTTTATGACCCTGTCTACATGAAACTTTAGTCTATTGGTATAATCATCTTTACCTATAACAAGTGGAAAACGAACGGCCACTACATCAAAATCGGTCTCTTGAAACAAATAAGCTTCAGCAGCCCTTTTAGCCTCCTGATATCCCAAATATCCTGGATAATCCCTTCTTGTTTTAAATTGAAAGCGAAAACTGAATGGGTCAAAATCTTCTTCTTTATGTTTATCTCCATACTCATAAACAGCCATGGTTGAGGTAAAAATATACCTCTTTACCTTTCCCTTCAGTGCATCCGCAGCATCCTTTGCTTCTTGCGGTGAAAGGCATGATTGGTCATAAACAACATCCCAATTCCTTTCATTAAATGCATGGCTAAGTGAAGACCGATCCTCACGATCAATAATTAATCTTTCAACTTTCACACCAAAAGGGTCTTTCGATTGCCCTCTTGTCGCAATTGTCACAGCAATGTTTTCGCTAAGGAGCTTTTCCACAAGCAACTTCCCAAAAAATTGTGTTCCCCCTAAAACAAGCACTCGTTTCATTTCTCTGTTCCCCCTTTCCATTCTTTTTTAATATTCACCGTTCAATTGGAAAATTCCTTTTTTCTTCATCCCGAACATGGAAAACTACCGTTCACAAATAAAATGAAACCCTAAAAGAGTTTCATTCTTTTTGAAATTCACCACGCAAAAAAGTATCCGTGAAATTTTGGGCGAATTTCTGTATATTTGCTTCCATTCCAATATAGTCTAAACTTTCAATTGGTTCTTTGTCAGGTTTAGGGCGAAAATCTGCAATACTTTTTCCTTTAGCATTACCAAATTGCTCTACTCTTACACGCCTTGGGATATACTTTACTAGGTCAGGATTAGTCAAGGCCATTAGTGGGACTACATCATGAAGGGGGGCGCCTTTTATTCCAGGGACATTTGTTTGATAAGCGTTAAAATAATAATCAAAGGCTGGTTTAATCAGTGGTTTAAAAGGAGTAGGACTATTCTCTGAGAGGTAGTTAATGATTTCTGGTGTAATAATTGCTTTATTTGTGATATTCAATGGATGCAAGTATATATTATGCGCTTTTTCCATGACTGTATAAGCTGCGATTGGGTCCACAAAAAAATTTGCTTCCGCTTCTGAAGTGATATTTCCTGGCACTAAAAATGCCCCACCCATTATATAAAATGCAGAGACATCTTTTAAAACATTATCTCCATAGAGAATAAACATCAAGGCCAATTCAGTTAATCTACCTACAGATACAATAATAAGATTTCCATTATATTGTTTAATAATTTCAAGAATCTTGTTAAAGTCAAAAACCTTAACATTTTTTAAGGTATCAGGAGGTTTAATGGGGCCTAACCCTTCCTTCCCATGTATTTCAGGGTAGTATTGCACGAGTTCTCCTGATAACGGACCTGCCGCCCCACCAATAATGGGAATATCTTCTCTTCCACCTAAACTTAAAAGATAAGCGGTATTTCTGATTGACTGCTCCTTTGGTGTATTGCCATATCCGCTTACCACACCAACTAAATTAATTTTCGGATTAAGTAAGGCATACATTATTGCAAATGAATCATCTACACCGGGATCTGCAAACAAAAGCACATTATAAGCCATTGCCTCTCCTCCATTTTAGATGCTAATATTTATTAAACCTATGCTTAAAACAGGTATGAAAGAACATGGATAGGAACAGAAAAAACTGACTCTTATGATAAGAATCAGTTTTTTTGAGAATCATTTAATTTATGCTTCCTTCTTTACTTTTGCTACTTTTGTTGCCTTGGTTGCTTTTGTTGCTGCTTTCTTAGGTGCCGCTACTTTGTTAGGTTTCGTTCGGTCAATTGATGCTTGTAAAGCTGCCATTAAGTCTGTCACATTTGAAGGTGCTTCCTTTGCTGCAGCAGTAACTGTCTCTTTACCAGTCCGTTTGGATTCAATTAATTCAAGAAGTGCTGTTCGATAATCATCTGTATATTTTTCAGGTTCGAAAACGGAAGTCAACTGATCAATTAATAAAATAGCTGTATCAAGTTCTTTTTTGGTTACTTTATCCTCTGAAGGGACATTCGGCACATCACCAGCTTTACGAACTTCATCAGGATAATGAATAGTTTCCATTACTAATGTATTTTCATATACACGGATAACCGCGAGCTGTTCTTTTGAACGAATAACAATTTTGGCCAACCCTACTTTTTGTGATTCCTGCAATGCTTTTCGTAGCAAGGAATAAGCCTTACCTCCCCCTTCATTAGGAGACATGTAATAGCTTCTATCAAAATAAATCGGGTCAATTTCTTCTATTTTTACAAAATCAATAATTTCTACTGCCTTTTCCTCGTTTTCTTTTCTTAATTTTTCAAGTTCCTCTTGATCAAGAACAACAAATTTTCCCTTTGTGTATTCATATGCCTTTACGATATCCTCCGGCTTCACTTCTTCTTCACATACTGAGCAAATTTTTTCATATTTAATTGGGGCATGACACTTGTTATGCAAGGTGCGAAGCTTTATGTCTTTATCTTCTGTTGCAGTATGGAGCTTGATGGGGATATTTACGAGTCCAAAACTGATACTTCCCTTCCACATCGTATGCATAAATAATTCTCCATTCTTTTTGTTTTTATTTTGTGTTTCTTCCTCTCATACATTCATAAAAACAATTGGAAATGGATGAGGAAACAAATATTGTAACAACATAATAAAAAAAGAAGGGACGTTGTGCTATGAAGCCGATGCTGCCTAGTTTGACTTTCGACCTTCCCGTTCGTCCCGAATGGGTGTACGAGGTGAAATACGATGGATTTCGGGCCATTTTAGACTGGAACTCAAAGGGGATTGAGCTAACAAGCAGAAATGGGAAGACCCTTTTACCTCAATTTCCTGAGATAAAGGAGTTTTTATTAAAGCATGAAGAACAATTTAAACCATATCTCCCTCTTCGATTAGATGGTGAGCTTGTCTCACTAGAAAATACACACAAAGCCAATTTCTCAGCTATCCAAGTTCGAGGACGATTAAAATCTGAAAAAAAAATCAATGACCAAGCTACAAGCTTTCCTTGCCGCCTAATGGTCTTTGATTTATTGCTCCTTAGCGGAAAGACAATTACTATTCAACCATTTAAAAAACGAAAAGAAGAATTAAGGAAATTATTTCTCAGCATGGGTTTTGACTTAGATTCCGACCCGTATAATGACCAATTACTTCAATTTGTAAATGCACATGAGGATTTTAATGACCTTTGGGAGAAAATTATCTTATATGATGGTGAAGGGATTATTGCTAAGTATAAAAAAAGCCTTTGGGAGGAAGGAAAACGATCCTTACAATGGTTGAAGTATAAAAATTGGAAATATGTCAGCTGTTTCATCACATCTTATGATAAAACAAATGGATACTTTTATGTCGGTGTCTATAGGGATGAAAAGGTTTATAGTGTAGGGCAAGTCCTTTTCGGATTTAAACCTGAGGAAAAAAATGCACTGCAACAAACGATTAAGCACAATATGATACGTGAAGATGCGCAGTTTATTTATGTTGAACCTGCTATCTGTCTTGAAGTGAAGTATTTGGAGCTATACGATAACCAGTTGCGTGAGCCCCATTTTGACCGTTTTCGCTTTGAACTTGAACCATCTTCCTGCACCTATGAACGATTTATTTTTGCACAAAAGAACTTACCGGCAGACCTGGAGATTACCCATCCAGATAAACCTCTCTGGGAGAAACTGGCGATTCAAAAAGCAGATTATATCCTGTACTTACGGGAAATTTCTCCGTATATGCTGCCATTTTTAAAAAATCGTTTATTAACAGTCATTCGGTACCCTCATGGAATGTTCGGTGAAGCCTTTTTCCAAAAAAACTGTCCTGAGTATGCGCCTGAATTTGTAAAAACCTTTTCTTCAGAAGGAATTGACTACATACTTTGTAATGATTTAAAAACTCTGGTTTGGCTTGGTAATCAACTAGCCATTGAATTCCATATCCCTTTTCAAACAATCAACAGCAAAGGTCCAAGTGAAATAGTATTTGATTTAGATCCACCTTCAAAGGACTACTTCCATTTGGCCATAAAGGCCGCCCTTTTTATAAAAGAAGTTCTTGATCAATTAAACTTAATTGGTTTCATTAAGACTTCTGGAAATAAAGGTTTACAAATTTACCTTCCCTTACCGGAGAACACATACTCCTATGAGGATACGAGACTCTTTACCAGCTTTATTGCAGACTACTTAATATCAAAGGATCCCGATTCCTTTACTATTGAAAGAATGAAGAAAAAACGTGGAAATCGCCTCTATGTAGACTATGTTCAGCATAGTGAGGGTAAGACCATCGTTGCACCCTATTCTATGAGAGGGAATGAACATGCTGGTATAGCCACACCACTTTACTGGGAGGAAGTAGATATAAATCTACAGCTGATTTCCTTTAACATGGAAAATGCAATAAAACGTATACGAGAGCAAGGAGACCCATTTAATGATTACTTCCAAACCAAACAACTTCAATCGTTTGGGCCGGTGCTTGATTTTTTAAAAAAAGGTATAGTAATTAAAGGATAAGGGGGCCCTTATCCTTTCATGTTATTCTCTATAAATCGTTGTGCTTGTGTTTGAAGCTTCTCATAGGTCATTTGTTCGGAAAATTCATTCCAATTTTTGGTCGAAAATAATTCATCACCAAGGTCAACTATAACCTCAGTCTTGAATAGATAAGTTGCATTACCAATTAAATCTATCGTGTATTTCCCTTCCATTTCATGTACAACACACTGAACCTTACCGCCATTATTATAAACCTGTATAACCTCTTCTAATTTATTTAAGCCAATTAAACACGTCACAAGTGAGGACGCAGACATGGCAGTACCACACGCATTTGTAAATCCCACACCTCGTTCATATGTTCTTACATAAATGGAACCTGGCTCTAAGGATTTGACAAAACTAACATTTACCCCGTCTGGGAACAAATGATTCGGACCATTTACGATCTGACTTAGGTTCTTTTGCATATCCCCTTGTATTTGTTCCGAATCTACAATTGTAATTAGATGTGGGTTAGGAACCGCAAGTGCAGTAAACCTCAACTCATCAGAAAGTTCTTCTATTCGCTCATTAAAAAGAGTTGGTTTATCTAAATTTAAAGGTAAAGCAGCTAAATTGAACAATACAGGGGAAATTTCCACTTGATAAGTGTGTATATTTGGAAATAAATCATTTTGTTTACTAACCCTTAAATTTGCTTTCATTGTTTCTATTACTGCTTCATTTAAATCAAGTAATTCACATATATACCTCGCAACAAGCCGTAATCCATTCCCGCACATGGATGCTTCCGAACCATCCGCGTTAAATACACGCATTCTCCCATCAGCATGGTCGCTCTTCATAACAAAAAGTATTCCATCTGCACCTAAATCCGTATTTCTATTACAAAGCACCTGGGCAATCTTAGCCCGTTCACTTTCAGTAAAAGAATAATCATTGGATATTTCATCGATAATCAGGAAATCATTGCCCGACCCATGACCTTTTATTAGTTCAATTTGCACTGTATATCCCCCACTTGAAGATGTAAATTTGTTTAATATATCATATCAAACATTAGTAATGAGGGAAACCATCTGACTCCTTTATCTCTCAATAAAGTATTCATTAATTAATAACGACATTTTTAGCAGCTTGTCCTTTTCTGAAAGGACCTCTCTAAAGGACAGTACAGGAGTATTGGGCTCTGGGAATAATGGACTCCACGATACCGGCATCCAACCTCTTCGAAGTCTGCCTTGCTGATGATAACTTTGATCTAGAACCTTTTCATCCATAAAAGCAGTTGCTCCTTGGATAAGGCTAATAGTTTTTCCGGTTTCATCTAAAATTTCCTTTTTATCTTTTAGAAACCCGTTGCTTTCTCTTTTATAACAGCCCAAATATGTCAGCTGTTCATTATATACTTCTATCTTCAGGACGCTTCCACGCTGTACTTTATAGAATCCAATTGGTTCTTCCTCCGAATTGTAAAGCACATACATTTTTCTAAACTTAAGTCTATCTAACCACTTTCCATCATGTTTTTTTAGAACACCTGCTAAGTGGCCATCCGGAAAATAAAGATACAAGCGTACTGTAGGTGTACTCATGTAAAAAACTAACAGATTCCTCGCAGAGGCTATAGAATAAGAGCTGTTCTTAGCTTCTCCCATATTTCTGCTAATTGATATGGATTGCCTTAGTCTAAATAAATAGAATTGAAATGAGATCAAACTATAAATAAGAAATGGAATGGTTAATAACATAACTTCATCACTTTTAAAAAAAGAGAGATTACCTGCCACGATCATGATGGCTGGTACTAGAGCTGCAATACTACCATTTAAGTTTATATTAGCTGTATCCCGGTAATATTCATTTATTTTCATCAAGATAACTCCTTATCAGTTCTCTTATACTAGTTTATTTACTAGACTGCAAAAAAATGATAGAAGTTTTCTTATAATATGAGAAAAGAGAAGTGTCCTCTGGGGACACTTCTCTTACATTTCAATATATTGACGTATGGAAGACATAGATGCTTTGGCATCCTCATAGCCTTGATGATACAACTCTTCTAACCTAGTTGGGTTTCTTTCCATTCTCCCTACCTTTAATGGCTGTAAAGGTCGAATGATAAGGACGTTTCCAGCTTTCTCTTCTTTTTGTAAATAGGAGAGTGTTTCATTGTAAATTTGATATCGATTTCTTAATGACTGTTGTAAGCCTTTGTATTCAGGATACTTACGATTCACAAGAAAATGAAACTTGGACGGTTTCTTCATATATCCTTCATTTCTTGTAAGGATAACAATATTCTTTTTAAAACCATCCTGTTGAGCTTTTTTAATTGGAATTGGGTCGCTTATTCCACCATCAAGCAGGATCTTATCTTTAAACTCCACTTCAGGGGCAATAAAGGGCAAGGAGCTTGATGCCCGTAATACGGTAAGAAGATCCTTATCATAATCTTGCTTCTTAAAATAGACAGGCTCTCCCGTTAGGCAGTCTGTCGTCCCTACAACAAATTCAGAAGTATTTTTGTAGAATTCATCATAATGATATGGAACATGTTTATTGGGAATCTCATCAAAAATAAAATCCATTCCAAAAAACTGACGGTTTTTAAAATAATTTTGCCATGAAATATACCTTGGGTCAGTTGCATACTTTATCGTTACGGTTTTATTTCTCCCTTTTTGCTTTGACAAATAAGAGGCCGCATTACAAGCACCAGCTGAAACACCAATAACATAAGGGAAAAATATTTCTTGTTCTAAGAAATATTCAAGGATCCCAGCGGTATAAACCCCACGCATCCCGCCACCTTCCAAAACCAAGCCGACTTGATTGAACATGGTTGCTTCGTCCTTTCTCTTTACCTTTGCAAATTCCAATAATAGACATTATAGACCATGAAAGAATTTTTGCCTAACGAAAAGACTTCTAAAAAAGTGTTAATACCATAATATGCAAAGAGAGCTAACCACTAGACGGCCAGCTCTTTTTTTCTGAAAACATATACACTTATAAATAATAGAATAAGGATAAAAGCAGTGGCGCTCAAACTTGCTTGTAAAGTGTAATTTGAAAATTCTTTATTAATAAGTAATTCATTTCCATAGCTTGTGAGTTGAGCAGGACTCCATTCCAGACGATTAGATAAGGTACTGCTAACTAGACTGATAACAATTACAACTGCCAATGAACTGAAAGCAGCAATACCTGGAGTTAAAAGTAAAGCACTAAAGAACAGGGTAATTGTTATGACAACTGTAAGCCATAAACCGTATAGTAAAAACGATTGAAAAAAGCTTGCAAAAGGAATCCAGTCAAATAAAATACCAGTGTAATACCAAGTAGCCAAGTAACCCATGAAGAAAGAAAACCATATTAATAGTAGAGCACCCATCCATTTGGAAGTTATAAAGGAAATATAGGAAACAGGTTTCACTAGAATCATAGCAGCGACTCCGCTTTTTCTTTCTGCAGCAATAATCCCCATAGTAGTCAGAACAATAATTAAAACACCAAGAGACGTGTATTCACCAAGGCTTTGAGTTAATACCTCAGCTGCAGAAGGTGTTGGAATCTCGACCTTAGCTCCCTCAGGAAGGCCCCCAAATGAGTCTAGAATTTGCTCCATATAATAAGAAGTTAAAGGTTTTTGAACGCCAAGTAGGATAAAAGTTATCGGTACCCAAACCCATTTAAAATTTCTCCACATTTCCAGCATTTCTTTTTGAAGTAAAATCATCCATTGGTTCATTTCCCTACCACCTTCATAAACACATCTTCGAGGGTCATACTACTAATCTCAAACTTTTCAAGGGGGAGATTATGATCAGAAATTACCTTTAAAAATGCCGATCTCGCATGAACTAAATTTTCAACATAAATGCTCATCCGATTGCCTTCGCTCATTACAGATTGTGTTACCTCATGGGTTGAAAAGAATGAGGCATATTCCTCTGCTTTTCCTTTAAAATACAAATCAATTTTTGCTTGCTGATAACGTTCACGTAATTCTGACATGGACCCAGCTTCGACTATTTCCCCTTTATGTAAAAACAGAATTTCGTCACACACTTCTTCAGCATCACTTAATATATGGGTAGAAAATAGAATAGTAGTCTCTTTTCTTAACCCCTCAATAAGATCTAATACCTCTCTCCTACCAATCGGGTCTAAGGCAGAAACGGGTTCATCCAGCATGATGAGCTGCGGACGATGGATTAAAGCCTGAGCAATACCGAGCCTTTGCTTCATCCCTCCAGAATATTTACCTACTCTTCTATTTTTCGCCTCTACTATTCCTACAAGCTCTAAAAGCTTAATTGACCTTTCCTTGGCCTCTTTTCCTGTTAATCCTGCCAGTTTTGCTGTATAAGACAAAAATTCTAATCCAGTCATCCATTCGTAAAACACAGGAAATTGCGGTAGATAACCAATTAAATGACGTATGTCTTCTCCTTTTTTTGCTTCACTAAAGATAATCGATCCCTCTGTTGGGCTCATTAAACCAGAAAGCATCCTAAGTGTCGTAGTTTTCCCTGCCCCGTTTGGACCTAATAGAGCAATACATTTCCCTTTTTCTAAAGTGAAATTCAGCCCTTTTATTACTTCCGTCCCTTGGAAACTCTTTTTCAACCCACTTATTTGGACAAGAGACATCAGTTATTTCTCCTTCCAATCACAAAATAAAGAATCGGTCCAATTATATTTACGAATAAGATGATAATTACCCATAACCATTTCGGTCCCTTTGTTTGGTCGATCCTAACCAAATCTATAATTGCAACAACAATTAAAATAAGTTGGATAATAATGATTGGTGCAATAATCGGAAGATTACTTACGATAGAATCCATCTTACTTCCCCCTCTCATAATTTCTCCATTTCATAAGACTATTGTACTATAAATGCAATAAAAACCCGACAATAAATTTTGCCGGGCAGGCTGATTTATTTAATTAATCTGAATATTAGTGGGAATCGATACTCATTTCCTTCATATGCTTTGATAGCTGCAATAATTGTATATACCAGTAGCATTATTCCTAAGACCGGAGTGGTCACAAATCCTACAAGAATAATCATTAATAATCCACTAATGATAAAGTAAACTGTATAAGAAATTAAGAAGTTAAAATATTCTTTACCATGATAATCAATAAATGATGACTGATCCTTCTTTATCAACCAAATGATTAATGGAGCCAATACTGGAAAAAATAAACTTAAAACATAGATACCAGCAGCCAACAATCTCTCTTCACTTTGAGCCATTTTCTTTTCCCCCAATTGGAAATATTTAATCTTACCTTATTATTTACGCTCCATCCTTCTAAATGTTTCAAAAATCATAAGAAATTGGAAAAATATAATAATACACACTATTTCCTGCTTTTCCTTAGGCACATATGTTGCTAAAATAGATAAAATACATTATCACCTAGAAGAAAGGTTTTGTTATGACGAAAATACTATTAAAAAACGCAACTATTTATCCAATAACCACCAATCCTATTCAATCAGGGGATGTGCTGATTGAAAATGGAAAAATTAAAAATGTGGGTTCAAATATCAATACAGATCCTAGTGTAAAAGTTATTGATTGTCATCAGCACTATCTTTTTCCTGGTTTTATTGATGTGCATACCCATTTAGGTCTATATGATGAAGGCACTGGCTGGGCTGGGAATGATGCAAATGAAACAGCTGAAGCTTTAACACCCCATATTAGGGCTATGGATGGGGTATATCCTTTAGATCAGGCGTTTACCGATGCAGTTAAAAGCGGAATAACAACAGTACATGTCATGCCGGGAAGTGCAAACGTGATTGGCGGGACTACCTCTGTAATTAAAACAACAGGTAAAAATATTAAAAAAATGATCGTGCAGAAAGTGGCAGGTTTAAAAATAGCTTTAGGAGAAAATCCAAAACGGATACACAGTCAAGGAAATAATGATTCCATTACACGAATGGGTATTATGGGGATGCTGAGAGAGGCTTTTTATAAAGCTTATCATTCCGATACCCCAGAAGATCTAAGAACGGCTCCCATTGTTATGGCCCTTAGACGGGAGATTCCTGTAAGAATTCATGCTCACCGTGCGGATGATATTATTTCTGCCCTTCGCTTTGCTGAAGAGTTTAATTTGGATTTACGTATAGAGCATTGCACAGAAGGACATTTAATTGCTAATGAGCTATCCGATTTAAATTTAAAAGTATCAGTGGGGCCAACATTAACCCGTAGGTCTAAGGTTGAATTAAAGAACAAGACCTGGAAAACATATCAAGAGTTAACCAACCACGGTGTTGAGGTATCCATTACAACAGACCATCCCTATACTCCTATACAATATTTAAATATTTGTGCAGGAATTGCTGTACGGGAAGGATTATCTGAACAAAAAGCCCTTGAAGGAATCACTATTCTGCCAGCAAAAAATTTAAAAATAGACCAAAGTGTAGGAAGTATTGAACTCGGGAAGGATGCGGATTTAGTCCTTTGGAGCCATCACCCTTTCCATTACTTAGCAAAGCCGAAATGGACGATGATTGGCGGAGAAATGGTGTATTCAGAAACGTAGAATTTTGTTGAAAATTGGTAAAAAATATTATCGAAATTCCACCAAAAAAACTATTCCTTTTTTTCTTTTTTTCTTGTATCATACTCTAAGTGAGTCCATTTTGGACTGAAGAAATTTGGGGGTTTTTACGTAAATCCATTAACAAAAAAAATGATATAGGGAAGGCAAATGGTGCGCCACCAGTTTTACTGGTTCTAGTGGGTTCGATTCCCACCCCGAAATTTTTTAAGTAACTTTATAAAAAATTTCGAGGGTGGGCCGCTTCTTCTTTAAACATGGGATCGGTATGCCCTACTGGAGGGATATTCATGCTTAAAAAACGTGATCTTCATGACAGCCACACATTATACGAATTAATGACGCACCCAGATGTCTTCCCTTATGTACGTCATAAAGCTGATTCATATGAAGAATTTTTATTTATTACAAAACAGACGATCGAAGCTGAAGAGTGCGGTGAATTAATCTCAAGAACGATTCTTGATGAATGGGGCTCGCCGATTGGTACCATTAATTTATTTGATATTGAAGATAACGCTGGGTTTTTAGGCACCTGGCTTGGGAAGCCTTACCATGGTAAAGGATACAATAGCCCGGCTAAAGACGCCTTTTTCAATGAACTTTTTTATGAAGTAGGAATTGAAACTGTTTTTATGCGCATTCGAAAGGTAAATATTCGTTCAATAAAAGCAGCAGAAAAACTACCTTATGTAGTGAAAGCTAACGAAACAAGAAAAACTATTTATGAACAATTAAATGCTAGTGGGGACATATATGATTTATACGAGATACCAAAAGATTTATACACTTTATATCATTTACGAAATGGTTTATCACAAACAGACGACCAACAATTATTGGAAGCATAAAAGCAATCGGTTTAATCCCGATTGCTTTTTTTAAATTTAATAATTATATTAGTCCGTCAAGTTTTGCTCTATCGTTTCATTCACATCAGTTAGACCCATTTGGAGCATAAAGTCTTCTAATTCCTCATTTGTTAATGTTTCAAAGCGGCCATCATGAAAAAATACTTGTGTTTGATTTGGATTAATTCTATTCATATTAAAACTCATATTCTTTGCTCCTTTCATGGATGATTACTTTCTAGTATCCACAAAGGGTATTGTTTTCATTCTCGAAAATCAAATTGTTCTAAAAATTTGGTTATCAGGAATTTATGATTTTGATACTTTCCCTAATACATCCACCCCACCTGTGACTGGAATAATACTCCCTGTAATAAAATCAGACTTTTCATCCGTTAAAAAGGCAATGACTCTTGCAATGTCCTCCCCCGTTCCCTGCCTGCCAATCAATCCATTATTAGCTTCATAAGACTCTTTAATATTGCTTACTTTCCACTCACTTGTAATATCTCCAGGACAAACCATATTAGCAGTTATTCCAAATTCTGCTTCTTCGATTGCAATTGTCCTGGTTAAAGACGCCAATCCTGCCTTTGCTGCAGCAAAGGCTGAACGATAGACCCAACCAGGTGTTGTTTCAACTCGATCATAACCTAAGGTAACAATTCTTCCCCATTTTTGCTTACGCATGGAAGGAATAACCAATTTCGACAAACAGAAAACTGACGTTAAGTTCCCACTTAATAGATAATTCCATTCTTCAGATGAGTATTCAGTCAATTTTTTTCTTTCATGTATATAGGGTCCAGCATTATGTATTAAGACATCAATTGATGAAAAGACGGAAAAAGCTTCACTTATTAGATGTTGACAATCCTCTTCTTTAGCTACATCCCCCTGAACTGCTATATTTTTTGTCCCATAGCTTTCGTTGAGATGCTTTACTAAAGATAGAGCTTCTGATTCACTATTTCGGTAGTTGATCACAAGCTGATATCCATTTTCCGCAAGATGCTCTGCCGTTTTTTTACCAATGCCAGAAGCTCCTCCTGTAATCAAAGCCGTTTTCTTTTTCACAAACATTACCTCTCTATTTTAGAATCCTTCTCTATACTATATGTTAAAAAGATTCAATTATATATGCAAATAATAAACTTTAGAGAATGGAACACGCCTGTAAGATGGGATTCTCATAAGAAATAATAACGGATGGGCAATCAGTTGCATAGTATGAGGTAACAACCAATGCGGAGCCCCGAAAGATTGTGCTCCAATGGAAATCTAATAAAGGATGTGACAGGATGCAGACTGTAATAAATATTTTTAGCCTGAAAATAAACAGTGTATCTAACAACGGGTCTGTCAACATCGGGGAAGCCCTTCATAATGCGCATACTGCCAATCAGAAATCACAAGGACAAAATGCATCCTTTGGAGATTTTGCCCCTCCTACTGCAGCCATGGAAAATGTATTTATTGATCCAGATGTAAATGATATGGGGGATATTGCAAATCCGGCAAACGTTGTTTCTAATCAAATGTAAAAGGACTGAAAATCCATGCCTTTTCAAATAAATATTTTTAATATCAAAACTAATTCCTTAAATAACAATGCCAATATCTCTTTAGGGCCCGCAGTCCATAATAGCCATACAGCAAATACAAAATGGGTAGGAACAAACATGGCACTTGGAGATTTTTCCCCTAGCACTTCTTTTTCTACAAATGGAGTGGCCGATACAGATGTAAGTGATCAGGATCAAATTCTGAACCCATCCTCACCGATTACCAATCAATTTTAATAAACTGAAAGGATGAAATTTGATGTTCCCTTGGAATATTTTCCCCTTCAATAAGGATATGAAGGACAAAATGCAGAAAATGAAGCCTGAGGAAATTGATAACTATGTTCAGGATTTACTAGGGAAAATCATGCCTTCAAACATGCGGGGAATGAATCCTCAAGACTTTTTTAGTGGGGTTCAATCATCCGCTCAACAACCATCAGCAACAGGAGGATTGAATTCTACAGCCTTCGAAACACATGATTTTGTCTTCGTTCGTATACCGATCAAACAGGATGAATGGATCAAAAATCTTCGTATATATCATACATCTAACCAGCTGATTGTTGAACATATCCCACAGCATGAGGATAAGCATGTTATTACCCTGCCAGCCATTGTGAGAAAGAAAGGAGCAACTGCCAACTACAAAGATAATATGCTTGAAGTAAAAATCCCTAAAAATATTGATATGCAGTATTCACAAATCGACGTCACAGAAATTTTGTAAACGTCTTTTTTTTTGCATGTTTCTTATAAAGTTAAATATGATGAATGTAGGTCCCCTTCTTTTTACCTTTCATATTCCAATTCTGAATAGAGGGTTTATATGCGATTCTTCTTTCGCTTATTTCAAGTAAATAAAATATTGACAATGAGAATAGCAGAGTTGGAAAAGAAGATCTCTTTCTTAGAAGCGTCTATAAAAGAATTTCATCCTATGGCAGAACCAGAAGACAATATTCAACCTACTGACCCAAAGGAAAGAGAAAGCCCTCCAAACATTTTAATTGAGCAGTTAAAAATAGATCAAATAGTCATTCATCATGTAGATTACGCCAACAACTTCGGACAGTTAGGAATCAAAGAATTATCAGGGAGATTAAATATTGGAACGAACTATGAGGGAGAAATTTCAGATAAAATTAGCGAAAAGGTAAATGAAAAGCTAGATGAAAAGCTAGGGAGAACAGCTAAAGTGAATTTAAGGGCAAAAAAAGAGGAACTTTCATAAAAAAACAGCCAGAGGCTGTTTTTTTAATTATGGTCTTCATTTTCCTTCTGATCCATTTCCATTCCATCCATCGAATTTTTTACATCTGCATCTTCTGGTTCACTTGGTGTTCCAACGATGAATTCCTTTTTAGGCATATTATGCATATCTCTTGCGGTGACATGAGAGATGATATAGTATGTCCCTTCTTGCTGGAAGGCCTTTTCTAGTCTATATACACCATCCTTTGGGTTTTTAATTTCTACTTTTTCATGCTTTTCATCTTTTGAACGCCAAATCTCAAAAGTGACTTCATCAGCGTCATTAACCTTTTCCTTACCTTGTGTAACTTTTGCTTTGAATGTTATTGGTTCATTTATTTCTCCTTTTTCAGGGTTAACAGTCAAGTCTACATCTAGCATTTGAGGCGGTTCTGAATGATTTTCATCCTGATTACTACAGGATGCCATAAGACTTAAAAATAAAATAGAAATAAAAACTAATAAAAACTTTTTCATCTTTCTCCTCCTAACAGATTGTTTCCATAATTTCCATGTGAATTTTTATTAAAGCTACTTTTGTTTGTTCCGAGGATGAAGAATTTATTATCCTTTTTATCGCAAAAAAATATTTTTCGTACTTATTTTTTCTGATTCTTGGATGTGAGTTTTCATCTAGCAGCTCTCGTTTGATTGCTTCGATTAATATTTCTTCGCTACTACATTCTCCTTTATGTAATAAACGGTTATTCCAAATCGAACGGTACTCCTCTAATAATTGATCGAAATTTCCATACTCTTGCTGCAACTCTCTATTCCTCCTTTATCCTTCAATTGCATTGTTACATATTTACCAACATTATTGCAAAAAATAGATTTTAACAATTTAATGAAAGGAGAAAAGCTATGACAACTCCATATAAATGCCCAAATTGCAAAACAAATCGAAGTCGATTTAATATCATTCAGCAAGTATCCCATTCGGTAAAGCTAGATCCTCAGTCTGGAGAAGTGGTTCGTGAATATGAGGAAAGCACTCTAGAACCCTTTCACCTCCCCTACAATGGACCAGACTATCGAGTTCAATGCGGAGCTTGCGGGTTAATTGAAGATGAGCGAACTTTCATTAAGTTTGGTGAACAGCCTAGATAATTTTCACATAATATAAAACACCTTTATTTGAGGAAATCCTCATATAAAGGTGTTTTTTTTATGGAAGATTGTTCTTATTTAAAAAATGCTCTGAATCCACTTTCCAGGCATCTACTGGTGAAAAGCGAACTAAATGAATCGTTTCTCTATAGGTCTGTCTTCCCCTATTCTTTATGTACCAATCAACTTCCACTGGAACATCCAAACTTATTTCGCTTGTTAAATCCTCTGCTGGCAGACGTTCCATTCGAGCTAATCTAATATTTTCAACTAATTTAAATACTGATCTCCACTTATTCTTTTGCAAAGAAATTTGTGAGGTAATTCTTGTATCATGTTGTTTTATACCTGCAATATAGGCGTCTATTACGTCATAAGGATTTGCTTTACCTAAGTATTCATTTAATTTTCCAGAAGCTTTTAAAACCATCAGCATATGTGATAAGTCCATGGAATTTGTTCGATGAGTCGTACTACCATAAAAGTGTATACAAAAATGACCAGGAAAATTATTTTTAAGCGCACCTGCTCCATGGGGCATTCCATGCATCGATGCTCCAATCCACTGATTTTTATGAATAACAATTATGGCCCGTCGTTTCCAGCTCCATTTACCCCCGTATATTTTTTTCATTATTTTCGTATCCCTTGGGGTTAGCGGCTGTACATCCGCATGGTGACTACCTGCCCGCCTTTGTACATGAAATTGCTTTCCGGTCTCTACATCCAGGACAATAAATTTTGAGTACTTAGGTAAGATTTGATTGACTTCATCCCAATTTAACATTTCAATTTTATAGTCAATATCAGATTGAGCAAGAACCCAGTGTCCATTAAAGAGGATATAGAGTAATACTAAAATACTGGCTGCCTTCTTCAATTGAGATCCCCCTTTTAATGGTTTTTGACTACATTAAAAGAGTTACCTGAAGAGACTTTTATCATTCACACAAGTTTCATTATTCTTTATTTTTTTCAAGAACGTTGAGCTGTTGTTGAAGCTTATTCCAATCGATATTCTCACCAATAAACACAAGGTTTAAGGGTAAATTCATATTTTCCTTCATGTATAAAGGCATACCATATGAAAATTGAAATAAAGTTGGAAAGTCAGATGAACTAAACTTTACATATCCTTTGATTCTGTAAATTGTTTCAGGGAGTTGTTTTAAAAACACTTCAAAATCAGAGTGACTGACTGCGCTTTTAAACTGATAAACGAATGTTGTCAGGTTCAGTTTTATTTGTTGGGAATCTTTTTTTGCAGCTTCCTCAAATGAAACAGAGAGCTTACGAATATCCCCTATGGCTACCTGTGAATAGTTTGTAAGAAGACATCTTGCAACCGAATTAATGGATTGAATTTCAAAGGTAATACACGCTTGGTCCTTCTCGTCTAATTCATTTATTTTATTTACAATAATAAAATCCGCATGCCTTACTTGCTCTAAAATTAACTGTTGCAACTGTGGACTTAATGCCTTTCGATCTTTCCACCTCGTACCATCTAACGTCGTAATAATACCCTTAACAAATAACTTATCTGCAAATAATGGAGAAAGGATGGCATCTAATACTTCCACAGGATGTGCTGCTCCCGTTGTTTCTATGTAAATAACATCCGGTTTTTCTTCTACTAGTAAGCCCTGAAGTTGGGATTCAAGCTTATCTTGAATGGAGCAGCATATACATCCTCCAAGTAGCTCTTTCAACTCGACGTCATCATCTATGGCATCTGAGTCAATCGAGACTTGTCCTAATTCATTCATCATAACAGCTACTTTTCTACCTAGGCTCCGTTCATCCTCTAATAATCGTTTTAATAAGGTCGTTTTTCCGCTCCCCAAAAATCCTGATAAAATATAAATTTCTGCTTTTTTCATATTCCTATCCCTTCTTCTATCTAGTTCCCTTAATTATATATGAATAAGTGGATAAGAATCCAAAAAAGCGAATAATTGCATTCGCTTTTTTTGCGTTAATTAATCATTGGTTTTTGATCTTTTTCCTGGACATCACCATTCACAGCTTTTGACTGATCTTGGTTCATTTGAATAAATTCGAATTTAGTTATAGGGTGCATGATGGCTGAGAGACCTATCTCCAATAATTCTCCCTTCGCAATATCTGTTTTTACGCTACGTCGCGCTTCATTAAGGAGTGATGGGACCATCGAAAACCATTGGTCTGTAGAATGATTCTTTTTCACTTCATTTCTTATCTCTGAAAGTACACCCATTAGGTAGTCCTCACTATTAGGTATATCACGCAGTTGATTTATAAGGGCAATAATTTCTTTTCCTTTCAAAACTTCTGGGTCTGTTGCATCATGATCAGCAGCAAGTGAAATCGTAATTCCATTTGGAGCCAGTAAATCAATCATTCTAGCTGCACCAGAAGAATCAATGATAAAACAATGATCAATTGGTTTGTGATAATTTTTTTCAACCGTTTCTTTTAAAGTTTCAAAGTCCCCAGCATCATTAAAAGGAGGAATATGAACAGTTCCATAAGATAATTTATTGTTAGCAGCATCACGACTTATAACTATAGCCAGATTCGGTTTTGAAGAATTATTATTAATCTCATTTTCCATTAATAAGAAAGTATCTACTTTTGAGTTTTCTCCACTTATTTGATTTCCATCTGTTTTTACATCATTTTGAAAAAATGATTTCAAGGGACCAAAGCCTAAAAAAGAAAATGCAATAACAGCAATACAAAGCTTTCTCAATTTACTTAACCACCCATCCCATTTATTTATTGTCCATTCTCGGAAAGATGGTTAATAAATATACACATTAAATTCTTTTCATTTAAAAAAATGGCTTTGTTAAACTTGCCTGTTGACTTCCGCTCCAGGCACTTCGCTTTCCGTGGG
>NZ_JBCNAC010000175.1:0-3120 GCF_050477885.1 Neobacillus rhizosphaerae
TTTTTTAGTCTAGCATCATTAAAATCAAATAAGCGGAATATCTCCGTCTATTTGAGCTAATTTACAACCAGTTTCCCAAATAAGCGGAATTCCTCCGTCTATTTAATAGAATGACCATTAAAAAAAGGTAGATAAAAGCAACAATGTCTTAGAAAAGAGCCAAAATACATTAAATAACCCTGACTCCTTTTGGAATCAGGGTTTGGACGGATTATCCTACATAAGTTAAACGTTCACCATTTTTGTACACTTCATCAATGGTGCCTCCGCCAAGACATTCATCGCCATTGTAGAAAACAACCGCCTGTCCTGGGGTAACTGCACGAATGGGCTCCTTGAAAATAACTTCTGCTCGATCGCCTTCTAACAAACGTACAGTCACGCTATTATCTTCCTGGCGATAGCGGAACTTGGCCGTACATTCAAACTCAGCCGGTTTTTCTTTGGTCGATACCCAGCTAACGTTAGATGCAATAATCGAGTCGGAATAAAGTTTTTCATTGTGAAAACCTTGTCCAACATAAAGGACATTTCTTTCTAAGTCCTTTCCAATGGCAAACCAAGGTTCACCCGATCCGCCAATTCCTAAACCATGACGCTGGCCAATGGTATGATACATTAGGCCTTCATGTTTCCCTTTAATCTCACCGTCAAATGTCTCCATATTACCTGGTTGAGCGGGTAGATATTGACCTAGGAAATCCTTAAAATTCCGTTCACCGATAAAGCAAATTCCCGTACTGTCCTTTTTGGTGGCCGTAGCAAGTTCTGCTTCCTTCGCTATTTCCCTTACTCGAGATTTCTCTAAGTTTCCAATTGGGAACATGACTCTACTCAGTTGTTCCTGTGTCAATTGATTTAAAAAATACGTTTGGTCCTTATTTTCATCAAGACCACGGAGCATTTTGTATTCACCATCGCGGAACTCAACTCTTGCATAATGACCCGTTGCTAAGTAATCAGCACCTAATTTAAGCGCATGCTCGAGGAATGCCTTAAATTTAATTTCTTTGTTACACATTACATCTGGGTTTGGTGTTCTTCCGGCTTTATATTCTTCAAGGAAATAAGAAAATACCTTATCCCAATATTGTTTTTCAAAATTGACAGCATAATAAGGAATGCCAATTTGATTGCATACCCGAATGACATCTTCGTAGTCTTCAGTGGCTGTACACACACCATTTTCGTCTGTGTCATCCCAGTTCTTCATGAAAATACCGATTACGTCATAGCCTTGCTGCTTTAATAGAAGTGCCGCTACAGAGGAGTCTACACCACCGGACATTCCAACTACAACACGGATATCTTTGGGATCTTTTTTTTCCATTTCTCTTTCACCTCTCTTTTAACCGTACTAGATATTACATTTATTTTTTCAGACGCCTAACAATCTTTGCCGTCTCTTCAGCAGCTTTCACGACGTCCTCTGTCGTCGTGTTCAAGCCAAAACTAAAACGGATTGAATTAATCAAGCGCTCTGATTGTTTACCAAACATGGCAACCAGGACATGAGAAGGTTCTATGGAACCAGCCGTACATGCTGATCCGCTCGAAACAGCAATACCTGCCAAATCAAGATTAACAAGCATAGCCTCCACACTCGTTCCCGGAAAGCTTAAGTTTAATACATGTGGCAGTGAAGTTTCAAGCAATCCGTTTACGTTAAACTCAATATCTAATTCACGCAATTTTTCTAACATTGCTTCTTTAAAACCTATATACTTTTCTCTATTTGCCGTTCTTTCTTCATTTGCAATTATAACGGCTTCATGAAAACCAACAATAGAAGCAACATTTTCCGTGCCAGCTCGTCGCTTTCTTTCTTGGTCTCCGCCAAAAGAGCGAGGAGAGAGCTTCACATTTGAACGGGCAAAAAGAAAACCTGTTCCTTTTGGACCATTAATTTTATGAGCAGAAACAGATAATAAATCAATATGGCTTTCGTTTACATCAATCTTTACTATTCCATAGGCTTGTACCGCATCGGTATGAAAGATTGCTTGATGATTTTTTAATAAGTGGCCGATTTCCGTGATTGGCTGAATTGTGCCAACTTCATTATTACCGTACATGATGGATACTAAGATCGTATCATCCCTCAATGCTTCTTGGAACTCAGAGATGGAGATCCGACCTGTTTCATCAACAGGTAAATAAGTAACCTCATAACCCATCTTCTCAAGCTTTTTACAAGCATGCAAGACAGCATGATGTTCCACCGTAGTAGTAATAATGTGTTTGCCTTTATTCTGATAGCTTTCGGCCACACCAAACAACGCCATGTTATCGGCTTCCGTACCACCGCTTGTAAAAATAATCTCGTTTTCCTTTGCACCTATGCTGCGCGCAAGCCCAGCCCTTGCTCTATCAATTTGATGACGGGCTTCCCTTCCGAAGGAATGAATACTTGAAGGGTTACCAAAAATCATATTCATAGCTTCAACCATTGTTCCTATCACTTTAGGATGCATGGGTGTGGTAGCTGCGTGGTCGAGATAAATTCGTTCCATCCTTACACCTTCAATCAAAATAATTCTATGTTAATACTCTTCGCCTTATATATAAAACATATAACCTTCAGTATCATTATCTTCACTGTGATTAGCGAGGTCTTCTAAAGTAGTGTTGTCTAAAACACCCTTAATCGCATCCCTAATTCTAATCCACAGTTCTCGCTTCGCTGGCTCTTCATCTTCAATTCCTTCAACTGGCGTAATCGGTCCCTCCAGGACACGAATGACATCCCCTGCAGTAATTTTAGAAGGAACATTTGTAAGAATATAACCGCCATACGCACCTCTTATACTCTTAACTAAACCTGCATTCCTTAACGGAGCAACCAATTGCTCTAAATAATGTTCTGATAAATCATTTGCCTGTGCAATGGCTTTTAAAGATGTGGGACCTTCACCATATTTTTTAGCAAGCTCAATCATTATTGTAAGACCATATCTTCCCTTTGTTGATATTTTCACTACTTCGCACCTCTATTCAAAATCTATATATTTAAATACGTAATTCCACAGTAAATTGATAGGCATTAGAAATTATAACACATTCTCCTTTAATATGCTTTTTTCCCAAGAAAGTGGTATCGTATAAGAAAAGCGCAAGCGC
>NZ_JBCNAC010000176.1:0-9963 GCF_050477885.1 Neobacillus rhizosphaerae
GAAGGTTATTTGACCCGAGCTGTAACAATCATCGCTTTATCAAGCCATGATTGTTACAAGATACTCAAGGTAGATTATTCAGGATGAAAACTGGCTAGGCGCTGGAGCTGGACAGTTCTCAAAGTCGAATTTTTCTATCCTTATCCTAAAAAAAGCACGAATAAAAATGAAATTCCTTTTGGAGAGATGATTATGCAGCAAAAGCCTTTGGCCTTTCGGATGAGGCCAAGAACGATTGACGAAGTCGTAGGCCAGCAGCATTTGGTTGGTGACGGAAAAATCATTGCTAGAATGGTGAAAGCAAAACAGCTTACATCCATGATTTTATATGGACCACCTGGAATTGGCAAAACATCGATTGCAAGTGCCATTGCTGGAAGTACCAAATATGCCTTTCGAACCTTAAACGCAGTAACAAATAATAAAAAAGATATGGAAATTGTAGCAGCTGAGGCAAAAATGTCAGGAAAAGTGATTCTTCTTTTGGATGAAGTCCATCGTTTGGACAAAGGAAAACAAGATTTTTTGCTTCCCTATTTAGAAAATGGGATGATTACGCTAATCGGTGCAACCACAAGTAACCCCTACCATGCGATTAATCCTGCGATTCGTAGTCGCTGTCAAATTTTTGAGCTTAAACCACTAACACCTGATGAGGTGAAGCAGGCATTGCTCCGTGCGATTGGAGACGAGGATCGCGGACTGGGCAAATTAAAGGTGAATTTGACTGACGAAGCCTTACAACATTTCGCCAATGCATCGAATGGGGATGTCAGAAGCTCATTAAACGCACTTGAATTAGCCGTTCTATCTACTGACGAAGATGAAAATGGCATCATTATAATTGATGTAGAAACAGCCGAGGAATGTCTACAGAAGAAAAGCATAGCAGCGGATAAGGACGGAGATGGTCACTATGATGTTTTATCTGCCTTTCAAAAGTCCATCCGTGGTAGTGACGCCAATGCGGCTCTACACTATCTTGGCAGGCTCATTGAAGCAGGGGACCTTGTCAGTATCAGTCGCAGACTAATCGTCATTGCCTATGAGGATGTTGGACTTGCCAATCCACAAGCAGGACCACGGACGTTAGCAGCGATTGAAACGGCAGAACGACTCGGCTTTCCTGAGGCAAGAATCCCGCTTGCCAATGCCGTCATTGAACTATGCTTATCACCTAAATCGAACTCTGCTATTATGGCTATCGATACCGCTCTTGAAGATATCCGAAAAGGGAATGTAGGTGAAATCCCTGATCATTTAAAGGATGCCCACTACAAGGGAGCGAAAGAGCTAGGCAGAGGAATCGAATACTTATATCCGCACAACTATGAAAATGGCTGGGTTCCGCAGCAATACTTGCCGAACAGAATTAAAAACAAGCACTACTACCAGCCGAAGAAAACCGGGAAATTTGAACAGGCACTTGCGGTAGTCTATGAAAAACTAATACGAAAAAGCTAAAAAGGTGTCAGGCACCAAAGGATAGTGGTGCCTGACACCTTTTCTTTAATCTTCTTATGCTGCAACGTCTCGTTTTTGAAAAACAAAAAAGGCGAGAAATTGAAATAGGGCAAAGTAGGCCAACAGCATAAGCACGGAAAAGGACAGGGTCATTCCTTTCACCAATGGCGTTCCTTCCACATATTGCATTAAATCCGTATTAGCAAACAGGAGGTATTTTGCCCAGGTAAATTTCATGGACAGTAGAGTAGTCAACTGACCTCCAGTGAACAATAGGAATAGGGATAAACCAATGGCAAGTGAGCTATTACGGAAGACTGAAGAAATCATAAATGCCATTGTAACCAGCATTATCATATCAATTGAGCTTAAACCATAATAGATTAATAAATGGAAAACAATATTTTGCTCAGTTACTTGACCATTATTATAATTCAAATACGGGACCGCATTGTCTGGCATGCCGAACAGTAATGCACCGAGTACAGTTGAAAAGACAAATAGGATACCTAGCATTAATAGGGCATAAAGCAATACAGTCAAATATTTAGATAGTAAAATTTTCGTTCGGCTGATAGGCCTAATCAATAACAGTTTGATTGTTCCCCAGTTAAACTCACTGGCCACAATTCCAGCAGCCACAATAATGATTAATAACCCGGCTAACACAATTAGCTGTGATGAATCTTTTACGAATGACCAAACCGAATATTTTTCTCTTGGCGGAATATGATGCTTGATTCGGTAATCATTAATCGCTATTTCTCTTTTAAAATACTGCTTTTCGATTTTTGTCCGGCTTTGGTCCATTTGCTGCTTTAATGCATTATTTTCTTCTTGTAGGACTTGTTCCCATTTGGGATCCTCGGACACATCCATCCCATTTTGTTGATACTTAACTACAAAACCTACTATTGCTATAGAAATGACCAGGATAGCAATCATCACATAGGTCCCAGGACGTCTAAAAATTTTCATCCATTCATTCTTGATTAAATTACCCACGAGTTACGCCTCCTTTTCTGCCGTTACTTCTAGGAAGCGATCTTCTAGTGTTTTCGCTACTTCTTTGATTCCGTATACTTGAATGTCATCAGCGACAAAAGCTTTTACAAGGTTTGGTATGTCTTCCTTAGAAAGTTCTACTGATATCCCATTTCTAGAGCGGTTCACCCGGATACTCGGATAATGGTTTTGGACAATTAGCAAGGCTTGGTCGCTCGGTACCACTTCCATCTCATAGATAGTTTCTGTGCTCTGGACAAACTCTCGGACAAGTTGAACATCGATTAGCTGTCCATTTTGGATAATCCCAATTCGGTCGCACATCATTTCCATTTCAGATAGCAAGTGGCTTGAAACAATAACTGCCATATTTCTTTCGCGTGCCAATAGACGAATATAGTCACGGATTTCTCGTATTCCTGCAGGATCTAAACCGTTGGTAGGCTCATCCAGGATTAACACCGCTGGATCATGTAAAAGACATTGAGCTAACCCCAATCTTTGCCGCATTCCAAGTGAATAGGTTTTTACTTTGTCATTAATACGATCTGTTAATCCAACCAGTTCCACTGTTTCAGCGATTTTTTCCTTTGTAATTCCTTTTGCCATCCGCGCATAGTGGACGAGGTTTTGATAACCGGTAAAAAATTTATACATTTCCGGATTTTCGACGATAGCCCCCACATGTCCAACGGCATTTTCAAAATCAGTTTTGATGCTTGATCCCCCGATGAGGATATCTCCTGAGGTGATTCCCATTAAACCGACAATCATTCGAATAGTCGTCGTTTTCCCAGCACCATTCGGACCAAGGAAGCCGAAAACTTCGCCTTTATTCACTTTAAAACTAATATTATCAATAATGGTTCTTCCTTTAATCACTTTGGTTACATCTTTTAACTCTACGATTGTTTCCAATTTCCCTCTCCTCTCATAAGCCGTCCACTATAGTGTACATTATCTTAAAAGAATTTTCCTGATTCTTTAACAGCATGGGTTCGTAAATCGTTAACAAAATATTCACATAATTATAAGGGGTTTAAAGAATTTTTTAATAAAATAAGATTGTACATGTAAAAAAGAAAGGATGTGGCCCATGCTATTAAAGCCGCGCTATAAGTCAAATGAATTGATCATTATGAAATCACTATTCATGAGAACGAATTTGTCACCAAAGGATAAAAAATACTATTTAAAACTTGAAAAAGGATACCAAGGTGAGGTGATGTTTGACCAATATACTAGTAAGCTACAAAATGATTTGTATTTTATCAACGATTTATGCCTGGATTTTAACAATGCGAATTTCCAAATTGATACGTTAACTATTTCTCAAAGTACAATTTTTCCTTTTGAAGTAAAAAATTTTGAGGGGAACTATTACTATGAAAAAGATAGTTTTTTTACTTTATCCAGGGACGAAGTACAGAATCCATTAGATCAATTAAAACGAAGTTCAACTCTTTTACGCCAGCTAATCAAAAATATTGGTTTTTATTAACCGATAGAAGGAAATGTAACCTTCATTAACCCCGAGTTCACCTTATATCAGGCCCCTCTGAACAAACCAATTATTTATTCAACTCAACTTAATACCTATATGAAAAAGTTAAACCAGCTACCTTCAAAATTAACTTCTAATCACAGAGAACTTGCAGAAACATTAATCTCGATGCATCAAAATAAATCCCCCTATTCACGTTTTCCACCATATAGAATTGAACAAATGCAAAAAGGAATTCTTTGTCCTGAATCTAATTCTTTTTTAATTTGTAAAGATGATAAGAAACTGGTATGTGTAGATTGTGGATATGAGGAAGAACTTGAAACTGGTATTTTAAGGAGTGTAGAGGAGCTAAGACTTCTATTTCCTGAAATAAAAATTACAACTACTCTAATCCATGAGTGGTGTAATGTGATAAATTCTAAAAAGTTATCAAGACGTATTTTAAAGGAAAACTTAGAAGCAACTGGATATGGCCGGTGGTTATATTTTGAGTAGGTATTGTTTACGTTACCCATTCCTCCTTTTAATCATGGGTTCGGGTACGTAGGATCCTTCTACGTTACCCATTCCTTGTTTTGATCATAGATTCGGGCACGTAGAACCCTTCTACGTTTCCCATTTCTTGTTTTGATCATAGATTCGGGCACGTAGAACCCTTCTACGTTTCCCATTCCTTGTTTTGATCATAGATTCGGGCACGTAGAACCCTTCTACGTTTCCCATTCCTTCTTTTAATCATAGATTCGGGCACGTAGAACCCCACTACGTTTCCCATTCCTTCTTTTAATCATAGATTCGGGCACGTAGAACCTTTCTACGTTACCCATTCATTCTTTCCATCATGGGTTCGGGCACGTAGCGTAGAACCACACTTCTACTTCAGCTCAACACATTCATTAACTTAAACTCAACATAAAAAGGCCCTAACCATCATGATTAGGGCCTACATATCAATTATTTTTCATCAGATACACGTGTAATTTTAATATCCTTTAATAACTCACGAACAACGTAGCTGGCCATGATCAGACCGGCTGCTGATGGGACGAAGGCGTTGGATGCAGGCGGCATTTTCGCCTTACGAATCGGCGCGTTTTCTTTCCCTACTACTTTTACAACTTCCTCACGAACCACAATTGGACTTTCATCAGAGAAAACAACCGGAATTCCTTTATGGATTCGTTCCTTACGAAGTTTAGTCCGGATTACCTTTGCAATTGGATCCGTATGAGTTTTAGAAATATCCGCAATTTGGAAACGCGTTGGATCCATCTTATTGGCTGCTCCCATACTCGAAATAATAGGGATATTTCGTTTTAAACATTCCTTCATTAAATGGATTTTATACATAATCGTATCGGAAGCATCCACAACAAAATCTAACTTATGGCCGAAAATCTCTTCGTACGTTTCTTCTGTATAGAACATCTTAAGGGCAATCACTTCACAGTCTGGATTTATATCTTTAATCCGTTCCTGCATAATCTCTACTTTTGGTCTACCTACCGTTGAAAGCAAGGCAATTAGCTGACGGTTGACGTTTGTAATATCCACATCATCCTTATCGATTAGGACTAAACGGCCAACGCCAGAACGAGCAAGAGCTTCAGCAGCAAACGAACCGACACCCCCGATTCCCAAAACAGCAACCGTACTATTTTTCATGATATCGAGGCCTTCTTTACCAATGGCAAGCTCATTACGGGAAAATTGATGTAGCATGATGTTCCTCCACAAAATAATTTTCATTTTTATCTTTTATTATCTTTTACCCTAAAAAATATAACATACAATCATATAAAAACAAGTATTTAGATAGGAATTATGAAGATAATGAGCAAAAGAAAACCTCCATGGCAATTTTGCTGGAGGTTGTTGTTAAAAAAATAAATAGAAGAGTCCCAATTATGCCGTCGCTTATGATCCTTCGTTTTGAACCCGCACCTAGCAGGTGGGTGTCCTGTTCCCGATTTTGTAAGTCCCCTTACCCGTCAAAGGGTGAGGCATTTACGCAATCAGATAAACTCCGGACTCCCGAATAAATAATGTTCGGTCAAAACTTCAGGTAACACAACGTACATTTCAGGACTCTTCTTGATTGACTTAATCATAGCACATTAATAAGTCTGCTTCAAGGATTCATGAAAGCGAATTCTTGTTATTTATTAACATTTAATGACAAATTCAGTTCTTTTAATTGAGCTTCTGAAACCTCACCCGGTGCATTTGTTAACAAGCAGCTTGCACTCGCAGTCTTTGGAAATGCAATAGTATCCCGTAAATTAGAGCTTCCAGCAAGCAGCATAACCAAACGGTCAAGACCTAAGGCAATACCACCATGTGGAGGTGTACCGTATTCAAATGCATTCAATAGGAAACCGAATTGTTCCTTTGCTTCTTCAGGAGTAAATCCAAGGATGCTGAACATCTTCTCTTGAATATCACGTTCAAAAATTCTCAGTGAACCGCCGCCAAGCTCATATCCATTCAACACAAGATCATATGCTTGAGCACGTACTTTTCCAGGATCAGAGTCTAACAATTCAAGGTCTTCCCTAAATGGCATTGTAAATGGATGATGGGCAGCATAATAACGGCCATCTTCTTCATCGTACTCTAACAATGGCCAGTCTGTGACCCATAAGAAATTGAACACACTTTGATCAATTAGATTTAACTCTTTCCCTAGCTTCAAGCGAAGCGCCCCAAGAGAATCAGCGACTACACTCTTTTTATCAGCAACAAACAAGAGTAAATCACCTTCAGAAGCTTCCAGACTTGATGTAAGTGCTTGCACATCTTCCTCAGAGAAGAATTTCGCAATTGGCCCTTTTAGTCCTTCAGCATCTACTTTAAGCCAAGCCAGCCCTTTTGCACCATATACAGCTACGAATTCAGTTAAGGCATCAATGTCTTTTCGTGAATATTTTTCTGCCGCACCTTTTACATTAATTGCTTTTACTTGTCCGCCATTGGCAACAGCTGCAGCAAATACCTTAAATCCAGAATCCTTCACAATCTCAGAAAGGTCAACAAGTTCCAGTCCAAAGCGTGTGTCTGGTTTATCGGAACCGTAACGGCTCATCGCTTCATCATAAGTCATACGAGGAAATGCTGCTGGAATGTCTATTCCTTTTACTTCTTTCATTAGCTTTGACATCATTGTTTCCATCATTCCCATGATATCCTCTTGGCTTAGGAAGCTTGTTTCAATATCAATTTGGGTAAATTCAGGTTGACGGTCTGCACGTAAATCTTCATCACGGAAACAACGGGCAATTTGGTAGTAACGCTCCACTCCACCTACCATCAGCAATTGTTTAAATAGCTGTGGTGATTGTGGCAGTGCATAGAATTCACCAGGGTGAACACGGCTTGGTACTAAATAGTCACGTGCTCCCTCTGGAGTACTTTTTGTTAAGATTGGTGTTTCAATATCTAAGAACCCTTCAGAGTCTAAGAAATCTCTAATTTGTTTTGTTACCTGATGACGCATTTTTAAGGTTTCAAAAATAACTGGTCTACGGAAATCTAGGTAACGGTATTTTAAACGAACATCCTCAGATGCATCTGTCTTATCAGAAATCATAAATGGAGGTGTCTTTGCCTCATTGATAATCGTTACTTTTTCTGCCTGTACTTCAATCTTTCCTGTTTTTAAGTTTTCGTTAATTGTTCCTGCTTCTCGGCTGACAACTGTTCCAACAATATCGAGAACATATTCATTACGAATCTTTTCAGCAGTTTGCAGTGCCTCCGATGATAAATCCGGATTAAACACTACCTGAACAATCCCAGAGCGGTCGCGAAGATCGATAAAGATTAAGCCACCTAGGTCACGTCTTTTTTGAACCCACCCTTTTAATGTTACCTTTTCGCCAACGGCTGTTTCTGGAACTTCACCACAAAAATACGATCTTCCCTGCATTGAAATTATCCCCCTTTAAGATTGCAATTCCTGAAATTGTTTTATGAATGACAGTAAGTCTAATTCTACTTGTTCACCTGTCGCCATGTTTTTCACGTTGATTTTATTGTTTTTTAGTTCCTCATCCCCGAGAATAGCTACAAACTTTGCTTGTAGACGGTCAGCTGCCTTAAATTGTGCTTTAATTTTGCGGTTTAGATAATCTCTCTCTGCCGAAAAACCAGCCATTCGAAGCTGCTGTAGAAGTCCTACTGTATAATCCTTTGCTTCGTCACCTAATGCAGCTAGATAACAATCGATTCCCTGATTCACTTCTAGTTCAATACCTTCAGCCTGAAGTGCAGCAATAAATCGTTCAATACTTAAGGCAAATCCAATTCCTGGCGTTTCAGGTCCACCGATTTGCTCAGCAAGTCCATTGTAGCGACCGCCCCCACATAAGGTAGTAATGGCTCCAAATCCCTCGGCATTGCTCATAATTTCAAACGCCGTGTGATTATAATAATCAAGACCCCTAACTAGATTGGCATCGACTTCAAATGGAATATCAAGCTGTGTTAAATACTGTTGTAATTTTTCAAAATAAGACTTTGAATAATCATTGAGATATTCCAAGATGGAAGGCGCCGTTTTCATTAGTTCGTGGTCACGGTCCTGTTTACAATCCAAGATTCTTAATGGATTCTTCTCAAGTCGGTTTTGACAGTCATGGCAAAACTCACCGATTCTTGGTTTAAAGTGATTTACTAACGCTTCACGATGGGCAGTTCGGCTCTCCTTGTCACCAAGGCTGTTAATAATCAATTTCAGCTGTTTTAAGCCCATCTCTTTATACAAGTTCATCGCTAAGGAGATGACTTCTGCATCAATAGCTGGATCGTTACTGCCTAATGCTTCCACTCCAAATTGAACAAACTGACGGAATCGACCGGCCTGAGGACGTTCATATCTGAACATCGGCCCCATATAGTAGAGTTTGACTGGCTGGTTGGCATAGCCAAACATCTTTTTTTCAACAAAAGACCGAACGACGGCCGCTGTTCCTTCTGGTCTCAGGGTGATGCTTCGTTTTCCACGGTCTTCAAATGTGTACATTTCTTTCTGAACGATATCCGTACTATCCCCCACACCTCTTGAAAAAAGATCAGTATGTTCAAAGATCGGAGTACGAATCTCTTGATATTGATATTTTTCACAAAGTTCTCTTGCCTTTGCTTCAATTAGCTGCCACTTCTCTACTTCACCAGGCAAAATATCCTGTGTTCCTCTAGGAATACTTATAGACATAGTAGATTACCTCCTCTTCACATTTCACATGTATGTAATTTTTTTCCTGTTAACAAAACAAAAAAACTCTCATCCCTTGTATACAAAATATACAAGGGACGAGAGTTTATATCCCGCGGTGCCACCCTAGTTGAAGTGCACATGAACTATTCCATGCCCTTCCTCTTTTACAGTTAACGCCTGTAACGTTCATCTCCTACTAGAAGTACTTTTTTCAGAGAGAAGCCTACGGAGTGTTCATTCATTAAGGCTCATGTAGAAATGCTTTCAGCCTAAGGCATTTCCTCTCTTTTCATGTGTTTGCTTAATTACTATGCTCCATCATTGGTTATACCATGTATGTGTTTTATATTTATATAATAATACGGAGCATTGATAGTAATGTCAAGAGAGTTTTAGGATCTCTCTAAATGTTTCTTTAACTTTCTGACATCTCCGATCGTTAATCCAAATTCTGATGCAAGCTCAAACGAAGTGGCATGCTGTTCTTTTTGGATAAAATCATGGAAATCAACGCCGAAAATCCTGCCCTCCATGGATTGGATGTTCATTCCTTTTTCACTTGACCTCATATTCTTGTCACCCCTGCCCTTTCTTCAATATTCCTATTATCTCCACCATTGATGAAAAACTTGCATTGATGAAGTCAAATTCACATATATATTGGTCAATTTTAGTAAATAAGGAATGATTTTCAGTTCTAATTACGATAAAATAAAATTTGACACTAAGAAAAGCGCAAGCGCCTTGAACAGCCCCGACAGGCAAATGT
>NZ_JBCNAC010000177.1:0-22273 GCF_050477885.1 Neobacillus rhizosphaerae
GAGGGGCTAGGCGCTGGAGCTGGATCATTCTCAAAGTCGAAGAATATTAGCCTAAAATATTATAAAGGAGGGTATGGATGGTTAAGAAGTTTAGTTTCCTGCTATTATCTATCATTCTTATTTTCGGAGCCTTCCTGCCACAAGGAAAAAGTATTGCTGCAACCGGGACGGTAACCGTTTCTTCTGATTCGGTGAATGTACGGGGCGGCCCTGGATTAAGCTATCCACTTGTAAAAGTTGCCAAGCGAGGCGAGAAATATTCAATTGTAAAAGAAAAAGACGATTGGATTGAAATTGAGTTGTCTTTTGGCAATACCGGCTGGGTTGTTAATTGGCTGGTTACAAAGGAAAACATGCAAAAACCATCCAGTACTACTACATCCAGTGGTTCTAAAGGAACGATTGCAAAGGCTAATACCGATCAATTAAGAATTCGTTCAGGTCCTGGGACAAGCTTCCGTATTGTCGGTTTCTTAATTAGAGGGCAAGAAGTGAGTATCCTAGACAAAAATGAAAACTGGTATAAGGTTTCTTCCTCTTTTGGTGAAGGTTGGGTTACGAGGGATTTTTTAGTCTTAAAAAACGAACCTGCAGTTCAGCCTAAAGCTACTAGCAAACAAACAAATTCTGGCATAGTAAATGCGGACACCCTTAATATTCGAAAAGAACCGTCTGCAACTGGAACTGTTATTGGAAAGCTCACAAAAGGAACGATTGTATCCATCTATTCTAAAGAAAAGAATTGGCTTGAAATTGGATTTGCCAATTTAAAAGGCTGGGTAAGTGCAGAATTTGTTGACACTGATGCAAAAACAGGGAAGGATACATCTAAGAACGAACCAATCGGCATGAATGGAACAGTCACTGCCAACAGTCTAAGTGTTCGCTCAGGATCATCCTTAAATGCAGTCATTATCGGAACTGTAACAGGGGGACAAAGCTTTTCGATCCTAGAAGAGAATAACAATTGGGCAAAAATAGAATATAAATCTGGCAAATTCGGATGGGTTGCCGGATGGTACCTTGAGAAATCTAAAGCAGCCACCCAATCTGGACAAGCTGGCAAGGATCGTATCGTTACCATCTTACATAATGGAACAAATATCCGAGCATCAGCAAATGTACAAGCCGATGTGATCGAACGGGCAAATGAAGGTACTTCCTATCCTGTTCAAAATGTTGTGAATGATTGGTATCAAATCAAATTGAAGAATGGCAAAACGGGATATGTAGCAGGTTGGATTGTTTCTATCAACAATTCCAAGACGCAGATTGAGAAATCAGGTGCAGAAGGTTATCTTAAAAATAAAACAATTGTTTTAGACCCTGGACATGGCGGCGGTGATAACGGCACTACAGGAGCAAGCGGAACACTAGAGAAGGAATTGACACTACGGACAGCTCGATTGTTATATGATAAATTAAGAGCTGCAGGGGCAAATGTCTATTTAACCAGAAATAGTGATTCCTTTATTCCTCTCTCTTCTCGTGTAAGTACTGCCCATTCCTACAATGCCGATGCTTTCATCAGCCTCCATTACGACAGTAATTTAGATCGTAGTGTACGTGGGATGACTGGTTATTACTATCATAACTATCAAAAATCACTTGCTGATACTCTTTATGCGTCCACTGTAGCACAAACAAAACTAAAAGATCGTGGAGTACGATTTGGTGATTTCCATGTTGTTCGAGAGAATAATCAAAAAGCTGTGTTAATGGAGCTTGGATATTTAAGTAATCCTGAGGAAGAAATGACAGTGAAATCAGGTGTATTCCAAGAAAATGCGGCATCAGGTTTATTTAACGGTCTAGCTAGATTTTTCAAAGAAAATTAGAAAAAGCTTGGCACAGAATTTTGTGCCAAGCTTTTCTTATGCTTTACTTTCAACGATCAATGTCACTGGACCATCATTGACTAATTCTACATCCATCATGGCACCAAAAACACCCGTCTCGACATGGATGCCTTTTTCACGGAGCAGTTTGTTAAACGCTTCGTAAAGCTCAACTGCCTGCTCTGGTTTTGCAGCTTCCATAAAGTTAGGTCTTCTACCCTTTCGGCAATCTCCATATAAGGTAAATTGCGAAACAGAAAGAATCTCTCCCCCAACATCTAATAAAGAATAATTCATCTTTTCATCTGCATCTTCAAAAATTCTAAGGTTTGCAATTTTGTCAGCTAAGTAGGCAGCATCCTCTGGCTTGTCGTCGTGTGTGACACCTACTAGCAGAACCAGCCCTTTGTTGATTTGCCCCGTCACTTTTCCTTCAACGGTGACCTTGGCCGCTTTGCTCCGTTGAACAACTACTCTCATGATAAACTCCTTAATTCATAATTCGGCGAACCGAATAAATATCTGGGATTTGCTTAATTCGATCGACTACCTTTTGCAGGTGGCTGACATTGTGAATTGCGATAGACATAATAATGGTAGCCATTTTATTACGATCAGATTTTCCTGTTACAGCTGAGATATTTGTTTTTGTCTCATTAACAGCTTGTAGAACCTCATTCAGCAGACCTCTACGATCATACCCGCTAATTTCAATATCTACATTATATTCCTTCCGGTCATTCAAGGATGATTCCCACTCTACCGGAATTAATCTAGACTGGGCATCATTGGAATCTATATTCGTACAATCAGAGCGGTGTACAGAAACACCACGCCCTTTTGTAATAAAGCCAACAATTTCATCACCTGGTACTGGATTACAGCATCTGGACAAACGGATTAACAAATTATCAATTCCTTGTACTCGAACGCCTGATTCGCGTTTTTTTGTTGAAGGAAATGATTTTAAATCCGTAATCGCGTTGGCAATGCTCGCCGACTGTTCCTTGTCACGCTTTTTACGCCATTTTTCTGTTAAACGGTTTGCTACTTGTAAAGCAGTGACGCCGTTATAACCAACCGCTGCATACATATCCTCTTCATTAGCAAAATTAAACTTCTCTGCGACTTTTTTCAGATTATCTAGGGTTAAGATTTCCTTAATGTCGAACTCCATTTGACGGATTTCTTTTTCAACTAACTCTTTACCTTTGTCAACATTTTCGTCGCGGCGTTGCTTCTTAAAGAACGCACGAATCTTATTTTTCGCTTGAGAGGTTTGTGCCAATTTCAACCAATCCTGACTTGGTCCGTAGGAATGTTTGGAGGTAAGAATTTCAATGATATCACCCGTTTTTAGACGATAATCCAAGGTCACCATCTTGCCGTTTACTTTTGCCCCGATCGTTTTATTCCCTATTTCAGAGTGAATACGATAGGCAAAATCAATCGGAACAGAGCCTGAAGGCAATTCAATAACATCACCTTTTGGAGTAAACACAAAAACCATATCTGAGAACAAGTCAATTTTTAACGATTCCATAAACTCTTCAGCATTTGCGGTATCATTCTGGAATTCAAGGATTTCCCTGAACCATGTTAACTTTTGTTCAAAAGTAGAGCTATCACTAATCGCTTTTCCTTCTTTGTATGCCCAGTGAGCCGCAACCCCGAACTCAGCAATGCGGTGCATCTCATACGTTCTGATTTGGACTTCAAGCGGGTCACCCTTTGGCCCAATAACCGTTGTATGCAATGATTGATACATATTTGGCTTTGGCATCGCTATATAATCTTTAAAACGGCCAGGCATTGGCTTCCAGCACGTGTGAATGATTCCTAGGACCGCATAGCAATCCTTAATGCTATTGACTACGATTCGAACGGCCAGTAAATCATAAATTTCGCTGAATTGCTTATTTTGCAAAGCCATCTTTCGATAAATGCTGTAGATGTGCTTCGGTCGGCCTGACAGCTCTGCTTTAATGGAAACTTCACCCATACGGTTTTTTACTTCAACGATAACATCCTCTAAATATTGCTCCCGTTCCGCACGTTTCTTTTTCATTAAGTTAACAATCCGATAATATTGCTGCGGATTTAAATATCTTAATGCGGTATCCTCCAACTCCCACTTAATTTTAGAAATACCAAGACGATGTGCTAAAGGTGCAAAAATTTCAAGTGTTTCATTTGAAATCCGACGTTGTTTTTCCAGAGGAAGATGCTTTAGAGTCCGCATATTATGCAAACGGTCAGCAAGCTTAATAAGAATGACACGGATGTCTTGAGCCATAGCTACAAACATTTTCCGGTGGTTTTCGGCCTGCTGTTCCTCGTGCGATTTATATTTAATTTTCCCTAATTTTGTTACACCGTCGACAAGCATCGCTACTTCGCCGTTGAAAGCTACTTCAATATCCTTTAAGGACACATTTGTATCTTCAACAACGTCATGAAGAAAACCCGCTGCTACCGTTGCAGGATCCATCTCTAGGTCAGCTAATATTCCAGCTACCTGTATGGGATGAATAATGTACGGTTCCCCTGATTTTCTATATTGTTCACGGTGAGCATGTTTGGCGAATTCATACGCCTTCCTAACTAACGCAACATGCTCCTCATTTAAATAGTTGCGGGTCTTGTCGATGACTTGGTCGGCAGTTAACACTTGATCATTCGCCATGAAATCACCTTTATTTTCATCTCATTTTATTTATTCAATGTTCTTCGTATAAAATTGTTACTAAATTAGAATGATTGTTTCTATTATCAGAAAAAATCATGAAGATGTAAAGAGATTGAAAGCTTTTTTCCAAAATTTAAAGAAATATGTCGAAAAAAATGAAGCGGAAGCTCCGATATTATATAAAGAGAGCACTCGTTTTCGGAGTGCCCTCTAGCAGGTTTAATAGTGCATTAGTGTTAAAATATCATAACCGTCGAGTTTTTTACGTCCATCTAAGTAACTTAACTCAACTAAGAAAGCGATACCAGCAACAACTCCACCAAGCTGTTCCACTAATTGGATGGTTGCTTCAATCGTGCCGCCTGTCGCTAACAAATCATCTGTGATTAATACACGCTGGCCAGGTTTAATAGCATCTTGATGGATCGTTAGAACATCTTTACCATATTCAAGGCCATAGCTTACTTTTATTGTTTCCCTAGGTAATTTACCTTCTTTACGAACAGGGGCAAACCCCAAACCAAGTGAATAAGCCACAGGACAACCAATAATAAATCCACGAGCTTCAGGTCCCACAATCAGGTCGATTTGTCTTTCTTTTGCATATTCAACGATTTTGTCTGTTGCATATCTATATGCATCACCATTATTCATTAAAGGGGTAATGTCTTTAAATTTAATTCCTGGCTTAGGCCAATCAGGCACAATTGTAATAAATTCCTTTAAATCCATTCTTTAATTGCCTCCTCAGTCTCAACTGACTCATGAATCATTTGATCGAACCAGTTTTTTAATTCCTGGAAGGATGAAAACAATAAATCCTTTTCAAGAGCGTACTGTTTCTGTTTGATTTGATAAGTTCTTGAGTCAGTTAATTCACGCTTTTGCGCTTGGTTATTTAAAGTGATAAATCCATTGTTTATTGTAACAAAATCCAGTTCAGAAAACACCTTTGACATAAAGATAATTGTTTCCTGCGACCAACCACGGTGCTTGGCAATGACATCCCCGTGACGATTAATGTCTAATGGTCCTTTTTTTAACAAGTATCCATAGAACCATTTAAAATGATCACGAGTCGGTACAGTACTGAAAAAATCACTGGATTCTTTATAAAAATAGGCGTAAATCCTTGCCGGCTGTTTCCCTTTGAACAAATCAGAAAGAATTTCCTTTGATGGTGGGAAATCCACTAGGACGATGTTAGCATGATGTCCGTCAAAGGCTTCTGCTTCTTCTTTAGTGTGAATAAAGGTGGTGTCCGGCAGGAAGCTTGCGTTTATTTTATCAAGATGCTCCTTATTGAACACAATTAGCTTTCTGTTTTCGGAAGGTACCGTTTGGGCGATATGGTTGATTCGCTTTTGCCCGCGATAGTCAAATAACTGCCACGATTCAACTGCTAAATCGTGGATAAAGATTTGTGGTTTACGTATATTGTTCCATTCATTAATAGATAATTCTCCAATTAATGAAATTTTTGAGGCAGGAGAGATTTGATCTACTAAAGCTCCTAAACCAAAGCCAATCCCATCTAGATTGGAACCATCTTCATTTACCAAAACCTTTAAATGATTTTGTTCACTGCCAATTTTTCTCATACTGGCAATATCAACATTATTAATTAAAACTTTTGGTTTGGGGTTGTCCATCCCAAAAGGAGAAAGTAAATTCATTTCATCTAATGAAGATAGATGAACATCTTCAAGACGAACTTTTTCGTCTAGATAGGTTACCGGGATAAGGTGCTCATCCGATAGCTGTTCTTGTGCAAGGCTATTAAGCCGCTCTCGAAGGTCAGCTACATTTTCAAGATCTAAAGTCATTCCAGCAGCCATTGGATGTCCGCCAAAATGAGGCAGAATCTCTCTACATGTCGATAAATTTTTAAATAGGTCAAAGCCTTCAATACTCCGGGCTGAACCTTTTGCAATGCCCTTTTCTGAGTCAAAGCTTAAAATAATTGTTGGACGATAATATCTATCAACCAGTCTGGATGCAACAATTCCTACTACACCTGCATTCCAGCCTTCCTTCCCAATGACAAGGACTTTATTGGTGTCAACCGGGTAATTTTTTTCAACGATTTCAATTGCTTCAGCAGTGATTTCATTTACGATGGATTGCCTTGTCTTGTTCAAAGCATCCATTTCTATCGCTAGCTGTTGCGCTTCTTCAGGATCATCTGTCAGAATCAATTGAACTGCCATATCGGCATCTTCTAATCTCCCAACTGCATTAATCCGCGGTGCGAGTGTAAAACCTATCGTTTCCTCATTAATAGCTGAAGGGTCTACTCCAGCTAATTTAAAAATAGCTTTAAGACCAACATTTTTCGTTACTTTCAGCTTTTCTAAGCCCTTTTTAGCAATGAGGCGGTTTTCATCTGTTAAGGATACTAAGTCGGCAATCGTACCAATGACGGCAATTTCAAATAAATGCTCCGGCACTTCACCATACAATGCATGGGCAAGTTTAAATGCAACCCCTACACCAGCCAGTTCCCGAAATGGATAAATGCTATCGGGCAGCTTCGGATGAATGATTGCGAGGGCTTCTGGTAGAACAGGACCCGGCTCATGGTGATCCGTAATAATAAGGTCCATACCAAGCTCTTTTGCTATCGACGCTTCATGCACAGCTGATATTCCTGTATCCACAGTTATAATTAAGTTTATTCCAGATTCCGCAGCATGACGGAATGCACGTTCATTCGGTCCATATCCCTCTGTAAAACGATTCGGGATATAAAATTGTACATTTGCACCAAGGTCACGCAGTGTCATCATTAACACCGAGGTGCTGCTTACACCATCCGCGTCATAGTCGCCGAAAATAAGAATAGGCTCTTGTTTTTCAATCGCATCACGAATTCTATTAACCGCGATATCCATTCCTTTTAAGAGAAAAGGATCATGAAATTCTTCCTTACCAAATAAAAAATACCGTGCAGATTCTACGGTATCTAAACCACGATTGACAAGTAGTGACGCAACTAGAGGTGTTATCTTCAATTCATTTTCCAGTTGTTTAACTAGATGGTCATCAGATCTACGAACAATCCATCTTGTTTTCGACTTTAACATACGTGTGTTCACCCCTCAGACTTTACTATTATACAGGAGGAACAACTCTGTTTCAATCAAAAGAAAAAACCGCAGATGGTCTGCGGTTTTTAAATGATTAAACTTGTGGTTGATCAGAGTATTTTCTCTTTTCTTTCACTGTTTTAATGACGCCTTTTTTATTCAATTCTCTAGATTTAAACACAACCCATAAAGAAGCTGCAATAAATACTGAAGAATAGACACCTACAATTAATCCTACAAACAAAGCAATATTGAAGTTACGAATGGATTCTCCACCAAATATCATCATTGCTACAACTGTAATTAAAACAGTTAATACTGTGTTAAAGGAGCGAGTTAATGTTTGGCGAATACTTACATTCACAACATCAGCAATGTCTTGAAATGTTTTTAAGCGTTTTTTCTTATGCATGTTTTCACGCATACGGTCAAATGTAACAATGGTATCGTTAATCGAGTAACCAACAATCGTAAGAACAGCTGCGATAAATGTTAAATCCACTTCAAGTCTCGTAATACTAAAGAAGGCAACCATAAAGAATGCATCATGCAGTAACGAAGCAATCGCAGCAATCGCCATAGCTAGTTCAAAGCGAATGCTAACATAAATAATAATTCCAATTGAAGCAATTAGCAGTGCAATAAGTGCGTTCTTGGCCAATTCTTTACCAACTGTAGGAGAAACGGTACTAACGTTTGGCTCAGAACCAAATTCCTTTTTAAAATCAGATTTCAACTTGGCAATTTCATCTTTTGATAAAACACCAATCATTCTAGCAGCGCCGATTTCCTTTTTGTTGCCAGAGATAACGACATCATCAGGTTTCAAGTCATGCTTTTCAAAAGCACTTTCTACTTTTTCTACAGTAAGTGGTTTATCAGATAATACTTCTACACGTGTACCACTTGAAAAGTCAATTGAAAGATTCAAACGGAAAACTAAAAGTATAATCACACCTGCAGTAAGAAGAACACCTGATAAAATGAAGAACTTCTTACGATTCTTAACAAAATCGATTTTGTCAAATCGAGTCGGAAGATCTAACGTATCATAGTTTTCAGCAATATTTTTAATATCAGACTGTTTAACACCAAACCAGCTTGGTTTCTTTTTAAAGATTCCACTGTGAACCCATAGGCCGAGCAATAATCGTGAACCATAAACAGCGGTTAAGAAACTCATTAGGATACTGACAATTAACATCGTCGCAAAGCCTTTTACAGAGCTTGTCCCATAGAAGAAAAGGACCCCAGCTGTGAGGATCGTTGTCAGGTTTGAGTCGAGAATCGATGTAAATGCATTTTTTTCACCAGCTTGGAAAGCTGATTTAATAGATTTACCAACCTTTAATTCTTCCTTGATTCGCTCATAGGTAATAATATTGGCATCAACGGCCATACCGACCCCGAGAATAATTGCGGCAATCCCCGGCAGAGTTAGGACTCCATTCATCCAATCAAAAATTAACAAAACTAAATAAATATAAATGGATAATGTAATAGTAGCGACGAAGCCAGGGAAACGATAATAGAAAATCATAAACAGGTAAATGATCGCAATACCAATGATTCCTGCTAAAATCGTATCATTTAATGCTTGCTCACCAAACTTTGCTCCTACAGAAGTGGAATACACTTCCTTAAGCTTGACTGGTAATGAACCTGCATTTAATAGCGAAGCCAATGTTTTAGCTTCTTCAGAAGTGAAGCTGCCGACAATGGAAACTGAATCTTGGTTAAATATTTGTTTTACTGTTGGAGCTGACAAATATGTTGGATTTGGTTTTGTTACTTCATTTTTAAAGGAATCTTTTCCTTCTTGAAAATCAAGCCAAATAACTAGGACGTTATTTGGAGCCATATTCATAATTTCTTCCGATACTTTTCTGAACTTGTCTGCGCTCTTTAACGATAGAGAAACACTTGGTGCTCCGTTTTCGTCAAATGTCTGCTTAGCTCCACCCTGCTTTAAGTCTGACCCATCCATCATTAGACGGTCATTGGCATCACGGAAGGTTAGATTCGCTTGTGTTGACAGAATTTCCCGTGCCTTGTTTTGATCCTTAACACCAGCCAGCTGAACACGAATCCGATTATTTCCTTCAATTTGAATACTCGGTTCACTTACACCCAGAACATTAATACGTTTGTCCAGTGCTTCAGCAGTACTAGCCAATACTTCCTTGTCAATCTTTTGACCCTTCTTCGCTGGCTTAACCTCGTACAATACCTCAAATCCACCTTGAAGGTCTAGCCCAAGCTTTATATTGTTTAAAATGTTCTTTGCTGTTGCTCCCATTGTGCTTCCAATAATCAGGACCACAAGAAAGAAAGCAATAATTCTACTACGTTTTACCATTATGTATTGTTCCTCCTTAGTGCATGTGCATTCGCACTGTTACATAAAAACCATTATAAGCCTTATATAAAAATAACAATAAAGTCACTGCTACCATTATGGAATAACTAAGAAAAGCTGTCAATTTGAAAAACGTGGGATTATTTTAATAACTCTTTCAATTCATTTTCATCTTCAAAAGAAAATTCAACAGTTTTATATGCCTCAATGGTTGCATAGCTCATATAATCACTTACTCTCACAGAAAGAATTTCTTGGATAATCTCGTAGAGCTTCATTTCAACCTTTAATTTTTTCCACTTCTTCTTTATTAGGAAATTCCAAAGCTCATTCTCCGATACAGAATCATATCCAAGCAAGTCAAATTCCGAAAGTTTACTTGCCAATGCGGGTTGTACTTGGATACGAAACTGGTCGTATACGTGACTATTATCCATTCAAACTGCCCCCCTGGGGAAAACCCCCGATTAATTGAACCTTGCAAAAAGCTCTTACTACTTGTCATGCTTTGTCCACCCTTAGGCATATAGTTAATTGTATATGAATTCTTCTTTTTTGAGAAGGTGGGAATCAGCATGTCGAAGTTTTTAAAAGGGACATTTATCCTATTAATTGCAGGATTAATTACAAGGGTGCTTGGTTTTATTTATCGAATCGTTCTAGCGCGCAGCATTGGTGAGGAAGGCGTCGGTTTATATATGATGGCATATCCCACATTTATTCTTGTGGTGACAATTACACAACTCGGGCTTCCAGTAGCTATCTCTAAAAATATTGCAGAGGCAGAGGCGAGACGGGATTATGCGGAAATAAAAAAAATACTTGTAGTCTCCCTTGCGATAACCATTGGATTATCGATTATTATCACACCTGCTTTGATTTTACTTGCGCCATTTCTATCCACAACGCTTTTTACCGACCCAAGAACGTATTATCCACTAATGGCGATTGCGCCAGCACTACCTATTATTGCGGTCTCTTCTGTTTTAAGAGGATACTTTCAGGGACGCCAAAACATGCGTCCGTCAGCCATCTCTCAAGTATTAGAACAATTTGTAAGAATCACCATCATCGCAACAGCAACAAAAACATTCCTGCCCTATGGAGTTGAATACGCTGCAGCGGCAGCAATGGGAGCTTCTGTTTTAGGGGAATTACTGTCACTAATTTATCTTTTAACTATGTTTAAATTAAAAAAACGATTTAAGCTTAGAAAGAATTTCTTTCAATTTATCCATAAGGGAAAACGAACCTATAAGGATTTAATGGAGATTGCAATTCCTACTATGGGTAGCCGAATGATTGGTTCGATTGCATGGTTCTTTGAACCGATTGTAGTAGCACATAGTTTAGCTCTTGCAGGGGTAGTTGCCGTGAATGCAACGAAACAATATGGTGCCTTAACCGGCTATGCCATGCCCTTGTTGATGCTTCCTTCATTTGTTACCTTTTCATTAGCTACTTCCCTTGTTCCAGCAATCAGTGAGGCAAATTCAAATAATAACCATAAATTAATTGAGTATCGCCTCCAGCAAGCATTAAGGTTTGTTTTTTTAACAGGAGGACTTGCTGTGATTGTCCTTTACGTACTCGCAGACCCGCTCATGCAGCTTATGTACGGTTCTGCGAAGGGATCTTACTTCATTCAGATTATGGCACCATTTTTCCTTTTTTATTACTATCAGGGCCCATTACAAGCCGTACTCCAAGCATTAAATCTTGCAAGAGCAGCAATGATTAATAGTTTAATTGGAGCGGTGGTTAAAACAGCGGTCATTTTTGTACTCGCTTCCCAGCCTACCTTTGGCATTACCGGGGCAGCACTAGGAATTATCGTTGGCTTTGTCCTTGTTACGGGTCTACATTTCGCGACAGTTCTAAAGAAGGTTTCATTTTCCTTTTATATCCGGGACTATGTAAAGGGGTTCATAGCAATGGGAGTAGCTGCTTGGTGTGGATACTGGCTCTTCGAAAATATCCTATTAGAGACACACTTGGTGGTACGTGTCGCTAACGCAGCCTTTTCCATGACCCTTTCCTATTCAATCCTGCTTCTCATTTTTGGTTTAATCAAAAAGGATGAGCTAAAACGGATTCCGTGGATTGGAAAGTTTATTACAATATAAAAACAGAAGAGGTTGACCCAATATAAAGGGTCAGCCTCTTCTTAGTCTTCATCCTGTAAGTCAATATAAAATTCTCCATTCTCATAACTACAAAAGGAAATTTTCTTAACATCACGGAATCCTTTTTTCTTCAGTTCTTGGCGCAGCCATAAATTAGTCTTATTAATCCTTTTTAAATTTTCTTCTTCAATTGTCCCATCTAAAATTAATGGGACAGTAATATCCCCCTGCTTTTGCTGTTCATTACTATTCTTTAATTTTTCAATTACCGACAAACTACCAGAGGATTCTAATATCGCAAATTCCACATCCGCAATGCTGCGAATATCTTTCTCCCTTAACTGGGTCATTAAATCATCAAAATTGTATCGTTGCTTCCGCATTGCATTTTCATCAATTTTTCCTCTATTGATAATAATGCTCGGTTGACCATCGACCAGGTCACGAAACTTTTTACTTTTCAGTGAAATTAGAGCGAGGGTAATTTGAATGATCATCAATAAAACCATCGGGATCACCGAGTGAATTAGTGGGTCCTTTGTATTCTCAATGGCAATAACCGCCATTTCACCAATCATGATAAAAACAACTAGATCTAGGATGCTTAACTCACCAATTTCCCTTTTGCCCATTAATCTAAAAATAACAATGATTAATAAATACAAAAATAAGGTCCGAAAAATGATTCCTAAATAAACGTCCACAATGTTTTCTCCCCTTTTTTAGTCGTATTCATTGTTTGCATTTTTGGAAAAAAAATAAGGAGAATTATTTTCCAACGCTTTTAAAATAAGGAAAATCATAAAATTTTAATTCTACTTTTCTTCTTCCACGAATACGCTTGTACTAGGTAAAAAACTGTTTCTAAGGCCTGAGACTTTTACCAAGTAGAGAGTCTGGCCTAAGGCAACTGAAGGAGGAGAGCTAAAATCGAATCAAAAAGCTTTGGTACATCCATTTTGTACGGATTAATTTTTATCTTTGCCTTTGCCGTGATTTCAAGCCTTGTTTTTGCGTTTATTCTAAGGTATACCTCCGCTAAAGAAGGATCACTTCAATATGTAATTACGGCCTTATCCTTTATCGGGCTTTTTGGAGGAGGATTCCTATCAGGAGGAAAGCGGAAAGAAAAAGGCTGGCTAATTGGGGGATTAACTGGTCTAATTTACTCCATTGTTGTTTTCTTATTTCAATACCTAGGCTATGATCGTCTATTTAGCGCAGAGCAAGTCATTTATCATACCTGCTATACACTCATCGCCATGATGGGTGGAATTTTAGGGGTTAATATTTCAACTGGCAATACAAGATCTGCGTAACCACAAATGAAAAAAGGAAGCCATTTTGTAAACGGCTTCCTTTTTGTGTACGATTATTTCGTTAAGCTAACGCTTCCTTCACCAGCTTCAGTGACTTCACGAATAGCAGAACGATCATATGTAAGACGGCTGCCGTCTCCACACTTAATGACTACTTTATTATCATCGATTGAGTCAACAAAACCGTGTAATCCACCAATCGTAACGATTTTATCACCTTTTTTCAATTCGCTTTGCATGTTCGCAACCGCTTTTTGACGCTTTTGCTGTGGGCGAATTAATAGGAAATAAAATAACACAAACATTAATATTAATGGAATGATTGTACTAATTCCTTGCATCTTGTTTCCCTCCTTTCAAAAAGGTTCTATTAGAAATTTTTCGCGTTCGGTTTATTAAAACCATAACGTTCAAAAAACTCTTCGCGGAAATCACCAAGCCTGTCTTCCATGATGGCTTGTCTGACCTGCTCCATTAATCTTAACAGAAAATAAAGATTATGGTAAGACGTTAAACGAATTCCGAATGTTTCATCACATTTAATCAAGTGGCGAATATAGGCTCTACTATAATTTCGGCAAGTATAGCAATCACAATTTTCATCCAGCGGTCCAAAATCTCTAGCGAATTGTGCATTTTTCACAACAAGTCTACCCGTACTTGTCATTAAGGTACCATTTCTGGCTATCCGGGTTGGCAATACGCAATCAAACATATCAATACCACGAATAGAGCCATCAATTAATGAATCTGGTGAACCCACACCCATTAAATACCTTGGTTTATCCGATGGTAAAAGCGGAGTTGTGAACTCAAGCACACGATTCATCACGTCTTTTGGTTCCCCAACCGATAAACCACCAACAGCATAACCAGGGAAATCAAGTGAAGTAAGATCTTTGGCACTTTGCTTACGTAGTTCCTCAAATTCTCCACCCTGTACGATTCCAAATAATCCTTGATCTTGCGGACGCTGGTGGGCATTTAAGCAACGTTCAGCCCATCTCGAAGTACGCTCGACTGATTTCTTCATATACTCAAAGGTAGCAGGAAATGGCGGGCACTCATCAAATGCCATCATAATATCTGAACCGAGGGCATTTTGGATTTCCATCGCTTTTTCAGGGGAAAGGAATAGTTTTTCCCCGCTCATGTGATTCCTAAAATGAACCCCTTCTTCCTCAATCTTTCGGAACTCACTTAAACTGAAAACCTGAAAACCGCCGGAATCTGTTAAAATAGCCCGGTCCCAGTTCATAAACTTATGAAGACCTCCAGCATCCCTAATGATCTCATGTCCGGGTCTTAACCAAAGGTGATAGGTATTACTTAAAATAATCCCGGCACCCATTTCTTTTAAATCTTCAGGTGACATGGTTTTCACGGTTGCAAGTGTTCCAACCGGCATAAAAGCTGGTGTATCAAACGAGCCGTGCGGTGTGTGTACCCTTCCAAGGCGGGCTCCCGTTTGTTTACATGTTTTAATTAACTCATAACGAATTGCAGTCAATTTTTTATCTCCTTCCGTGTGCATAAACTTAGATGAGTAGCATTGCATCTCCAAAACTGAAGAAACGATAGCGTTCTGAAACAGCTGTCTCATAGGCATGCAAAATATTCTCTCTACCAGCTAATGCACTAACAAGCATAATCAAGGTTGATTTAGGTAGATGGAAGTTAGTAATCATCCCATCGATGGCCTTAAAGGTATAACCTGGGTAAATAAAGATATTCGTCCAGCCACTACCTTCAACAAATCGACCATCATTTGCAGACGCGATGGTCTCCAATGTCCTTGTTGAGGTAGTTCCGACTGATATAATCCTTCCCCCATTGCTTCTTACTTCATTTAGTAATCGGGCGGTTCCATCTGTCATCATGTAAAATTCAGAATGCATATCATGCTCCAACACATCCTCGACATTTACAGGACGGAAGGTCCCAAGCCCCACATGAAGCGTAATAAACGCAATGTGGACACCTTTTTCTCTTATTTCGTCTAATAAGCTTTCTGTAAAATGAAGGCCAGCTGTTGGGGCTGCTGCCGATCCAGGTTCACGGGCAAATACCGTTTGATATCTTTCCCGATCGTCGAGCTGTTCTTTTATGTATGGCGGCAACGGCATTTCACCTAATTGATCAAGGACCTCGTAGAAAATACCTTCGTATTTGAATTCCAATACTCTTCCACCATGTTCAGAGGTAGCTGTACAAACAGCGGAAAGAAGACCGTCACCAAAGTCGATAACTGTTCCTTCTTTTACTCTTTTTGCTGGTTTTACTAGTGTTTCCCACCGGTCACCTTCCAGTTGTTTTAACAGGAGGACTTCAATTTTAGCGCCGGTATCTGTTTTAACACCAAAAAGGCGTGCTGGCAATACCCTTGTGTCATTTAAGACAAGGCAATCCCCTTCACGCAGATACTCCGTAATATGTTTGAATACTTCATGTTTGATTTCGCCTGTTTGCTTATTTAAGACCATTAATCGGCTGTCTGTCCGATTAATTAACGGAACTTGTGCGATTAATTCTTCAGGCAAATAAAAATCAAATAAATCTACTTTCATATTATGACATCCCTAATCTGTTTAAAATGAGTTACCTATTATTGAGTCGGTACTTCCATACCAAAGTGCTGGTAGACTGCTGATGTGACCATTCTGCCTCTAGGGGTTCTCTGTAGAAAACCAATTTGGAGCAGGTATGGTTCATATACGTCTTCAATGGTTTCTGATTCTTCACCAATCGAAGCAGCAATGGTATCAAGGCCTACTGGGCCTCCGCGAAATCTTTCGATAATCCCTTTTAGTAATTTGTGATCTATGTGATCAAGGCCAAGCCGATCTACCTGAAGCAGCTCCAATGCTTCTCTAGCAAGAAGTAGGTTTATTGTACCATTACCCTTTACTTGAGCAAAATCCCGCACCCTTCTAAGGAGGCGGTTTGCAATCCTAGGGGTTCCTCTGGATCTTCTAGCAATTTCTGCTGCGGAAGGCTCGTCTATTTCTGTTTCGAACAATTCAGCTGTACGTAAAACAATGTTTTTAAGCTGGTCTTCCTTATAATACTCGAGCCTGCTTAAAACTCCAAATCGATCGCGTAATGGAGCCGATAAAGACCCTGCCCTTGTTGTCGCCCCCACCAGGGTAAATGGAGGAAGGTCAAGGCGAACAGAGCGTGCACTAGGACCTTTACCAATCACGATATCAAGGCAAAAATCCTCCATCGCTGGATACAAAACCTCTTCAATCGTCCGCGGCAGTCGATGGATTTCATCTATAAATAGCACATCCCCAGGCTCAAGTGCAGTCAGAATGGCTGCAAGGTCTCCAGGTCTCTCGATGGCAGGTCCAGCAGTGGTTCGAATGTTTACGCCCATCTCATTGGCGATAATCACGGCCAGTGTCGTCTTCCCTAAACCTGGAGGTCCATAAAGGAGAACATGGTCTAAGGTTTCCTTCCGAAGCTTGGCTGCCTTAATAAAAATTTCTAGATTTTCCTTTACCTGATTCTGCCCTATATATTGCCTCAAGGTTTGCGGCCTCAAGCTTTGTTCAATACTTTTTTCACTCTCATTCACTTCACTTGAAATAATTCGCTCTTCCATCCATCATCACCACCTATTTTAAAAGCCGCTTCAGTGCATTTTTAATGTATTGGTCTGTTGACAGTTGTTCTTTTCTTAATTCAGGTGAAATCTTTTTAATTTCCTTTTCTGAATAACCGAGAGCCTTCAAAGCAAGAATAGCTTCTTCAAAAGCAGAATTGGTTTCTTCTGTATGTATCTGAAGTTGATCTGCATTAAATAAATTTGGGAAGAAGTCTGGAACGATATCCTGTAATTTCCCTTTTAAATCAAGGATCATTTGACGGGCTGTCTTTTTACCTACACCAGGAAATTTCACAAGGAAACTTTCATCCTCATTTTCAATTGCTGTTACCACTTGCTGCACTTCACCTGAAGCAAGAATCGCAAGTGCTCCTTTGGGACCGATTCCTGATACATTTAATAATTTAGTAAATAGCCTTTTTTCTTCTCTAGTTTCAAACCCGTAAAGGGCCATAATATCTTCGCGTACATAATGATACGTGTAGACAGTAACCATTGTCTCCAATTTTCCAGAATAAATAAACGGATTGGGTGTAGAGATTTGATAGCCAATCCCATTATTTTCCACCACAATATATTCTGGACTAATAAATTCAATAGTCCCTTTTATAAATTCATACAATACCATTCTCTCCTCTAGTTTCCTGTTGCTCTCATATGCACTGTCTTCCATTTTAACATAAGAATGAAACGGAATTGAAGAAAATAGGTTAGAGAAAGAAAAAATCAGGCTGAATGCTACTCAGTCTGATTGAAAAAGAACTATTCTTTTTTTATAGAATACGGCTTAAAGGTTTCTAACACTTCAACATAATGATCCTTTGATATAATAGGTATTCCTTGTATTAATTCTTCTTGTGTTTTACTTTCTAACTTCCTTATATCTATTTGAAAAAAGGATTGTATGATTTTTGAACGGTCGGGTCTACCATTAAAAATGGTCAATACCCCGTCTTCAGTGATTCCAAAAAAGCCATTTGCTTTTAAAAGTGGGGAGATATCATCTACTGGTCTTCTAAAAACCATAGTAGACTCATCCATATCAACCAACTGCCACTGGTCATATTTTGCCCAAAAGTTTTCCATTGACCAGCAAGTCTCTTGAACTACCTCTTGACTAAGTTCACCATCTAAATAGACTCTTTCTAAAATCACCGTCATGTGCAGTGGTTCTTTCTTCTGTTGATTTTGTGGGGGTTCCTGTTGTGCAGCGGAGCCTGTGATTCCCGGTGCCCAGCCACTAAACATGAAGAGAGTAACAGCAAAAACGGCTAATCCAAACCGGTACATTGCTATCCAAGTGAACCTCATGCTCCTCACCTCTTATTGTTAAAAATTGAACATAATCTACATTCCTAGTTTAGCCTTTAATTACCTTTTTATCCGTCCTATACTTTTTCACATAAAAAGAGCAAAGCCTGAAGCTTTGCTCTTTCCATTATTGTCCCCATTTATGAGGTTGACTATCGTTATGTTTGTTGCGATCGCGCCCCAAGGTTCCCTCATCTGTTAACACTGTAACATTTCTTCCCTTTGTGTAAGGCTTAACGGCATTTTTTATAGCTCTTTTTGTTTCGGCTGCCTTGTTGTTGTCAGCTAATTTTACTGAAACAATCACCGTATTCCCATAGGCTACTGACCGTACGTCCTGTACATTATTAACAGATGCGACCTTCCTTCTGATTTTTGCCGTCACATTATCTTGGAAATCAGAATCGGTAGCTACGCCAGTGTTTCCAGCATTTTTACTTAAATGACCATGATAGTTCATATCACTGGTACTGAATCGATTATCACGTTGAAAAAAATTCCGATCCTTTGTTGCTAAAGGTTTTGTCGGATTGGTTGGATTGCCATTTTCATCCCTATTCTGAAGAATCTTTCTGTTATGCTCAGTTGCCAGTTGGTCTTCTTCCCCAAGCGTATGATCCATTATTTCTGTTACCCCACCATCATTATCACCAAATAGATTATCTTGGGATGGATGGTTTTCATTGGAGTAGTATCCCATCGGCTGTGCTATGTTATTTTTCCCATTAACTCCTGCACGATTATTATCACCAGTACATCCTGCCAGCCCAATGGTCATTATGGCTGAAAGAGGAATAATCCACTGTTTCTTATTCAAGCGAAAAACCCCCTAAATATAACATCCTGAGATTGGCCCTTGTTTCTGAGTCCATCTCATTTATAGGGTGTTATTTTATAGGGAATTTCATTCTGACAAAATCATTTATCTATTTCCTGAATATGGTCAACAAATCTTTTTCTTGCATAATACTGTTTAATCGATAAATCGATTACTTGCTTTAATTTAACAGAATCAGTGTACGATTTTTCTCTAATTAACCGGTTCCATTCCCGAAAAATATCCGCTGGAAAGGCTAGTGCATACAGAAAAGCCTCTTCATGAGCATACTTTTCCATTTGGTTAAGCCTGGTAAGCTTTTCAAACGACCAATCCATTGAAGGAAGAATTCGGTTTGCGTATTGTAAATAATCAAAAGCAGGGGGACCAATGCAGATTAAATCAAAATCAATTAAATGCAAACTCCCCATGTGATCGCGTAAGAAATTATGATGTGCTACATCACCGTGTAAAATCACCAAGGGATCCTTGAAAAATTGATGATACCTTTTTTCCATGCCTGCAAGAGACCATTTGGCCCAAGAAACCATATCCGCTAAGACCAGTTCATTGATAAAATACTTTATGAAGGGAAAATTTGCGGTGAACATATTTAACCGATCTGTCCACTTATCAAGTAGATGTCCTTTAGGAAGCAAGGTACGATATCTAGCCTCAAAGAGACTGGTGGTTTGATGAAATTGTTCTATAAGCTCAAGTCCTTCTTGACGATTCTTTTCAGTACGGAAAGAAAAAGCTGTTTTATGTGGTAGCAGATATTCAATACATCCAAAATAAGTCCCTTCAAAAAATAGTTGTTCCTTTATAGGGGGAGTTAAAAAGGAATAAGTTTTTGAAAATCCTTCCTTTTTCAGTGTATCTGTAAAGACTTCTTGAAGTCTAAGTCTGCTATTGGTGGAATAGCCTTTTATAATGTAAGTATTTTGCTCTGTTTTCAAAAAAATAACGGTTTTTCGAAGCGGTACAAACTGGGTAATTTTTTCATAAAACTGGGACTGAAAATAAGAGAAGAGACGATTATAATAATCATCGTCTCCTTTTTTGTTAGCTGACATATTAATTACTTTCATCACGGTAACCAGGCATACCGTATGGAGCGCTTCCTGCTACTCCCATTCCATATGGATTCATATATGGTGGCTGAGCGGCATTCATTGGACCTGTATATGGTGCACTGTAAATTGGTGGAGTGGGTGGGACAAATGTTGACGGCATAGCTGCAGGAGCACTTTCAGCCGCCGGCATGGCGCCCATATAAGGTGTTGGAATTGGACCGCCACAACCGCAGTCACCCATTCCACCTGTACCTACCGGAAGTCCTTGAGTCGGATAAGGGTTTTGCATGTAAGGCATTTGACCGCCTGCAACAGGCATCATCATTTCTGGTGATTCAAAATCAGTTACCCCATATGGGTTCATACCGCCCATTTGTGGATAGCCATAAGTCATTTGACCACCCATACCGTAAGGATTTGTCATTCCTGGATTTCCGTACATCGTTCCAGGCAACATTGGAGCTGCTTGCATGGATTCTCCCGGGTTCTGTGATGGCATTGTAGTCGGAGCGGCACCCATTGGCATTTGTTGACCCATTCCGGCTGGCATCTGGCCGTAGCCCATTGGCATTTGACCCATTCCTGTTGGCATCTGGCCATAGCCTGCTGGCATTTGATCCATCCCTGTTGGCATCTGACCATAGCCTACTGGCATTTGATCCATTCCTGTTGGCATCTGACCATAGCCTGCTGGCATTTGATCCATTCCTGTTGGCATTTGACCATAGCCTGCTGGCATTTGACCCATTCCTGTTGGCATCTGACCATAGCCTGCTGGCATTTGATCCATTCCTGTTGGCATCTGGCCATAGCCTGCTGGCATTTGACCGAATGCCGCTGGATCCATGTAAGGATTTTGCATCTGCTGCTGGAATCCTGGGTTTTGGGCACCCATCATTGCTCCTGGGTTGTATGCTGGATTCATGACAGGCAATTGCGGCATAAAGGATGATGATTCATCATCATGGAAGTACGGTCCTGCCATGCCAGGTGCAAAACCTGTCATCGGAGCTACGCCTGGAGATCCTGGAACCATCCCTGGAGCAGGCATACCCATTCCCTGCATTTGCGGATATGGCATCATTGGCATCGTCGGGAATCCACCAAATGGTGGGCAAAAACCCGGACCTGGCATGATTGGTGTCATAGGAACACATTGTTCTTGAACCGGCATTTCTGCAACTGGAGCTTCAACTGGTGGAGGAGCAGGAACAAGGTTCTCTTTCATTGGCATCTCTTTCATTGGCACTTCTTTTATAGGCATTTCTTTCTTCGGAACCTCTTTTACTTCTGGAAGGATATTTGCTGGTTTAGGCGGCAGCTGGGGTTGCTGAACCGTCATATTTTGCATATTCATCATGTAATAATTGTTAATATCAATTTCTGGGACGATTTGTAGAGGCATTTTTGGAGTATAAGGTGTTTTTGGTACTTCTTTTACAATTGGTTTTTCTTTGGCAATTGGTATTTCTTTTTTTGGTGCTTCTTTTACAATTGGTGCTTCAACCATCGGCATTGGCACAGGTTTCTCTTTGACGAACGGATGCTCAGCAATCGGCTTTTCTTTCTTTACACCTAAATTGATTGTTGTTTCCGGTTTTGTTCCCATAGGGGCTTCTTTCTTTATGCTTCCACCTGTTGTTGGAACTTTTATTTTCATACCGGGCATAATCATATCAGGGTTGCTGAGCTGTGAATTAAGCTTCTTCAGCTCTTCAAAATTCACGCCGTACTTCTTGGCGATCTTCCAAAGAGTATCCCCTTTCTGTACGATATGGATCTTCACTCTGATTTCCCTCCTATGCATAAGTCCATATAGTGTATGTGAAAATGGGCAAAGTGCTATCATTCTTCAAAAAAACTTATGCTGTTTTTTGAAAAAATATGTATAAGGTCGAAAGAAAGGACAAACACCTTGTTTTTTGCCACATGTATAAGGCACCATAATCTGTCTGTTAATTTCCGCTCCAGGAGCTTCGCTTTCCGTGGGTGTTTCGGCGAGCCTCCTCGGCGCTAGCGCCTGCGGGGTCTCCCCTGAA
>NZ_JBCNAC010000178.1:0-2187 GCF_050477885.1 Neobacillus rhizosphaerae
GTATAAAAAAAGTGGAAAATTAGGCTTTGATTAAAATGATAGTTTTTTGCCCTGTTGATTGGAGCGGAAGGTGCGAAGACTCCTGTGGGAGTACGGTTCAGGGGAGACCCCGCAGGCGCAAGCGCCGAGGAGGCTCGCCGAAACGCCCACGGAAAGCGAAGCACCTGGAGCGGAAATCAACTGGCAAGTTTAACAGAGCCTATTAAATAGTGTAAAATAATTATATCGTATTGATTGGAGGAACTGGAAATGAAATGGCAACAACTTCCTTTAGGAAGTATTCAAACAAACTGTACTATTGTTGAAAATCCAGATAAGTCATGCTTAATCTTTGACCCAGGTGGAGAAGGAAAGAAACTAATCCATTTACTGAACCAAAGAAAACTGAAACCTAGTGCGATCCTTTTAACGCATGCACATTTTGATCATATAGGGGCTGTAGATGAAGTGAGACAAGCATTCAACATTCCTGTTTATCTACATAAACAGGAAGAAAAATGGCTTAGCGATCCCACATTAAATGGTTCTCAGTTTTTTATTCAGGTTGAATCAATTAAAGTCGCTCCTGCTGACCACCTTATTAAGGATGAGGGAACACTGAAGATAGGTGATTTTGAGTTTGCCGTATTTCATACTCCTGGACATTCACCGGGAAGTGTTTCTTATTTTTTTGAAAAAGAAGGATTTGTTATTTCGGGTGATGCTTTATTTCAAGGAAGTATCGGCCGTACGGATCTGCCAGGAGGCAATCAAGCACAGCTGTTAAAAAGCATACATGACAAGCTGCTGAGTTTACCTGAAGACACGTATGTTCTGTCTGGTCATGGACCTGTAACAACTATTATTGAAGAAATGGATAGTAACCCTTTTTTGAATGGTTTTTAATTAGAAAGTGGAGAGAACAAAGAAAAACCCCTCTCGAAGGAGAAGGGTTTTTCTGGGGGATGTTCTTTTCATATAACGGGAGGGGATATTGTTAAGCTACTAATCTAACAATATAATAACTTTAACACTATGTCAATAGTGTTAACCTAAAAGGAGTCTTTATGATTAGCTACTTACAACAATTAATTTCAACAGCACCAATGAATTTAATTTCCTATGCCGATTATATTTCAACTGCACTTTACCATCCTGAATTCGGCTATTATATGAAAGACAAACAGAAAATTGGACGGAACGGAGACTTCATAACCACAAGTAATATTTCTGATATATATGGCAGGCTGATTGCTAAATGGTTTTCTCGGGTCTGTGAGAGGAAAGAATTAAACCCGGTATTTTGTGAAATTGGTGCTGGTAATGGGCGTTTTGCAAGGGCTTTTTTAGAGGAATGGAACGAATCCATCCAAACACCAATCGAGTATATTATTGTGGAAAGTAGTCCCTACCACCGCAAATTACAGAGGGAACTGCTAAGTATAGACTTTTCCATTACCCAAGTAGAAAATCTTAATGAACTAGGGGCCTTTGAAGGAATGGTCTTTTCAAATGAACTTTTTGATGCACTTCCGGTCCATGTAATTGAAAAAGTTAATGGAGAGCTATTTGAGGTAATGATTGGCTGTCAAAATGGAAAGTTGTTCGAGAAAAGGGTCCCATTATCCAATGCAGCCATTTATTCTTTTTTAGAGGACAATCAACTGAATCTAAATGAAAACCAACGGCTAGAAGTTCCATTAATGATGGAGAATATGCTAAAGGACATTTCAAAAACCTTACTAAAGGGACTGGTTGTTACAGCTGATTATGGCTATTCAAATGCAGAATGGATGGAGCCACAAAGGGCGAGGGGCAGTTTACGAGGTTATTATCAACATCAGATGATTGATGATGTGTTACTGAATCCAGGGGAAATGGACATAACTACCCATATCCATCTTGATTCACTTATTCGAAAAGGTGAGCATGTGAATCTGAAGTTGTTAACCAAGTTAAGACAGAATGAATTTTTATTAAATGCTGGCATTCTTAAGGATTTAGAAAATCATTATGATCCTAATCCGTTCTCAGAGGTCAGTAAGCGAAATCGAGCCATTCGAAGTTTGATTATGCCTTCTGGAATGAGTGCTTATTTTCAAGTTGTTATTCAGCAAAAATCTCTACGGCTAAGTGAAAATGATTTATTTAAAGAATAGGCTCTGCTAAATTTGTCTGTTGATTTCCGCTCCAGGCACTTCGCTTTCC
>NZ_JBCNAC010000179.1:0-26891 GCF_050477885.1 Neobacillus rhizosphaerae
TCCCCCAGCGCTTTAGCGCGCCGGGGGACTGTCCCCAAATTTTGTCCAAGTTTATTTCATTTGACCGCTTCAGCAAGCAAATCAACAATATGGACGCCGCGAGTGGTTGACGAGAGTCCTTCCCGCTCGATTCCAAGCTGCATTTGTAGCAGGCAGCCGGGGTTGGCGGTGACAATGGTGGTTGCGTGGGTCGCTTTGGCCTGCACCATTTTAAAGTCGAGCATCACCATAGAAGACTCCGATTCTACAATATTATATATTCCAGCAGACCCACAGCAGCGGTCCGCATCCTTCATTTCTTGATAATGTACCCCCTGGATCGCTCGAAGCAGCGTTCTTGGAGCAGAAGCCGTTTTCATCACATTTCTCAGATGGCAGGAATCTTGATAGGTGATCACCTGTGGTGGAAGTTCTAACTTCACCTTCTTATGAAAATCAACAGCCACTAGAATTTCAGAAATATCCTTAATTTTCTCCTTAAAGGCCTTCGCCCGACTTTTCCAATCAGGGTCATCCTTTAAAAGATGATCATAATCAACTAGGAACGCACCGCAGCCTCCGGCATTGGTAATAATATAATCCACTTCTAAATCCTCAAACGCTTCGATATTCCGCTTCGCCAACTCCTTGGCCCCGCCCTTTTCGCCACTATGTCCATGCAACGCACCGCAACACGTCTGGTCACGAGGAATAACGATTTCACATCCAGCTAACTGCAACAATTTCATGGTCGCATCATTCGTTTTAAGGAACATCGTATCCATTAGACAGCCACTGAAAAAAGCGACTCGATGAACCTTCTTGGCAATTGCAGGAAGGTGTTCGGGCCTGTTCTTCATTTCTTTACTCGTTGGTACCTTCGGCAGCACTTTTTCCATTGTGGCCAATTGTTCAGGTAAAAGACCTAAATAGCCTATTTTTTGCGCAAAGGCTTGAAGCCCGGATCGTTGATAAAATCCTAGTAGGCCAACCACTCCTCGCATACGGTTTGGGTGGGGGAAGAGCCCCTGAAACACCGTTTTTCTAAGTGTCCGTACCGGCAAGGAATGCTTCTTGTTTTGATTGATAATATCCCGAGCATCCTCCAACAAGTGACCATAATTCACCCCTGAAGGGCAGACCGGTTCACAGGCACGGCAACCGAGGCAGAGCTCCAGTGATCGCTCGAAATCCTCATCCGGCTCAATCAATCCGTCAACGACCGCTTTCATTAAGGCGATCCTTCCTCGAGGAGAATGCGATTCCTTGTAGCCTGATTCGATATAGGTCGGGCAGGTTGGCAGACAAAAGCCGCAGCGCATACAGTTTAACAATTCATCCTCATTCATTTGGGCTTTAAATTGTTGTTGAATTTTTTCCCGTTCCATCAACGTTGTCATCTTGTAATCACCACACGTTTCTTGCTGTCTTTGGCAAACACCTTGCCAGGATTCATGATGTTATTCGGATCAAATGCCACTTTGATGGCTTTCATCGCGGCAATTCCTTCTTTTTTCAGCTTCCATTCTAGGTATGGAGCCTTCATGGCACCAACGCCATGTTCCCCTGTAATCGTTCCGCCCAGTTCGATGGCTTTTTCAAAAATCTCAGCGAAGGCAAGTTCTACTCGTTCCATTTCTTCATGATCTCTTGCATCTGTGGCGCAGGTAGGATGGAGGTTTCCGTCTCCTGCATGACCAAAGGTACAAATCGTCAGCTGATATTTTTCCGTAATTTCATTAATCGCCTTCACCATATTGGCAATCTCCGACCTTGGAACGGTCGCATCTTCGAGAATCGTCGTCGGTTTTAAACGTGCAACAGCTGAAAGGGCTGAGCGCCGTGCCGTTCTTAGTGCAGCCGCTTCCTCTTCCGTTGCCGCCATCTGAATCGACACAGCCTGTTCCTGTTTACATACTTCCGCTATTTTTTTCATATCTCGTTCCACTACTTCAGCCGGGCCATCCTGCTCGATTAAAAGAACGGCCTCCACATTGGTCGGCAGACCGATTTTGGCAAAATCTTCAACTACCTTTAATGTAGGCTGATCCAAGAATTCCAGTGTGGTGGGAATGATTTTATTCGCAATAATTTTGGAAACAGACTTGGCGGCAGCCGAAAGATCCTGATAGTGGACAAGCATCGTCTTTCTTGTTTCCGGCATCGGAATCAGCTTCAACGTGGCTTCTGTAATTACACCCAGTGTGCCCTCGGAACCAACCAAAAGGCGAGTCAGGTCATATCCTGCCACATCTTTTGCCAGCTTTCCACCCGTACGGATGATATCGCCGTTTGGCAGGACAGCCTCAAGACCCATCACATAATCTCTTGTTACGCCATATTTCAGACCCCTAAGGCCACCTGAATTCTCATTGATGTTGCCGCCTATGGTAGAAATCTTCATAGAACTGGGATCGGGCGGATAGAACAGGCCTTTTTCTTCGATAGCCTGTATCATCTCAAGAGTGATCACACCCGGCTGCACCGTGATGGTTAGGTTTTCTTCGTCAATTTCAAGGATGTTGTTCATGTGTTTAAAAAGAAGGACAATCCCGCCTTCTGTCGGGCAGGTTCCTGCACATAGATTCGTCCCAGAGCCGCGCGGAACGATCGGAATCTTATATTCGTTACAAAGCTTTACGATTTTTGACACTTCCTCTTTATTGCGCGGGCTGACCACGGCATCCGGCATGGACTGGAAATTAGGTGTAGCGTCATACGAGTAAACTAAGCACTCTGTTTTCGAATCAGCGAAATTTTCCTTGGTTACAATAGAAATAAGTTTTTCTGATATTTCCTTCGAAAGCATTGTTTGTTCCCCATCCTTATCTAACAAAATTTATTTATTTTATATGCAAGCCTTTTCAAAAATAACTCCTCAAACGGTGAACAACCTCTATATTCCATAGTTACAAGTCTATTATAATTCATTTTTGAAACTTTGTATTAAAAAAATAATAATATATTGAAACATAATTTCAATGATGCTATACTGTGTTTAGAAAGCGGTATCATAAATCTTTTTACAACCGAAATACAAAAGGATGATAGGTATGTTAGAACATTTAACGACGGAAGGTCGTAATGAGAAAACAATGCACCTGGACCAAATGAAAGCGATTGATTTTTTGGAGGTGATGAACGAAGAGGATATGAAGGTGGCATATGCTGTGAGGCAGGAGCTGACACACATTGCAAAGGCTGTGGAAATGATAGTCGCCGCCTATAAAAATGGGGGAAGATTAATTTATATGGGCGCAGGGACAAGCGGCCGAATAGGTTTGCTCGATGCGGTAGAATGTCCGCCGACCTTTAATACTTCTCCGAATGAAGTCATTGGCCTGATCGCCGGTGGTGAAAACGCCTTTATTAAAGCCGTGGAGGGTGCCGAAGACAGTCTGGAATTAGGAGTTCAAGATTTAAAAAGCATTCAGTTAACAAACAAGGATGTTCTAGTAGGGATCGCAGCCAGCGGTCGGACTCCCTATGTACTAGCAGGATTAGAATATGCAAAGAATATAGGAGCGAAGACAGTGGCAATCAGCTGTAACAAGGAGTCAGAAACGGGCAAGATTGCCGAGGTCGCGATCGAAGTAGTAAGTGGCCCTGAAGTCCTGACAGGCTCCACCCGATTGAAGGCAGGTACTTCACAGAAGCTTGTCTGCAATATGCTTTCAACAGCCTCCATGGTCGGGATTGGTAAAGTATATGGGAACTTGATGGTCGACCTTCAGCTAACCAATGAGAAGCTGGTGGAACGAGCCAAACGCATTATTATGGAAGCAACAAACTGCCCTTATGAAATTGCCGAAGAATTTTTAGTAAAAGCAGATAATAAACCGAAAGTCGCCATTATTATGATTTTAACGAATGTTTCCTATGAAGAGGCAGTCAATCGCTTAGAGGCAGCAGAAGGCTTTGTAAGAAATGCAATCTAAAACTATCCCTTGTAAAGGAGAATGAAAATGAAAGTATTATTTGTATGTTCAGGTGGAATGTCAAGTGCAATCGTAGTTAACGCGCTAAAGAAAGAAGCGGAAAAAGCGGGTATCGAGATTGAATTGTTAGCAGTTGGAACACAAGAATTTGATGCGGAAGTACGAAATGGCTGGGATGTAGCGATGGTTGCACCACAAGTCAGACACCGTTTTGATGGATTCAAGGAATCTGCGGATGCAGCGGGCGTCCCGTGCCAAATTATTCCGCCACAAGCCTACAGCCCACTTGGCGGCCCGACATTATTAAAACTTGCTAATGAGCTGAAAAAATAATTCTTTTAGATACAGAAAACATTTAAAGGGAGAAATGAAAATGGACAAATTTGTAGCCTTTTTAGAGAAAAATCTTTCGACTCCAATGGCTAAATTATCTGAGCAAAAACACTTACGAGCCATCCGTGATGGTGTCGTTTCAGCCCTGCCATTTATTATTTTCGGAAGTATTTTTCTTATCATTGCCTTTCCACCGGTAAGTGCGGATTCGGCCATTGCGGCTTGGTCAACGAAACACATTGCAGAGATTTTAATCCCTTACCGTTTAACGATGTATATTATGACCTTGTATATCACCTTTGGAATCGGGTACAGTTTATCGCAAAGCTATAAGCTCGACCCGTTATCAGGGGGACTACTTTCTACGGCAGCGTTCTTATTCACGATCGGCGTTCAAATGGTGAAGGATGTTGGGTTTGTTTTACCAATGGCTAACCTTGGTGGACACGGTCTGTTTGTTGCGATGATTGTGGCAATCTTTTCAGTAGAATCTATGCGTTTCTTTAAACAAAAGAAAATCATGATTAAAATGCCTAGTTCTGTTCCAACTTCTGTTGCACGTTCATTTGAAGCGTTACTTCCAGTGACCTTTGTTTTAACTGTGATGACACTCATCACTGTTGTGTTTGGTGTAGATACACATTCGATTGTCGATAAGTTAGTTGCGCCACTTGTTAAAGCAGGTGACACATATATTGGGGTCATTATTCCTGTATTCTTAATTACTTTCTTTTGGTCTTTTGGTATTCATGGTGTGTCTGTCGTTGGTGCGGTTGCACGTCCTGTTTGGGAAGTGTATTTAGCCAATAACTCTGCAGCGGTGGCAGCTGGAAAAACGATTCCGCATATCGCTCCTGAAACGTTCTTCCAATGGTTCATCTGGATCGGTGGAGCAGGTGCTACATTAGGTTTGGTTATCGCGATGTTACTGACAGCTAAATCACAATATAGCAAAGCAATGGCGAGAACAACGATTGTGCCAAGTCTTTTCAATATTAATGAACCAGTTATTTTCGGTATGCCAATTGTGTTAAATCCGGTATTAATTATTCCTTTTATTATTACTCCGTTAGTAGGGGCAACGATCGCTTATGTTGCTACTTCGATCGGCATGGTTAACCCAACGTATGTTATGGTTCCTTGGACATTGCCAGCACCAATCGGCGCTTATTTAGCAACTGGTGGTGACTGGAGAGCCGTTGTCCTTGTTCTTGTGAATATTGCTGTATCGGTCATCATTTATCTACCATTCTTTAAGATGTATGATAAGAAATTAGTAGCACAAGAGATTCAAGAGCAAAAAGCAGCTTAAGTTTGAGAAGGGAGTTTGGACCATTTGCTCCGAGCTCCCTTCTCTATTCATAAGCCTTTTAAAATGAAGGAAAGAGGGATGACCATGCGTAGTACATCACCAGTACCATCACCAAAGCTTCACTTTTTCAGCTATAAGAGTGGCTTTCTATTTTTCGGCTTTATTCTTGTTTTTAATCTTATCTTTAATCCGCTATTACGCGTCAGCGGTGTTGATCAGCAATTGTCCTTATATCTGATTAATAGTATTGGCATTAGTGTAGGACTAACGGGTGTGTTGGTATTGATTGAAGGTAAATTTAAAACCAAGAAGCAAATGACGGCCTTATTTTTCTCCTTATTAATAGGGTGTCTGTTGAGTTGTTATTTGATTGTATATCGATAAACTAGAGGTGATTTCAATGCCATATGTTGTAGGATTAATGTCTGGCACTTCATTAGATGGTGTGGACGCAGCCTTGGTGAAAATAGACGGTTGCGGCCTGCAATCGAAGGTGGAGTTAATCGACTTTGTTTCCATCCCTTTTTCAACGGATGTAAAAAAAGATATTCACGATGCCCTCTCTATTGATACCTCTAACAGCCAACAGATTTGTTCCTTGAATTTTCAATTAGGTGGGATTTTTGCGGATGCCGTGATCGCGGTTTGTCAGAAGGCCGATTTTCCCTTGGAGCAGCTTAATTTGATTGGGTCCCATGGACAAACGATTTATCATCAACCAAATCGATCCGGGAAATTCGTTCCGTCCACACTACAAATTGGCGAACCTGCGGTGATTGCGTATCAGACCCAAACGACGGTGGTTTCCAACTTTCGGACGATGGATATGGCGGCAGGTGGACAGGGCGCTCCACTCGTCCCGTATACAGAGATGATTTTATATGGAAGCAGCGAGAAATCTCGATTGTTACAAAATATCGGTGGAATCGGCAATGTAACGGTGCTGCCTAAACAGGCTACTATCGATGATGTGTACGCCTTTGATACAGGTCCGGGGAATATGATGATTGATTATCTATGTCAAAAGTTTTTTGCTCAACCTTACGATAAGGGTGGAGAAATCGGGAAACGAGGTCGAGTAAATCAAGCGTTATTAGAAGAATGTATGAGTATCCCATTTGTGCTTGCCTCACCACCCAAATCGACAGGAAGAGAACTATTTGGAGCCTCGTTGGTGGAGAAGCTGGTGAGCAACTATTCACATGTTTCACCGGAGGATTTCATCACAACGATGACAAGGTTTACAGCCCGTTCGATTGCAGAAAACTATAAAACATTTATTTTTCCAAAGACAATCATTGATGAAGTGATTGTTGGCGGTGGTGGCAGCTATAATGATACGCTTATGTCGATGCTGCAGGAGGAATTAATCGACCATTGCCGTGTGTATCAACAAGAGGATTTCGGCTTTTCCTCCGAAGCGAAGGAAGCGATCGCGTTTGCTATTTTAGCGAATGAAACCATGAACCATTTACCAAGCAACGTGCCTAGTGCAACGGGTGCGAAACGACCGGTCATTCTAGGAAATATTACACCAGTACCTTATTAACCAATAGGAGTGTTGAACATGACAGCAGAAGCAATGAATAACGAAATGGAGATTTTTGAAATTATTTCTCATGGCGGCAATGCCAGAGGACTTGCCTTTGAAGCACTTGAGGCCGCAGAGGAATTTGATTTTGAAAAAGCAGAAGCACTAATAAAAGAAGCTCAAGACGAATTAAATCTTGCCCATAAGACACAAACCAAGCTCATTCAAAATGAACTGAATGGCCACCCAAGTGAAAAAACTCTGCTGATGATTCATGCCCAAGACCACTTGATGACCGCGATTAGTGAGCAAAAGCTGATTGAACATATGATCCGGATTATTAAAAAACTAGCACCAGTTCAGAAGTAGACGGAGGTTTTTTCGATGAGAAAGTTAGGCATATCAATTTACCCGGAACACTCTACAGTGGAGAAAGATCAGGCGTATATTGCCTTAGCACATAAATATGGCTTTAAAAGAGTCTTTACCTGTCTGCTCTCAGTCAATGGCGACCAAGCAGAGATTATGAAAAACTTTAAAGAAACCATCTCTTTTGCTAATGATTTAGGCATGGAAGTAATGGTGGATATTGCCCCACGCGTCTTCGGTGCTTTAGGCATATCGTATAATGATTTATCCTTTTTTGCGGAATTAGGGGCGTACGGAATCCGCCTAGACATGGGTTTTACCGGGAATGAAGAAAGCATTATGACCCATAATCCTTATGGTCTAAAAATTGAGATTAATATGAGTAACGCAACCAACTATTTAGATAACATAATGGCTTATCAGCCGAACACAGAGAATCTAGTAGGTTCACATAACTTCTATCCCCATCGGTATGCGGGATTAAGTTACAACCATTTTGTCACATGCTGTGAGCTGTTTAAACGTCATAATATCCGGACATCGGCATTTGTGAATGCACCATCCGCTACCTTCGGACCATGGCCGGTGACAGAAGGATTATGCACATTGGAAATGCACCGGACTCTTCCGATTGCCACTCAGGCGAAGCATCTTTTTGCTACGGGTTTGATTGATGATGTCGTGATTGCGAACGCCTATGCCTCCGAAGAAGAAATGCAGGCATTGAGTGAGCTGAATCCGCAAATGCTTACGTTTAAAACAGAAATGTTTGACACGATTACAGATCTGGAGAAAAAAATTGTCCTGGAAGAATTTCATTTTTACCGTGGAGATGTATCCGATTATTTAATCCGCTCCACTCAATCGCGGGTGAAATATAAGCAGGAAGAATTTAAGCCAACGTACACTCCGGATATCCGTCGTGGGGATCTTCTGATTGAGAACGAATTGTACGGTCAATATAAAGGCGAATTGCAAATTGCATTACAGGATATGGAGAACTCTGGAAAAACAAATGTAGTGGGCCGAATTGCACCGGAAGAAGTATTTTTACTAGATTTTCTACAGCCATGGGGCAAGTTCCAATTTACCTTAAAATAATCAATAGCCAAGGGCTAAGGAGTGTTTAGTGTGAAGTATCTCATTGGCGTGGATGGCGGCGGGACAAAAACGGAAGCAGCAGCCTATGACTTAGAAGGAAATCTACTTAATAAGGGCGTTTCAGGCTACGGGAATCTTCTGATTGATGAAGGACAGGCTACAGCCAATATTCATATGGCAATAGAGCAATGTTTGGAATCATTAGACCTGAAGGATTGCCTCTATCTTTATTTGGGTCTTGCCGGATATGGGGGAGTGGCCGACACACGCGCCATTGAAGATTCGTTACTTCATGCCTATGGTGTGCCATTTACAATTGTGAATGATGCGTGGATCGCACATGCTGCCCTTTTAAAGGGTGAGGACGGGATCTTAACCATATCAGGGACCGGCTCCGTTAGTATTGCAAAGAAGGATGAGAAGCTGATTATGACGGGTGGCTGGGGCCATCTGCTTGGTGATCAGGGCAGCGGCTATTGGATTGCTCTAGAAGCCTTTAAACGAATGACGGTGGAAGCGGACCTTCAACAAGCTAGGAGTCCACTAACGACGAAAATTCTATCGAGGCTTGAACTGAAAGAGATAGCTGATATTAAGAAGTTTATCTACACATCTTCAAAAGGGGACATTGCCTCCGTTGTACCGGTGATTGTCGAGCAAGCGGATGAAGGGGATGAAAGTGCCCGGACGATTCTTAAGGAAGCGGGTTGGCATTTAGCAGAGATGACCTTGGCTGCCTATCGCCAGCTGCCTTTCCCGTCCTCATTGCCAATTGCTGTAAAAGGGAGTATTTTAACAAAAATACCTTTTGTACAAGCAGCCTTTACTGATAAAATAAAGGAAACGTTACCAAACGCTCAATTGATTCTCGAGGATGTTTCATCTACGGTCGGTTGCTACTATTTAGCAAAGAAAAAAGTCTAGAAAATGGTGTGGAAGGGGGAGATGACTACGACTACTGTTAATAGTTTAGTCAGGATTGAAAGTGTCTTAGACGAGTTACCTAAATCGGAAAAAAAAGTGGCACAATACATATTAGATCATGCCGATGAAATTGTCCGAATGACCGTACATGAATTAGCAGCCAATGCCAAAGCCAGTAGTGCAGCCGTTATTCGCCTTTGCCGCTCCATTGGTGTAGCCGGTTATTCCGAGTTAAAGCTTTCCCTCTCATCGCAAATTTCTCATTCGTTTAAAAGCGGATATTATGATATTGAGCCAAATGAAACGGTTCAATCTATTAAGGAAAAAATTGTTTCCAATTCTGTCGAGGTGATCAAGGAAACCGCGACGGAACTTGATGAAACAATTATTCACCAAACCATTGAGTGTATCAAGAATGCCGATGTGATTTACGTGTATGGCTTAGGAGCGTCCTCCCTTGTGGCGGATGATATCATGCAAAAATGGTCCCGTTTAGGAAAAACGGTTATCTCCTATCAGGATGCACATATTTATGCCGCGATCCTTTCGGGTTCTTCTAAGAACTGTATTTTCTTTTGTATTTCAAATAGCGGTGAAACACCAGAAGTTCTTCGTCTGGTTGATATCGCAAAGGAATCTGGTTGCCAAACCATAGGGCTTTCCCGCTTCGGACATAATGCCTTATCACAAAAGGTGGATTTATCGTTACAGCATGTTCGCGCACCGGAAGCACAATTCCGCAGCGCTGCTACAAGCTCGATTTTCGCTCAATTTTTAACAGTAGACATCATATTCTACGCGTATGTATCGAAATACTATGATGACAGTATTGAAAAAATTATCAATTCAAGGAATGCCGTTCTGAATTATACGCAAAGAAAATAACTAAAGGAATCTATGCTTACTAAGCTGGATTCCTTATATAAAGTTTTGAGTGGTCTAGACAACTATATAACTTTTAGAGAAGAGGTTTTTTATTATGAGTGGTTTCCGTACTGTTTTGCTAAAAAATGCAGTGGTTTACGCAGAAGATAAGGAGATAAACAAAGGGTCGCTTCTCATTAAAGACGGAAAAATCGAAGCAATAGGGTCTACAGTAGAAGGAAATTTGGATGAGAATGTTCAAGAACTTATTCTTCCTGAAACCTATAAAATTATACCTGGCTTTGTTGATGTGCATATCCATGGGGCAAATGGGGCTGACACGATGGATTGTACGGATGAAGCGCTAGAAAACATGGCTTCGTCGCTTCCACAAGCAGGGACTACGAGCTTTTTGGCTACTACCATAACTCAAAGTAAAGACTTATTAGAGAAGGCGTTACGTCAAACAGGCGAATATATTTCCGCTAAACAAAAAAGTGGACAAGCCGAAATCCTTGGAATTCATTTTGAAGGTCCGTTTATTAATCCGACAAAAGCGGGGGCTCAACCGCTTCAGCACATTATCCCTGCAGACATAGAGTTATTCGACAAGTGGCTGAAACTATCAAAAGAAACAATTAAGTTGATCACGTTAGCACCTGAGATGCCACATGGAGGAGAGCTTGTTGAATTTTTAAAAGAAAAAGGAATCATTGCATCCATTGGTCATTCGGATGCGAAGTTCGAAGAAGTGGGCCAGGCGATTCAATCGGGTGCGTCCCATATTACTCATTTATTTAATCAAATGCGCGGGCTGCATCACCGGGAACCAGGTGTGGTTGGAGCAGCTTATTTACGAAAGGAATTAATGGTGGAAATCATTGCTGATGGGATTCATGTGTCCCCTGAGATGGTGAGGGTTTCATATGAGCTCATCACTCCGGAGCGAATGATACTGATTACAGATGCAATGAGAGCCCAGTTCCTTTCAGATGGAGAATATGACTTAGGTGGTCAGAGGGTGTTTGTGAAAAAGGGAAAAGCACTCTTAGAAGATGGGACATTGGCCGGCAGTGTGTTAACGATGGCGCAGGCATTTAAAAACATTCTCTCCTTTACAGGCTGCTCAGTAAGAGACGCGGTTCAAATGAGCTCTTATAATCCTGCCAAACAAATGGGTGTGTTGGACAAGAAGGGAAGCCTGAAGGTTGGCAAGGATGCCGATGTGGTTGTTTTAGATGAAAACAACGAGGTCGTTATGACGTTTTGTAAAGGACAGCTGGCATACAAGAGAGGGGACGAGTGAGTATGAAGATTATTGAAGTAGAAAATTATAACCAAATGAGCCGGACGGCGGCAAACTATATCATCGAAAAGGTGAAGCAGAATCCTACGCTTACCCTTGGATTGGCAACGGGCGGGACTCCAAAAGGAACCTATGAACAGCTGATTAAGGATCATGGCGAAAACGGGACCTCCTATGAGAAGGTGACCACGTTTAATTTGGATGAATATATTGGTTTTTCCGGGGAGCATCCAAGCAGCTACCGGTACTATATGGATGAACAATTATTTCATCATATCAATGTTCCGAAGGCCCAAACCCACATTCCTAGAGGTGATGCGAAGGATATGGAGCAGGAATGTGTGCGTTATGAAAAATCAATCGATGACCATGGTGGAATTGACCTCCAGATTCTCGGGATTGGCAGCAATGGCCACATTGGCTTTAATGAGCCTGGGACAAAGTTCGGTGCTAAGACACATATCGTGACGCTCGATGAATCAACGAGGGAGGCGAATTCACGATACTTCAAGTCGATGGATGAGGTGCCGAGGTTTGCGATTTCTATGGGAATCGCTTCGATTATGAAAAGTCGGGAGATTCTTCTGCTGGTTTCGGGTGAATCGAAAAAAGAAGCGATGAAGCAGCTGCTTTGTGGGGAAGTGACAGAAAGCTTTCCGGCTTCCATTTTACAATTACATCCGAATGTCACTATTATTGCTGATCAACAAGCGTTGGTTGAGGCAAAGAATTATTGTTGAAGGGAGGATGAATGGCATGATTGATAAAACCTCTCCGATCCCGATTTATTATCAATTAGAGCAACAGATCAAGACAATGATTGAAAACAAGGAATGGATGCCTGGCGATTTAGTGCCATCTGAAAGGGAGTTCTCTGAGAAGTATCAAATTAGTCGGATGACGGTCCGTCAAGCGATTAATAACCTGGTGCAAATGGGGTTACTTGACCGAAAGCAGGGAAGAGGTACCTTTGTGTCAGATCAGAAGATTGAAAAGCGTGGGTTAACGAGCTTTTCGGAGGATATGCTTGAAAGAGGTATGACTCCAAGCAGTGAGCTGTTGGATTTCAAGGTTATTCCGGCCACTGCGGCGATTGCTCAGGATTTGCACATAAAGGAATCTGATCCTGTGTATGAGATCAAGCGGGTTCGTTTGGCGGATGGTGTCCCGATGGCACTGGAGACCAACTATATTTCTGCTGATTTAGTTCCGGGGATAACAGAGGATCTTTTGAATCAATCGATTTATCAATTTATCCAAGAGAAATTGAATTTATCGATCACGCATGCCAGCCAATCGATTGAGGCTTCGGTTGTGGATAATGTGGAGGCGGAATATCTCCAAATCCCAAAAGGAGCACCTACTCTCTTTATCCAGCGAATCGCAATGCTAGAAAATAACGTCCCGATAGAAACCGTCAAATCCCTTTACCGAGCGGATCGGTATAAATTTATGATCGACCTGAAGAGATAGCAGGAAAAAAACCAATTAGGGGACAGTCCCCCGGCGCTTTAACGCAGCGGGGGACTGTCCCCTAAAGTTTTTTGAAAATTCCTATTGTAAAACGCTTTCATTTGTTCTATACTATCACTAAACCGATTTAGTAAACCGATTTAGTAAATCGGTTTATCAAATAATGTTAGAAATTCTGGAGAAGATTCTATGAAAAAAGCAACAATTGCTGATGTAGCTCAGCATGCAAAGGTATCTAAGAGTACAGTTTCCCAATATTTAAATAAAAGATACGACTATATGGCAGAAAATACGAAACAGCGAATTGAGGAAGCCATCAAGGAATTGGATTATCGACCAAATATCGTGGCAAGAAGCTTAAAACAGAAATCCACTATGACAATAGGGGTCATCGTTGCTAACATTTTGCATAATTTTTCAACTCAGGTGATACGGTCCATCGAAGATATGTGCCACCTTTACGATTTCCACCTAATTGTGTGTAATGCGGACGACGATCCAGGAAAAGAAAAGAGATACATTGAAATGCTTAGGGCTAAACAGGTAGATGGTATTATTCTTTTTCCTACAGGTGATAACGTAGAGCTCTATGAAGAAATGGTAGATGAGAAGTACCCAGTGATCTTTGTAGACCGTATCGTACCGGAAGTATCGATTCCATCTGTCATGCTAGACAACGAAAATGCGGCTGGTCTTGCTGTACAGCACTTTATTGAAAAAGGCTATGAGCGAATCGGGATTATTACGAATGTCATTCGCAATGTATCACCTAGGATGGAGCGGATTACCGGCTATAAAAAGGCTTTACAAAGTAATGGAATTCCGATTAAAGAAGAGTACATTAAGAAACTAGAAATTAATAAAATCCAAGCAGGATTGGAAGAAATGCTTTCTCTCGAAGAGCCCATCCAAGCTATTTTGGCAGGGAATGACCTTACTCTTATGGAGATCTTAAAGTACGTAAAAAAACAAGGCCTCCGCATTCCTACTGACCTTGCCATCATCGGCATTGATGATGTTTCCTTTGCTAGCTTTTATGAACCAGCCTTAACGATTGTTGAGCAGCCATCCTTTGAGATAGGGAAGAAGGCCGCTGAGCTCTTGCTGAGTAAAATTCAGAAAAAAGACGTAGAGGATGAACAAGTCAATTTTCGTTTAGAACCGAGACTTATTGTAAGGAATTCTTGTTAAAAAGGATGTTAGTCATATGAATGATATCATTACCATTGGAGATGCAATGATTACGTTTAACCCCGTTTCAACGGGACCTATGAGATATGTTCCTTCTTTTGAAAGGAAAGTAGGGGGAGCTGAGCTGAATGTTGCCATTGGTTGTGCCCGTTTAGGCTTAAAAGCAGGGTGGATCAGCCGGTTAGGTAATGATGAGTTTGGCAGGTATATCTACAATTTTGTCCGCGGAGAAGGAATCGATGTATCTCAAGTAGAGCTAGTAGATGGGTATCCGACTTCACTAAACTTCAAAGAGATTATGGAGGATGGTAGTGGACGTACCTTCTATTATCGGAACAACTCTCCGACAACCGCTTTAACTGTGGATACACTTGATGAATCTTATTTTAAGAATGCAAAGGTCGTTCATATAACTGGTGTTTTTCCTGCAGTTGACCAAGCGAAGAATATTGAACTAGTAAAATATGCAATTTCGCTAGCAAAAAAGCATGGGGTGTTAGTATCCTTTGATCCGAATATCCGGTTAAAGCTTTGGAGTAAAGAGGAAGCGAAAGCTGCATTACGAGAATTCCTCCCACATGTGGATATTTTATTAACCGGCGTGGAAGAAGCGGAATTGCTATTAGGGGTAAGTGATCCCTCAGAAATCATCGAAAAAAGCAAGCATTACGGTATTTCCTATATAGCCATCAAACAAGGAGATAAAGGCTCCATTGGTTATCATAATGGACTGTATATCGAGGCTCCACCGGTAAAAGCAAAGAAGGTTGTAGACACGGTTGGTGCTGGTGATGGGTTTGATTGCGGTTTTATTTATGGAGTATTAAATCATTGGACGCTGGAGAAAACCTTGCATTTTGCCAACACCATTGGTTCAATGGTTGTCAGTGTTTCAGGCGATAACGAGGGGCTGCCATATTTAGATGAAGTATTAGTCCATTTAGGGGAAAAGGAATTCATAGAAAGATAGGGTGAGAGAATGAATCTTCAACTAGCCCTTGACCGCTTAACGCGGGATGAGTGCTTTCAGCTTTTACAAGAAACAGAAGCCTTTGTGGATTGGATAGAGATAGGTACCGGAGTAATTAAGGAATACGGTATGGCCATTATTCGGGAGATTAAAGAGACTTACCCCTATAAAGTGGTCGTTGCTGATATGAAGACATGTGACGCTGGGATGCATGAAGCGATTCAAGCCTTTGAGGCAGGTGCAGATATTACGACCGTGATGGCCTTTTCTGCTGATAAAACGATCTTGGATACACTTGAAGTGGCGAAAACCTATAACAAGCGTATCATGATTGACCTATTGGGCGTAACCAATCGCAACCGTCTGGTTGAATTACAGCAGCTTGGTGTGGACCTAGTAAGTCTTCACTTTGGCAAGGATATGCAGGCAGAAGGTGAAATGGGTGCTGAGCAATTAGCCTTAACACATGGCTTTGACCAGTTTGATGTAGCAGTTGCAGGTGGAATTAATGTAGATTCCCTTCCGGCGGTGTTACAAATTCAGCCTGATACGATTATCGTTGGTAGTGCGATCACGAAGGCGGAAATTCCGGCGGAAGCTGCTGCGGTAATGAAAGGACTGGTCTCACGATGAAATCCATTATAAATACAGTTGCGAATGAAATTTCAACCGTCCTTGCCCAGGTAAGCGAGGAAGAAGCGATTCATTTATCTAAGCATCTTCGAGAGGCAAAGCGAATCTTTGTTTATGGAGAAGGGCGCTCGGGTCTAATGGGAAAAGCGTTTGCGATGCGTCTTATGCACGGTGGCTTTCCGGTTTATGTGATTGGTGAAACGGTCACACCAAGTATTGACGCAGATGATTTATTAGTAGCCATCTCTGGATCAGGGTCAACAGGAGCCATCCTACAATATGCATCAAAATCAAAAGAGCTTGGTGCCAAAGTGTTTCTAGTTACGACAAATAGAGATTCTAAGATTGCTTCAATCTGTGACGGGATTCTTGTAATTCCGGCTGCAACCAAATACCGAAGACCAAGTGAACCACAGACGATCCAGCCCCTTGGGAATCAATTTGATCAATCTGTTCACCTCGTTCTAGACGCGATCATCATTGGGACTTTACAGACAGAGAATCAAGATTCTACCTATGGTGAAATGACTAAGCGGCATACGAACCTTGAATAGGTAACTTTTTTACAAAAGGGGATGGTTTAGAAGTGAATGTAGTCCATTTCATTAAAGAAAATCCAATAGTGGCAGTTATACGCGAAGCGACTCCTGAAAATATCCTCCCAATTGTAAACGCTTTATATAAGGGTGGAGTTAAAGTAGTGGAGATCACTGCGGAAACGCCAAAAGTGATGACCATGATTGAAAAAGTGACAGATGAATTTTGTAATCAGGTTCTAGTTGGTGCGGGTACCGTTTTGGACCCTGAAACGGCAAGAGCAGCCATCATGGCAGGAAGTACATTTATTGTTTCTCCATCACTGAATCCTGAAACAATAAAAATGACCAAGCGTTATGGAGTAACCAGCATACCAGGAGCATTAACACCTACAGAGATTTTGACAGCTTATGAGCACGGTGCCGATATGATTAAAGTTTTTCCAGCCAATGCCTTTGGTCCGGGCTATGTAAAAAATATTCATGGACCGTTCCCGCATATTCCATTAATGGTTACGGGAGGAATAAATCAAGGAAATGTCCTTGAGTACATGGGCAGCGGTGCTTTAGCAGTTGGAGTAGGAAGCAATTTAGTTAATCCCAAGCTTTTAAAAAGCGAAGAGGATTATCATACCTTAACTAGCAAAGCGCTCGAATACACACAGGTAGTTATTAAAAATTAATATACTTATAAAAAAGTAGGGGGAGCTAGTAAAATGAAAAAATTATTCTCATTATCCTTTGTATTACTTTTAGCTTTATCTGTTGTTTTGGCAGGCTGTAGCAGTAAGGAAACTGGAACAAAGAGTGCTGGTGAAGGCGATGGTGGAGCTAAAAAGATTAAGCTCGTTGCTGCTCATAACCAAACATCTCCGGATAACCCATATCAAGTTGGTCTTTTAAAGTTCAAAGAAGTGGCTGAAAGCAAGTCAAAAGGGAACATTGAAGTGGAAGTTCATGCGGGAACAATTGGAACAGAAGAGGCTGAATTAGTACAGAAGCTTAAGTTAGGCGCTGCGGATGTAGTATTAGTATCTCCTGGATTTATGACACAAACAGGAATTAAAGAAGTTGATTTGTTAGCGTTACCATACCTATTCGATAGCTACGAGCACTGGGAAAAAGTTGTAGATGGTAAAGTCGGCGAAGACATCACGAAGTTAATCAATGAAAAGTCTAATAACGATTTCAAAATTGTAGGCTACTGGTCTGCTGGTGTAAGACATTATTATGGTAAAAAGCCAATTAACAAAATGAGCGATTTAAAAGGGTTAACATTTAGAACACAAACTTCTGGTGTTGTGGCTGATTACTGGAAACAAGCTGGTGCCATTCCAACATCTATTGCATGGGGCGAACTATACCAAGCATTACAACAAAACGTTGTAGATTCATCTGAAAATTCTTATCCGTATTTTGTACAACAAAATCACCACAAGACGAAGAATGGTAAATACATCACTGAAACAGGCCATGATTACACAACAAGATTCTTATTAGTAAATGGCAAGAAGTTTGACTCTTATACGAAAGAACAGAAAGAAATTATTTTAGAAGCAGCAAAGGCTTCTGTTGAAGCAGAAAGAGCTTCTGTTATTGCTCAAGAAAGCGAATATAAAGAAAAAGCGATTGCTGATGGAGCAGTTGTAAACGAGATCGATCGTGCACCATTTATTAAATTAGCAGAGCCATTACAAGACAAGGCTGCGAAGGAAATGGGCGTCGAAAAATTATTAAAAGAAATCAGAGACTTGAAGTAAATAGATTGAATGGATAAAGGGAAGATGTTTCTTCCCTTTACTCCTAAACAAGGGGGGAAACGATAAGCATGATCAAGATTCTTGAGAAAATTCAGCTTACTATTGGTGTTTTAAGCTTATCGATCTTTTTTATCACCATAATTATTCAAATTGCCACCAGGCATTTAGGCATCCCGGTTATTTGGACGGAGGAAGTAGCAAATTATTCTTTCATTTGGTCAGTCTTTATGGGGGCCGCGGTGATGTTGAATCGAAAAGAACACTTTAGCTTTGACTTTTTATTGCAAAAGCTTAACGGAGTATCAAAAACGACTTTATTAATGGTAATTGATACGATCGTATTATTGTTTGCTTTCGCTCTTTTCTATTATGGAATCGAGGCTGTACAGAATTTTTGGACATATAATTGGACCTCTTTACCAGCGTTGAAAATGGGTTATGTATGGATATCTATCCCGATTACAGGACTTACAATGGCCATTTACTCTATTAATCATTTGATTAATAGCTTCAAAGAAATAAAGAGAGGGGGGGCTAAGGTATGACGGCTATCCTTTTAGTCGCATTGTTTCTCATTCTTATGCTGATTGGTGTTCCAATTGCTTTTGTTATTGGGATTGTTGCGTTGATGGGAATCTTTACAGTCCCATATATTCCAGAAGTGACAGTACCGATGAAAATGCTAAATGGAATCAATTCCTTTGTCCTGCTTGCCGTGCCACTCTTTATTTTGGCTGCGAATTTGATGAATAGCGGGAAAATTTCACAAAAGTTGATTGACCTTTCAATGGCCCTTGTCGGCCATATTAGAGGCGGTTTAGCCCATGCAAATATTCTTGTTTCCATGATTTTTGCGGGGGTATCTGGTGCGGCACAAGCTGATACTGCAGGTGTTGGTAAAATTTTAATCCCTAATATGAAGAAACAAGGGTATGACACGGAAACTGCGGTTGGGGTAACAGCTGCGTCTTCTACCATTGGTGTTATTATTCCACCTAGTATTCCAATGATCATTTTTGCTGGCTTAACCAATGCATCCATTGGCGCATTGTTCTTAGGCGGAATCATCCCAGGTATTTTAATCGGGTTGGGAATGATGGCTTTCGTTTATTTCCGAGCACTCAAAAAAGGTTATCCGAAATCAGAACGAGCGAAAATGAAGGAATTCTTAAAGTTGGTGTATGAAACGATTCCAGCTTTAATTACGCCAATTATTATCATTGGCGGTATTATTACAGGATTTTTTACTGCGACAGAAGCAGCAGCAGTCGCGTCTCTTTATACATTACTCATCAGTATGTTTTTCTATAAAACAATTAAACTTTCTGATTTGCCTAAGATTTTAACTGATACGCTTGCACTAAGCTCACTTTCCTTATTTGCTCTTGCAGCAGCTAGTGCGCTGGGTGAGTTATTGAGTTACTATCAATTATCCACAATGGCTCAAGACTTCTTTGTAAATAATGTTGGGGCTAAATGGGTATTTATTTTAATTCTTATCGCTTTCTTCTTGTTTATTGGAACGTTTATGGATGCCATACCGGCTATGATTCTCTTCGTTCCAGTTATTTTGCCTACGGCCACACACTTTGGAATGACGCCTGTTCATTTAGGTCTTATTGTCGTCATAACATTAGCAATTGGTCTTGTTACTCCGCCTTATGGGTTATGTTTATTGCTTGCTGGAAAAATTGGGGAATTGAGTATTGAAAAGTCGCTCACAGCAGTTATGCCATATATAGCCATTATTCTTGTTGTACTTATTTTTGTGGCCTTTTTCCCAAGCATTGCATTCTTTGTGCCAAAGCTCATCAATCCAGGATTATTTTTATAAAACGCTGTTGTTGGAATTGGCATACATTTAGGAGGACATCATGGTAAAAAGAGAAATTTTAAGCAGCGACGGTTCACTTATGTTAGTAAAAGTTCAATTAGCTAAAGGGTTTATCGGTGATGTGGATCAGCATCCTGAGGAACAAATCAGCTATATTGAAAAAGGAAAAGTAGAATTTGAAGTAAATGGTGAAAAGAGAATCTTGGCTGAAGGTGATAAACAATATATCCCATCGAATGTTGTACACCAGGTCAAGGTATTAGAGGAATGTGTGATTTTAGATATTTTCACACCGATTCGCAGGGATTTAGTTCAGGGTTAAATGAAAGGAGAGGCATAAACGGCCTCTCCTTATTTGTTTTTATGAAGGACCTTTATTTGCTCATCCCCACCAATGATGACGGTGTCTGTCATTCCTATGAATAGACCGGTTTCTACGACACCGAGTAACAGTTTTAGTTGGTTATGCAGTTCAGCGGGATTCGCAATGGTTTGAAAATGACAATCCAAAATATAGTTACCATTATTAGAAACGAAGACGTTTCCATCTCTCATTCTTAATTGTGGGGTAGCGCCAAGGTTTGCGATACTTTGGGCTGTTACTTCCCAGCCAAAGGGAACGACTTCAACAGGAAGAGGAAACTTCCCTAGTGTTGGAACTATTTTCGATTCGTCGGCGATGATGATTAGCTTCTTCGCATGGGCATCCACGAGCTTTTCTCGTAAAAGAGAACCGCCACCACCCTTGGTTAAGTTGAAATTAGGATCAATTTCGTCCGCGCCATCAATGGCGAGATCGAGACTTTGTACTTGTGAAAAATCGGTTAAGGGAATCTTACATTCCTTGGCCCATCCTTCTGTACGTATAGAGGAAGGAATCCCTCTAACGGCTAGCCCTTGTTCTACTAATTCGCCTATCCTTTGTATGAGCCAGTAAACGGTCGAACCTGAACCTAAGCCAATCGTCATTCCATCCTGAATAAATTCAGCCGCCTTCTCAGCTGCCGCTTTCTTTCTCATGTCCGTTGAACTTAGCATTTGCCTCACCTCTTTTTATCTAAATAATACCATAATAAAGGGGGGACAGTCCCCCAGTGCTTTAAAGCAGCGGGGGACTGTCCCCTTTTAGTAACATAAGAATCCATTATTTTGGTAAAATTAACATAATGAAAGGGGTTATGTATAAATGGAATTAACGATTAAGTGGAATGAGAAGATGGCCTTTTCGGGGACGACTCCCTCTGGACATGAGATTAAGATGGATGCCGCTCCAGAGGTGGGTGGAGAGAATACAGGAGCACGGCCGACGGAGCTGCTTTTGAATGCGGTCGCAGGCTGTACAGGAATTGATATTATCTCGATTTTGCATAAAATGCGTCTTGAGCCTTCGTCTTTTCATATGGATGTAAAGGGTGAACGGGCGGATGATCATCCTAAAAAGTTTACCACCATCAACATTCATTATTCTTTAGAAGGGGATTTGCCGGAAGATAAGGTGGTACGGGCGATCCAGCTGTCAAAGGACAAATATTGCTCTGTCTCTCATTCCTTGAGTGCAGAAATAAGCGCAAGCTATTCGATTAATGGGGTTAAGGGGCAACAATCTATTTAATAGTGGTAAGCGGGTTCTACGAGCCCTATAAGGAGAATTCGCAAAAGCAAAAGGTCGCGTACGATACACGAACGCGACCCACCTTACCCACCTATCTATTTCTCCATCAACCACTTCGTCACAATCTTTGATTCCTCATCCCCAAGTAAATTCCCTGGCATCTTAGGTGTACCCTCACTGATAATTTTCAGTACTTCCTCTTCTGAATGCTTCCCCTTCATATTTACTACAGTCGGACCAACAGCGCCCTGTAATTGGTCACCGTGGCATGCTGAACAATTTTCCTTGTAAATCGTTTCGCCATCCTTGGCAGAGCTCGAACTACCAGACGAACAGCCGGTTAATATTAAAAGCGTAAGTGCTACAACAGCCCAAAGTCGATTCACGATGTCTCCTCCAAACAAATAAAGATTTCCTACCTCCATCTTAATAGAGGTTGGACCGGGGTAACCTTCCCATTTATGAACAAAGACAAAACTTTTCGGGGACAGTCCCCCAGCGCTTTAGCGCAACGGGGGACTGTCCCCCAACTGCACCCAACGTTATAATGGAGAAAGAAAAATGCTACTGAAACGGAGCGGGCCCATATGAGGAAAATTTTAGTCGTAGATGACGATAAACATATACTTGAATTGGTTAGCATTCATGTAACCCAGTCGGGTTATCAGGTGCTTAAGGCGGAGAATGGCATCCAAGCCCTTGGAATTTTGGAAAACGAACTGCCTGACTTAGCCATCGTGGATGTGATGATGCCGGGGGTGAACGGCTATGAACTGACGAAAAAAATAAGAAATGACCACGACATCCCGGTCCTATTACTGACAGCCAAAGGGGAACTAGAAGATAAGGAAAAAGGGTTCCTGGCTGGGTCAGACGATTATATCGTCAAGCCCTTCGAACCCAAAGAACTGCTATTCCGCATCGCCGCCATCCTACGACGATACGATAAACCGACAGATACCATGCTGCAAGTGGGATCCATCATGATCAATCGGAAACGATTCGAAGTCACCGCAGGCGCAAGCACCTTACTCCTCCCGCTGAAGGAATTCGAATTGCTCTCCTTACTTGCCTCTAAGCCCAACCAAGTCTTTGAGCGGGCCGCCATAATGGAGAAAATTTGGGGCTACGACTATGAGGGAGACGAACAAACACTTACCACCCATATCAAGCGAATCCGCGAGCGCCTCGCGAAAATCTCAAAAGACGTTGAAATCAGCACCGTCCGTGGAGTGGGCTATAAGCTAGAGGTGCATCACTCATGAAATCGTTATATGGAAAATTCGCTCTTACAACCATTCTTATCATGCTGTTCAGCACGATCTGCGGGTTTTTACTCACAAACACCTATTACCAAAGCGTGATGAAAGAGCGGAATGATAAGAAAAATGTCGAGATCGCTGAATCCATTGCCGCTCACATCGAGGCCTCTCCAAAGCTCCCGTTATCCAATTACCTATCGACGGTGGGAAAAATCGGTTATCAGCTTTATGTCGTCGATGAATCGGGCAAGGGCCACTTTTACGGCGGGAAGTATCGGGTACAAGATTTACAAGCATCTTCTGTGAAAAAGGTACTCGACGGCTACATCTATCATGGGATGCGCGAATTTCCTCGTCAGACATTTGTGACTGGTTTTTTTGCCAACGAATTGTCGAACACAATCGGCGTTCCGTTTAGCTATGAAAACAAGCGCTATGCACTCTTTGTCAGACCGGATATCAAGCTATTATTTAGCGAGGTCCATACCCTTTTAGGCGGCCTCATCGTAGGAACCGCTTTTTTAAGCCTATTGCTGATGCTGGTCGTGGCCAAGCTTTTGATTGTTCCTATCACACAATTAACGGAGGCAACCAAACGGATTGCCAATGAAAACTATGATACCCAGCTGAACATTGACCGTCGTGACGAAATCGGTCAGCTGGCATCGAGTTTTCATACGATGGTCGGTCAGCTTCAGGAGAATGATAAGATTCGCAAGGAATTCATCAGTAATGTGTCACATGATTTTCAATCGCCGCTGCTGAATATTCAAGGCTATGCCGGCTTATTGAAATCAACCGATTTAACGGAAGAAGACCGTGAGAACTATGCTGAAATCATCCAATCAGAAACCAAGCGGTTATCGAAGCTCACCCGTCAGCTTTTACTATTAACCACCCTTGATCAATCGACCAGAATGGTGAAGTATCAAGAATTTGAGTTAGCTGAGCAACTAAAAGCCTGTGTGAACAAATATCGCTGGTGGCTGGAGGAAAAGCAGATTAACTTACAATTGGATATGGAACCGACGACGTATCGTGGTGATGCCGCGTTATTAGAAAATGTTTGGGATAATCTTTTGACCAATGCGATTAAATATAACCGTCCTGAAGGAGAAATCCACATTCGACTGCAAGCAAAAGAAAAATATCTAGAAGTGACCGTGAGCGACACAGGTATCGGTCTAATGGAAGAAGAGAAAGCACAGCTTTTCGAACGTTTTTACCGGGCAGACAAGTCTCGTTCGGAGGAGGGAACCGGTCTCGGCCTATCGATTGTGAAACAAATCATCGAGCTCCATAAAGGGGAAATTCACGTCACGAGTGCACCGAACGAAGGAACCATTTTTACCATTAAGCTTCCCTATTTGTAACGTAAAGTTCATATAGAGTTCATGTTAACCAATTACTATAGTCAACGTAGAAATAAAAACTATGGAGGTTAACATGATGGAAAATAAATGGAGTATTCGACTTATTCGCCTCGCGGCTATCTTTGGTTTGGTAGGAGCCATCATCGGCTCAGACATGGCCGGATCAGGAAATTACCAAATACGCCCTGTTCACGCACACATATTAGTTGTCGGCTGGTTATCCATCTTTGTATGGGGATTGTTTTACCGAGTGTTTAAAATAAAGTCATCCAAGCTAGTAGCTGCTCATGGCTGGACGGCGGGAATCGGTGCCGCTGGATTAACAGCCGGGATGTGGCTCCATCTAGTAAGGCCGTTGGAAATCAATGACACATTTGCACTAATTTTTTACATTGTTGGCGGCTCTATTTTATTAATTAGTTTCGTTTTATTCATCATCGTCACGTTCATGATCGAGCCGGTCAAAGGTGAGCAAGCATCATGAGACTTTTAAAAGAGAAAAAACGATGGTTGCTGATTTTGCTAACTTGGCTAGTTGCAGCTGTGGCGCTTTCCGTGTTTGCCACAGGTGCTAAGGAGCAAACCTCACCTAATAAAAATGCTGGATTACCTGAAACGACTGCAAGCATTCAAGCAGAAAAAGCGTTGAAACAGTATTTTCCTTCTTCTGAAGGGGTTCCGTTGTTTGTTGTGGTTTATGACAAACAGGGTTTGAAAGAGCCTGATGTGGGAAAAGCAATTAGTTTTACTGAAAAAGTGGTGGGTGAGGCAGAACAGGATTTAACCATTATTCCGTTATCAAAGATGCCTGTACAAGCACGCGATTCCTTCTTTTCAAAGGATCAAACCACGTTCTTTTTACCGGTTTTATTTCCAAGTGGGCTGGAAAACAAAGTGGTAAAAACAACGATGGATGGGCTGAAAAAAGAAGTGGCAAACGGGTTGCCTCCGAATCTGGAAACATATTTCACGGGTCCTGCAGGCATCGTGGCAGATACGTATGAAATGTTTTCAAAAGCAGATGTGGTATTAATCCTTGCAACTGTGGGGTTGATTTTTTTATTGTTAATCGTCATTTACCGCTCGCCCTTATTGGCACTGATTCCGTTGATTGGTGCCGGTATCTCTTATTCAGTCGTCGATCGATTGTTAGGTTTGATGGGGAAGTTTAATTGGTTTGCCATCGACAGCCAGGCCTTATCGATTATGATGATTTTATTGTTTGCGGTGATTACCGACTCTTCGCTCTTGTTATTTGCCCGTTTCCGAGAGGAACTGGAAAAAGGCTTACCGGTTAATGATGCCATGAAAACAGCCTTAAGCTTCGTAAAAGAACCCATCCTCTTCAGTGGCGGAACGGTGTTTCTAAGTATGCTGACCTTGTTTTTTGCTGTGTATGAACCGTATCGTGGGTTTGCGCCGGTATTCGCTGTCGCAGTCGCCCTGATGATTCTTTCGGGTGTTACGTTACTACCTGCGCTTTTTGCGATTGCAGGGGAAAAAGCATTTTGGCCCGCAAATCCACGAAAACGGGCGGTGGTGGTAAAGCGCTTTGGGAAAGAAGGGGTTTGGCATAAAATAGGACGCTTCGTTACAGCCAAACCATGGGTTTCTTTGGTTCCGATTGTATTGATGCTGGTGTTATGTACTTCGATGATCAGACAGGTTCAGTACTCGTTCAACCTTCTGGATTCATTTCCGCAGGAGATGTCCTCAATTCAAGGCTTTGCTCGATTAAATGATGCCTTTTCTGCCGGTGAGATTGCCCCAAGTACAGTGATTGTGAAGGCAAAAAGAGAGGTGTCCCAGGAGCAGATACAACGTTTGGTAGAGGAATTAAATCGGTGGGACTCTGTTTCTAAAGCGGAAGTTCAAGGGAATCCCTATGCAGAGAAGCAACGGAATGTGGTGAAAATCAATCTTGTGTTGAAACATAACCCTTATTCGGAGAAGGCTTTTGACGACATCGTGAGACTTCGAGAGGATTCTGCTTCTCTATTAAAAGCTAGTCAAATTAAGGGAGCGAAATTATTAATCGCAGGTGAAACGGCTCAAAACGCCGATATCCGTCAAGCCAGCCATGGGGATGAAATTCGGATTCTATTGATTATGACGGTATTGATCATGGTGATGCTTGGTATTCAAACCCGTTCGCTCTTCGCGCCTATCTATATAATGGCTACCGTTCTTTTATCCTTTGGAGCAGCGTTAGGGTTGAGTATCTTCGTTTTCCAAGACCTACTTGGCTATCCGGGCATTAGCTACCGTACGCCTTTGTATACATTTGTGTTCTTAGTGGCATTGGGGGTGGATTACTCCATCATGCTCATCTCCCGCATTCGTGAAGAGAAAAAGCAGTTGTCGATTAAGGACGCAGTACGGGAGGGTGTGGGTAAAACAGGAGGCGTCATTTCCTCAGCGGGCCTCATCCTGGCTGCCACCTTCGCCGTCTTAATCACCCAACCCGTCATGGAGCTTCGTGTATTCGGCTTTGCCGTAGCAATTGGCGTCCTCCTCGACACCTTCATTGTTCGGCCGATTGCGATACCGGCACTCATGGTATTAACCACCAAAAAGGGGACAGTCCCCC
>NZ_JBCNAC010000180.1:0-56297 GCF_050477885.1 Neobacillus rhizosphaerae
GCTATGGTGATAGTGAGAGGGCGTTAAACTATAAGGATCCAAATTAATTGGCTATCTTAAAGAACAGTGTTAATTTTTATACCCTGATGATTGGAGCGGAAGGCACGAAGACTCCTGTGGGAGTATGGTTTAGGGGAGACCCCGCAGGCGCATGCGCCGAGGAGGCTCGCCGAAACACCCACGGAAAGCGAAGTGCCTGGAGCGGAAATCAACAGGCAAGTTTAACAGAGCCATTTTGAAAGAAAACAAAAAGCATGGATATTTTGCATTAATTGCAAAAATCCATGCTTTTCTAAATTACTCGTCTACTCTTGATAAATCATCATTTCCATCCTGATCCTCGAATGAGAACATGGTTCCGAATGGCATTCTTAATATATCGTTTATTTAATTTGGACAAAAACAAATAGGAAGGCGTCATACTGATTATTTTGCTTATCGATGTTCAGATTTTGAACGACGATCGTTATTTTGACAAGATCATTTTCCTTTGTAAAGGTTGCTTCTTCTACAGATATTCGCTCTTTCATTGCTTGATGGTTATAAAACTTATCATAAATGTCTTTTGTATTAAAAGTGAGAAGATCACTTTCATTTTCTCCCTTTAATTTTATGTCTACCCTGTTTTTATTAAAGTCTTTTAACAAGGTATACGTTTTTCCGTCTTTTTCAATAACACAAATCTTTTGATTGTGCTGTTTATCGTACATATTGATATCTGTTTGAATAAAAGTGTCATAGCCAGTAATAGGTATTGCTGATGATGAATCAAGATTTACGTATACAGGTTGCTTGAAATCAGTATCAACTGGGTCTTGATACTCTTTAAACCCAAAGGTCTCAGAAAAATCTTCATATACTTTAAAATCTTTTGGAAGCCAAGCGATTTTTTTTGTGTAGCCCATATTGTCTAAGTAATAAATGATAGTTGTAATTTTCTTCTTATCCTTATCAGGGATGGATTCCTTTGGCTTGATTTTGTTATTTTCAAGCATATTATTTTTCTCTAGTACGCTTTCAAGTGTATTAATCTGACTTGTTCGACTGATGGTAAACGCATCAACAGGAGGTACGATGGAAATTGCTGAAAAAACAATTACCATGGCAGCCACTATACCATTTTTCCGTACAGGCAATATACTAAATAAGATCCCAGCAGCAGCTGCGTATATACCAAACAGAATTACGTAATAGCGAGTATGTGTGACACCCGTATCAGTTAGACTTAAGACGGATGAGGCAATCTGGAAAAGAACAATGGGTACTAGTATCTTGGGGAAAACCTTTCTGAAAAAGACTGTGAACTTATTTTCGATTTCACTCGCTAAGATATAAACTAAGATTACCGTAATCGCATAGGAAACGAGCATAGGTTCCAAAAGGTTATCCGTCCAAAAGTCCCCGCCGATATTTTTGATAATGTAAATTACGAGAATTAAGGTAAATACTGCAATCAAGGGTATGACAATATAGGAAATTAGAACTTGTAAAAATTTAGGACAATAGGCTGCAGTGTTAATGTACTCTGTCTTTTGTTTCATATTTTCTTGAGATATATTTTTGTCTTCCGCTCCGGGATAGACTGGAATAAGCGATAGAAAATACATCGGTGCAAATAGGGTGAAAATAATAGTTGCTGCATAAGAATACACTTTATAATTGATAGAAAAAATCAATAGGTCAGTGGCACCCAAAATGATGCTAACGCCTGCCATAATAACTCCAGAGAAGAATAGAGAGATAAAAAATGATTTAAATGCAATCATAAAGCTTGCATTAAAGCTAATGCTGCTTTTAATAACTGGAACCCAAATGAAGGCAATGAGCAGGGCAAAGAGAGCAACTCCTGTTCTAATTCCCATTTCCATGCTTAGTGAATCAGTTGGTTTGATAATCAGGTAGTATCCGGCAGTTAAGAAGACCCCCACACCCATTAATACGTAACGAGTAGTAACATTAGAGTAAAACCTCTCATAGACAACTTGTAAAACTGCACTTAGAAATGCTCCAACTACGAATGTTAGAATATATTGTGTTTGTTCCTTTTCTACACTGATGCTGTAAGCAATGAAAGCGGCTGCTGCTAAAAGAAAAAGTGTCATCAGTGGGAAACGTGTAATTGCATCGGTCAATCCTGTAAGTCTATCTTGTAGCTTTTTCATCCATTTCATTTCCTCGAACCCCCTTTATTTTTCATATGTATTTCTCTTTAACGAAAGTCCCTTCACAAAAAAAAAATTTTTCCATATTCTTCATCTAATTATATCATATGGATGAATTGGTGTAAATTTACACTTTGTTTATATGCCCAAAAAGGTGCCTGTCCCCCAGTGCGTTACTGTGTTAACGCAGCGGGGGACAGGCACCATTTACATCCATCTTTATCCGTTTTTCTCGAAAAACACAAATACGTTTGTAATCCATTTAGCAGCGAAAGAGCCAAATAAATAGAATAAGAATAAATAAAAGTAATTGGATCCATTTTCTAATTGAAATAAGTGTAGAGCTGCCAAAATCGGTTTTATTGCTAAAGAGAACAAAGCACTTACTACAATTGCGTAGATGTAGTAATTTTTCTTCCGATTTAGTATCCATTGATAGACCAGCATATATACAACAGGGATTAAGGAAGTATCTAGTGTAATACTGATTGGTAAGAAGGGGATAATTTTAAAGGGATATTCCCATAAACCATGTCTGGTAGCAAATCCATCAATATATCCTGCCATCATATGAACAGTATAGCCAAAAAAACCGATGTGAAAGGCGCGCTTACGGTCGATAGTAAAAAATAAAATGATCAGTGGGAGAATGAACAAAATTAAATTTACCCAAAATTGCCATGTATCTATATTGGAGTACTTAGACCAATAATCAATCCAACCATCAGAAAGTTCTTTTTGTATTCGGCCTAGTCGTTCAAAACTTTTTACCTGACCTTCATTCATAATTGATCCCTCTTGTTTTAATAAAATTCCTATCATTAGTTTGTCATTCTTTGTAAAAATTACTCGAATTTTCCCATAAAATTGTCTTTTCCCCGATTTCAAACAAAAGAGATGTTAAGTAGTGCCAGCGATTCTATATTATGTATGTACGATTTTTTTGAAAAATAGGTGTTATCTCCAAGTTTTAACATTGACTTAATAAACTGTATACATTAAAGTTACAGTAAGGTTCGATTAGGAAGGATGAATGACGATGAATAGCGATTTTGTTATAGCGTTACATAGTCTTGTTTTATTAGCAAACTTACCTAATCAAATGGCAAATAGTGAGGCCATCGCAGAAAATGTTTGTACAAATCCGACAAGAATTCGAAAAATCATGAGTATTTTACGAAAAGGTGGGTATGTAAAGACTAAAGAGGGCATAGGTGGCGGATATGTGCTAAGCTGTAACCCTGAAAAGACTACATTGTCTCAGATTTATCTGGCCATAGCAACTGGTTCACTTAAACCTAGTTGGTGTACAGGTGACCCGAATCAAGCCTGTGTGATTTCTTCCAATACTCAGGTGGTAATGGACCAAATTTTCACTGAGGCAGAGATGCATCTTCATTCCTATTTAAATCAGATAACGATTAGCAGTGTCCTCGAAAGAATAAAAAGCTGTGAATTGAAGGAGTAGGTTGATTTCTTTCTTTTTTAGGACGTTTATCTCGAATTCGTAATAAATTATTTCAAAATACTTTATGTTTAAGGAGTGTGTTTGAAGATGGTAACATTATACTCTACACCAAGTTGTACATCTTGCCGTAAAGCAAAAGCTTGGCTTGAGGAATATCATATTGATTACACAGAAAGAAACATTTTGTCTCAACCTCTTACAAAAGATGAAATCAAGTCTATCCTTCGTCTTACGGAAGATGGTACAGATGAGATTATCTCTACTAATTCAAAAACATTTAAAGAACTAGACATCAATATCGAGTCTTTACCATTACAGGATTTATATGACCTAATCATTAATAATCCAAAAATTTTACGACGTCCAATTATGGTGGACGAAAAAAGACTGCAGGTAGGCTATAACGAGGAAGATATTCGTAGTTTCCTCCCACGCAAACTGCGTACTTTCTTAAGCATTGATACACCACAGGTAGTAAATTATTAATAATTGAAAAACATCCAATCTGTTTGGATGTTTTTTTATAATTATTTTTAGAAAAATAAAAAAACTAGTAGTCGACCCTGAAATATTGTTATATAATATGATTTAAATAATATAACTGTTATATAACATTCAGAGGAGGGAATGAAATTGTACAAAACAGATTCAATTGCAAGAAGAATACTTGGTTGGAAGTTAAATAGATGGGATCGTTGGTATGATTATGAAATGGGGAAATTTATTCATGAGTCTGATTTTCAGCCCGAACATAATCTGGAACACGCGATGCTGATCGTTGAAAGATTAGAGAAATTCGGATTTAGTTTTTCCAGTGATGGAGTATCAGAGGCTTCCTTTAATGACGTCAGAGGAACAGGTGAAACATTATCACAAGCCATTACCAATGCAGCTTATACTATGATTGAAAATACCTCTGTAGTAGAAAGCACTAGATTATGGAATCAGTTATGCTAAAACATGAAAAAGTTGGTTACTTAAAATAGGTAACCAACTTTTTTATTTGCATACATTAACGCGTTCATTGGCCAAAATTATTTTTGGTTTGTCTAATTATTTCCACACTCGGATATTTCGTAAGTGAAAATAATTTGTTGTTATGGTATGATAATCCAAAATAAGTGATCATTGGAAATGAAATGGTAGACAAACAACTTTGGTCAACCTTGGGAGATGGAACAGCGTGCAGAGTTGGAAACGTAATTTATGGGTGTTATGGATTGGGGTCTTTTTTACCGCGGCTAGTTTTTCTATGGTTATTCCCTTTTTGCCGATATTTCTTTTGCAAATTGGTGTTCATGAACATACGGAAATGTGGTCAGGATTGTTATTTAGTTCAGCTTTTTTTGCCGGTGCGGTCGCTGCCCCTTTTTGGGGAAGGGTAGCCGATCAATATGGCAGAAAACCAATGATTGTTCGGGCAGGGATTGTTCTCTTTTTTATCTATACTCTAATGGCCTTTGTGACTAATCCCTATCAAATATTGGTGTTGAGAATTCTACAAGGATTGTTGAGCGGATTTATTCCAGGTGCTATAGCCCTAATCGGAACCAATACTCCAAATGAAAAAGTGGGTTATGCACTTTCCTTAATTTCTTCAGCTTCTGCATCTGGAACGATTATCGGGCCATTGCTTGGTGGAGGAATTGCTCACCTCGTGGGAAATCGATGGGCATTTGCTAGTGCAGGTAGCATCGTTCTTATTGCCACTTTGTTAATTATTTTTTGGGTTAAAGAAGAGAACTTTACTCCTAGCAAGGAGCGGGGCTCTGTTAAAAAAGACCTGAAAATCGCTTGGTCCAATCGTCCGTTTATGTTCGTGCTGTTGCTGTTGGTGGTCACGTCGTGCTCAGTGATGACGATTGAACCCGTTCTTCCATTATATATTGTTAAATTAGGTGGTTCGTCTGAAAATGCATCACTGATAGCAGGTATAGTTTTCTCACTCCCTGGAATTGCTTCTGCCATTTTTGCACCATATTGGGGGAAATGGGCAGACAAGATCGGCTTCCATCGAGTACTTTTTATAGGATTGTTAGGTGGCGGGATAGGAATGCTAGCTCATACAATATTCAGCCAAATTTGGGGATTTTCCATAATTCGCTTTGCTTTTGGCATATTTTTCTGTGCAGTGTACCCGGCTTTAAATGGTCTGGTTGTTACATCAACAGATCGTAATTTCCGAGGAAGAGCGTTCGGGTTAAGTCAAACGGCCAATCAAATAGGTGGAATGGTGGGACCGATCCTTGGAGGATTCATCGGTGGAATTTTTCCAGTTCAAATTGTCTTTATCGTTACAGGTGTTTTACTTCTTGCTGCCACAACAATGGCCTATTGGAACAACACTGCACAGAAGCGAATTATAAAACGCAAGGCAGTTTCATAACTCCGGAATATAAAAAAGGGCCAACTAGGGCTCTTTTTTAATTTTTCATCCTCTTAGGAAGTAATATTGTCACAACTGTTCCTTCACCTTGTTCGGTTTTGATGGAGATTGTTCCATGGTGATTTTCTATGATGCGCTTACAAACCATTAATCCTAAGCCAGTCCCTTTTTCCTTAGTAGTATAGAAGGGCTCGAATAAGCGTTTCTGCCTCTCTTTTGAAATGCCGTAGCCATAATCTCTTATTTTTATAGAAAAATAATTCTCACTTTCATTCTTTAGTGATATTTCTATATTTTTATTAGTAGATGTTGCTTCAATCGCATTTTGTAGGAGGTTGATTAGAACCTGTTTGATTTGATTTGGATCACAAAAAGCAGTAATGGATGAATCAAAGTCCAGTGAAATATTAACGCTATTCATATTAAATTGTGGTTTCATGAAATAAAGTACACTCGAGATTAAGGTACCAATATTAATTTCTTTACAGATAAAACCTTCAGCTGGTTTGGCTATAAACATAAACTCACTAACAATATTATTAATTCGTTCTAATTCATCAAGCATAATTTCAAGATACCCTTTTAAGGAAGGATCTTGAATACTTTCATTAATTATCTGGGTAAAACCTGTTATTGAGGTTAAGGGATTCCGGATTTCATGGGCAATTCCAGCTGCTAATTCACCAACGAGCGATAGTTTCTCCATTTGCCTCAACTTGATTTCGTTTTCCTTTTCAGTTGTAATATCGATGGCTGTTCCATTTACCTCAACTGTTCGACCATTAACGACCATCGGATTTAACGAGGCAATATAATAGTAGCCATTCACATGACCTTCATAATTAACAGGCGTTCCACTCCATGCCTGTTCATAAAATTCATTCTTCTGTTTCGCAATCTCCATGGGTAAAAAATCAAAGAGTGTTTTTCCTATAACCCAAGCAGAGTCAATTCCTATTGTCGTAAGAAAGTCACCCTCACTAAATGTATGTATAAAATGATCATCTTTTTTTACAAACTTAAAGACAAAACCTTTTTGTCGTGGAATTAAGTCGCGGTAATTAATGTGAGTATGAGTAGTTTTCATGAAATACACCCTTTTAAAAATCTATTATAACAACTAAATAATAGTTCTTTTTCCATAGTGAAAACTCCTTTCTTTTTATAAAATTTGTTTCTGCATAGATGAGTTTTGGTTCATTTCTCTATCTCCGAGACATACATTTATAGTGGAAGGCAAGAAGTGAAAGGGTTGGGGACAAGCCTTCTTTCTTCTGCAATTTACAAAATTAAATGAAAGGGAGAAAAAATGGAATTTCTACTAGAACTGCTGCATAGCTACAGTACATTCTTTTCATTAGATGAATTACGAGAAGTTTTTTCAAATCCCGCTAGTTGGGGAGTAATTGGTTCTCTTGTTATTCTTGAAGGGTTATTATCCGCCGATAATGCGCTTGTTCTGGCAGTATTGGTGAAGCATTTGCCAAAAAAGCAGCGTAAGAAAGCTCTTTTCTATGGAATCTTCGGTGCTTATCTGTTTAGAATCATAGCGATTGGTCTTGGAGTGACCTTAATTAATGTGGGATGGATCAAAATTGTTGGCGGTCATTATCTACTTTGGATTGTGTTTCAAAACTTTATGAAGAAGGATGAAGAGGAAGACGAGGTTCAAAATAAGAAAATGAGCTTTTGGAAAACCGTGATAACTGTTGAGTTAATGGATATTGCGTTTAGTTTGGATAGTATCATTGCTGCATTTGGTGTATCCAATCAAGAATGGGTATTATTTCTTGGAGGAGTATTAGGAATTCTATTAATGAGGGGAGTGGCCAATTTATTCCTCGCTTTGATTGAGCGGGTCCCTGAATTTGAGACCACTGCTTTTGTGTTAATTGCTATTATCGCCATAAAAATGATTACCTCGGCATTTGGCTTACATTTAGATGAATTTGTTTTCTTTTCTATTTTAATTATTGTATTTTTAGGCACATTTGTTGTTCATGCCATAAAGGGGAACTCCGGCAAGGAGAGGACGATGTAGGAGGAGCGAAGAGGTTCGCTCCTTATTTACATGCGTGCCTAGAATGCTTGCCTCTTCTACAAACAATGCATTTCCGCTTCCACTTGATCCCAAGGTACAGAATAGCCTTGTCCCTTTGAGCAAAAAATGGATGACGAAGAATATTCTGGATCTGCATCCTTGTTGTAGTTAATTCTCTCTATTACTTGGTTGGAATTGTGACAAGGGTAATAACCGCCAAACACTAGGTTCAATATACCTTTCCCTTGTGTAATCGATGCAAATTCAGGGCCATAGTTCATAAATGTGGCAACAGGTACTTTTCCAGTTAGTATTGTTTTATTCCCTTCTGTAAGCGGAGCATCAAAGCTACCATGTGCATTTTGAATATCTGTTAATACCTTACCCAAGTGGTCTAATTCTAGTTTCATTTTAAAATCATAGAAGGGTTCCAACAGCACATTAGCTGCTTTTTCCAGACCTTGTCGTAAAGCGCGGTAGGCGGCCTCTCTAAAGTCACCACCTGAGGTATGTTTATTGTGGGCCCGCCCTGTTAAAAGAGTGATTTTCACATCAGTTATAGAAGAACCCGTTAACAATCCATTGTGGTCCCTCTCAAACAGGTGATGCCGAATTAGATTTTGGGTTCCGACAGGTAAATCATCCGTATGGCACACGTTCTCAAAGGAAATCCCGCTATTTCTAGCTGCGGGTTCTATTTTAAGATGCACCTCAGCATAATGGCCCAACGGTTCAAAATGTCCGTACCCACAAACTACAGTCTCAACCGTTTCTTTGTATAATATTTCTGGTTCCCCAAATTGAACATCCAAGTGAAACCGTTCCTTAACTATTTGCTTTAACACCTCAAGCTGAATCGTACCCATGACCCGAATGTGTATTTGCTGAGATCTTTCCTCCCACGTAACATTCAAGGAGGGGTCTTCTGCATCTAGGATATTGAAGTACCGTAATACCTCTTTTACATGTATAGATGGGTCAAAGATGACCCTTGCTTTTAGTGCAGAACCCATTTCGTAAACAGCTTTTTCATTTAATGCCCCCAATCCATCCCCGGCAGTAGTGGAGGAAAGTCCTGTCACGGCGAATATTTCACCTGCAGATACCTGATCAACTGTGATAAATTTATTTCCATTGTATATACGAATTTGAGTGATTTTTTCGCAGAGGATGCTGTCCGCATCAGTGTAGCTAATTTCTTCACGAACTTTAAGATTACCGCTAAGAGCTTTTATAAACGTTAGCCTTGTCCCTTTGTCATCATAGCGTATCTTATAGACTCTGCCTGCAAAAGGTAAATGATTAACATAATTTGTCGAAGTTAATAGGTCCATTTTTCTAAGAAAGCTCTCCACACCGATATCTTGCAATGCAGAGCCATATACACACGGATAGATTTTATTTCCGTTTATCATGGTCTTCATTGTTTCCAGCCAAATATCTGGCTGATATCCTGTGTCCATAAATTGATCTAAAAGTATCTCATTTCGTTCGGCTAAAAATTCAATTAATTCCTCATTCATTTCCATATCATTCAGAGTGTCGGTTATATCACAGGCATCTAGGGTTAGATTATCTCGAATTTCATCCATAACCCTGTGGATATCTGCACCTATTCGGTCTGTTTTATTGATAAAGAAGAATGTGGGAACTAGATGTTTTTGTAGAAGTCTCCAAACCGTCTCGGTATGGCCCTCGATTCCCTCAACGGCACTAATTATTATTACTGCATAATCCATCACCTGAATGGCTCGTTCCATTTCAGGAGAAAAGTCCACATGGCCCGGAGTGTCTATCAGATAATAGTCAGATTGATTAAAAGTAAACTTGGCTTGGTCTGCAAATACGGTAATGCCTCTTTGTTTTTCGATCTCATGTGTATCGAGAAAGGTATCCTTATGATCTACACGACCTCTTTGTCTAATTGCTTTCGTATGAAAAAGAAGCTGCTCTGCCAATGTGGTTTTTCCTGCATCCACATGAGCAAACATACCTATTGTTTTCTTCATGATGCACCTCTTTTTTCGTTCTTCTTATGTAAAATATTATACCAAATTGACCGTTGGCCCTCCTAAAAAGTTGCCAACGTCTCGAATATATAGAAAAATAGACTTATAGCTATTAGAAAGCTGAGGTGTTTGATTGTTGAAAAAACTCATCATTCTGTTTCTAGGTGCATATGCTTTTTTTTATCTTGGGCAAAAGGACCTTCTTCCTTCAATAGATCAAGTGAAAAATTTCTTAGACTATATTGATTCTCCGTTAAAAGAGGAATCAGAGCCGGAGAGTGCTCCGAGTTCCCCGCAGGTAACAAATCAAGAAACAGTTGAGGAACAAGAGGTAACATCGTCGGTACCAACTACAGCTGCAAATGGAAAATATCAGCCTACTGAAATCCAAACCTATCTGGTAACGGTTGAGGACGGGAAATTAGTGGTTTCAGGAAAGCCGACTCCTTATGGGAAATTCAATCAGGCAGATGGAGTTACTTTATATATTCAAGAACAGCGGGCAGATAAGAAAGCAACGATAAAGGTTCCTTTTAAAAAAGGAAAGATTCATTATGAATATCCGCTTGCCTACACAGTTGGGGATGTAATCATCAATTTGGATGAGTATTATAACGGGAAAGAGGATGACCCTGAACGGGTTCTCGGTTATGCTGAATATCATTTAACAGATGGTGATCCTTATTTATTACCAAGCTTTATGGTACAGAGCACGGACCCTGGTTTAGTAGCACTCGCGCAAAACATAACCAATGGCAAAAAAACGGATGTGGAGAAATCTAAAGCGATTTTTTCCTGGGTAGCGAAAAATGTTGCTTATAATGCACCATTGGTTAATTCAACCAATCCACCCATGTATACTGCAATGCAAGCCTATCAATCCCGTAACGTGCTCTGTTCAGGATATGCGGATTTAAGTGCTGCGCTTCACCGTGCGGTAGGGATTAAAACGAAAGTCTCTTATGGTGAAAACCACGCTTGGAATGAGGTCCTTCTAAATGGTGTCTGGCAGGCAGAAGACCCAACGTATGGCTCAGGGTTTATTAACGCGAATACCCAAAAATTTGTTCCTCATTATCAACCTGCGTATTTTTCCAAAACGGATAAACACAAGGAAGGGGAATATCCGTGGTAATAGGATGCGCCTAAACTATAATTGAGAGATACGTTATCTGTAACTAACAATAGGTAAAAAGCCAAATCCATAAATATAAGGATTTGGCTTTTTACTTTTTTAGGGTTCCTAAGTCATTTTTTGGACATGACTTTGTATATTCTACATAAAATGTACAAGTTGATACAACGGTGTGGTAGGGGTGGTTTTATTGAGTACTAGTATATTAATTAGCTATATTATCTTGGGATTTACCTTGGCAGCACCCATTGGACCAGTGAATTCTGCTCGGTTGGATAAAGGGATAAAGAATGGTTTTTGGCATGCATGGATTGTGGGTGCTGGATCCATGATTGCAGATGGAGTGTTTATGTTTTTGGTCTATTTAGGAATGGTTCAATTTTTAGGGATTCCTATTGTTCAAATCTTTCTTTGGTTATTTGGAGGGTTTGTATTAATTTATTCCGGAATTGAGAGTATTAAGAATGCAAATACCATAACTCTTTCGTATTGTAGACAGAAGGACTCATTATTTAAGTGTTTTTTAACTGGATTTATTATGTCGATTACCAGCCCGTTATCCATTTTGTTTTGGCTAGGGATTTATGGATCAGTATTGGCCAAAACGGCTCAAACTAACGGAACGGAGTCATTATTAATTTATAGTAGTATGATATTTCTTGGCCTCACTTTTTGGGACGTGTTTGTGGCGGCACTGACGACAGGGTTCCGAAAATTATTAAATGTGAAAAGTCTAATTGCTATTTCTATTGTATCCGGTGCATCGTTAATAGTATTTGGTTTATATTTTGGATATCAAGGAATCGATGCACTTTTGCTAGATAGGTAAAGGTAGTTTTTCCTAGAATATTTTATCTTAAGGTTATATATGTGAATGTTTTTCTTTCCTATGGTATAACATGGATGGAAAGAGCGTTATTGAAAGGATTAAGGATAGAAATGGATATCCTATTATCATTTATACATACACTACTAATTAGTTTTGTCGAGTTGCTTTATCTCTTCGGTGTCATCATGGCAGTGGGAGTGGTTTTAGGAATCTTGGAAAGGTATTCAAATTCCTTTCTTATAAGAGCATTTGGCCCAAGAGGAGTTATGTTCACAGCATGGATCGGAACTCCTATACATGAAATTGGCCATCTTATTCAGTGTTTCATCTGGGGACATCGAGTCAAGAAGGTAAAATTACTGCAACTTAATAGTCCTACAGGTATCTTAGGATATGTGGAGCACCAATATAACCGGAACAGCTGGTATCAACAGGCAGGCAATTTCTTTATCGGACTAGGACCCATTTTTAGTGGGATTGGTTCTTTAATTTTAGGTATGTACCTCTTAGTACCGGAAACGTACAAGGCCTTTGTTAAGGAGATAGACCTACATGTTACTCTAGAAAAAATTGATTTTACTTTTATACGTATAATAACAGGAGCAATACTTGCGATAAGTAAAAACCTATTTACACTTGAAAATCTAATCAATCCGCTATTCTGGATTTTTTTAATAGTAGGTATTAGTATTTCTTCACATATTGCACTAAGTAAAGCAGATATTGAGGGTGCAGCTAAGGGATTAATAACAATTTATTTCATTCTTTTATTGTTCAACGTTATTGCAGCTGTATTCAAACTCAATAGCTATGGGATGATAGTGAAAATTGCAGAATTAAATGCATATGTCCTGGCTTTTTCAAGTATCGCTTTATTTTTCTCAACTGTTGCTTTAGTGGTGAGCATCGTTCTCTTTAATATAAAAAAGCAATTACGCTAGTAAAATTGTACATGTTTCATAACTCATTAGAATGAGCAGTAAATAAAAACGGCAAACTATAGCGTGGTCGAAAGAACATTGAAGATATTAAAAATAGCTGGAGGGACAATTGTTAATGAATTCTAAGTATGCTGCATTATTTGAGTCGTTTACGTTTCGGAGTAAGGTTTCGTTAAAGAATAGGATCGTTATGGCTCCTATGACCAATTTCTCATCCAACCCGGATGGCACTGTCACAAAAGCGGAAGTTAATTATTACGCAAGACGTTCTGCAGGAGTGGGCATGGTTATTACAGCTTGCACGTATGTTGCAGAAAATGGAAAAGGTTTTCACGGGGAATTTGGGGGCGACCGCGATGAATTAATTCCGAGTCTACGACAGCTGGCTTCAGGGATAAAAGACCAAGGTGCAAAAGCCATTCTGCAAATATTCCACGGTGGACGGCAAGTACCACCTGAATTAGTTCCGAACGGGGATGTTGTTAGCGCAAGTGCTATTCCTTCAGAAGGTGAAGGGAAACCAGTTCCAAGGGAATTAACCGATCAGGAAGTAGAATCCATTATAAAGGACTTTGGTGAGACTACTCGTCGGGCAATTGAAGCTGGTTACGATGGGGTAGAAATTCACGGAGCAAACGGATACCTCATTCAGCAATTTTTCTCTCCACACTCGAATCGCCGAGAAGATCGATGGGGAGGAAGTTTGGAGAAACGACTTACTTTTCCTCTAGCTGTTGTCGACGAAGTAAAGAGAGTAGCAGCGGAACATGCAACCGGACCGTTTGTGATTGGCTATCGCTTCTCTCCTGAAGAGGCAGAAACACCTGGGATCACGATGGCAGATACATTGGTTTTAATTGATGCATTAGCTAAAAAGGATCTTGATTATTTACATGTTTCCCTACAGGATTTTTGGTCAAAACCAAGACGTGGGGTGGATGACACTCGCTCTCGAATTGAAATTATTCAAGAACGTGTAGGCGATCAAGTTCCTGTTATTGGAGTGGGCTCTATTTATACCGTGGATGATGCCATACAAGCGATTCAAACGGGCGTGCCATTAATTGCCTTAGGACGCGAAATCATTATTGATCCTGATTGGGTACAGAAAGTAGCGGATGGAAGGGAAGAAGAAATTATTACAAGAATAGATAAAGATAAGCAGCAGGAACTGGTTATACCTGATCCACTCTGGCAGGCAATTATCCATTCACCAGGTTGGTTTCCTGGGATAGAATAAATTAACTAAGAAAGTGTCCCAGTTATTGGGATGCTTTTTCTATATAGCTTTGTATTAAACGGAAAAAACAGAAACATTGTCATGTGGACTTTTTTTTACATTTTTTAATTTGAGACTAGTTTGGCTAGAATTTTGGGAAGCCAGAAGAGGATTTCTACAAATAGAAGGATGAATTCTACAAAATTTCAAGTTATTCTACTAAATCACGGGTGAATTCTACAAAACTTGGTAATAAACTTCCAATTATTAAAGTTTCAGAGGAAGATTGAGGATTATTCTACAAATTAAGGATGTAATTCTACAAAAAATTGATTTATTCTACAAAATTGAAGTTGTATTCTACAAAACATGGAAATCAATTTCCAACTAACAATTGAGTGAGCAAAATCGAGTCCCAAAATAGGATCATTCACCACGCAAGAAGGCAGAGGAACATCGGTCAGTATGGTGTAATTAATAGTAATCAAGTCATAAGATGTGTGAATTCAAAAGGAAACATAAGTATGAATAACAACATTCTGTACAAAAAAACTTAATTTTGTAAAGCATCTTATTTATATCCATTAAGGTTTGAAAAATATGCCTTTTAGAAGACTAAAGTTATAATAGTGGTATTGTTAAATGTGGAGAGGACATCATCATGAAATTTTTAGACAAATCATTGGCTCAGGAAATCGTCGATCGAACGATGAAAATAATCAAGCGAAATATTAATGTCATGAATGATAAAGGGGTTATTATTGGCTCAGGGGATCCAACTCGAATTGATTCCATTCATGAAGGAGCCCTGCATGTCATTGAAAACCAAAAGGAATTTGAAATTGAGGAACACGATGCAAAAGGGCTACATGGGGTTAAGGCAGGGATCAACCTTCCGATTAATTTTAATAATCAAGTGGTCGGTGTTATTGGAATCACTGGAGCTCCTGAAGAAATTCGTAACTACGGCGAACTGGTGAAAATGGCAGCGGAAATGATTCTTCAGCAGGCCGTTTTAATTGATCAAATGCAATGGGATGAACGACTGAAGGAAGAACTTATTAGTCAGCTTTTGCATGGAACGGAAAACCTCAATTCTCATTATTTTGAAAGAGTTCGGCGCTTAGGAATTAATTTAGATATCCCGCGGCTTGCTGTAATTTTAACAGCAAAGGACAGGGCAAAGGGATTCAAGACTATACGCGATCGATTGGACAAGGAAGATTTATTAGTCATGCATCCAGATTATTTAATTCTTCTTAAAAAAGTAACGAGCCAGAATGTTACTAGGGCAAGAATAGAACTTGAGAAATGGGCTGAGACAGTTGGAAAATATCTAGGGGTACACTGTAAACTGAGTATCGGAAACTATCATCCCGAATTAAAAGGAATTGCTGACTCCTATCGTGAGGCTGTTCTAACTTCATTTGTGGGAAAGAGGATTGATCCTGTAAAAACTATTTATTTTTATGACGATTATAAAATTCCTGTTCTGCTAGCAAGAGCAAAGAATCTTGGGATTGGGGAAGAACTTTTAAATTATTATCAACTCTTACAACAGAATGATAAAAAAGGGGAATTGGTGGAAACGTTATTGACGTTTATTGAGGAAAACGGGGATGTACATAGTATTACAGGAAAGTTATTTATTCATCGAAATACCTTAAGATATCGGCTTGATAAGATAACTGAAATAACAGGAAAAGACCCGAGAAAGATTAAGGATTTGCTCGAACTATACTTATCTGTTATTCAAGAGTTGATAAAGTAATTGTGCAATTGAACAAAAGACCTGGTCAAACCGGGTCTTTTTTTTGATGGTTTGCCCAATGAAAACGATGTAGCAAACGCTTACAATGAGTATACAGACAAACAAGGAGGGATATACAAATGGATGCAAATATCCAAGTAAGCGCTTTAGGTGCCATTTGTGCACTTGTAATAGCTATTATTTTAATTTTGAAAAAGGTTTCTCCTGCATATGGAATGATCGCTGGAGCATTAATCGGCGGACTGATTGGTGGAGTAGATATTACTAATACCGTAACCTTAATGATGGAAGGTGCGAAAGGCATTATTCCAGCTGTACTACGAATCTTAGCTGCTGGTATTCTAGCAGGTGTATTAATTGAATCTGGTGCAGCAGCTGTTATCGCAGAGACGATCGTCAAAAAATTGGGTGAAACAAGAGCGTTACTTGCCCTAGCGGTAGCAACCTTGATTTTAACGGCTGTTGGAGTATTCATCGATGTTGCCGTTATCACTGTATCACCTATTGCCCTAGCGATTGCCAAAAGAGCGGGCATTTCAAAAACTGCGATCTTGTTGGCTATGATTGGTGGAGGTAAAGCTGGTAACCTCATGTCACCAAACCCAAATGCCATTGCCGCATCGGATGCATTTAAGGTTCCCTTGACATCTATTATGGCCGCGGGTATCATTCCTGCCATTGTTGGATTAACACTTACTTATTTTATAGCGAAAAAGCTAGTGAAAAAAGGTTCAGCTATCAAAGACTTTGAAATTCAAGTACACAATGGAGGAAAACTTCCGCTCTTTTTACCAGCGATTGTTGCCCCTCTTGTAACCATAATTTTATTAGCATTAAGACCACTTTTTGATATCAGCATTGATCCGATGATCGCTCTACCGGTTGGGGGAATTGTTGGTGCCCTTGTAATGGGTAGAGGAAGAAAAATCAATGAGTATGCTGTTTCGGGCTTAGGAAAAATGTCAGGTGTTGCAATTATGTTACTTGGAACAGGAACACTTGCAGGAATTATTGCTAATTCTGGTTTGAAGGACTTGTTAATCGAAGGTCTAAATGCACTTGGGCTTCCAGGTTATGTACTTGCTCCAGTATCAGGTATCTTCATGTCAGCAGCAACGGCTTCAACTACAGCCGGAACAGCAGTGGCGAGCCAAGTGTTTAGTGGCACGATTTTAGGTATGGGTGTATCAGCTATCGCTGGTGCTGCTATGATTCATGCAGGTGCTACCGTATTAGATCACCTGCCACACGGAAGCTTTTTCCACGCGACTGGCGGAAGCGTAAACATGGAAATCAAAGAACGTTTGAAGGTTATTCCTTATGAAACGCTAGTAGGTTTATCCATGGCGATTATTTCAACCTTGATTTATGGAGTGTTTCACTTTTTCGGATAGATAAATGACCAAAAGAGGGGCGAAACACTCCTCTTTTTACAGCATCCAATGTAATTGATAGGAGAGGGATCGAGATGAAGATAGTTATTGCACCTGATTCATTTAAAGAAAGCCTCTCAGCCCTTGAAGTAGCTGAGGCAATTGAAAAAGGCTTTAAATATCATTTTCCAAATGCAGAGTATGTGAAAATACCGATGGCAGACGGTGGAGAAGGGACTGTTCAATCTCTAGTTGATGCAACCGGTGGAGAAATTATCCGGAAAACTGTAACGGGTCCTCTTGGAGAACCAGTCGAAGCGTTTTTCGGTATGCTTGGTAATAAACGTACGGCAGTGATTGAAATGGCGGCAGCATCTGGGTTACACCTAGTTCCAAGAGAGAAACGAAATCCGTTAATTACCACAACGAGAGGAACAGGAGAACTAATATCAGCTGCTCTTGATTATGGTGCCACTCATATCATTATTGGAATCGGTGGAAGTGCCACTAATGACGGTGGTGCTGGGTTGGCTAAAGCCCTTGGTGTGGGATTATTCGATAAGAATGGTTTGGAAATCGGAGAAGGCGGAGGGGCGCTAGGTAAATTAGCTTCGATCGACTTAGCTCAATTAGATTCACGCTTAGTGAATATTAAAATTGAGGTTGCCTGTGATGTAGATAATCCACTAACAGGAGAAAGAGGAGCTTCCGCTATTTTTGGTCCTCAAAAAGGCGCGACACCGGAAATGGTCGAACAATTGGATTGTAATCTTGACCACTATGCAACCATTATTGAACGTGAGCTTGGAAAAAATATAAAAGATGTAGCAGGAGCTGGAGCCGCTGGTGGGCTTGGCGGAGGCTTGTTAGCCTTCTTACCGTCCGTATTAAAACGGGGTGTCGATATAGTGATTGATGCAACTGCTCTTTCCAAATCGGTTGAAAATGCTGATTTGGTCATCACGGGTGAAGGTAAAATTGATCATCAAACCATCTTTGGGAAGACACCAATTGGCGTAGCAAAAATGGCTAAAAAATATGATGTTCCTGTGATTGGACTTGCCGGAAACCTCGGAAAAGAGAGTCATGTTGTTCATGATTATGGAATCGATGCTATTTTTAGTATTGTTCCAGGTGTTGTTTTACTTGAAGACGCCTTCGAACATGCAGCAGAATATGTAGAAAGAACAGCTGCCAATATTGCAGCAATTTGGAAAATGAAATAATAAATTTAGGCCTATCTCTCGGTACATATCGAGGGGTAGGCTTTCTTTTGGTATACTATTAGTAAGGAGTGACAAAGCAATTCCGTTGATTCATGTGTCAAATTTAGAAAATAACAAATCAACTATCTAAAGGGGAATTCATGATGGGTGAAGAGAGATTCATAGAAGTAACTGGGGGAAAAGTGTGGGTTCAAATGTTTAATGAAAGTGCACCAGGTACGCCAGTTATTATTTTACATGGGGGACCAGGGTCTTCCTCCTATTCGCTTCAAGGATTGAAAGCACTAGCAGAGGAACGACCAGTTATCTTTTATGATCAACTAGGCTGTGGAAGGTCGGACAGACCAACTGATACCTCACTGTGGCGTTTGGAACGCTTCGTGGAAGAATTAGGGCAAGTACGACAGGCCTTAAATTTAGGTGTGGTCCATATTCTCGGCCATTCCTGGGGAACCACCCTTGCTGCGGCCTATTGCTTAACACAGCCAAGCGGTGTAAAAAGTGTCATCTTTTCAAGCTCTTGCCTTAGTGCACCGCTATGGGAACAAGACCAGAAACGCAACCTACAAAAACTTCCTCTCGAGGTGCAAGAAACGATCAAACGATGTGAGGAAAATGGGACAACGGATTCGAAGGAATTCAAAGAGGCTACAGATGAATTTAATAAAAACTTTGTTTGCCGTTTAGATCCTTTTCCTGACTGGTTAAAGCAAGGCTCACAATTTAGAAATCCAGAAGTATACAATATCATGTGGGGGCCATCTGAATTTACGGTATTAGGAAACCTTAAAGAATTTGATTGTACATCTCAATTAAAGGGCATTACTTGTCCAACCCTTTTTACATGCGGCCGTTTTGATGAAGCAACCCCTGAGTCAACTGAGTATTTCAGCAATTTAACACCAAATTCACGCTTCCATGTGTTTGAAAACAGTGCGCACATGCCATATGTTGAAGAGCCAGAAGAGTATTTACAAGTAGTAGGAGAGTTTTTAAGAGAGGTTGATTCTAACTAAATCGTTGGCGGGACACTTGGTCTCGCCATTTTTTTCGTTAACTCCTTAAATTTATAACAATTTAGTGAAATGTAGGGAAGGAAAAAGGAAAATTACGGGATTTGTCGAATGGTATAGGAAAATATATCTATATAAGAGGGAAAATATAATGAAAAGATTGGGCCAACTTATTCTCGTTTCCATTTCAATTTTATTTACCATCTATCAATATATTACCGAGAAGGATCCAATTTTTGAAGTCGACTTCTTTCTCTTTACCTTTTTAGCTTGGGTCGTTGGATGGCAATATGATAAGTCACGTTATTATGCAAAAAGGGCCCAGGCTGGAGAGATTAGTTATAAGAGATTGATTGATTCGCTGCCCGAACCCGTTTATATTACAAGGGATCATAGATTTCTTTATGTGAATAACGCGGCAGTAAGTATGCTTCGTGCTCAAAATAAAGACGAAATCATTGGAAAGTCCATTTTTGACTTTATTGTTCCAGAATATAAGGGGCGTTTATTAGAGCGCTATAAGCAAATAAAGAAAGAGAAACAGCCAATCCACACGATTGAATATAGAGCAAAGCGTATGGATGGAACCACTTTCTTTTTTGAAGTATCTTCCCTGTCTATTGTCTTTGGTGAAAAAGCGGCCGTTTTATCCATTGGCAAGGATATTACGGAGAAAAAGGAAGAAACCGAGCGACTTCTTCAAAAGTCAGAAAAGTTGGCTCTTCTTGGGCAAATGGCAGCAGGTATTGCGCATGAAATTCGGAATCCTCTTACCTCCATTAAAGGATTCATTCAGCTAATGAAAAATAGCACTAAAAATGATCAGTACTTCGAAATTGTATTGACAGAACTTGACCGGATTAATTCAATCGTTGGTGAATTTCTCGTCCTCGCAAAACCAACGGCAGCTGTTTTTGTTGAACATAATATCAAGGAATTATTAACTGATGTTATAACCTTAATTAACAACCAGTCTATCTTGAACAATGTACAAATTCTCACTGAGTTTAGTCCTGAACTTCCTAGCATCAGCTGTGAGGAAAATCAATTAAAACAGGTTTTCTTAAACCTTTTGAAAAATGCAATAGAAGCCATGCCAAAAGGTGGAACGATAGAGGTCATCGTAAAAGAAAAGCAGGAAGGAAAAATTTCAGTCCAGATTATTGATTCAGGTTTGGGAATACCTGAAGAACGAATTTCTACGCTTGGAGAGCCTTTTTATACCACAAAAGAAAAGGGAACCGGACTTGGATTAATGACTTGTTTTAAGATTGTAGAAAATCACCATGGCACTTTAAACATAACGAGCAAAGTAAATGAGGGAACTCGTATTGAAGTTCTTCTTCCAACTATGACTCAGCCATTAATTAAACAAGAACCTGTCCTTTTTTAAAAAAGTTATTTGGAAATAATATTCCATTGTCGCAACTAAATCTAATACTATATGATTATCCTAACAGCTGGTCCTATATTACTAGTTTCGGAGGGATATCATCCGTTGAAGAAAATCTTGCTTTGTGTAGCAGTGTTATCATTATTATTATCTGTATTTACTTTTGGTCACGGGTTTGCAGAAGCGCAGTCGGAACCAATTGTTAAAGTGAAATTGATTAATTTTTTGGGTAACAAATCAGAAATCACCATAAAACCAACCGGTGACTATAAAACGAGTGACCAGATTATTCTTTTAAAATCAGGAAGCACTTATGTATTAAAATTAGAAAATGAAAAAATAGTACTATATAAAGATAATAATCTAATTAAATCATTTGATTCCTTTTCTGCCAGTCCTATTTCATCTAGTTCACAACTTTCCATTAATAATCGCCTCTATTTAGGCAACTTTGATTTTATGATTGAAAACAAAAAATATATCCGCCCAATAAACTCCGTTACAATGGAGAATTATTTAAAAGGCGTTGTTCCAATTGAAATGTATCCATTTTGGAACATCGAAGCGTTAAAAACTCAAGCTGTGGCAGCAAGAACGTATGCAATGAGTTATATTAATCGCGGTTTGATAGATGACACCATTTTATATCAAGTATACGGTGGCTATATTTGGACACCTAATACAACAAGAGCAGTAGATGAAACGAAAGGCCAGGTTGCCCAGTATAATGGCCGTCTAATCGATGCTGTATATTCTGCCAGTAATGGTGGTCGGACTGAAAGTAACGCCAATGCGTGGGGAACAACTGCTGTTCCTTACTTGCCCATTAAACAAGATCCTTATGATCCAAAAACAAGTTGGAAGTTTGCATTTCATCAAACACAAATAGATATTTCCTCGTTGGACTTAACAAAACCATCAGATTGGTGGTCCTCAACAATAGAACTTGATTCAACCATTTCATCTAATATTAAGCTGTGGCTAACCAACAATGGTTATGCAAATAAAGAAATGAAAATTATTTCCATTCCTGAATTTTCACTTCATAGTGTGGGTTCTGGTGAACGTGTCTCAAAAGGAAACATAACGGTAGAGTTTTTTGTAAAAGATAAGGTAGACGAACTAGGTAACTTAATAACACAACATATGTCGCTTTCAAATGTCAGTATATCTAAAGTACGATCTATAATAGGTAATCGTATGATGCTTAGTTATTTAGTAAATGAAGTGAAAGTAGAAAATGGTGTGATTAATGTATCAGGTACAGGTGACGGCCATGGTGTAGGGATGAGTCAATGGGGCGCCCAAAACATGGCAGGAACAGGGAAAAATTATCAAGAAATATTAAAGTTTTATTATCCAGGGATTGCTGTTACACAAATGTATGAAGGAAATACCCAAACTATAGCTACTGCTAAAAAGCCAGGCTGGTTAAAAGAGCAAGGAAAGTGGTATTACATTCAATCAAACGGAACTAAAGCAACTGGTTGGCTAAAGGATGCTAGCAAGTGGTATTATCTTGGGACCAATGGTGTCATGCTAACTGGCTGGCAAAAAGTTGACGGAAAGTGGTACTTTTTAAATCCAAATGGAGCAATGGCCACTGGCTGGCTAAAAGCTAACAATAAGTGGTACTATCTATATTCCTCTGGTGCAATGGCTACTGGCTGGATTACCGATCGTGGAAAGAAATATTTCTTATCATCATCCGGTGCAATGGTTCAAAATAAGCAATACATTAATGGAAAATGGTACACCTTCCATTCAAGTGGTTATTTACTATAATTTTTAAGCGGTGCCTGACACCCAGCGGATTTTTCTGCTAGGTGTCAGGCACTTTTTTTTGGAAAAAGATTGACTTTACTCTGATAAAGATTATAATAAATTTAATTAATATTAATCCGATAAAACTAATGTGAATTATAGGTAAAGTGGGTGAGGTATATGTTTCTTCATATAGACCATGTGAATAAAGAATTTGGTAACCAATCTGCGACTAATACGGTTCTTTCAAATATTAATCTTGACATTAAGGAAGGAGAGTTTGTCTCTATCCTTGGACCTTCAGGTTGTGGAAAATCAACATTATTATCAATTGTGGCCGGTTTAACCAAGCCATCTAGTGGTGAGGTAATTCTGAACGGTGAGAAAATTACCAAGCCAGGGAGAGACCGCGGAATGGTATTCCAGCAGGCAGCGCTTTTTCCTTGGATGACAGTAGAAGAGAATGTGATGTTTGCACTAAGGAAGGAAATGAAAAAGAAAGAGGCAAGGGAGGTTGCTCACCATTACTTGAAAATGGTACAACTAAGCAACTATACGAAGCATTCACCACATGAGTTATCAGGTGGTATGCAACAACGGGTATCCATTGCCAGAGCCTTATCAATGAATCCTAAAGTATTACTAATGGATGAACCGTTTGGCGCTCTTGATGAACAAACCAGATCAAGGCTTCATCTTGAATTAGAAAAAATTTGGATCGAAACGAGAAAAACCATTTTGTTTGTTACTCATAGTATTCGTGAGTCTATCAAGCTATCAGACAGAATCATTGTTATGGGAACACGACCTGGTGTGGTTCTAGAAGATCTTCCGGTAAAAATACCAAGACCTCGTGAAAATCATACACAAATGGTAGCAAAATTAGAGGAAAAGATTATGAGTTTATTACAATCAGAGATTGATAAAGTGGTAAAAGAGGAATTAGCCTATGCAGCCAACAATTAAACGTATTATCTTCTTTGTAGCCTTAGTTGTGTTATGGCAGGTGGGTGTATCAGTGAGTGGTGTTTCACCCTCTGTTATGCCGGCACCAACGGATGTCCTAGAGGCGTTAATCAAGGGCTTTGCTGATAAAACATTAATCTATGATATTTTAGCGAGTTTCCGCCGCTTATTCATTGGTTTAGGTATATCGATTGTTCTAGGCTTAGGTCTTGGCATTCTTTTAGCGAAAAATAAAACCGCGGATGAAACGTTAGGAACACTGGTCTTAGCACTTCAGAGTGTACCTAGTATTGTTTGGTTACCAATTGCGATTATGTGGTTCGGACTGAACGAAACATCGGTCATTTTTATCGTAGTCCTTGGTGCTACGCTTGTCATGACCATTAATATGAGAATAGGCATAAAAAATGTGCCGCCTCTTTATATACGAGCAGCACAAACTATGGGGTCTGGTGGGTTCGACCTCTTTACGGGCGTGATTTTTCCAGCGTCCATTCCTTACGCCGTAACGGGAGCAAGACTTGGTTGGGCATTTGCTTGGCGAGCACTCATGGCTGGGGAAATTCTAAGCACAGGACCTGGACTAGGCTATACGCTGAAATACGCTTCAGATTTTGGCAATATGAGTATGGTTATTGCCATTATGATTATCATTGGTGTGATTGGCACCGTTGTTGATATTGTCTTCTTCCAACGAGTGGAACAAAACGTAATTCGCCGTTGGGGTCTAGAAACAACTAATTAAGGGGGAAATAGAGAAATGAAGAAACAGACTGCGATTATTAGCTTATTATTCCTACTTCTAATGGGGGCATTAGCTGGATGTGGGACAGACCAAGCAAGTTCAGGATCAGGTAAAGAAGAGAAAAAGGTTGTTATAGGCTATTTCCCTAATATTGACCATGCACCTGCCATGATTGCACGTGAAAAAGGCTACTATGAAAAAGAATTAGGGGATGGCGTTAAAGTGGAATACAAGACGTTCCCTGATGGCGGTGCCTTTATGACCGCACTAAAAACTGGAGAGATTGATGCAGGTTTAGTTGGTCCAGGACCTGTTATGAATAACTTCACAAATGGCGCTGACGTAAAAATTATTGCAGGAGCATCTTCAGGTGGAACAGCGATTGTTGCTAGCAAGAAAAGCGGAGTGAATTCTGTAGAGGATTTCAATGGTAAAACTTTTATTACTCCAGGCGTAGGTTGTACGCATGATGTTCAAATGGAGACATTCTTACAAGATTTCGGTATTTCTTCTGCGCGAATTGGCGGTACACTAAAGCATGTAACTGGTAATCCAGCACAATATGCAGCTATGTTTGAATCAGGAAAAGTGGATATCGCAGCTGTTCCAGAGCCATGGGCTTCACAGTTAGTAAAAGAAGCTGGTGCAAAAATTATCGTTGACAGCAAAAAGATTTCTTTTGGAACCACATTACCGAATACAATTCTCGTTTCAAGCGGCAAGAAAATTAAAGCGGACAAAGATATTATTCAAAAGATTGTAGATGCACAAAATGAGGCGATTGCTTTTATCAAGGATAATCCTGATGAAGCTAAAGAAATTACGATTAAGAGCATTAAAGAGAGCACAAAACAAGAACTAGATAAGGAAATTGTTGATGGTGCTTGGGAAAATATCCGTTTTACAACGGATGTCAATAAAGATGTAATCCAAGACTTCGCTAACTCTTCTGTTGAGCTTAAGTTCTTGAAGGAAAAGCCGGATTTTGCGTCTTTAATAGATTTACAATTTATTAACTAATATGAATGAAAGGTGCTGGTGTCATTTGACTCGGCACCTTTTTGTGAAAAAGGGTGGTTTTCGTTGAAACGTATATTATTTCTCCTCCTTTGCGTGACGGTTCTATCTTCGTGCTCAAAGGAAGAAAAGAAAGTAGAGAATGATTTTCCACTGCACATGGAAGTGGGCAATTTCGATGGGATTAACCAAGATGGAGAGGCGTTTTCTTTTTCTAAGTTAAAGGGAAAAGTGTGGGTAGCCGACTTTATGTTTACCAATTGCGATACGGTCTGCTCTCCTATGACGGCAAACATGGCCATGCTGCAGCGTAAATTAGCTGATGAAGATGTAGATGCCCATCTTGTTTCTTTTAGTATTGACCCTGAAAATGATCAACCAGGGGTATTAAAGGACTATGCAAGTGGGGTAGGTGCTGATTTTTCGAATTGGGACCTTGTTACTGGTTATAAGCAGGAGTTCATTGAGAGCTTTGCAAATAAATCTTTTATGGCGGCAGCAGCTAAACTAGAAGGATCGAATCAATTTGTTCATAGTACTTCCTTTTATTTAGTAGATGAAAAGGGGATTGTTGTACAAAAATATGAAGGGGTATCGGAGCCGCCTTATGAGCAGATTGTGAAGGATATAAAGTCGTTACAATAAGTTTGCAACTTGTTGTTTATAATATTATGTTAACTAAATACCGAACTTATGGGGCCATAAAAGAAAAACAATGGCCCCATTTTTTTATTTTAGTATCTCCCTAAACTCTTTCCCCTTTTGAACATAGTGTTCACTGGACATTTGCAGCATCTGCAGGTCCTTTTCTGTTAGTTCTCTAACGACTTTACCTGGCGAGCCTAGAACGAGGGAGCGGGGCGGTATTTTAATTCCTCCAGCAAGCAAAGTATTGGCGCCAATTATACATTCCTCGCCAACCTCGACGTTGTCTAATAACGTGGAACCCATTCCTATAATCGAACGCTTCCCAATTTTACATCCATGTAAAATAACATTGTGGCCGACCGTTACATCATCTTCAATAATGACAGGGAAACCCTCGTATAGGTGAATAGTCGAGTTGTCTTGAATACTGCATCTCTCGCCAACGATAATTGGTCCATCATCACCCCTAAGTACTGCGTTAAACCAAACCGTTGATTCTTTTCCAATCTGAACATTCCCAATGATATACGCCCCTGGTGCCACAAAGACAGAATCATGAACAGTAGGTGAAACTCCATTGTACGGAATCAACATCATAAATCACTCCAATAACTTTCAGAATAATCTTACATCTAAATAAAATTATAACATGAAGTGTGCAATACACCGCTCAAAAATGCCTAATTAAATTGTAAGCGCTTCATAATTTACAAAATAGTAAAAATAATCAAAAAACATTGACAGTGATTTTTTTCGGTGGTAACCTTATAAAAAATTAATCTTGAATCTATGAAGAGAAGAGTAGGATTTGCTCCTTGTTTCACAGAGAGTCGGCATATGCTGGGAGCCGATAACAGGGCAATCTGAAGATCATCTCAGAGATGTTTAGCTGAACAGTCCAAGTAGGCTACACCGGTTTGTCCGCCGTTATGATGGAACACGTACAAGAAATTGTACGTTGATCGAGAGCCGCAGCTTCTTTTTGAACTTGCGGAAGTAGGGTGGTATCGCGAGTTAACTCGTCCCTATATTATGGGGACGGGTTTTTTGTTGTTTTTAGACAATAAATATCTATTTCTAACATACATGAATTATGTGGGAGGGAACGTGAAGATGAATCAACAGGTCGATAAAAAAGCGTTTAATGTGGAGGATATTATTATTGCCAGCCATACCATCAAGGATGTGATTTCACCAACTCCATTGCAGTATAATCATTTGCTTTCCGAACGGTATGAATGCCAAGTGTATTTAAAACGGGAAGATTTACAAAGTGTTCGTTCATTTAAAATTCGTGGCGCTTACAACCGTATTAAAAAATTGAATGGGGAAGAACTTCAAAACGGGATTATTTGTGCAAGTGCAGGAAATCATGCACAAGGTGTTGCTTACTCCTGCCATTTGTTAAACATCAACGGAAAAATCTTTATGCCGAGTACGACGCCAAAGCAAAAGGTGAACCAGGTAAAGTTTTGGGGAAAGGACAGTGTGGAGATTGTCCTCGTGGGGGATACCTTCGATGATGCATATGATAAAGCAATGGAATGTAGTCGGAATGAAAACCGAACTTTTATTCACCCTTTTGATGATTATGATGTGATTGCAGGTCAAGGAACCGTTGCTGTTGAATTGTTAAATGATTGTCCTGAAAAAATTGATTATCTGTTTGCGGCAATCGGTGGTGGTGGTCTCCTTGCTGGAGTAGGTACGTACTTAAGGCACTATTCCCCGCAAACACAATTAATCGGCGTCGAACCTCAAGGAGCACCAGGGATGAAGACATCTATTTTAAAGGGAGAAGTAACGAAGCTCGAAGAAATCGATCCATTTGTCGATGGTGCTGCAGTTAAAACAGTAGGTACAAAAACCTTTACCATTTGTAAGGAAATTGTGGATGAAATTACGGTTGTTCCAGAAGGTAAGGTGTGCACGACGCTTTTGTCCCTCTATAATGAAAATGCTATTGTCGTTGAACCAACCGGTGCGCTTTCCGTTGCAGCTCTAGATACATATGCAGATCAAATAAAAGGGAAAACAGTGGTTTGTATTGTAAGTGGCGGCAACAATGATATTGGAAGGATGCAGGAAATTAAAGAGCGTTCTAAACTATACGAAGGACTTCAGCATTATTTTATTGTACAGTTTCCACAGCGTCCGGGTGCATTACGTGAGTTCCTATTTGATGTACTTGGACCAAATGATGATATTAGCCATTTTGAGTACACGAAAAAGAACAATAGAGAAACGGGACCTGCGTTGGTAGGGATTGAGCTGAAGGATAAAGAAGATTACTTCCCATTAATTGAAAGAATCAAGGCAAAAGGCTTCATTTACAGAGAAGTGAACAATGATAGTACGTTGTTTCAAATGCTGGTATAGACGTGAAAAGACCTTCCTTTATGGAAAGGTCTTTTTTTACTAACATGATACTTAACAAATGTCATTTTTAAGGTATAATATTATCTGTGTATGAATCAGTATTTTTTTGTGCTGGATTCAATAAATAGAAATTATCATGAACTGCTAATTATTATACTGAAACGGTACATGTTAGTATAATAAATTTGTGTAGATTCAAAGCGGAAAGAGAGTGTTCATAATGGGTCGTAAATGGAACAATATTAAAGAAAAAAAAGCGTCCAAAGATGCAAATACTAGTCGTATCTATGCGAAATTTGGTGTGGAAATCTTTGTAGCAGCGAAGCAAGGGGAGCCAAATCCAGAATCTAATCAGTCATTACGATTTGTTCTCGAGCGGGCTAAAACCTACAATGTACCGAAACACATTATCGACCGTGCGATTGATAAAGCAAAAGGTGGTTCTGAAGAAAGCTATACTGAACTTCGTTACGAGGGCTTTGGACCAAACGGTTCCATGGTCATTGTTGATGCCTTAACAAATAACGTAAACCGAACTGCTTCAGATGTCCGTGCTGCATTTGGTAAAAATGGTGGGAACATGGGTGTAAGCGGTTCTGTTGCCTATATGTTTGATGCTACTGCTGTAATCGGTGTCGAAGGTAAGTCCTCTGATGATGTCCTTGAACTTTTAATGGAAGCCGATGTAGATGTACGCGACATTATTGAGGAAGAAGATTCTGTCATTGTTTATGCTGAACCTGATCAGTTCCATGCAGTTCAAGAAGCATTTAGAAACGCGGGAATTACAGAGTTCACAGTAGCCGAGCTAACTATGCTTGCACAAAATGATGTAACTCTTCCTGAAGATGCACAAGCTAAATTTGAAAAAATGATTGATGCACTTGAAGATTTAGATGATGTTCAACAAGTGTACCACAATGTGGATTTAGGTGAATAATTAATAAGCAGACCTTCCTCAGGTCTGCTTTTCTTTTTAAATAATTGAATAAATTTTCTGTTCCGTTTAACAATAAAAACAGTGTTATTGTTTAACACTAAAATTTCAATGTGGAGGGATATGCTTTGGATATTCTTTTTAGCTTACTCTCAACCTTACGAATTATGAGTTATAGAGCGGTCTATTTTATTAGACATATGAATTACAGACTGCAATGGCTATTTCATATGTACGCTCTAGCATAGGGTATTCAAGTATTGATATTCGCATTGAAGGAAGAAAAGGCGAGCATGGGATCATGCTTGCCTTTTTAATAGCTATCAAAAGAATAATTATTTTTTTACAGCGGACAGGATAAAAATCGTAGCAATAATTAAAAATGAACCAATCCATTCTGCTGCTCCAAAGGGAATATGTAGCCAAGCAACTGCTAAAAAGGCAGCTGATAATGGTTCGACACAGGCTAAAAGACTAGCCTCAGATGCTTTTATGTATTTCATACTTTCCATGTAGCAGAAGAAGGCAATTAACGTGCCAAAAATGACTACAAAAATTACGCCTAAAAAAGAAGGAAGGCTCCAGGTTCCTTGAAACACCCATGGCGGATGAATGAAGCTAAAACTAATTCCTCCGACTGTCATTCCCCAGCCAACCGTGATTAATGATCCCCAGTTTGATAATAAATCCCTCGGATAAAGTGTATAGAATGCAAGTGAAAAAGCGGACAAGATTCCCCAAAATAAAGCAGAAACGGAAATGGAAAGTGAATGGATATTTCCTTGAGTAACAAGAAGAAATGTTCCCAATAGAGCAAAAACTATCGCAATCCCTTCATGCTTAGTAGGTAGCTTATTCCCTCGTATACTTAAATAACCAGCAATAATTACAGGTGCAAGGTATTGTAAGACCGTGGCGGTTGCTGCATTTCCATGTTCAATCGCTGCAAAATAGGTAAATTGAACACCAAACATCCCTAAGATGCCAAAAACGATGAGTTTCACCACATCCATTTTGTTTTTCCAAATCAGCCAAATATTTTGCTTTCCAACCGTTTGAGAAAACAGGAGTAAACCTACTCCTGAAAAAATTAACCTAGTGACAACAAGCCAACTGGTACTGAAGCCTTGTTGATGAAATAAGTATTGAGCAACCGTCCCGGAAACTCCCCAAAAGGTAGCTGCAATTATGACTAAAATCATCCCTTTTGTCCTTGGATACGCCAAGATGACACCGCGCGAATTCATTTTATCCCTCCAAAAGATGCAAACTAATTATCTATAAATATAGCAAAGTTTACTATAGTTATGTAATAAATTTGCTAATAAGTGGGTGTGATGCGCGTACGGCACTATATTTTACTGATAGAATAGAAGAAGGAATAAGCTAGCAAATTCTTATCAAATTGCTAGCAATTTGATAATTCATGCTACTTATAGTTATTTAAGCGCAAACATAAGAAATTATTATGTACATTGATAAGAAGTTCAATCTATACGTTTTGAATTTATTACCATAAAATAGTACTATCAAGCAACAAGGGGGATTACCAATGAAAGCAATTATCGTCCCTGAATTTGGGGCACCAGAGGTTATGCAGTATGTAGAGGTTGAGACACCAAAAATAAGTGCTAGTCAGGTATTAATTAGAGTAGAGAAAACGAGTGTGAATTATGCAGATGTGAAAGCGAGATATGGTGAAAAAGGAAAAGGAAACTTCCCTTTTATTCCTGGACTTGATACGGCTGGTGTGATTGTGGAAGTTGGGGCAGAGGTAAATCATTTACAACCGGGACATAGAGTCATAGCATTTCCAGCAAATGGGTCTTACGCAGAATTTGTAGTAGCGGAAGGTATTCTTACATATGAAATTCCCGATTCGATGGATTTTGCCACTGCAGCTGCCTGTCCTATTGTTTCTTTTCTTTCTTATAAACTATTAGCCGATATTGCAAGGATCGAAAAGGGGGAAACCATCCTCATTCATTCCGCAGCAGGTGGAGTGGGAACTACGGCTATTCAGATGGCAAAACTGCTAGGTGCAAGTAAAATTATTGGGACGGTTGGTGACGAAAATAAAGAATCTGTTGCACTAAAGGCTGGTGCCGACCATGTTATTTGCTATAACAACGACGATTTTTCACGAAAAGTAAATGAATTAACAGATAATCAAGGAGTAGATATTGTCCTCGATTCCATTGCAGGTGAGATAACAGGGCAAAGTCTAACCTGTCTTGCACCATATGGAAGGCTGGTTCAATTTGGAAATTCAAGTGGGTCAGTAGGTAGCTTTAAAACCAGTGATCTGCATTCTAGTTGTCGGTCGGTGCTAGGCTTTAGCTTAGGGACGACAAGGAAAAAACGACCAGAGACCTTACAATCCACGGCAAAGGAAGTGCTCAGATTGTTTAGTGAAGGGAAATTAAAAATGAAGATTGGTCATCACTACCCTTTGGAGGCTGCTATTACAGCTCATAAGCTAATTGAAAGTAGATTAAGTATTGGAAAAATCATATTAGATGTAAAAGAAACTCTATCATAAAATAATAGGCCTCTAAGCTAGATGTTGAAAAGCCCCTAATCAGACTAAACTGATTTTAGGGGTTATTTTTTGTAAAAATAACATGTCCGCAATATAGGTAAATGTTATATGATGGATATTATAGATAGATCTACCAGTTAATAGTTTAGGGGGTAATTTTTAAAAATATGAAAAGACAGTACGATCTCGATTGGATTCGTGTCCTCGCAACACTCGCCGTTTTCATTTATCATTGTTTCATGTTTTTTAATCCCTGGCCTTGGCATGTAAAAAATAATGAGACCGACCCAAGCTATATTACATCGGTCTCCTTGTTTATGAGTTCCTGGTTGATGCCAATTTTTTTTGCTTTATCGGGCATGAGCTCCTATTATGCCCTGAAGAAAAGGTCTGGGAACGAATATGTGAAGGAACGACTTGCCAGGTTAGGTGTACCGCTTTTGTTTGGTGTTATGATTCTAACACCTCCACAAGTATATATGGAACGCGTTAGTCATGGTCAATTTTCCGGATCCTTTTTTTCTTGGTTCCCGCAGTATTTTGATGGAGTTTATTTAGATATTGGTGGTACGGGGAATTTTGCTTTTGTAGGTCTTCATTTATGGTATTTGTTCATTCTTATGCTATTTAGCCTTATTACGCTTCCACTTTTTCTTAAAATGAAACCAACTATTACGAAAGAATTGAAATCATACCAGTTATATCTAATGGCTATTCCTTTAATGATTGTGTCCGCTTTCGTGGATGTTGTTGGTCTTGGAGGTTGGGATATTACTTTTTATTTGGTCCTATTTTTATTTGGTTATTTTATTCTTACAAAAGAATCTTTCAAAAAGGTGATTCAAAAACTGCTTCCTATCAATCTAGTTATTTCAGTTTGTACAACTGTTATTTTTGTAAATGGATTCTTTTCAGGTATGTCTTCATTTGGTTTTATAGCAGCAATATTGTTTGCATCCATTAAGGCACTGAATTGTTGGACGTGGATCCTTGTCATTTTTGCTGTAGCGGAAAGGCATTTATCTTTTTCAAATAAGTGGTTATCATACGGTTCGCAAGCATCCATGCCATTCTATGTTCTTCATCAGCCGGTTATTGTTACGATAGGATTTTTTATTGCAAATGAGGCATGGTCCATTCCAGTAAAACTCATCTTTTTAATGGTTGTTGCTTTTTTAATCATAATGCTAGTTTATCATCTAATGATTTCCAAGGTATCTACTTTACGAATCCTGTTTGGTATCAAGGGAGATAGTAAAACAAAGTCTAGCCCAGATGTTAATATATTTGATTCGAAAAATTTGTAAGAAGCATCTAAAAGTAGCCCAGTTCGATTTGAACTGGACTATTTCATTCTGTTAATAAAATAATATATTTATAGAATGTGACTTTCAAAATAATTTATTCAAAATGTTTAGTGACAAATTCCCCAATTTCATCAATTGCCTGTTGACCCTCTGGGATGGCGAACGTTTGAAAAACATGCCACATATCATCCCATACCTTAAAGTTGACTTCAACCCCCGCTGCTCGAGCACGATCCACTAGACGTGCCGCATCACTTAGTAGGATTTCATCATTTCCAACATGAACTAACAGAGAAGGAAGCCCTGTTAAATCAGCATATATTGGTGAAACAAGAGGATGACGTGGATCTAGATCGCGAATATACAACGCTGGGGTTAAACGAGTGGCATCTGGTGATAACCAGGGGTCCGCTTCTGCACGTGTTACCATGGATTCCCCTGTGCCTTCCATGTCTGTCCAAGGGGATAATAGCACAGCTAAGGCAGGCAGCGGGTCGCCCGCATCCTTAAGAGATAAAAGGGTTGCTAATGTTAGTCCGCCGCCTGCTGAATCACCACCGATGACGATATTTTTTGAAGATACACCTGAGTTGAGAAGCCATCGGTAGACACGAACGGCATCTTCAATTGCAGCTGGAAAAGGATGTTCAGGAGCGAGTCTGTATTCCGGAACAAGTACACGTGCGGCAGTGGAGCGAGACAGCTTTGATGCTAAATATCGGTGTGTATTACAGCTACCCATTATGTAGGCACCACCATGAAGGTAAAGGAAGACACGGTCTTCCATAGCATTTGGTGCGTTGACCCATTCCGCTGGTATCCCCTCAATTTCCACTTTTTCAACAGTAATATCTTGAGCTACTGGGGTCAAAGCGGATAAAGCTTCTAATCCTTGTCTAGCTGTTTCAATATTTGCTTCAGGTGATTGGTTTGCCTTTGACATCTGTAAATACTGCCTTACTAAGATACTTTCTTGACTGGCCATCAAAATTTCCCCTTTCAATTTGTGAGTAAGTGCATACATATATGTAATTCTCCGTAATTGACCGATTTCCTCCATAATTTAACATACGTACAAAGGAACATTTTAAGATGTTCTTTTCTATATCACCATAACAGTAGGAAAAAACAGAAACCGGTAACGTAGGAAGGATCTACGTGACCGAAACCATTCAAAAAATGAAAAACGGTCACGTAGTGGATCTACATGACCGTTTTAAACAGATTTCTATAAAGTGATCTTCTATGTGTATCATTATACTGAAGTTCCAACTAGTTCTTACCGCGGTATTAATGGTTTAACCGAGATAGCAGGAGAGAAATTTGTAATGATGCAACCCTCTAATTGCTGTGGACTTAACAGCCCTAAATTAAAGGCTGATTTTATTTTACTATCATCTGGTTTCTTAACCACTTGGATGAGATCATGCATCTGTAATTCTTCTAGTCTTCTAACGGTGTCCACTTCATGATATTTTTCAGTTTTACGAATCTGTCTTTGTAGTTTGAATCCACTTATTGTAATTTCCCCTTTATGGTTGCACCCGACAAGATTATTAAAATATGCTTGGAAAGCGTCCTTTAGTGTACTCATTTCCATTTCAATTTCTTTTTTCTTTTTATTAAGCTCGTAATACTTGTTTAACATCTCACCTGTAATTAAGGAATCATTGTTATTTAACAATCTCCTCGCCTCCTTACGAACGTATATTCTATATTATGATTATCCTGCCGAAATAAGTACTGAAGAAAAAAATTCTCACATATTTGGGGTCAGGCACCACAATAAGAAAAAATATTTGCATTCTTGCCGAATTACTGGCAATCTTATGTAAGTAGTATTAAAATCTTCTCGGAAAGACAAATAGGTGATTAAATGATTGAAGTAAAGACATCGAAGCTTAGTGATGGAGAATTAAATAGAGGGGTATTTGCGACACAGGATATAGCAAAAGGTGAATTAATCCATGAGGCACCGGTTATTCCTTATCCAAACAGAGAGCATGTTCATATTGAGAAAACATTGCTAGCTGATTATGCTTTTGAGTATGGACAGAACCACACAGCCCTTTTGTTAGGATATGGTATGCTATTTAATCATTCTTATCAGCCTAATGCCATTTATGAAATTAACTTTCCAAATCACACTTTTGACTTTTATGCATATCGGGATATAAAAGCAGGAGAAGAAATTCTTATCAATTATAATGGCGATGTGGATGATGACGAGCCGCTTTGGTTCAACAAAGAGGAAAAAACAGATAGCCTAAATGAGTAATTAAAGAGGATAGAGAAGGAGCGATGATATTCGCCTTTTCTATCCTTTTGTTTTTATGAGAAGTTATAATTTATTGCGAGGTAACAACAATTTGTTTATAGTTATGCTGTGAAAAGATGGAAAAAGAGAATTAACCAATGTTGAGGAGTTTAGGAGTTTTTTTAAGGGGAAGGGTTCAACTACTTAAGAAAATTCCAGAGAGGGGCTGGGAAGTAGTATGAAATGCAATGTTACAAAGGGTTGTATTAATTATGAAATTTCAGGTAGCGGTTTTCCGATTCTAATTTTGCATTCGATGGGGACTGACTACCGGTCGATGAAGGCTTGGTTAGAGCCTGTTTATAATGATATTGAGGGGTTTCAAAGGATATATATTGATATCCCTGCACACGGACAAAGTTTGATTGATGATCAGTTTGCAACTTCGGACGACATGCTTTTGAATATCTTAGAATTTATTGATCGGATTATTCCAAATCGAGAATTTTCCCTAATAGGCTTTTCGTATGGTGGATATTTAGCCCAAGGAATTTTGCACCAAAGGAGAAACCTTGTGAAAAGTATTTGTTTATTGGCTACTGCACTCCACCTAAAAGAAAAAAGAATTCTTCCTGAAAAAGTAATTCAGGATCAAGATACTGGTGCATTAATGGGATTGGATTCAGATATTAGAATAGCGTTTGAAACATTAATGAATATCCAAAATAAAGAAAACCTCGAAATTTTTTTACGGGAAATTCAACCTGGTCGCTTATTAGCAAATCGGGATTTTTTACTGTCAAATTGGAGAGAAAAAGGCTATTACTTTTCGGAAGAACCATTTCAGGACGCTGATATGGTTTCACTCCCCGCTCTCTTTATCTTAGGGAAACAGGATTCAATCTGTGGTTACAAAGATCACTTTGATCTTTTTGAAAAATTTCCTCATGCCACGTTCGTTGTATTAGATCAAGCGGGACATATGTTACATATCGAAAAACGTGAAATTGTTCAGGGTTTAATTAAAGATTGGTTAACTAGGACGAGTACCATGAGTTAATAATTGAATAAAGCAAGAAACAAGGTCAATCGGATAAAAAATTCCGGTTGACCTTGTTTTTTAGTAAGGCAATTTAGTCAAAACTAATAAAACTAACCATTTTATCGGTATGATACTGAAGGAGTGCAAGAATTTGACTAAGGTAGAGATTTTAAAGTTATTAATATTTATTGAGTCGGTCTACACAAACTTTGTAACAAAAGATGAAGTCGTCCTTTTTTGGTTTGAGATAGGTCCGTATTTGGACTATGAAAAAGTGTTGGTTAAAGTTAGATGCCATATTAGACAAAGCCCGTATCCTCCTACTTTTGTGGATCTGGATGATTTTAAAGGAGAATTGGTGATGGCTCCTTTGTTTTATGCTGCAAGAGAAAATGATATTAGAGTTAACATTCAAGATTCTCGATCAGCATGGATGTGTGAGTACTCCATTAGATAGGTTTAGGGTTGGCCTTGTTTACTAAAAAAGGGTACCCGCCCATGCCTTTTTGAAATTTCAACATAATCTAGACTGTAACCTACACAAAGGAGAGTTGCTCTAATGAATAATATAATGCAATTTACAGGTGAAACGAGGACAATGGGTGGATTCCCAGGTATGGGTGGAACAGGAACAATGGGTGGATTCCCAGGCATGGGTGGAACAGGAACAATGGGTGGATTCCCAGGCATGGGTGGAGCAGGAACAATGGGTGGATTCCCAGGTATGGGTGGAGCAGGAACAATGGGTGGATTCCCAGGTATGGGTGGCATGAGTATGGGAGGATTTCCAGGCATGGGCGGCATGGGCATGGGAGGATTTCCTGGCCATGGTTGGCATGGCGGATGGGGAGGATTCCATGGTCATCCATGGCATGGCGGTTGGGGAGGACACCACGGTCATCCATGGCATGGCGGTTGGGGAGGTCACTTCGGGCATGGAGGATTTAGCGGCTTTTGAAGTTCTCCAGTTAATGATTGATATGGAGGCTTGTGACGACCCATCATTCAATAATGAATGACGTTTTTTTTCAGGCTATAGATATAAAATAAAAATGTTTATCTTAACTTGTTTAGAAATATAAAATTAGGTATGCCCTCAAACAAAAAAGAAAAAGCCTTGTTCAATCAAGGCTTTTTCTTATGAATTACAAATTTGTGTAAATTGTTAACTGAAATAAAATAATGATAATCCCTATTTCGTAGACTAGTATTTTCTGATAATTACAATTAATATAGTATTATTCTGGTAAAAATAGGGGGAGATAGAAATGTTTATACAAAAGGCCACTATAAATGAACTTGAAGTCGTAACCGAACTATTTGATTTGTACAGAGTGTTTTACCAACAAGATTCAGACCTTTATGCAGCTAAAGAGTTTTTGAAAGAAAGAATGGTAAATGAGGAGTCTGTTATTTTCGCCGCTTTCGAAGACAATACAGCACTTGGATTTGTTCAGCTTTATCCATCGTTTTCATCGGTGAGCATGAAACGCTCTTGGGTACTAAATGATTTATATGTCAAACAGGAGGCACGTGGAAAAGGCGTAGGGGAGAATCTGATTAAAACGGCGCTTCATTTTGCAAAAGAATCAGGGGCAAAGGGTGTTTTGCTTGAAACAGGCAAGGGGAATGTTAACGCCCAAAGACTCTATGAAAAAATAGGATTTGTGAAGGAAACGAACTATTTTTATTACTATTCGGTTTAAAATCTGCATAAATAGAATAGTAGTTTGTGGGGAGGCGAAAAATGAACCAGAGAAAGAAATTTATGATTAATTGTTTTATTTTCATGGTTTTGAGTCTCATTGGTTTTGCATTAATTGCTGCCAGCACGATGAATCCTTCACAATATTCCGGTAATGGTAATTTTGCCATTCTGTTTACATTGCCAACCGTACCACTCTACCTTTTATTTCTTTATTATCTAAGCCGATGGATCTATAAAATAATAAACGGAATAAGTATGAAAAATCGGCTTACTTTTCTTGGCTGTATGGCAGTTGTATTTTTGGTACTCATCTTCTTGGAAGTTAGATACATTCAGAATTTGGTTATCTTACTTGGAGGAGGGCCAGAGAGACCAGAATCGAGAATCTACCGTTTTGGCTGGTATAATCAATATACCAATACGATATATTTTAATTGGATCACCTTCAGCTTGGGTATGATTATAAGTGTGATGATTTCAATCGGTTATAGTCTAATAAAAAAGAGTTCACGCCATAACTAGAGGAAGCAGAAAAATGACTGCTTCCTCTCTTTTATGAATAACCCTATGACTTCATTCCCGTTCATATTCGTTAATTATTCAAATTTCCTGAACTTTTAGTACCCATAAATCTGTTAAATTGAAAATATAGTATAGATGAGGTGATGTTATAATGAAAAATTTAGCGTCAACGGATGAGGTTCAGGGTGGGAAAGTCTATATGGTTGAAATGCAGGATGGAGAAATTAGTTCTTTTCGCGTGTTAAGTGAGACACTAACCCATTATATTTTTTCTTATTCTACTAACGAAAATGTAGAAGTATTTGAAAAGGCCAAAAATGAAGTAATTGGTATATTTGAGGTTCGTGAGTGGTGGGATACAAAGGGAAAAAAGGAAGGTCCATTAGTAAACAGGTAATCTTCTAAAAAAGCCTCATTATTTTCTAATATGTTAAAATAATACATATATAGAAAATAACTTTTTACAGCAAGGGGAGAGGTTCGTGCTTTTTCATTACCATTTTTGGACACCACATCTAGAGGAAATGGAGACCTTTTATCAAGCCCAGGGGTTTCGGGTAAATCAACGGTTAGGGAAATATAAAGGATCGTTTCAAACCTTTAATCCTCCATTATCCTGGGATGAATTCAGAGATCAAGGGATCATATTTCGTATCATTGAAATGAAGAAAGGGAATGTAAATATAAGCTTTGGTTTTGGAAAACGTGTAATGTTTGATCATATTGGGTTCCTCGTGACAAATGAAGAGAAAAGCGAAATATGTGAAAATGCCAACCTATTGAACTGGAAAGTGGAATTAGGAGAGAGGAGGACCTTCATAATTACACCGTATCAATTTTTGATTGAATTACAAACACATTTAGATGCAGTAGATGGAGATGGAAAGAAAGCAGAAATTGATAAAATGATCATCTCTACGCCCATTGAGGGATTGGAGAAGGACTTGGAGATGCTTTTTGGAAGAAAAGTCCTTGAAATACAAAATATCATAGAAGAAACTGTGATGTTGAAAGAAGTAAAGCTATCGATAGTTGATAAAAATGAAATTATTGACCCAAATGGGGTACTAATTAATCTTGGTTCATGAGCAGAATCTTTTATAAAAATCCCCCCTTATTCGAAGGGGGGATTCTCTTTATTTCGAATTACCAAGAAGTTCAGCCAAATGTTTACGAATAGCTTCTGGATTTCCGGAAATTTGTTCTTCTCTTTGTTGGTCTTTTCTCCATTTCTCGAGTGATTTCACTAATACCTCTTGCTCAATGGTTTGTGGAATGACTACAACACCGTCCGCATCCCCAACAATTAAATCCCCGGGAAGGATAGTGGTACCTCCGCAGGAAATTGGAACATTCACTTCGCCAACTCCTGCTTTGCCACTTGCAGCTACAGTCGTTCCCTTACAAAAGATAGGAAAATTCAATTCTTTTATTCCGACAATATCACGAATGACTCCGTCAACAACAAATCCACTAATACCAAGAGTTTGAGCCATTCCAACAACAAAGTCTCCAGCGATTGCTCGATAATGGTCGCCTTTTGCATCAATGACTAAAACATCACCTTGTTTTGCCTCGTTTATAGCTTTTAGTACTGCAAGATTATCCCCAACAGGAATTTTGACTGTGAATGCTCTCCCAACAAGTTTATATACTTCCTTTAGTGGTTTGATGGTTGGATGCAGGTTATTTAAACCGTCCATCGCATCGGAAATACATGTAGTGGGAATATTGCGAAATTTTGCTGCGAACTGATCCATTTTCATTCTCCTTTCTCCCATTCTTCTATAATAAATTATAGCTTAAAACAGAAAAAGGAGGACTTTTTTATGTAGTCCTCCTGGTCATTATTTATTTTTTAAGGAATGATATTGGGCAATATGGTTATCTAATATTTGGCTGATTTGAACAGTTCTTTCGTTTGTAAGGCCATTAGTTAGTCCGCAATGAATCATTTCATTTCGAAGAGCCTCGATGGCAGCTTTTAATTCACTATATGTCAGTTCCTTCACTAGCATAATACCCACATCCAAATTTAAGTAGTTTAGTACATGTATTTACATTTTTAACAATAAATATGGAAAGTAACTTTAGTTCAATTATAAGGTAAATAAATGTGGTATTGCAGTGAAACATCTCACATTTAGTGAACATTCTAGTACATTTTTCATATGAAGGTAGTATTAATTACACAGAAAAGGTGGTGGAGTCACTTTTTTAAATAATACTATTTTTGGCAGCATTACTATCGTTTAAGTCTGCGTCTTGGATATATGAAATAGGGATGATCATTGGGACAAAATCTCCATTTTGTTCTCCATACCCTTGATTTCGTTTGTAGGAGATGAAATGGTCTACGAACTGTGTTGGGCCCGTGTTAAGCAGGGAGCCATGGTCCAATACGTTAACTTTTAAAGCTCCAACATTCACTATCATCGGTGCAAAAATCATTTCGCTCCCCCTCCGAGTACTGTTCTCTTTAAATTATGCTGTTCTTAACCGAATTACTATCTGTAACATCAGGGTCTACTACCCAAGAAATTGGAATATATACAGGAGAGAGGTCTCCATTTTGTTCTCCAACGCCCTGGTTTCGTTTATAAGTTTGGAACTGATCAATAAGCTGGTAGGGGCCTAAGTTAACAAAGGAACCATTATCTACAGTATTGACCTTAAAGCCCAAAAATGTAATCGCCATTGGTGCAATGTTCAATAAAATCACTCCTATGCACTAATTTCTGTTATACACATGGTTGTAGATGCACAAGCTATTTATCATTTTTTACAGAAGGTGAGTCACTACAATCATCATCTAAAATCATGTGGATGGGGATGGCTGTTATCGAGAGGTCTGCACTTTGCTGGCCAAAACCTTGATTTTTTTTTCCAGCGACATTATTACCTATTAGGAAGTTTGACCCTAATGAAATAGGACTTGTGTGATCTGCGCTGTTTATCTTCAAATCACCAATATTGATTTTTGTTGGGATAAAAATCATCCTTACCTCCTATGGTTCTTTTTAGAAATGAAGATGTCTTTAAATATATTCGCTGGAAGGAAGTATCAGAACGTGATAAAAATCCATAAAAAAAGAAAGTGGGGGTAAACCACTTTCAATGAAGGAAAACTTTTATGGGTTAGTACAGCATATGTACTTGCTTGTACGTGCATGTAGTGAACATGTCCATTTGAAAAAAATATTTTTAAAAAAGGGCGCTAACAAATCTTTTGAATAAGCTCAATCGTATTATTTTTTGGCGAATTGACCAACGATGAAACCTGGTATGATTCCATTAAACCCTCATATAGAGGAACAAGGAATTGATTTAAAAAATGTGGGTCTGTAATAGATGGATCCAGCCAGATTTTCTCATCCTCCGGTTTCAATATAACGGGCATTCGATCATGAATATCCTTCATTAATTCATTTGGCCTTGTAGTAATAACCGAACAAGTGTGGATTGTTTGACCGCCTGGCGACTTCCAGCCCTCCCAAATTCCTGCCATTGCAAATAACTCATTGGACCTTAGTTTGATTCGTATAGGGGTTTTTGTTTTATCTTCGTTCCTCTTCCATTCATAAAAGCTATCAGCAATAACTAAGCAACGCTTTTTCATAAATGCATTTCGGAAGCTGGGCTTCTTATTTAAAGTCTCCGCGCGGGCATTAATCATTTTATGACCAATAGATGCATCCTTTGCCCATGGGGGTATTAAGCCCCATTTTAAATAACCCAGTCTGTTTGACTTTCCATCATTAATCACTGCAAGCACACCCTGAGAAGGTGCAATATTATAACTGGGGGAATAAAATTCTTCATCGAGGAAAGATTTAATTTCATAACGATCCAAAATTTCTTCCAAGCTAGCAGTAAGTGTAAATCGACCACACATTCTAGGTCACCTCAATGTTTATTTACGTTTATTGTAGCAAAGTAAATCAAAAAAGGTGAAACAAGTCCAATGATTGTAGAAAAAAGAGCCTCAATTATATTTGAAGGCTCCTAAATTACTTTTTTCAATGTGTTCTTCTTGCGAAATCCACAAAACGAAATTTATCAGGTCTATGTCTTGATTCTGTAAATTGGAAAAGGGTAGCATCATCTAAATAAACATAATTTTTGATAACAACCACATTATGAAAGCCATCTAAGTCTAAAAGGGTGCGGTCTTCCAAAGTAGGCTCAACTACGACAATTTCCTTTTTAGCAAAGCTTATTGTTAGATTTAATTCGTTTTCAATATATTGGTAGATCGAGTCAGCACAAATCTCTTCCGTTAAATGCGGAACAAACTTTTTACTTAAGAAATCCTTATCTAAAATAATCTTTTCCCCATTCATTTCCCTTGTACGTACGACCTTCCAAACCTGTTCTTTACTTCCTAATTGTAACTGTTGTCTAATGAATCCATCGGGTTTCATTAAAGAAAGCTCATTCACAATCGTTTTTGGTTTGCTCCCCATTTTATTGGCAAGTTCTTTAAAACTGACCAATCCTGAGACAGGGAAATCAAACTTACTAATGTCTATGACAATTGAACCTTTACCTCTAACTTTTTGGATATATCCGTTTTGCGAGAGCAGGTTTAACGCTTTCCGAATGGTTTCCCTCGATGTATCGAATTGTTCCTTTAATTCGTTTTCTGAGGGAAGAAGCGTCTGTGGTGGAATTTCCCCACTCTTAATTTGCTCCACAATATTGTTATAGATGGTTAGGTATTTGTTTGTCATTGTGACATCTCCGTTCATTTTTTCAGGTGGTACACAAGTGATTCATATGGTCGTATTTGGATTTCCCGGCTAAACTTCGCAGAATCCTTATAATTAGAGAGTAACATCTCACTTGTAAACTCATCAAGATTTAAATGAGAAGGGAGGTGGAATGTCTTTTCTTTTCCATAAAAATTATTAATCACTACTAATTTTTCAGAGCCACTCGACCGAATATAGGCAAATATCTCTTCATCTTTATCCAAAATGAGTTCGAAATCACCATCTGTAATCACATCATATTGTTTTCTTAATTGAATTAGCTTTTGGTAGTGGTAGAAAATAGAGTCTTTATCTTTAACCGCTTGTTCAGCGTTAATTTCTTTGTAGTTAGCTGCCGTACCAATCCATGGTGTTCCAGTAGTAAAGCCAGCGTGTTCACTAGCATTCCATTGTACAGGAGTTCTAGAATTGTCCCGAGATTTTTGCTTTAAAATTTCAAGAATTTCTTGTTCTGCTAACCCTTCCTGTTTCTTTAAGTTAAAAATATTTAAGGACTCTACATCACGATAGTCGTCAATCTTAGTAAAGTTTGGATTCGTCATCCCAAATTCCTCCCCTTGATATATATAAGGGGTTCCTTGCATTAAATGCAGGGCTGTTGCCAACATTTTAGCAGATTCTATATGATAGGTTTGGTCATTGCCGAAGCGTGAAACCACTCGTGGTTGGTCATGATTACACCAGAAGAGGGCATTCCAACCACCACCTTGATTCATCTCGACCTGCCATGTAGATAGAATTTGCTTTAATGATTGAAAATCAAAATCTGCTTTTGTCCACTTATCTCCATTTGGATAATCCACTTTCAGATGATGGAAACTAAACGTCATATTTAATTCTTCCTGATCAGGATTCGTATAACGAATACAATTATCAATGGATGTAGAGGACATTTCGCCAACAGTCATAATATTGTATTTTGAAAAAACTTGCTCGTTCATTTCATGCAAAAATTCATGAATTCTCGGTCCATCTGTATAAAATTTCCGACCATCACTGTCATCTTGAGGGAAGTGCTGATCTTTAGAAATTAAATTAATAACATCCAAGCGGAATCCATCGACACCTTTTTTTAACCAAAAGTGCATCATCTCATAGAGCGCCGCGCGTAACTTATTGTTTTCCCAATTGAGGTCCGCTTGTGTAACATCGAACAAATGAAGGTAACACTGGTCAGTTTCTTGATCGTATTCCCATGCAGATCCACCAAATTTTGATTCCCAGTTTGTGGGCGGTTCTCCATTTTTACCGTCTTTCCAAATATAGAAGTCACGGTACGGGTTATCCTTTGAGGACTTAGCCTGCTTAAACCATTCATGTTCGGTAGAGGTATGATTGATGACGATATCCATAATAATTTTAATATTACGTTTATGAGCTTGTTCCAAAAGCCGTTCAAAATCAGCCATCGTTCCGTATTCTTCATGAATGGAATAATAATCACTAATATCATAACCGTTGTCACGTTGAGGGGATTGATATATAGGGGTTAGCCAAAGAACATCGACCCCAAGTTCTTTTAAATAATCCAATTTTTCAATGATTCCTTGGATATCTCCAGTACCATTTCCGGTCGTATCATTAAAACTCTTTGGATAAATTTGATAAACGACTGCCTGTTTCCACCATGCTGCTGACATACTAAACACCTGCCTATTATTTTTGAATTTCTCTAATGTGGAAAAGGAGGGAGATGGTCTCCCTCCTAAATGGAGTGTCATTTTATTTTTTTAGATTTAACTTTTTAATACCTGTTTTTGCAAAGATGTTAGTTAAAATGAATGGAACAACAATTGCAATCAACATACATACTGCAAACATAGCCATATATTTTGGCTGTATGGATAAGATTCCAGGAAGACCACCGACACCAATTGAGTTAGCCATGACACCTGTTGCTACTGAAACAACACCAGCAATCATGGAACCAATCATCGCTGCTAAGAATGGAAAGCCATATTTTAAGTTAATACCGAACATCGCTGGCTCTGTAACACCTAAGTAACAGGAAATTGCAGCTGGTATTGAAACCTGCTTTTCTTCTTCATTTTTACGATTGATAAAAATCATTGCGAGAACTGCTGAACCTTGAGCAATATTTGATAAAGCAATCATTGGCCACAGATTTGTACCACCAAGCTCACTCATCAATTGGAGGTCAATTGCATTTGTCATATGGTGTAAGCCTGTAATAACTAGTGGAGCGTATGCAAATCCAAAGATTGCGGCAAATAACCAGCCAAACGCAGAAGTTAAACTTGTGTAAACTACATGAGAGATACCAGAACCGATAGACCAACCAATCGGACCCAAAATGGTGTGTGCAATTAATACTGTTGGAACTAATGCGAAAAACGGAACAACAATCATAGAGATTGAGTTTGGAACGATTTTACGTAATCTTGTTTCCAAGAAACCTAATACAATTCCAGCTAAAATCGCAGGGATAACTTGTGCTTGATAACCAATCATCTTAATATGAGCAAAACCGAAATCCCAGGTTGGAATTTCCTTGGCACCTGCAACGCCGTAAGCATTTAATAATTGAGGAGATACTAAGGTAATACCCAAAACGATACCCAAAATTTGCGAAGCGCCCATTTTCTTTGCCACTGACCAAGTGATTCCAACCGGTAAGAAGTGGAATATCGCTTCACCAATTAACCAAAGGAATGAGTGGACACCAGCCCAAAATTGAGAAACTTCAACGATGGTTTTTGTTCCATCTTCGAGTAATTTAATGTCACCGATTACATTTCGGAAGCCCAGGATTAAACCGCCGACTACAAGAGCTGGAATTAATGGAGTAAAAATTTCAGCCAAATGCCCCATCATTCGTTGTAACCAGTTCATGTTTTGCTTTGCTGCTACTTTAGCTTCTTCCTTTGATGTTCCTTCGACGCCAGCAATTTTTACAAAATCGTTGTAGAAACTAGAAACATCATTTCCAATAATAACTTGGAACTGTCCTGCTTGGGTAAATGTACCTTTTACAAGCTGAATTCCTTCGATTTTTTCAACATCAGCTTTTGATGGGTCATTTAAAACAAATCGCATACGTGTTACACAATGGGTAACGGCTGCAATATTTTCTTTTCCTCCAACGTGCTTCAATAAATCCTTTGAAGGTTCTGTGTACTTAGACATTTTTCTTTCCCCCTGTAAATGGGATTGCCCCCATTATTATCTATTTCGTATCTGATATATATACAAGCAGTATTGAGTGCGTTTACATTAGAGGTTTTCCTCTTGTATATACAAGTTGTGAGTACGTTTTCATTCTAACTTGTATATACATGTAAGTCAACAAAGAAATGTTAGATTTATTTTTTATTTGTAAACGACCTTAGGTTCACGCAAAAGTTTCTATGACCTTAATGGTAATATCTTAATATGTCTTTTGTATCACTTTTTGTCTTTACAGCATTAAACCGTTGAATGAATTTTGTGAAAATGGTAAACTATAGATGTTTAAATTCTTCTGAGTTTAGACCTCCTAATTGTTGAGAACTTAGCCTAGACCACTAAGTTCTCGTTTGAACCTTTGAACAATTGTTCAAGGGTTCTTTTTTTTACACAATAAAAAATAGGTTGGAATATTCCAACCTATTCAATCTTCACATATAGAGTCCTGCCAAGAAAATTCCAAGTGTTTTTTGATAAATTTCATCAAATTGGGAAAGAGGGAGAGGGTTTATTCCTTTCCCAATCTCAATTGTAAATCCTGGCCTCCTCCAATCTTGGATAAACCAGTCTTTATATCCAGCATAGCTTTCTATCGTTTTTACAGGCTCATAACCACTTACTCTACTAAATTCATTGACTAATGTCTCTGACTCAGGGGGTTCAAGATTTTCAAATCCCCAGTACATCACTTCACCCTGTGTATGGAACGCGAGCACTCGTGAAAAATCGCGTTTTTTTGTCAGATCTGCCATCGCAATGGCTTCAGGTTCAGAGAGAGGCATTTCACCACCGTAATCCCTTGGCCCAGGCTGATCAGGGTTCCTTGCTTTTTCAAGCTCCCATCTAGCCGGGAATTGATCGTTAAGGTCAACACCTCTAATATTGGCTTTCCATCCAGAAAAATCCGTATTGCCTTTATTGTAGTCAATGACTCTTGTATTCCATGGCGCGCTTGAAGGTGGCCCATGTAAAACGAGATCGACACCATCTGGGTTTACCATTGGTACAATTGATAAAGTGCTTTGCTGGTAAAATCTGCTGGTTGAAAGTCCACGAATGGCAGTGTGGTTTGTTAGTGATAATAGGTAATCATTTATAAAAGTCATAATGATGGGGGTAGTAATCCATTCATTTGCATGGAAAGATCCATTGTAGTGAACCTTCTTCCCACCAGTACCAATCACCATCTCAGGAATACTTTTTCCCAACACGGTTTTTCCTATTGAAGGTGTCTGTAAAAATGGGTAAACACCTTGTAATCGGTTGATATCAGTGATCAAGGTTTGATAGTCGTATTTTTGTCCGCCGTTCACTAATCTCCAGGTTATCCTTAATGGAACTTTAATTGTTTGGCCCACTTTTATGTTAGTAGGATTTATGTTTGGATTAACCAGTTGCAGGGTTTCTAGTGCAAGATTACGATTTTGAGCTATTTTCCATAAAGTATCCCCATGGCGTATTTGATATTCCTGAGCGACAAAACCTGGAATCCGAATCTTTTGCCCAATGGAAAGAGCATTTGCTTGCACGTTCCGATTGGAATCATTAATTAATTGCAAATCTATTTTAAATAACTGACTATAGTGCCATAGAGAATCCCCTTGCCTAACAACAATATCCATGAAGCACCTCCAGTTGAGATTAGACATATTAGTAAAATGTATGCTTCTGAGGATAATTTATTAGGTTTTTATGGTGTCAGGCACCAAATGGTTACATACCCATTACATGTTAGAATCAAATTAGGTAATCGATATTGTCGTTTGCTTATTCAAGGAATCTGCTTTTCCACTCAGGTAATGGCAGCAGGCAGTGATCTTTTTTTCCAAACCATTTATATCGATTATTGGCAATCCATTCGTAAAGTCGGTCACGAAAAAAAGGAGGGACTAACAGGAATATGGATAGCATTTTCCAAAGACCACGTAAATGGGAACTAACTCGTAAAGCGGCAGTGGATTTTACATATATTCTTTTATTATCAATTAAAACAAAGCTATTTATATCGGTTGATAATCCGTGCGTTATTAAAAGGTTTTGACCTGTTCTGCTTTGAAGGGAGGCAAATTTAAACGTTCCGGACGGATCCCTTTTAATAATAAATTGTACGCTTTTATTGCAAAGATTACAGACACCGTCAAATAATATTATTCGTTCCATGGGTTTCACCAACTATTTTTCATTTTTTTTAGCTTACCATATAAGCAACAATAGAACTTATTAAAATATTCGAAACGAATCCGCGTGTTTTACGTATTACTATTTAACTACAAAAAGGGGGCTAGGAGATGGATATTTACACAGGGTTTGATATGTTTTCAATTATGCAGACTATTTTCCCAATATTTTTTATTATTGTCGCTGGAATCATACTTTTTTCCATTATTAGGGGTATAAGGGAATGGAGTTCTAATAATAGCCAACCGCGGTTAAACGTTGAAGCGGTTGTGTTTTCTAAGCGAACACAAGTACGACATGGCGGTAATGATCATCATTCTAGTACTTGGTACTATGTAACGTTCCAGGTTGAGAGTGGCGATCGGATGGAGTTTGGTGTAAATGGTCGAGAATACGGTCAGTTAGCTGAAGGTGATCGAGGAGAACTCGTCTTCCAAGGCACACGCTATCATGGTTTTACTCGAAGACAAGATGGACTGTAAAGTTCACACATATTGCAAAAACACGAAACCTGAAACCAAGATTTTTCGTCTTTATATGTATTAGATTGAATTTAGGGAAGCGAAGGAAGGATACACGGTCGGAAATGGGGTATACAAATATGTGGAAAAATAAATTAAGTGAATTATTAAAGGTTAACTATCCAATCATTCAAGCACCAATGGCTGGCGGTCCAACCTCTCCTGAACTAGTTTCTGCTGTATCGAATGCTGGTGGTCTTGGGATGGTAGGGGCTGGGTATATGAGTCCGGAGCAGTTACAGATACAAATTAAGACTATACGAAAATTAACCGATAAGCCTTTTGGGGTAAATTTATTTGTTCCTTCAACCTACTCAACTAATGTTGATAATCTGGAAAGAGCGATGGCTTTATTACAGCCTATTAAGGATCAATACAATATTACCAATCAACTCACACTTCCTACATTTGAACAAGACTGCAAGACCTTTCTAGAACACATAAACATAATCATTGAAGAAAAGGTACCCATTTGTTCTTTTACCTTTGGGGTGCCCACACAGGAAGTAATCAAAAAGCTTAAGGAATCTTCAGTCATATTGATTGGCACGGCAACAACGGTGCAAGAGGCAATAATTAATGAACAGGTCGGCATGGATGCCGTTGTTGTCCAAGGTGTGGAAGCAGGCGGACACCGTGGAACATTCCATCATGAGGATAAAAGAGGCTTAGTAGGACTGATGTCACTTATTCCACAAACCGCGGATTCTATTCGTATTCCATTAATCGCTGCAGGGGGCATAATGGATGGGAGGGGGATCTGTGCAGCGAACATACTCGGTGCATTAGGTGTCCAAATGGGGACTGCCTTTCTAGTATGTGAAGAAAGCGGCGCACATCCTCTTCATAAGGAAGCTATATTACTGGCAACAGAAGAACAAGCTGTACTAACAAAAGCGTTTTCAGGAAAAATGGCTAGGGGAATAAATAACAGTTTTATAGAAATATTGAACCCATATGAAGATGAACTGCCTGACTATCCCATACAAAATGAATTAACGAAGACAATACGAAAAGCCTCTTCGTCTATGGGGAAAAAGGATTGTATGTCACTTTGGTCAGGACAGAGCCCGCGATTAGCGAAGAGAATTACTGTTAAGGAATTGATGGAAAGGTTAAAACTGGAAATGGATAGTTATTGTAAAAGAAGTTAAACTTGCAAAAAAATGATGGGGATAAGGTATTCAGGAGTCAGTTGGAAAATTTATGTATACACACTATTTTTATGATATTATGAAAATAGTTCGACAAAATATTTATTTAGTAATCTCGTGATTAAAATGATCAATTATTTAAGGGGAGGGACTCGCATGAAAAAAAGTATACAAAAAGCTCCCTACCTATTATTTTTGTTAGTATTTCCAGCTTTGGCCATTGTTTATAGTTTTTTAAATAACCGTTCACATAAAGCCTTTGATATTTCTACAACAGTGGATCAAGTAATTCCCTTTTTGTCGTTTTTTATCATTCCGTATATTTTTTGGTATGTGTATATATTTATGTTTTTAGTCTACTTTTGGTATAAGGATACGAAGGTTTATTTAAGAACATTGCTTTTGATTGTGGTTGCCGAGCTGATCTGCTTTGTTATTTATTTCTTTTTTCAAACCACTGTCTCAAGACCATTCATTCAAGGGGATAACTTTCTTCAAGTGCTAGTGCAGTGGATATATGAAAATGATCGGCCATATAATTGTTTTCCGAGTATACATGTACTTACAACGTTTGCCGTTATGCTTGCATCACTTCACATAAAAAACAAGCATCTCATTACCAATTTATGTATCCACGTAACAGGGTCATTAATTATTATATCCACTCTATTTGTTAAACAACATGTCATTCTTGATATGGTGGGTTCGATGTTTCTTGTTACCTTCCTTTATGGAATTACATTTGAACTGTTAATCTTTCGTTTGGGCGAGAAGTCTGAGCCAGTTTCTCTAAAAAACAAATAGTTCAGTATAAAAAGAGTGTGCATAGACACTCTTTTTGTTTTATAAAGCTTGTTTATAATTCAAACACAAGACAGGGTTTCAAGTCATATGAACGGTTTTAATATGCTGCAGATTTACAAAAACAGGATCTTCTTTTGCACTGATTAATTCTACGAAATTATTTTTAATTCCTTGCACTTTTCCAATTACATTCTCATCTTCACCAATATTGAAGACAATTAATTCGCCAACACATTTCTCAATTTGTACTTCGAATGATCGTGCAAATGTAAGGCCACTTGGATTTACTGGAAGACTTGAGTTACTAAGGCCATATGGCCGTTGGTTACTAGTATAAGGGATTAACCATTTAAGATGGTGAAGGGAGATAAACATCGTTTTATAAATAGGGGAATAAAATACAAAGTAATTATTCATGATACTAATAATATACCCATGTAATGCTTGTTTACTTGTTACATAGATTTCCGTAAATATTCCCTTAGCAGCTGTTAGTGTTTTTCTCAAGGATATCTCTTCATTGTGGTTATAAATTGGTGTAGGCTCATCATTAAAACTAATTTCAGCTATTTCATCATGTTTCAAGAATTGCCAGTTTTGTATATGAACTATAGGTATATATAGATAGTCATTACCATTAAAAACAACCCATAAATCACTACCAATATCTACTAATAAACCACTTATTATTTTCTTTCCCGAAATCTCTAGTTTGATATATTTTCCTATCTTATCTTTCAAGCTCATTTACTCACTTCCTTTCCTTAAATGTTCCATTTACAAATAGAGAAGGGCTGAAGCAGCAAAGGGATTTTTTTAAATTCATCTATGAGGATCTGCCCAGCTCATATTTGTAATAGGACTTGAGGATGCAAAAGATAATTTGGCCCAAACGTTCAACGTATGTTATTTCCATTTCATGTGAGGGTGTGTAATTATAATCTAAAAGTTCTTTTGCTTCTATTTGGCCATCCGGCAAACGGGAAAGCTTTTATTTCATCACGACGGACGGGTTCACCTGTAAAGCGGAATGCTTGTGTTTCTTTATCTTTTTGTTTCCAAACACTCTTAGTATCATTTGTATTCATTTCATGTGTAGTATTTTCTACTTTATTATTGGACCCATTCTGAGACATGCTTGGTTTTGGTGTATGTGGTGCAACTTCGTGTGTTTTTATTGTTTTTACTTCTTTCTTTGGCATTGATAATAGTGGGGCAGGTTTAGGTTCCATTTTAAAGAGAGGGGCTGATTCCATTTCAGGTTTCAAATCTTTTAAAGATTCATCACCATTGGGTTTGATTGTTTTAGGTTCTTCGTTCTTTTTGTCGTTATGACACGTTTCATTTTGTGGTTTCTTTATTTCCACAACCATTTTTGGTGTCATTTCTTCAGAATGATTTTTCTTATTTTTGTGAACTACTTCTTTGGTTTGAGTAACAACTGATTCAACTTTTATTGGTTGTGACCAAATTACTTTTTCTTCTATATCCATTTCCTCGTGTTTCTTATCTGCTACTTTGGATTTCGATTCTGAACCTTTATTCGAAAATGACTTTGTTTTTTGTTTTGATTTGTCTTCTTTTTCTTGGTAGGAATGACAATCTTTATCTTCTTTTGATTCCTCTATTTTATCGTCATCACTTTTGTTGGCTTTATCGCTGCTATTTTTGGTTTCTTTTGCATCTTCCTGTTTAGACTCTTCTTCCTTAATAACACCTTTTAAAATGTTAGAAACATGTTCAACTTTGATTAGAATCCGCTCTTCTCCGTTTATCACAGTTACGAAGTCTTCATCAATGTCACTTAAGACTCCAGTAAATTTTTGTTTGTTGAATGCTAAAATGGTTACCCAGGTATTTTGAAAGGAGTGCAGGAGTTCTTTTAAACTTTGAGTTTTTTGAAAGCTTACTGAAGATAAATCTGCCTTAAACTGTTTTGTGTTTTTTGTGATTGCTTGAATTTTATCGATATTATAATAAAAGATATATTTATTTTCGGTTTCTAGTACAACATGGTCTGTTTCAACACCAATTAATTTTCCTTTATAAACATTCTCACCTACAAAAAGATTTACATGAAATCCTTTTAGTAAATCCAATGCAGCTGAAAATTTTTCTAACCCCATGAAGAATCCTCCTTTAGTTAGTATAGGTCGCTTCTCTTATGGAGAAGCGACATATGGGTTACTCGTTATCGTCCTTTTTCTGATCATTGTCATTATCTGATTTACCAGAGTCATCTTTTTTTCTTTCAACCATTAAGCCGTAGCTTATGTTTCGAATGTGCTTCATGGAGAAACGCACAACTTCTTCCTTAACAATTAGTGAAGCAAAGTGTTTATTGGCATCACTGAGTACACCTTCTAATGATTCAGAGCCGCCACGATTGATTTTTACCCATTGGAATCTGATACTTTCTAAAAGCTTATGAAAGTTTTCAGCTGTTTTAAAATCTAGTTTGTCAGGGATATTTATTCCTAATTTCATATCGTCTTTTGAGCTTTCTGTGACACTTCTGATATGGTTCGTTTTGTAGTAAACGACCCCATCAGTTTCTGTTAGTAGTACAAAGTAATCTTCAAATACGGCAAGTAATTTACCTTTTCTTGATTCTGGACCTCCCCGGTCAACCCTGATTGTTTTACCCACAAATTGATTCATTAATTCTCTATCCATAAAAGTTTTTTCCTCCTTTTATTAAATAAACATTTACACTGCATCTATATGTATCACGGGATGATGTTGTACTAATAAAGTAGCCTTTTTTTCATAATCTGGATAAAAAATAGGCAAAAAAAGGTATATGATACATGACCATATACCTAAAAGTTATATAAGAGTTGATAAATTTTCTTTGAGATACGTACCTCTATTTTTAATAAAGTTAAAAAATACAACTTTCTCTTTCTCGAAGCTTTCTATTGTCGAAGTTAAATAGGGATCTTGATGAAGATGTGCGGTTAATTCATCAAAAAGCCTATTAATGATTGGCTTTTGAACCGAAAGAGTAAAATCATTTTCTAAAATATTTGTAAGTATTTCTTTATACTTTCGTTTGAAATTTGAAAAATGGAGCAACCGACCAGTAAGCGTATTATACCCAGTTATAGGCACATAGTCATAATCTAACAACTTACCATGTAGGTTCCTTCCCCATGTACCATCATAATCCCAAGGTGTTATTTCATATAGATTTGTTTCGCTATTTTTATATAAAGCATAATTATGAATAAATCCGTCATAATTTTGTGTACAAACAGCCCCTGCAACCCATTTTAAATATTTATCCACGTCTAGGTAATGATGAATTTCTTTTTCAAAACTCTCATTCTTATAGGTATTAATCATGGCTATAAATCGTCCTAATTCCTCTAAATCCTCTTTTTTTCCATATTTTATTGTGTAGCCTTGGTCTAAACGAGTTTTAAGTTCATTTTTTTTAGTTAATAGTGAAAAATTTGCTCGGTTATTCGTTGCATAGATAATCGAACCTTCCGGTAAATTCCTTTTTTTAAGAAGAAATTGATCAAAAGATTCTATTTCCAAATATATACCTTTGCAAAATCCGTTTATATATAGAAGAACATGCTTAGAGTGGGGAGAAATAACCCCAATACGATCAAAAAAATCTAGTGATAGTTTGTTTCTTGATATGGAAACATCAGAATACTCAGCATTAAGATGTATTTCATGTGCTCCGTTAAAGGTATAGGGCTTTTGAAATACAATTCGATAAGATCTCTTTTTCTTATCTCTTATCACGTTTCCTCTATAGGAAAGCTTTATATTTAGACGATTATCACCCATTTTTAATACTGCTGGTACTAATTCATCCTCCCATATATCCTTTTCCAATTTCCTTAACCACTTTGGATTAATAAAAATTTCATATTTTAACACGTAAATACCCCTTAACAGTATTTTTTTTAGTTATATGTGTAAAGCGTTGTGGATGTGTATAATCCCAAAAATATTATGTGTCTAAAAAATATATGTTTGTCTATGGCAAATGCGCTAAATTTTCATAAATTGGAATAGATAATATAAATTTTTAAGAAAGTGGTGGAAAAATGGTTTTAAAGCTTGATATTGAGCAATTACTTTCAGAAGCTAAGGAAAATGGGGTAGATGGGTTTTTAAATAATAATCCAGTGGGTAAGAAAAAAGGAGATAAGTCCGGTTCTGGAGGCTCAGGTAAAAGCGGTTCACATGGAAGCAACGGCAGTCATGGAGGTAGTGGGGGTAGTCATGGAGGCAGTGGCAGCCATGGTGGAAGTGGTAGTCACGGAGGTAGTGGCAGCGGAGGCCAAGGAGGAACACAAGGCAGCGGCAGTGATGGTAGTCATGGAGGCAGTAGTGGAAGTAAAGGTAAAAAGGGCAAAAAAGGTCCGAAAGGTAAAAAAGGCAATAGCAGTCATGGAGGCAGTGGCTCTGGCGGTAGCGGAGGAAGTCATGGAGGCAGTGGCTCCGGCAGTAGTGGAGGAAGTCATGGAGGCAGTGGCTCCGGCGGTAGTGGAGGAAGTCATGGAGGCAGTGGTTCAAGCGGAAGCGGAAGCAGCAGTTCATGTGGAAGCGGAAGCAATGGCTCTTGCGGTAGTGGAGGAAGTCATGGAGGCAGTGGTTCAAGCGGAAGTGGAAGCAGTGGCTCTTGTGGTAGTGGAGGTAGCGGTTCAAGCGGAAGCAGTGGCTCAGGGAATAGTGGAGGCAGTCACGGAGGAAGCAGTGGAAGCCACGGCAGTGGAGGCAGTCACGGAGGCAGCCACGGCAGTAGCGGAAGTAAAGGTAAAAAAGGCAAAAAAGGGCCAAAAGGCAAAAAAGGACCAAAGGGCAAAAAAGGGCATGGAAGCCACGGTAGCAGTGGAAGTCACGGCAGCAAGGG
>NZ_JBCNAC010000181.1:0-14921 GCF_050477885.1 Neobacillus rhizosphaerae
CTTCTGACTATCTTGATCACTTCTGGCTCATCTTTGTCAGAAGTTAAGACGACTTCTGACTATCTTGATAGTTTTGGGCTCATCTTTGTCAGAAGTTCAAGCTTCTTCTGACTATCTTGATGGTTTCTCGCTCATCTTTGTCAGAAGTTCAAGCTTCTTCTGACTATCTTGTTCGTTTCTCGCTCATCTTTGTCAGAAGTTAAGACGACTTCTGACTATCTTGATCACTTTCTGGCTCATCTTTGTCAGAAGTTAAGACGACTTCTGACTATCTTAATAGTTTTGGGCTCATCTTTGTCAGAAGTTCAAGCTTCTTCTGACTATCTTGATGGTTTCTCGCTCATCTTTGTCAGAAGTTCAAGCTTCTTCTGACTATCTTGTTCGTTTCTTGCTCATCTTTGTCAGAAGTTAAGACGACTTCTGACTATCTTGATAGTTTTGGGCTCATCTTTGTCAGAAGTTCAAGCTTCTTCTGACTATCTTGATGGTTTCTCGCTCATCTTTGTCAGAAGTTCAAGCTTCTTCTGACTATCTTGTTCGTTTCTCGCTCATCTTTGTCCGAAGTTAAGACGACTTCTGACTATCTTGATAGTTTTGGGCTCATCTTTGTCCGAAGTTCAGGCTTCTTCTGACTATCTTGTTCGTTTCTCGCTCATCTTTGTCAGAAGTTCAAGCTTCTTCTGACTGTCTTGATGCTACCAAGAACCACATTGTCAGAATTCTAGTGCCCACTCAAATCTTCTTGTTTGTATGAGTAATCTTAATGTCCTTCACTACCTTAAATGCAACCTCTGGAACATCCTTCTCGCTCTCATTTTCTAGTTCAGCAGTCGGATATAATACAGTGGTTCCTTGATCTTCCTTTAATAGCTCAGTCCCATAATCCAGAACCTCGGTATCATTTGTTAACACATCCGTTCGGGGCCTTAAATCCTCCTTTTTATCGGATAGCACTTCGTTTCGAGGTCTCAGAACCTCCCTCTCATCCGTCGAGACAGACAGTGTTTCTTTAGAGCCCTTTTCAGTGGGAGACGAGACAATCCCTGTATTTTTTGACAAAATTTCCGTCAGCGATAAAAGTACCTCTTTCGGCACCTCAACGGATGCGGACGGTTTTTCTTTGTTAGTGGACAGAATTTCCGTCAATGATAAAAGAACCTCGCGTTCTTTTGATTTGGCTTCCATCGTCACTTCTTTATCATTAGAAAGCACTTCGGTTAAGGATAAAAGCAACTCTTTTCCAGCATCAGCGGTAGGAGGCTCAACTTCTTTGTAGCTGTCCAGGATTTCAGTCAGAGATAATGGGACCACTCGATCAGAGGATGATCGCCTTCCCGTTGCCGCATTCAGTCCCTCAGAGGAAATCGGCTTTTTCTCATCGTTCAAGACGTCCGTTAACGCATAAAGAATCTCTTTTTCAAGCGGCTGACCCTCTCGATGAGCGTTCAGCACGTCAGTTAGCGCATATCGCTCCTCTTTTGAAACAGGCTTTTCCTTCTGATCTTCAGACAACACATCCGTTAACGAGTACCGCTCTTCTTTTTCAAGCCGCCTCTCTTCACGACCATCGTTCAGCACATCCGTTAACGAATACCTTTCTTCTTTTTCTAGTGGCTGCCCTTCACGACCATCGCTCAGCACATCCGTTAACGAATACCGCTCCCCTTTTTCAACAAACTGACCACCCTCATCGTTCAGCACATCCGTAAATGCATCCCGCTCCTCTTTCTCACTAAACTGCCCTTTCCAAACATCCATATCTTCAACCAGCACTTCTGTACCCTCAGAACCCTCTTTTGAAAAAGCCTCCGGATACAAGTAGCGCTCTTGCTGGTCCTGATCTAAAACCTCGGTTGGCAAGCTGCCCAGTACAGTTGGTCGGGAGTGATCCTCCGTCTCTCCCTTTTCCTCAAGCACGGTGCGATTAACCGGCTCCACCCCCGCAGAAACCACAGGCTCCCTTATTATCCCCGGGTCCACATCAAAGACATTCGGCTGGTGGCGCTTATTCCCTCGATGCTCACGGATTTCTTGGATCTGCCTGGCTGCCGTCCGACCCGTTAAATCGCCAATAATCGCCGGAACCTTCATCTTAAAAAATAAAACAATGGCCGTAATCAGTAACGTGCCTGCCAGGGAATATCCGACAATGGAAATGATTTGCCATGTAGTTGCATCCATTCGAATCCCCCCTTATTCCTTCCGATAAGCATGATTAATCGCTTTGTCTGTTAGCTCAAAACGACTAATCACCTCATTCTTGATTGTTCCCGTTTTTTCAGTAGTAACCGCCACCCGATTTGTACTCTGCTTTACAGCTTCCGCTACCGAACGGATTTCACTTTCCTTCACACCATCTAACTTAAACTTCCGTGCATACGTTTCAATGGAATACATCGTTAATTTGTAAAGCTCGAGCTTCACAATTTCGCTCTCCTCGGGATTCTGATCCACCATTTTAATCAGGTTCTTCATATCATCCCAATAGGGCTTGTACTTCCCTTTATCCGACGCCTCTTCAATGTTAAGCGTGATATCACGATTGAACCGGCCGATATCACGGTAAATGGTGGCCATCTCGTAATAGTCGCGATCCTTTGAGCCATACCGAACCGCATCCTCAAACCATTGAATCGAACTTTTCATTCTCGTCACTTGATTGTCATTCGTCTCAGTTTTTCCATAATTGTAGTAGTACCAATAGGTTTTACCGATATCAAACGCCAAATCACCGTACTTAGGATTACTACGAATCTCAGTGAGATGCGCGTTCACCTTTTTCTTCAGCTGCTTTTCTTCCTCTACCGTAAAAGCGGCATCCCCTTTAAAAGCGTCGAGCAACCCGACATAGGCTGGCTTCTCCGTTGGCTTAATCTCAATCGCCTTCAGATAATAGTCCACCTTCAGATCATCGGTGGCCGATTTTTCTGCCATTTGGATGTTATTATCGTAGTCCGCATTATTGGTCTTCGTTTGCATCACTTGACCCAATACGCCCAAACCCAAACACAACACCGCTGCCCCGACAACTAGGCCAAAATTGCGCAGCTTCCGTTTTTGCTTCGCCCGGTACAAGTCATCTACCTGCTCATAGTGATTGAGCGCATATAACAACTCGGCACAGGACTGATACCGGTCATCCGGATTGAGCTGGGTACATTTTTGAATAATTTTTTCCAAACCGCCCGATAACTGCGGATTCCATTCCCGGATTGGATATAATTCGTAAGGCGGCTCACAAGGATTCTGCCCCGTAACCAAATGATAGAGGGTGACACCCAAACAATAGACATCCGTTCTCGCATCGGTTTGACCCTTGCCGCCGAACTGTTCCGGTGCTGCGTACCCTTTCGTTCCCAAGCTGACTGTATCCGATAAATTTTGTTCCTTATACTCCCGCGCGATTCCGAAATCAATGAGCTTCAAATGTCCATCCGGCTTCAGCATGACATTGGCTGGCTTCATATCGCGATAAACAATCGGCGGATCATAGGTATGTAAATAATCGAGCACCTCGCAAAGCTGCTTCGCCCAATCGATGACGAGCTCCTGAGGCTGGGCCCCATATTCATCTAAAATCTTGCTCAAGGGCTCCCCTTCAATATAGTCCATTATGACAAAAATCACCCGGCCATTATCGATGATGTCGACAATTCGGGGCAACGCCGGATGATCCAGCCTCTTAATCATATTGGCTTCGTCAATCGCACTTTGGATGATGACTTCGTTATTTTTATCTCGTGCTCTTTTTTCAATCTCTTTTACTGCCCACTGTTTATTGAGCCGTTTGTCCATGGCGAGGTATACCTTTGACATACCACCTTGTCCAATCAGCTTGAGTATTTCATATTTACCGTCTATAACAGACCCAATAGCTGCCAAAGTTTTTCCCCATCCTTACTGAATTTTCATAAGCAAAACAGTGATATTATCTGTTTCATTCCGCTGCTTATTGAGCTCTACCAATTCGCTTGCCTTTTGTGCCATGACCCTTTCGTCCACGAGAACATGTGGCGATAAAGCACGATAGATTTCACCCTCAGTAATCATATGGCGAAACCCATCCGAACAAAGCATATAAACTTCGCCTCGAGCCGGCTTCCCCTGGATGAACTCTGGCTCTACCAGCTTAGAAGCCCCGATGCACTGCAAGAGGACATTTCTGCGCGGATCTCTCTTCGCTTGTTCCGGGGTGAGTCGGCCTCGTTTTAGCTCTCTGCCCACGACCGTCTGATCATCCGTCAGCACCTCCACATCCTGGTCAATTCGATAGACTCTGGAGTCACCGACATGACCAATCAATAGGTGGTCGGAATCAATGAGCAGCAGGGCGGTCAACGTGGTTCCCAGCTGAATTTTGATCTCACGGCCGTATTCGGCGATCCGCTGATTCTGCTCTTGAATGATCCGGCCCCAGCGATACTGAATCTCGTTCCAATCCTGCTTAGCAAGCTGGACGGGCAACTCTTTGTCGAACCACTCGGAAAAAGCATGGATGACACTGGCGCTGGCGACTTCTCCCTGGGAAAGCCCGCCCATACCATCACAAATGACGGCCAAGACGACCTTTCCCAGAGAGGTTTCTGCAATCTTTAGCAGGTAGCTGTCTTGATTGGTTTCTTTTTTCAATCCAATATCGGTGCATGCTGCAGTTAATACTTCCATCTCCAAACTCCTTGCTTGTTAGCTTTTTGTGCCATCTGCGCCAATCTATACAGAAGCTCAAATATAAAAAACAAAGTCCTCGTTGGCGAGTCGTAATTTGGTGCCTGAGAAGATCTCCCTCTCTTTTTCTACTGGAATCACTCGCCCGTCGACGAAGGTTTTATTAGTGGAGCCGTTGTCGACAATATAATAGCGGCCATTCCTCGTGAGGATGTCTGCATGATTGCGGCTCACCGCGTTATTATCGGAAACCACATAGTCACATTGCTGACGTTCCTTTCCGATACGAAAAGAAGTCCGGTTAATCGTGATCTTTTCCTGCGTTTTCTCTCTTACCACATACGGATAGCTCGGTTCTTCAAACAGGTCCGCACCAAGCACCGTGGTCCCGCCGTCCACATCCACCATGCCTAACACAGACGTTTCACTCACTTGTGGGATCTCCTCCTTCTGTGTCCCTTCATGGCTCGCGAACGGATTATAGGCCACATTCCCACCGGTATTCCCTTTTTTCTCCTCCACTCTAGCAACCTGCGGCTCCGGTCCTGTCGAACCAGACGGAATATGAGTCTTGTTCTCTACGATTTTCCCCATCAGCCCAAGGATACATTTTTCAAATTGATTAATAGAAAAAGGAACCTGGCTCTTGAAAAATTCAATATAGCTGGCTACATACCTAGCGTCTTCATGCTTGGAAAAAACAACGCGGAACGGCAGCTCACGGAAAAATTCTGATAGGACGACGGTCTGTTGATTGTTGACAATCGGCCAGAACAGGCACTTTACCTTTTTCGTACGCGGGTCTAGAAAAATATAGTCCCAGTCGAGCATCAAATTGTTCACATTCATCAAATTCTTTTCGCATGCCTTCACAATTGCCGCCAATTGAATCAGCGTATCCAGGAACATCTTCTTACTGACCACACTGCTAAAATAGGACTTCAAGGAAATCATATCCTCGACTGTACTTTGAATGAGGACACCCTTCTTGGTTTTCTCCGTCGTCACAGGAATGAGCCAATCGACGACTCCTCCAGCGATGGCGCGTAATTCCCGTTCATTGATGGCTTCAGGATACGCCAGACGATTGACCACGATATAATCATTTTTGTTTTGTTCAACTGTCGTTCTTCCCATAAAAAATCACCCGAATATCAAAATCTACTCTTAAAGGCCGTTCGCTCGATTGACCGCTTTCGATTGCGCGTCCTTATATTGGCCCGCTGCATATCGTAAAAAGTCCGCATAATTCGTTAACGCCTTCGTCATGTTTCGTGAGGTTGAATCCGCCTCCGTCAACTGATTCCACTGATTTTGAAATTGCGAGCTGTCTTCCCCCTGCCAAGTGGCAGAAAGGACTTTTACCTCTTGCCCTGCAGCTTCCATGTTTTTATTATGGCTGGTTACATAGGAGTCAATGGCATCGGCAGCCGCTTCAAATTCTCGGTGGTTTACCTTTATATAGTAGCTCAATTCCGTCCCCCCTTAGGTTATGAATCTATCATTTAAACCGATCCGCTAACGAGACATTCGTATTCTCTGTTTGGGTATAGCCCGGATCCACCTGCTGGTGTAAAAAGGTCACATAGTTATTCATCACTTCATAGCGCGGTTCGTCATAGGCATACTTCAACTCATGAAAAGCACTCATCGCCTGACTAGAGGCCGTCCCGTCCCATACGTTATTCAATGCTCTCATCGCAGCTTCCACTGCGGAAAAATCCTCTTTGATCTTCCGGTTATACTGCGCGATTTGTTTCGCGGCAGCGGACACACGCTCCGTATCTACTTTAATCATATCAGCCATCGTTACCCCTTCTTTCTATCCTTATTTGGAAGTGGCAGCTCCACCATGACTTTTGGCGAACTCTTCGGTCACTTTGGATGTATCGATATTGTTCAGTTTCCCCTTTACAAATCTGTATTGCTCCGCAATTCGGTTCACTTTTGAGGCACATTTTTCATTGCCGATTCCTTCAAAATCACTTTGGATGCCCGCTGCAATACTCTCTAACTCGTTGATAATATTTTGAAGCTCCTGTTTGATTAAATAGAGCTCCTGCTGTCCACTTTGATTCATGACCCCAGCCCCCCATTACAACTGTTGGATAATCTTCCGTTCCACCGTTTCAAAATCGTCGGCCGTTTCGTTTAGATAATAGATACACTTCTTGATATTCCAACTTTCTTCCGTGAATAAGTCCGCCTGCAGCAGATTCCATAAGTCGGAAAAGCCAGCTTTTAAATAGAGAGAATCCATCCTGCGGTCAATTTGGCTAATCCGTCTGTTTATGCTCTCTAATCGATCGGCATAGTTTCGTAGTTTATACGTATCTACTTTTATCATCGGATTCGCGGTCGCATATCGGTATCCGGCATTGAAGGCCAACTTGAACAAGAGCGACACACCTTTGACCAGACTGCCGACGAACTCGATGAGGGCAATTCTTGCCGCAAGGGAAATCACTTGGAGTCGATCAATGGCCTGTTTCAGGTATTCGACGAATTGGTGCACCATGCCCGGCAGGTCATTGATCATGAAATTGCCGACGCGAACCACCGTATTAATGGCGAAGGAATACACTCGTAGATGGCTTTGAATATCACCCATAACTGCGGTCGCAATGGTGGATGCTAGACCTTGCCAGGCATAGCCTGAAAAGGGATCCTTCTCAATTACGGCATAGCCCCGATTATCTAGTTTCATAGAATCAATCGAATGTGGACCAAAAAAACCTGGCTGTGTGCCGTTGTTTTCAACATAGCGAACGGGGTAAGGGGTCCGACCTAACCAGGATACAAGGTCTCCGTTTACGACGACCGCATCAAACTTTTTCGACTGCAAGGCCGCTAATTGATCAGGCCCGAGCTTGTAGGGATTGATTGGCTGCGGGTTAATGATGTGAACCCCTAGAACATTGGTATAATTCGTTGCATACACTTCGGCCGCGAGTTCGCCGCCTTTAGAGTGGCCAAACAGATAGTTTTTCCCGCTCTTCTCTTCATTTTTTTCAAAAAAAGCAATCGCCTCTAATGACTGTGGCGAGACCCCAATGGATGCGGTTAATGTATTATCCGCCATATCCTTTGGGTTGTGGAGCAGGTCATCCATGCCTTCCGTTCCCCTAAAGGACATGCCGACTTCCCCCGTCTTCGGGTCTTCGAACGCAATCGCGCAAAAGCCGGAGCGGTCGTTCGTATTCACATAATCTTTGATGACCAGATTTCCGAGGCCGGCATTTTTCAGTTCTGCGGCAAGATCGGTATCCACCTGTAAAACCATTTTGTACAATGATTCTCCAGGTTTCCAATTTTCTATGATGTCGACATAGGCTAGTTTATTTAACACGGCATTTTGCTGATCCCTTAGTTCGCTTAGTCGCACTTGTTCGAAACCATCTTTTAGATTAGGCATTTGTCCATCCTCCTACTTTAGTTGACTCTTAAATTCTTCGTAGGATAATCCGTTTTCGTTTACTTTAAGCACATGTTTCACCGATTTATCGTATTCCTCCCAAGGTTGCGTGCCATAGAGAAGGAAATTATTTACATACGTTTCCGCTTTAGCTTGGTCACCAGAGAATGCAGCAATAAGGCCTGTATCCTCGTAACCTAAGGATTGAAGCTGTTGATAGACGTCGTACAATTCCTTTAGCGTTTTCTCATCTGCATCACCCGATATAGACACGATGCTATGCACCATAATGACATCGTCTTTTGCTACGCTCGATACACCATTTTTTAATGTGTCAAGATCCACTTCGGGTGTAAGAGTGATATAGGTTTTTGCTAGATGCAGGTTTTCAATGGACCCATAATTGATTTTGTCCTTAAGGGATTTAGAAGCAACTGCATTACGATAATCATCAAAAAACTTACCAGGTTTGGACAATCTTTCACGAACATTGACTAGTAGGCCGTCTTCTGATTTCGCCACCAAGATGTTCAGGTTCATGCTGTCATTGAACCCCCGCTTGGCCGGGATATAGTTGATCGCCGAAAAGTTCTGGTCGTACTTCTTATCCAAGTAAGAAAGCATCGCTGATTCACTCGTCTTCTTTTCCTCTTTCGTCGGTTGCTGGCTCATACATCCACTCACTCCTGCCACTAAAAGTACTAAAAAAATACTAACTAAAAATTTTTTCATCAGCTACTTCTCCAATGTTTTTTTTATCTATATCTATATTATCCAAACGGTATTATTTTCAAAGTTTAAGTGTGGGGGACTGTCCCCCAGGGTGGTAGCGCATTACCGTGACGGGGGACTGTCCCCCAGGTTAGTAACGCGTTACCATAGCGGGGGACTGTCCCCAGGGTTTATTTGAATGCGTCAGCTAGGTTGGTGTTGACGCTTTCTGTTTCGAAGTATCCTTGGTCGACGTTGATTCGTAGGAATTTCACATAGTTATCAAGGATATCGTAGTAATTCTGGAAGAACTTCGCCGCAAACTCTTCATAGGAAGAGATCGTTGCTTGGGCTGCTTCACCATCCCAAGTATTCGAAAGGTTTTTGATCGTATTCTGACTAGTTTTTAATTCTTCTGCTAGTTGTCTATTTAAACGCTCAATTGTTGATGCAATGTCGGCCACTTGAGCCGTATTGACTTTAATATGTCCAGCCATTCCCTTCACTCCTTTGCGTGTTTGTTAGTTTATTAGTTTGTTAACTTTCTTACTTGAACCATGTTATTTTCTTGCGTCGCCACATAGTTGGCTCTTTGTGCTTCCAGCGCCTGACCAGCATTTGCTAGTTTATCCGCCATATTTTTCAGATCTTCATTGAAGCCGTTGATTTGATCAACGAAGGCAAGGTTGTCTTCGCCCTCCCACGCTTCACCCATGGTTCCTGCAGCCTGCATTAACTGGGTGTAGATCCCTGTGTACGTTTCAGATAGCTCTGTTAATTTCTTCGAAGCTGTTTCAAGTTCTTGTGGAGTGACTTTAATTCGTTTCCCCATTTTCATACCCCTTTCTTCTTGTGAAAAATTAGCATTGGTAAATGTGGCTTGTTGATTTCCGCTCCAGTTGCTTCGCTTCACTCAACAACTACTTTTACCTAGCCTAAAAATTTATATCAGCATGAGCTTGGAACCGTTTTGAATGCCCAGTTCCGCAACAGCCATGTTAATATTGAAAATAATTCCCGATGATGTGTCACACAAGACAGGATTGCCCATCGCTTTGTACTTGCCATCTGACAGGTCGCTTAATAGCGTGGAAACTAAGACCAATACCTCACTCATTTTGCTTTCGAGGGGTATGTATACATCAAAGCTCCTATTGGCAGCAGGAAGAAAAATTTCAACAAGGACTTTATTCATTGTTGTCCTCCTCCTTATCAGAGTTGAGTAGCTTGACCTTTACACTCTTTCCTTTTTGTAACGAGAAGCCAAAGTCAGCGGTCATTTCCTCACGCAGTTCCGGCGTCGTTTTCGACGGCTTCAGCTGATATTGCTCGGTAATCCCGCTGCCAACCCAAATGCCATCCCCCTGATTCATCTGGCGTTTGTACCACTTATCATAGGAGACTCCTGACAGATTCTTCGCCTGCTCGGCAAAAATAATCGTGAGGTTATACTTCGCTTCACCCTTTTCAAGGATCAAAGCTAGCTTTTCAGCGCTTTGGCCAGATAGACCATTTTTCAAGGCTGCGATGCTATTGATGACAATGACTTTTCGGTCAAATGCTGGAATCTCCCTTCCCTGCTCTAACGCCTCTTTAAAGGTGTTATTGCGGTAGACTACCAACTCAAACAGTTCATCCATCACCTGTTCAAACTCTTTAACTGTAGAATAGTAGGTAACTGCCTTGTTATTTTTACCAGTAAAGCTTTGCTCGGCATCAAGAATCGTTACATCCAATCCACATTTCTCTGCCATGAACACCGATACATCATGTGTAAAGGAGTGATGCTCGGTACCTGCAGATAGAATCATCGTGACATAGGACTGTCCGAATGGATAGTTGTGGACATTCAGTGAGTTTTTTTCCACCCCAATCGGGATCGTGAGACTCTGCCGTGGCTCTAGGTAGTCAGCCAAGAATTCAAAATCTACGTGCTCTGGTAAAATAGGAATCTTTTTCGCGGCATGGCCCTTCCAAGCGGCTTGCAGCTTTCGACATTCCTGTTGAATAAACGTAAATAGGACGGGTGCATCGGTGATTGTTGCGATTTGGAATTCATACACCGCGTCTTTTTTCACCAAGCCTCTGCCTTTGAACTTCGATGGGAACAACCCATCCGTTTTCCCAACGACTGTGGAATAGTCGGATTCATCATTTAACTGCAACGTAATCAATTGCTTGAAGTTTTGCAGTAACCGGAATCGGACCGCGTTGGTGCCAAGTGCCGTTAAGACGAAATAGATGCCATACTTGGTCCCTTCGCGTGAAAGGAAGGAGACCGCTGTTTCTTTTTCCTCGTATATTTCTGTAAAAGCAGCAAAGTTATTAATCGTCACCACGATGGATGGCAGCTTTTGACCAGTTGCCTTCACATAGGATGCATGATCGCCGCCATAATCAGCGAACAGCTTCTTCCGTTTTTCCACTTCGCTTTGCAGAAGCTTAAATAGGTTGCTAACTTTCTCACTTTCATAAGAGAGAATAACATCGCCCACATGCGGTGCTTTGGCAAAAGCACGTAACGTTTCCGAAGCAAAATCTAGTAAATAGATGTTAACTTCGTCTGGCGTATGTTCTTGGATGAGTGAATACACCATGGTCGTGATGAAGGTGGTTTTTCCACTGCCGGCCACCCCGTAGACAATCGTATTCCCTTCTTCCGTAAGCGGCAGATGCAGTAAACATTGCTGTTGTCTTACCGGGTCATCATACTCACCAATGACGGGATTCAGCACGAATGACTGGTTATTTCTAGCATTGTATTTCCGCTTCACATCATCTAATAAAATCATAGAAGGAATCGGATCCAGCCACAGCGGGCGAATACGAATCTGTTCTTCCTCCGCAATCGTGTACAGGTAGTCGGTAACGACATCGAGCTGCTTTTTCGGATTGGCAAACAAGCTTCTCTTTTTATCGATTTTCGCTTGTTTGATCGGTCGGCCATTTCGGTCAATGACCACGACACTATGGTCCTTTTCGACTACCACTTTATCAGATGGATAATAAGGAGCGCCTGCCCAGGCCGACTGACCCATTTCGAACAATTCGTTATAGCCCACCTGCAGATAGAAGCGTCCGGTATCTGTCAGTTCCGCCGCATCCGGCCGCTTCAGCATATCCATGCTGTCCGCCCGTTCCTGAACCTTTAAGCTGACCCTAAATTTACTGTTACTCCAAATCTGATCGTCGACGACACCGCTTGGCTTTTGCGTAGCGAGGATTAAATGCACGCCCAAGCTTCGTCCAATCCGGGCGGCACTGACCAGCTGCGCCATAAACTCGGGTTGCTGTGTTTTTAACTCGGCGAACTCATCCGAGATGATGAATAAATGCTGCAGCGGTTCGGTCACGACGCCTTCACGAACCAGCTTTTGATAGCTGTAAATATCGATATTGCTCTCGCCGATTAGCTTACTTGCCTCTGCAAAAAAAGCCTGCCTGCGCTTCAATTCACTTTCAATCGAAACCAAAGAGCGTTTGATCATAGCACCATCTAAGTTGGTGATTATGCCGGCCGTATGGGGCAATTTTTCAAAGGATTTCGCCATGCCGCCGCCTTTATAGTCAATCAAGATAAACGCCACTTCATTCGGATGATAGTTCACGGCCAGGGATAAGATGTAGGTCATGATGAACTCACTCTTACCTGAACCCGTCATCCCCGCAACCAATCCATGCGGTCCGTGGAATTTCTCATGTAAATCAAGCTTGAATAGTTCCCCTAATGTGTCCACGCCGACTGGCGCTTCCAACGACTTCGTTGGATCATTGTCCTGCCATCTGGTCAACGCATTGAGATGCTCCACTTTTCCTACCCCAAATAGCTCTAAGAAGGTAACCATTTGCGGAAGGTGGAAGGAATGGCCGAGTGTATCCAGCGGAATGTTCGCAAGCTTCACACTCAGCTCATTTGGGTCTGATGTGACGTAAATGTCAGGAACAAAGGACGTCGATTGGCCCGAGAGATCATCTTTATCGAATAGCTTCCCGCTGTGCTCCTCCAGCTCCACCACCATCGTGCATTCTTTCGGGAGATATTTCAGTTCATCATAAAAAGTAACCACACTGATATGTAGATTTTTTTTCTTCGCATAGACCTGCTTCAGCATCTCGGCCCGGATAGCCAGGCTCTTACTCATCGCAAACACAATGTAATACGGCGTGACATCGTCTAGCTCACTTTCATTGATTTGCGAGCGGAGGTCGATTTCTTTTTCAAGGTAGGCGGAAACTTCCTTCACCTCTTTGTGATTTGTAGCAATGAAACGGAACTTATTATCCTGGCTCCACACGTGTGGCAGCCATTTGGTAAAACCAAACTCGGCTTCATCTTCTTGGTCATAAATGAAGACCAGCTTCACTTCGTCATAGCTATAAAGTGCGGACAGTTGAAAAATTAACCCTTTAGCGAATTCCATCGTTTGTTTGCGGTTGCCAATGATTCCAGTGATATACTCCTCAAATAACGATAGAGTGATAGGGATGTTTTTCAAAACCTTTGGCGATTCGCACAAGGTGTACAGCTCTTCCTGCAGGTTGTCATCGTCAATCGAGAATTTTTTCTCGGAATAGGTGATGTCCGCGGATAACAGACCGTCCCCGATTCCTACTCTTAACTTCAAGAAATCATTTTGTCCGTGTCCTCGTTCCCATAGGTTGCGGTCCACCTGTTCAATCCGCTGGACTACCTCTGTGATGGGAACATAATTTTCCCGTAAGATTTCTTCTTGCTTTTGGGACTCCTCAGTAAATAGGACGGCAAATTTATCTAGATACTCTTTGTATTTTTGCTGGCGGATTTTCTCTTTTTTCCTCCTGCGTCGCATATCGTACTTTTTTGATAAAACAGGCCAAAGGATGGTTCCGAGCAGCATGCTTCCTGACATAATGATGGAAGGCATGGCCCGTGAGATGTCGCCCGTTGCCATGGCGTTATTGATGGCGAAAATAGCTGTTGCCATGGAGGCCATCCCCATGGTCATCGATGGACCAATCACCAGCATCATTGGCATTTCTTCCCCGATGGCATTGGGCGGTGGTGAATCAATTTTAAAAACTGCCTTTTCGACGTCTCTTTTAAAGCGAGGGGATCGGTAAAAATAATCGACGGCCGGTACTTCGAATTCATCCTCTTCTTCGTCGAGAGTTTCTACAACTTGAGGAATAAATGGCTTAAGTCCATTTTTACGGAAGAATACCATCCCATCTGGATTATTGAAGGCCAAGAAGCAACTGCCAATGATGATTTTCAATCCCATTATGTATATGATGTCACCCATCTTTAATTCGCTACTTTTCACTCGTACGCCATTGACAAAGGTCCCGTTCGTGCTATCCATGTCAACGATGCGCCATTGGCCATCAAAAATAGTTAGTTTGGCATGGGAGGCGGACACAAATTGGTTCGATAGGACGATATGGTTTTTCTCGTTTCTTCCGATGTGAATGTCCATATCCTGGTCGACCACGAATTTAGTGAAGGTTTGGCGGTCTTCTGTGTTGGGCTCTGCGAACACAAGTGTTTTGTGTTCTTGGCCCTCGATGGCCAGTTGGTAAATGCTTAATGGCTGTAATACGGTATTTCGAATCGGGGTGCCTGAAGAATCAACAATCTTGGCATCTTTGTTGGACTTTAGAATCCACTGGCCATTTGCACCTTCGATCCCGACCAGTTTTTTGGAGGTGTTGGGATGGGTGTCATACATCCAATACTGCCCCTGGATTTTTTCAGGTAACGTTATGGAATTAATGTTTTCTTTATTAATTAACGTGACGATCATGTGTATTTCCCCTTGTAAACCAATCTCTAAAGGAAGTGCATCCTTTTCTATTACTCTTGGAATTTTTTTTATATTTTTATTAAAAATCCGAGGTCAACGGAAAAATTTTCGGTTTGTTTCGGAAACAAGTGGTTGATTATGCAGAATCATGAGACTTTTGTCCTCGTTCAAAAGTGACATAATTTGGATGTGTCAGAGGATTTTCAGGACTTTCGTACTATATACAGTACAATTAGTTCTTTATATTGTTACCATAAACTAGAGTTTATTTTACAACATCTTACAAAACCTGTCGACATAAAAAAAGAGAAGGGGACAGTCCCCCGTTGCGCTAAAGCGCTGGGGGA
>NZ_JBCNAC010000182.1:0-21747 GCF_050477885.1 Neobacillus rhizosphaerae
GCTATGGTGATAGTGAGAGGGCGTTAAACTATAAGGATCCAAATTAATTGGCTATCTTAAAGAACAGTGTTAATTTTTATACCCTGATGATTGGAGCGGAAGGCACGAAGACTCCTGTGGGAGTATGGTTCAGGGGAGACCCCGCAGGCGCATGCGCCGAGGAGGCTCGCCGAAACACCCACGGAAAGCGAAGTGCCTGGAGCGGAAATCAACAGGCAAGTTTAACAGACCCATTTATTTATATTTTTTGTTATGTTTTTTTTCAAAGAACTTAACTATTACATAGTTTATCCGATAATCATTTATAGACGAAAATGTGTGAATGAAAAAGGAGTAATCAATCATGGTTTTAAATAATCCTTATCAAACCTATCAAAAACAAGCTGTCACAACTTCAAGACCAGAAGATCTTACCTTTATGTTATATCAAGGGCTAGTCAAATTTATTCGATTATCTAAAGAAGCACTAAAAAATAACAACTTTGAAGATAGCAATAACTATAATTTAAGAGCACAGGATATTTTAAGTGAATTAATGATAACCTTAAAAAAAGAATATAGTGTAGCAGAACAATTACTTACTATGTATGATTATATGAAATCCCGGTTAATCGAAGCGAATCTTAATAAGAATTTGGAACTACTAGATGAAGTTGAAGGATTCGCTGTCGAATTATCGGATACCTGGTCAACTGCAATGAAACAAGCCAAAATAAAAAGCTAAGGTCTGAGATAAAAATGGAAGAAATACTAAGAAGTATTTATGAAATAACACTTAAGATGTGCAGTTCCTTAAAAGAAGAAAATTATGAGGAATTTGAAAAACAACTTAATGACAGACAGACATTAATGAGTAGAGTGGATGCGCAAAAGAACCACGAAAAGAATTATGTGTATACTTTAATAGAGCAGCAATTGTTAAAAGATACCTATTTGCTAGACCAGCATATGGCTCCATTACTGGAGAAAAATCTCAAAGAAACAGAAAGCCTTATTAATCAGCAAAAGAAGCAAAAACTTGTCTCTCAACAATATAGGACTTATAGTAAACAAACGAATGGAATCTTTTTAGATTCCAAAAGGTAAAATGTCATAGATTTTAGTCGTAAAAATTTGATTAAATGACAATATATGACATAATTTTTAATGAATCTACGTAATATTCTATAATTAAGGACTAAATACCTAGTATTTTCGACAAAAATAGGAAAATGGTCGGATATTCGATATTGTTAAAACATTCTATTATTTGATTAGAGATTATTTAGATACTAAAAACATTGAATCTCGATCAAGGCAAAACTGGTGAAAATCAGTGGCGCAAAGCTAAAGGGGCTAAGGAGAATATCACTATGCCAGCCAGCTGCCTAAAAGATAGGGTGTTTTACCTAGGTATAAAATGTCTACAAAGGTATAGGACTTCTATACCCAACTGAAAGATGTTTTTTGTCTGTTAACCCCCCTTCGAAAAGGCGGGGTTATTTTTATATTCTTTAACATTTGGTTAAGGAGAGGAAAAAAATGTTCCTGCAACAAATTAAAACAGACGAACGTGCAAACAGTAAGATTTTAAATTTAATGGAATTTAAAAAGAAGAAACCGTTTTTTAAGTATCCAATTAAAATAACGCTTGGATACCCAATCAATCGGTCCTATTTTATTGTGAAAAATGTAGTTTATATGGGGAAACAAATTTTTGCAATGAAACAAGAAAATGATACCAATACGATTGTCCTAGTTGAAGGGAAAATTGAAAATGGTCAGCTAACATGCATTTCAATGCTTACGGAAGAATGTTTAGGTGATGTAAGCAAGATTTTAGAAGGTGCTATTTAATGCAATCGTATTTAAAATGTTGTCAAGTTTGACACATACTTGTGCGTGACCACGGATGCATTAATCGTAGTCACGCTTCTTTTTCTCTATGGACTTATCAGAATATAAAGATGCAGAAGAAAGGAGCTTTCCGTTGAAAATAGGTGATGATTGGTTTACCAAAACTATGTTAACTAGTACATTGTCCCGTAATGAAAAATTATCTTCACAAATGGGGACGACTAATTCTGAATTTGCGAACCTTTTTACATCGGTTTTAAATGAAATGATGAATGGCGATGCACCATCTTCCATCCAACCCATGTTTCCTTCTTTTATAGAAAACATGAACTTTACCAATGAAAATTCAAATTTGGGAATGGAATCTTTTGCGTCTAACTCAACAGAATCTTTACGTTTTCAATCAATAGGTGCAGAAAAAATTAATCAAGTGCTTGGCGGAAAGTTGAAAGGGATGGGAGAAGCATTTATTCAAGCTGGACAAAGATATAATGTAGATCCAGCCTTATTGGCAGCTATTGCTCAACATGAAACGGGCAATGGAACATCAAAAGCAGCCAATGTTAAAAATAACATTGCTGGAATGATGGGGAAAAATGGGTTAAGATCCTATTCCTCTATTGAAGAAAGCATTATGGATATGGCTCGAAATATAAGTAAGAATTATCTTGGAATGGGGCTAACAAGCATAACTAAAATTGCTGGAAAATATGCCCCTGTTGGTGCGGAGAATGACCCTACTAATCTGAATAATCATTGGGTTACAGGCGTGAGTAAGTTTTTTGGCCAGTTAAAAGCTTGATATACAAATAATGTTCCTATAACACACTTTTACTATGTAAAAAAAGTGTAGATTTAAATACCTTTTTTATAGTATATTGATGATTGAATGTTAATAATTTTGTTGATATTTATCGAAAAATGTCAAAGTTTTATAGGTGGAAAGGAGGAGGAGAAAGTTGACTAATATTAACCTCCTACAAAAGGCATTAGATGCTTCCAGTTTACGCCAACAGGTGATTTCTAATAATATATCAAATGCTGAAACTCCTGGATATAAAGCAAAACAAGTAGTTTTTGAAGATATACTGAAAAAGCACTTAACTAATCAAACAAATTTTGAAGGAAATCGTTCCGATGCCCGTCATATGGTCATTGGTAGACCATCAATAATACCTTCAGCAAGCGTTGTTGAGAATACGAATACCGTCATGCAAAACAGCGGGAACAATGTAGATGTCGATGAAGAAATGACTCGCATGGGAAAAAATTCACTCTGGTATTACACACTTACGGAACAAATTAACAGTGAATTTCAACAATTATCTATAGCGATTAAAGGAAGGAGTTAAGGAACATGTTTGATTCGTTAAATATTAGTGCATCAGCCTTGACCGCACAACGTCTACGAATGGATGTTGTCTCTTCCAATATTGCGAATGCAGAATCGACAAGAGGATCTTTTGTAAATGGAAAATGGGAACCCTACCGACGAAAAATGGTGATGATGGAACCAAGAGAAAAATCATTTAACCAAATTTTACAAGGGGCAATGGAAAAACAATCACAATCCCAGCTCCAAGGAGTTAGAGTTTCAGGGATAGTTAATGACAAGACACCATTCAAAATGGTCTTTGACCCATCCAATCCTGATGCGAATGCGGATGGCTATGTCATGATGCCAAATGTTGATCTATCAAAGGAAATGATAGATTTATTGGCTGCCTCAAGAGCATATGAAGCGAATGTCACTTCATTTAATACTGGAAAATCAATGATGTTAAAGGCTTTAGAAATAGGCCGTTAGGGGGAAGCATAAATGAACGTTTCTGGTATAAATAGTGGACTGATCAAAATTAATCAAAATCCTATTCAAAATGTGGAATCGGGTTCCACATCAAACTCGTTTTCGGGCGTGCTTAAAGGTTACCTGGAAAACGTCGATAATACAGTAAAGCAAGCCTCGGATCTAACCGTCAAAGCTGCGGCAGGGGAAATTGATAATATACATGATGTAACGATTGCATCACAAAAGGCGAAGGTTGCTTTAGAACTAACCGTTACTATTAGGGATAAGGCAGTAGAGGCTTATCAAGAAATGATGCGGATGCAATTTTAAAGAATGATAGAAAGCTAGGCAGGGTGAGAAATGAAACGATCATGGATAGATCAACTTAAACATACAGGAGAGCTATTTGGCAGTTGGTGGAACTCCAAAAGTTCAAAACAAAAAGGACTCATCGTAGGGACATTTTTATTTCTTTTAGTTGCCCTTTCTACCTTTATCTTCTTTGCGTCACGACCTCAATTTGTACCGTTATACACTGGTCAATTATCCCAAAGGGAAGTTGGGGACATAAAAGCAGAATTGGACAAGGAAGGCTACACAGAGTACAAACTTTCCGACACGGGAACAAGTATAGAAGTGCCTAAAAAGGATGCCCCTGATTTATTAGTCAGTCTTGCATCCAAAGGGTATCCAAAAGACAACAAAATTAACTACGATATTTTTGGTCAAAATCTCTCTTTTGGAGCAACTGACAGACAGTACGATATTCTTGAACGTGAAGCGATGCAAAATCAAGTAGCTGAAGTGATTAAACATGTGGCTGGAATTAAAAACGCGGAGGTCATTGTGACCTTACCTGAGAATTCAGTCTTTGTCCGACAAGAGGATGAACAAAAAGCAAGTGCTTCAGTAATGGTAGAAGTTGAACCGGGTGAAAAGCTAAGTTCCCAGCAAATAAAGGCTTTATATACTCTAGTTTCCCGCAGTGTCCCTAACTTGCCGGTAGAAAACATCACTATTATGAATCAGTATAGCGAGACATTGGCACTGGCAGATCCTGAAAATGATGACCAAGCTTTGGATAAATATGATGAACAACGCAAGGTGCAACAAGATGTTGAACGGGATATTCAGCAGGATCTTCAAGGTTTATTGGGCAATATACTTGGAACGGAGAAAGTCTTTGTTCATACGTTTGTAAAAATGAATTTTGATAAAGTCAAAACAGAAGAAAAATTAGTTAAGCCTACCGATGATAATAATAACGGCATTGCAATCAGTTCAGAGAAAACCTCCAAGTCTTACAATGGAACAGGTTCAAATCCTGGCGGGGTAGTTGGAACAGGTGAAACCGATGTTCCTGGATATGTTGGGACTAATTCTGGTGGCGAAAGCAATTATGAAGAGTCTGAAAATAGGGTCAATTATGAAGTGAATAGAATCAATAACGAAATCATAAAAAGCCCTTATCAAATAGAGGATATTACTATTAATGTTGGTGTAGAGCCGGATTCAGCTAAAGCCAATACATTATCAAAAGCCACACAAGATAATATCAGAAATATTGTGGCCAATACAGTTCGTACCGCACTGGGACATCCAAACCTAACCCAAAAAGAAATTGATCAGCGAATTACTGTTTTTCCTCATTCATTTGCAAAAAATACGGCTGTGGAAAGTGCATCTGCACAAAATTGGCTGTTAATCGGCGCTTCAGCTGCTGGAGGACTCCTATTACTTGGAGGACTAATTTGGATGTTATTACGAAGAAGAAAACATAAGCAAGCGGAAATGGAAGATGAACTTGATTTATCAGCAACTGGACAAGTTAAAGAAGCGGATTATTTTGCTGAGCAGGATATGAGTGTGGAGAGTCAATTGAAAAAGCTACTTGAACAAAGACCGGAAGATTTTTCAAAAGTTATTAGAACATGGATACATGACGAGGAGGTTTAAGTCCCATGGCTACAGCACTAAAGTTGACTGGAAAACAAAAAGCAGCGATATTGCTTATTGCGATGGGCAAGGAGGGCTCTGCCAAGGTATTTAAGCATTTACCTGAGGAAGAGATTGATCAATTAACCCTCGCGATTGCTAATATTCAGAAGGTGGATCAGAAAGAAAAAGAAGAAGTGTTGAAGGAATTCCATGAAATGTGTATAGCACAAGACTTCCTGCAAATGGGTGGTATTAGCTATGCACAAGATGTATTAGAGTCGGCATTAGGTAAAGACCGTGCACAGGAGATTATTTATCGTTTAACGACACAATTACAAGTGAAACCCTTTGATTTTGCTCGTCGTGTGGACGCCATGCAAATTTATCATTTTCTTCAAAATGAGCATCCGCAGACGATTGCATTGGTATTAGCTCATTTAGAGCCGCAGCAATCTTCGATGATTCTTTCTTCTTTACCTGAAGAATTACAATCAGATGTTGCAAGGAGAATAGCAGTATTAGAACAAACTTCCCCTGAAGTAATTAAGGAAGTAGAAAATATTCTTGAACAAAAGCTGGCATCGACGATTCGTCATGATTTTACTGTGGTTGGAGGAATTGAGTCCATTGTCAGCATCCTTAATGGTGTTGATCGAACAACGGAGAAGACCATTCTTGAACAGCTTGAATCGAAGGACCCTGAACTTGTGGATGAAATCAAAAAACGGATGTTTGTATTCGAGGATATCATTACATTGGATAAACGTGCAATTCAGCGCGTCATCCAAGAAGTGGAAAATCAGGATTTACTTCTTGCCTTGAAAGCCTCAAGTGCAGAAGTCAAAAAGGTTATTTTCGAGAACATGTCACAACGTATGGTCGAGACGTTCGAAGAAGAAATGCAGTACCTTGGACCGGTTAGAGTTAAGGATGTGGAGGAAGCACAAGGAAGAATCGTTTCTATTATCCGCCGTTTAGAGGATTCCGGTGAGGTTGTTATAGCTCGAGGTGGTTCGGATGACGTCTTATTCTAAGGTTTTTAAGTCTTCCAATCTATCGGTACTTGAAGAAAAAAAAGTAATTTCTCAACCACGGATAGTTATTAATCGTTACGACCAAGAGACACCGCATCATGAGGCTATTGATGCGGTGAATCATATTCAACTGCAGCAAATCATTCAAGAGGCTGAAGCAGAAGCACAAGCCATTTTAGAAAATGCAGAGAAAAATGCCCGTTTACTAGAATCAGCAGCAGAAGAAAAAATTAGCCAGTGGTGGAATGAAAATCATCAGAAACTTGAGGATTTATCTCTTGAGGCTGAACAAAAAGGTTATCAGGAAGGTTACACCACAGGAAAACAAGAAGCTGAGTTTGAAGTTTTAAGAGAATTTCAAGGGAAAATGGAACAGGTTCAATTCTTGTTGGAACAAGCATACGAACATAAAGCAGCCATTATTTCAGAGGCTGAACCATTTTTGCTGGAGTTAAGTACGGTGATTGCTACGCATATAATTAAGACGGAATTAACCAGTAATCAAAATCAGTTTGTTGAGTTAATTAAACAACATATTCTTCGTTTTAAAGAAAAAGAATTTATTACCATTTGTGTTCATCCTGATGATTTTGATTTTATCCAATCGCAACGAGCTCATCTTGTTGCTGTCGTAAATGGCGAAACTGAAATAAAAATTATTCCGGACCATTCTGTTTCTACCAAGGGGTGTATTATTCGAACTGCATATGGCAGTGTAGATGCACGTATTGATACACAAATTGAAGAGATCAAAAAGGTCATTCTAGAAGCGAGAAGGGAGCCGGAAAGTAGTGTTATCAGTTGAAAACTATGCCAAGCTTATTCGTAGTGTGGATCCGGTAAGAGTGAATGGTAAAATAACCCAAATTATTGGACTTACCATTGAATCACAAGGTCCTGATGTAAGAATTGGTGAATTGTGTTCGATATACCCAACAAATTCACAAGTTCCTATTCAAGCTGAGGTCGTCGGCATTAGGGAAAATAAGGTGCTTCTCATGCCTCTTGGTGAAGTACGGTCGATCGGACCTGGTTGTGACGTTGTCGCTAGCGGGAAACAGATGATGGTGAAAGCAGGCCGTCAGCTGCTGGGCAGAATTCTAGATGGTCTAGGCCAGCCCATTGATGGCAAACCACTTCCATTAGGATTAGAGGAAGTACCTACTCACGCGATACCACCCAATCCACTAACCAGGCCTCGTATTCATTCGCCACTAGGGGTAGGAGTAAGGACAATCGATGGCTTACTCACAATGGGTAAAGGTCAGCGGATGGGTATTTTTGCCGGAAGTGGTGTCGGTAAAAGTACACTGCTTGGAATGATTTCAAGAAATACTACAGCTGATGTAAACGTCATTGCCTTAATTGGAGAGAGAGGGCGGGAAGTTCTCGATTTTATAGAACAAAACCTTGGTGAAGAAGGGTTGAAAAAATCGGTTGTTATTGTAGCTACATCCGATCAGCCAGCACTTATTCGAATAAAAGGAGCACTAACGGCTACCTCTATTGCAGAATATTTCCGTGATCAAGGAATGAACGTGATGCTTGTGATGGATTCTGTTACTCGGTTTGCCATGGCACAAAGAGAAATTGGCTTAGCCATTGGAGAACCGCCGACGACTAAAGGGTATACACCTTCAGTATTCGCCATGCTGCCACAGCTTTTAGAACGTGCTGGAACTGGTCCAAAGGGATCCATTTCAGCTATATATACGGTTTTGGTAGATGGGGATGACATGAACGAACCAATTGCTGATGCAGTGAGAGGAATTTTAGATGGTCATATTGTTTTGAATCGCTCAATTGGTGCAAAAGGAATCTTCCCTGCAATTGATGTGTTAAACAGTGTTAGCCGTGTGATGACTGAAATAACCTCTGACGAACACCTACACGCTGCCCGTAATTTTAAAAATCTATTAGCTTCCTATAATCAGGCAGAAGATTTAATTAATATCGGAGCATATAAAAAAGGATCAAACCGTGAGATTGATTTGGCGATGCGTCTAAAGCCACAAATGGATCATTTTTTACGTCAAGGTATCTATGAAACTTCTAACTTAGAGGATTCAGAATCCTTCTTAACTTCACAATTTGGAGCGATCATGCGATGAAATTTAACTTTTCCTTTCAGAAAGTGCTTGATTTTAAAGAAAATGAGAAAGAAATTGCACATCAGGAATATGGTACTGTAAAACTTCAACAAACCCAAATTGAGGAACAAATTGAAGGTTTAGAAATGGTAAAGGATGAAATTTTTAATCAATATAATCAAGTCCATCGCAAAACAGTGTGGGAGATATTAGAAGTCCAACAAGAAATTGAACATGTAAATCTTAAGATGAAACAGTTGGAAAATCAATCACAGATTATTCATAAGAAAGTGGAAGAAAAACACCAATTGCTAATCGAGAAATCACAAGAAGCAAAAATGTGGAACCAGTGGAAAGCGAAGTCCAAGGAAGCTTTTCAAAAGCAAATGGATCGAAAAGAGCAAGCCATGTTAGATGAAATGGCCATCCTTCGATACTCACGAAGGATATGAGGAGAGAAACAAATGGAAGAGAAACACCGCTCAAAACTAGCAAATATTTTTTACATTGGTATTATTCCGTTACTGTTTACTGTTATCTTAGTTGCCTTTTTGTTGAATTTTATGGGTTTTCCAGTTGTAAAAACCTTTCAGGAATGGGGAAATGCACTTCCATTGGTTAATCAACTGATCGATGATCCTCCTTCTGCTGAAGCTCAAAAGCCCGATAATGCAGATGAATGGAAAAATAAGTACTTAAAAAGTCAATCAGATGTAAAAGATTTAGATCAAAAACTATCAAAATTAAAAAAGGAACTTAGTTCTAATCAAAATGCATTAGGGGAATTAAAACAAGAGAATGCAGATTTACAAAATCAATTAAAAGAAAAAAAATCTCAACAGTCACAAGAGGAAATGAAGCAAGTAGCTGGTATTTACACCAATATGTCTGCATCAAAAGCAGCTGCTATTTTTGAAGCTATGCCTTTGGAAGATGCTGCACTAACAATTAGGATGCTGGACCAAGAACATCAAAGTAGCATTATCGGAGGAATAAAGGACCCGAAAAAGGCTGCAGAAATAACGATGTTGCTCAAAGAAATTGCTTCAATTAGTGAGACTGAGTCCTTAACTTTTGAACAACAAGTACATGAACTTGCTTTACAAGAAGAAAATCCAACAAAAACGTTATCAGATACGATAGCAGGAATGCCGCCTGCTCAATCGGCAGTTATTATTCAATCCATGATGGGGACCAATTCTATTGTGGCAATGGATATTATGAAAAAAATCAGCACTAGCAGCCGTTCTCAAATCTTAACCGAAATTGCCAAAATCGATGCGAAATTAGCAGCGCAGATTACTGGCGAATTAAACAAGTAGAAATAACTCCAAGGAAGGAGAAAATCATGAAACGCACCATGTTGTTTTTAGTTATGTTTTTTTATCTATTTTCATTTCAATCCACAAGTTTTGCCGCTGGTACATCATCAAGCGGCGAGCCTTCCGTCTATGATTCTATTCAGAAAGGGGATAAAAAAACATCTCCTTCAACGGCAAAAGTCGAGGATAGTCAATCACCTTCTTTATTCCCCTTACTTATAAAATTTATAATCTCGTTTATTTTGGTTATTGGCCTTTTATTTCTTTTATTACGTTTTTTATCAAAACGAGGGCGTTTACTACAAACAAATGGACCAGTGCTCCCTATAGGTGGGCACAACCTTGGTAATAACCGTTCAATGCAGATCCTACTTATTGGTCAAACCATATACGTTGTAGGTGTTGGCGAGGATGTAACATTGATTCGCACCATTTCTCAAGGAGAAGAGTATCAACACCTTCTAGAAAGCTACGAAAATCAAGCTGCTGAAGGCAATACACCGAAATGGTTTCCGAAGGACTCTAAAAAAATTTGGGATAGTGTATTTCGCAAACATTTACAAAAGATGCATCATGAAAACGGGGAGGAATAGGAACAATGAAACGAAAAATTTCCATACTTGTTCCACTCCTCTCACTTGGATTCATCTCTGTCGCACATGCAGCAAGTCCAACCGGCACCATATTGCCTGGAATTGATTTAGGATCAAGTGATCCAGACAAAGTGTCTAATACAATGCGTATCATTATGTTGATTACGGTATTGTCGATCGCACCGGCTATTTTGGTTTTAATGACAAGCTTTACTCGTATTATTGTAGTATTTGGATTTGTACGAAATGCTCTAGGTACTCAGCAAATACCACCAAACCAAGTGTTAATTGGTTTATCGTTATTTATGACATTTTTTATAATGGGACCGACTTTTTCAGAAATAAACCATAACGCACTGCAACCTTATTTAGCTGGTAAAATGACACAGCAGGAAGCGTTTGAATCGGCGAGTGATCCGTTAAAGGTATTCATGGCTAAACATACGCGTGAAAAGGACTTAGCACTATTCATGGAGTATGCCAAGATGGAAAAACCGAATCAAATTAAAGATATTCCACTAACAGCACTCGTACCTGCCTATGCAATTAGTGAACTGAAAACTGCTTTTCAAATGGGATTTATGATTTTTATTCCTTTCTTAGTCATCGATATGATTGTTTCGAGTGTCTTGATGTCAATGGGGATGATGATGCTCCCGCCAGTAATGATTTCACTGCCGTTTAAGATTCTATTATTTATTTTAGTAGATGGATGGCATCTAATTGTTAAATCATTACTCGTTAGTTTCTAAAAGAGGGAGTGTAATAAATGTCTACCGAACTAATTTTACGAATTGCTCAGGAAGCAATATATACGATTCTCATTGTAATCGCTCCGGTGGCAGGGATTGCATTAATAGTTGGCTTACTCGTGAGTATTTTTCAAGCTACCACACAAATACAGGAGCAGACACTTGCATTCGTTCCGAAAATCGTGGCAGTGTTCCTATCAATCTTATTTTTTGGACCGTGGATGCTGCGTCACGTTCTTGATTTTACACAAAGTTTATTAGGAAATCTTTCTCAATTTGTGGGGTAAATGATGGTTATGGATGCTTCTTCTTTGTGGACCTTTTTACTGATTTTTGTACGCATCACGACATTTATGGTCACAGCTCCATTATTTTCAGGACGTCAAATACCAACACATTACAAGATTGGTTTTAGTGTATTCCTAAGTATTCTCTGCGTGGGAATCGTAAATGAACCTATTGAATCATTGCCAGAGTCAAAGCTTGTAATGTTAATACTCAAAGAGTTTATCGTTGGTATTGTACTAGGATTGGTGGGGAATATTCTCCTATATGCAGTACAAATGGCCGGTTCAATAATGGATGTATTAATTGGTTTTTCAATGGCTAGTCTTTTTGATCCTACGTTTGGGACAAATTCTCAACTTACTGGACGTTTGCAGAATGCTCTTGCTTTGTTAGTTTTATTAACGACGAATGGACACCATCTATTGATACAAGGGGTTTTAGCAAGTTTTGATTGGATTTCACTTCAAGATTCAGTACCAGCATTTACCGATGGCAAACTCGCATCTTTTATCTTGGATTGTCTTCAACAAATGTTTTTGATCGGATTTATGATGGCAGCGCCTATAATAGGTACATTGTTTGTCGTGGATGTAGCATTAGGAATTATCGCAAGAACGGTGCCACAAATGAACCTGTTTGCGGTGTTTCCACCTATGAAAATATTAATACACTTTTTTATCTATATATTCATTTTACCCAGCTTCTTCTATTTATTAAAAATACTATTCGAAAACATGTTTGGTTCTATGTCTGAAATCATGAAAATAATGGGGGTGTAAGGATGCTTCTTCGTTTAGATTTGCAATTATTTTCTGGTGAAAAAACGGAAAAAGCCACACCGCAAAAACGGCGGGATACGAGAAAAAAAGGGCAGGTCGCGAAAAGTCCAGAAGTATCTTCAGCCCTTACACTTCTACTTAGTTTCGGCTTTTTCATGGTTGCTGGTAAAAGTTTTCTTGAGGGATGTTTAAACATATACCGGCATAGTTTCCAAGAATATTTACTTTGGGATCTTTCAATTTCAAGCTCTCAGCTTTTATTTAATCAGCTCCTGTGGGATGTTACAAAATTAGTAGGACCCTTTCTTGCAATTGTCCTTGTTGCAGGTGTTCTTGCCAACTATATTCAGGTAGGGTTCATGTTTAATCTTGAGTCGATTAAAATGAATTTCGGAAAGCTTAACCCTCTACAAGGTGCAAAGCAAATTTTTTCTATGCGTTCGGTTGTAGAATTAATAAAATCAATTTTAAAAATTGTTATTACCTCGTTGATTGTGTTTTTAATGATTTGGAATCAAAAAAATGAATTATTTTCTATTGGAGAAAAAAGTCTTTTTGATTCTGCAAGGTTTATAGGCTCATTGACGATAAAAATTGGGATGACAATAGGAATCTGTTTGGTAGCTTTGGCAGCGGCTGACTATTTCTATCAATGGTTTTCACATGAAAAGAAAATCCGGATGTCAAAACAAGATATAAAGGATGAACATAAAAAAATGGAAGGCGATCCTTTGATTAAAGGAAAGAGGAGAGCCAGACAGCAGCAATTGGCCATGAATCGAATGATGGCAGAGCTTCCAAAAGCGGATGTGGTCATTACCAATCCAACGCATTTCGCAGTTGCCATTCGTTATGATATTAATACGATGGAAGCTCCCGAAGTCATTGCCAAAGGTAAAGATCATATTGCTTTAAAAATAAAAGAAATTGCTAAGCAAAATAAAATAATGACAATAGAGAATAAACCATTGGCTCGTGCTCTTTTTGCAGCAGTGGAAATAGGACAGCCAATACCAGAAGAACTGTTTAATGCGGTGGGGGAGATTTTAGCGTATGTATACTATCAAGAAGGTCGGCATAAGGGGATGATGGCATGAAAATAAAAGAGTTTTCCGTATTCATTGTTGTCATTTTGATCGTCACGATGATGATTATACCATTGCCAACAATACTATTGGATTTTCTATTAATCTTCAACATCTGTGTATCATTGATGATTTTATTAGTGGCTATGAATACGAAAGAACCACTAGATTTTTCAATTTTTCCAACAGCACTATTAATAACAACATTATTTCGCTTAGCGCTAAACGTGTCTACCACACGTTCGATTTTATCAAAGGCAGATGGCGGGAAGGTAATCGAGACTTTTGGATCGTTTGTCATTGGTGGTAGTCCGGTTATCGGTTTTATCGTCTTTTTAATTCTAGTCGTTATTCAATTTATTGTTATCACCAAGGGTTCGGAAAGGGTAGCAGAAGTAGCTGCTCGTTTTACATTGGACGCGATGCCTGGTAAACAAATGAGTATTGACGCCGACATGAATGCAGGATTGATCAGTGAACAAGATGCTCGTGCACGACGTAGGAAAATTGAGATGGAATCAGATTTCTATGGAGCAATGGACGGTGCCAGTAAATTTGTAAAAGGGGATGCAATAGCAGGTATTATTATCCTGTTAATCAATGTTATTGGTGGTTTTATTATCGGTATGTCCATTCATGGTATGGGCTTTGCTGAAGCTGCCAGTACTTTTACTCTTTTATCTGTAGGGGATGGATTAGTTAGCCAGGTCCCTGCGTTGCTGATTTCTACGGCGACTGGGATAACAGTGACTCGGGCAGCAACAGATGGCAGTTTAGGTTCGGATATAATGCAGCAAATTTTCAACTATCCTAAGCTGCTATATATTGTTGCAGTAACTATATTTTTGCTTGGATTATTTACACCAATTGGACTCTTTTTAACACTCCCTGTGGCTGGAATACTAGCTTATGGTGCATATTCTATACAAAAAACTGCCAAGAAGGAAGAACTTCTAAATGAGCAAGTGGAAATGGATGCGGCAGAGGATGATATTACCAATCCAGAGAAAGTGATTAGTTTGCTTCAACTAGACACACTTGAACTAGAGATTGGTTATGGGTTAATTCCATTGGCTGATCAAAAACAAGGTGGAGACATTCTTGACCGCATTGTCATGATTCGAAGACAATTTGCACTTGAACTAGGATTGGTCATCCCTACGATTCGGATTCGCGACAATCTACAGTTAACACCAAACCAATATGTCTTAAAGTTTCGTGGTAACCGCATTGCGGAAGGTGAAGTATACCTGGATCATTTTCTAGCTATGAATCAAGGCGGAGAAGGAGAAGAATTAGATGGTATTCAAGTGATTGAACCAGCATTCGGTCTCCCTGCTACTTGGATAAGTATGGAAGCCAAACAAATGGCAGAACTCATGGGATATATGATTGTTGATCCTCCTTCAGTGATTGCTACTCATTTAACAGAAGTTTTGAAGCAGTATGCTTATCAGTTGCTTCGTAGAGAAGAAACGAAAGAATTAATTGAGAATTTAAAAGCAACGCACCCTAATTTGGTGGAAGAACTCGTTCCTGGGTTGCTGTCAGTAGGAGATATCCAAAAGGTTTTACAAAATTTATTACGTGAACAGATATCCATCAGGGATTTAGCATCTATCTTCGAAACATTAGCTGACTATGCAGTATATACAAAGGAACCTAGAGTATTAACGGAATATGTACGCCAATCCTTAACACGCCAAATTACAGAGCAATATTCAGAAGGAGGCGTGATTAATGTATTGACTGCTGGAGCCACATTAGAAAAAGGTATTTCGGATTCTATTCAACAAACAGAAGCTGGGGGTTATTACCTTTCAATGGATCCACAAACTTCGAGAAGGATTACAGAAGTTTTGCAAGAGCAAATTGAGCGGGTAGTTAAAGCCGGTGGTCTTCCGATTTTTCTAACGTCACCAAATATTCGGATGTATTTAAAGCAATTTGTTGATAAAATCATGCCTACAGTACCTGTTCTTGCTTATACGGAACTGGAACCTAATGTTGAGATCCAAAGTATAGGAGTGGTCAATATATGAAAACAAAGAAAATCGTTGCAGAATCTATGCCCCTTGCTTTAAAAATGGTGCGTCAGCAATTAGGTGAGAACGCAATTATTGTTAATACAAGAACAATCAAAAAAGGTGGTGTTTTTGGTCTTTTTTCAAAGCAAAAATATGAAGTGACTGCTTATGCTATGGAAAAGAAAAGCCCTACTGCAGAGCCGAAATTTGCACTGGAATTAAAGGAAAAGCCAGAAAAACCACTCTTAAATATAAACAAAATTGAAAATGAATCTGAGGAACAAGAAGAGACTATATCAGGGTTTCATAGGAATCCTCAAGGGTTATATAATTATTATTCAAAAAATCCGGTTGGAACAGAAAAACCTATTCCTTCTACAACACCCACCAAGTCTCAAGAAAGTGAAAAAAAAGTATCTGTGTCATCAAAGGCAATGGAAGAGCAAAATCCTTTACTCGATGAGTTACAACAGATGAAAAAAATGATGATGACCTTCATGATGAATGGCAAACAAGATGAGGGACTACCGCCTAATCTGAATAATTGGGTCACACGTTTGAAAAAGCAAGGTGTGGATGATGAAGTTGTAGGGGACCTAGTGAATCGTATTCTATTAAAAAATGAGTCAAAGGCTGATTTGGCGGATGACATTATTCAAACTGAGCTTTCGGCAATGATTATTGAAATTATTCAAAAGAAACTACCCGTTTCAAATATAGTTAACGAGAGAACGCGCATGATTAATATCATTGGGCCTACAGGTGTAGGAAAAACGACATCAATTGCAAAACTTGCAACTGAACAGGTGCTAAAGCAAAAGCGGAGAGTGGCAATGATTACGACGGATGTCTATCGGATTGCTGCAGTTGAACAATTAAAAACCTATGCTGGAATCTTAAATGTACCTGTTGAAGTGGTGCGTACCGTAGATGAGTTAGGGTCAGCGCTTAAAAAGTTGGAACATTATGATTTGATTTATATGGATACAACTGGACGCAACTATAAAGAAGTGGAATACCGTAAATCCATTAATCAATTCTTAAATCATCCTTTGGAAAGTGATAATTATTTAGTCTTAAGTATGACTACGAAGTTTGAGGATATGGAAATATTGTTAGATGAGTTTTTAGAAAGCCCAATAAAAAAATTGATCCTTACTAAATTTGATGAAACGAGCAGTTATGGTTCGATTCTTAATATTGCCTATAAATATCCATATCAATTAGCATACATCACAAATGGACAAAGTGTTCCTGAAGATATTACGAACATCGATGCGACTTTGCTTGCGAAATACCTATTAGGAAGGGAACTTTAAAATGGACCAAGCACAAAGTCTACGAGAATACATGCATCGATTTAATGTTCAACAAGAAAAAGAACACTCTGCTCGTGTTATAACGATTACCAGTGGTAAGGGTGGGGTAGGAAAATCAAATTTCACCCTTAACTTTGCTCTAGGTTTAAATGCAGTCGGTAAAAGGGTTGTAGTCTTGGATTTAGACTTATCGACTGCAAATATTAATATATTAATGGGGATTACGCCACGTAATAGTCTAGCAGATGTTCTGCATCGTCAGAAGTCAATTTGGGACGTATTAGAAAAAGGAACGGCTGGAATCGATTATATTTCCGGAGGACTTGAAATACAAGACCTAATGGAGTTAGACCCACATACACTTTCGTATTTTTGGAGTCAAATTCAGGAACTTCAAACCTATGCAGATTTTATTCTACTAGACACAGGTGCCGGGATATCAAAGGAATTAGTAGATTTTATTTTAGCATCTGATGAAACCATATTGGTTACCACACCGGAACCGACTGCTATTGCCGATTCCTATGCGGTTTTAAAAACAGTCATTCAGTTTACGAAGCAAACCCCCAATTTTCGCTTGGTAGTGAATCGCGCGCAATCTTATCGAGAAGCTGTTGACACTTCTAGAGCAATAAAAAATGCTACTAGTAGTTTTCTAAAATTTAAATTAGTGACATTAGGTTTTTTGATGGAAGATGCACATGTAAGACAATCTGTAAGAGCTCAATCGCCATTTTTTATGACTTATCCTAATTGTGAAGCATCTAAGAACATTAAACAAATTGTTAATTCCTTTTTACCTCAGTCTGAAGAATCATCAAAAGAACAAACCAAAGGGATTCGGGGATTTTTTGAAAAAATGTTTTCACTCGGTAAAACAATGTAAAAGGGGGGGCCTATGGAATTGAATTGGAAAGTTAATACATTATTAGGGACTATAGCATTTCTACTTACCTACTTTTTTTCAATTACAAATAACATATGGCAAACATCCATCTTAAGAGCAATTTTTGGATTTCTATTTTTCTTTCTAATAGGCTATATTTTACGATTCATTTTAAGTCAAATGAATGTAAAAAAATTAGAGAATAACTCAAACCTAATCCATGAACAATTTACAGAAGATGTCCTGGAGCAGGCACAGGAAGAACTATTAGGTGAATTAAACAACGAAGATATTTTGTTCCAACAAATTCCCCTGCATTCGTTACATAAAGGGGAAGATCGATCATCCTAAAAAACTCATTCCGCAAATGTAAACCCAAGAAAAGGAGGGATAAACGTTGAAAACAGATATTAACGAAACCAAACTGCATGATTTATTGTGGAGAAGCTACCGAGAGGGGCACGATTCAAGGTCACAGGAACATTTAGTCAAACAATACATGTATTTGGTTGAGCAAATGGCTAATCGAATGAGTCTTAGTATCCCGCAACGTATTATTCCGAAAGAGGACTTAGTTGGGTTAGGCTATATAGGCTTGCTTGAAGCAATTAAGAAATTTGATTACAAAAAGGGTTATCAATTTGAAACTTTCGGCTTGTGGAGAATTAAGGGAGCCATGCTGGATGGGATCCGTCAAATGGATTGGGTACCCAGAGGGCTAAGAGATAAAGCCAAAAAACTAAACAGTGCTTTTCGGGAGTTAGAGCAAAATCTAATGAGGTCTCCCTCTGAAGAGGAGCTTAGCCAATATTTGAGCATGCCTCTGGAAGAAGTTGACCAAGCTATGGCTGCCTTATCAGTGTCCACGCTGCTTTCACTTAATGAACCGTTGAATTCCAGCGAAGATGAAGGGAAACAGCAAAGTAGAATGGATCAGATTAAGGATGATAACACTAGTAACCATGACCGAAGGTTACAAATGGCAGATTTTAAGCAAATGATGGCTGCATGTATTGATAAAATGCCAGAAAAAGAAAGATTAGTCATTTCATTATTATATTATGAGGGGTTAACTCAAGTAGAGATTTCAGAAGTCTTGAATCTCACAAAAGGAAGAATTTCTCAAATCCATTCACGAGCAATCCTACGGTTGAGACAAAGCTTCGAAGCCAATGGGTATTCATTAGATTCCTTTTTATAGAGATGTAGGATTTATTGTGTTCTGGGCGGTTTTTGTTTTGAATCCTCTAACAGAATAATATATAATTTTTGATGGGGTCATTGCCATCTGTTTGGGCTTGTCCTACATAATATCATACGATTAGGAGTAGTAACATGGAAAAAGTACTTATTTTTGGTCATAAAAATCCCGACACAGATACAATTTGTTCTGCTATTGCATATGCAGATTTAAAAAAACAATTAGGCATGGACGTTGAACCAGTTCGCCTAGGTCAAATTAATGGTGAAACACAATATGCACTTACTCAATTCAGTGCTGAGACACCTCGTTTAGTAGAAGCAGTGGCTGCTGAGGTTAACTCCGTTATTTTAGTAGACCACAATGAGCGCCAACAAAGTGCTAACGATATCGCGGATGTTCGTGTATTAGAAGTAATCGACCATCACCGTATTGCAAACTTTGAAACAAGCGATCCGTTATACTACCGTTGTGAGCCTGTTGGATGTACAGCAACGATTCTAAATAAAATGTACAAAGAAAATGGCAAAGAAATTAAGCCTGAGATCGCTGGTTTGATGTTATCAGCAATTATCTCTGACTCATTACTATTCAAATCACCTACCTGCACACCTGAAGACGTCGCAGCAGCACGTGAACTAGCAGTAATTGCTGGTGTAGATGCGGAAAGCTACGGACTTGAAATGTTGAAAGCAGGGGCAGATGTTCGTGACAAATCAATCAGTGAACTTCTAAGCCTTGATGCAAAAGGCTTTGAAATGGGTTCAAGCAAAGTGGAAATCGCGCAAGTAAACGTGGTTGACACGGCAGATGTTCTTGCTCGCCAAGCAGAAATAGAAGCGTCTATTTCTTCAATCATCGAAGAAAAGAATCTTGATTTATTCCTATTTGTTGTAACAGATATTTTAACAAATGATTCTGTTGGTTTAGCATTAGGAAGCAAGGCTGCTGCTGTGGAAAAAGCTTACAATGTTACTCTTTCAAATAATACAGCTACACTAAAGGGCGTTGTTTCTCGTAAAAAACAAATTGTTCCTGTGTTAACAGATATCTTTAATAAAGGTGAATTTTAATATTCACTAAAAAACCGTTTATGCCGGATATGATGGCATGAACGGTTTTTGTTTAGTTTGGCGATCCTGGTGGATAGTAATAGGGAGGGACCTTTAGCCATCCACGTTCACGCATCAATTTTTTAAGCGAAGAGCCATACTTAAATATTTCAAATTGTATTTCAAAAAACATTTTGCAGGCATCATTTCTTACACACAAAGCTATTCCTTGACCTATAAGCGTAATCTCAGCTGCAACCTTAGCAGATACTAAATTTGCTAACTCCTCATCGGTATATTTTACCCCAAGTGGAACAGCATTCGGATCTGATTTGGGTTTATCCTGAGAGGAAGGTGGCAGTGGAATACCTTCATTGACAAAGAATGCACGCAGGCGCTCGCTAACGTCTTTTGCGGATTGGTGTCCATTCGTAAAGGCATGAATTAGTTGATCATCCGTTGTCGTATTTAGCCCTAGTTCAAATATCATAATACCTTCTTCTACTAAGGTAAGTAACAGCCAAAAGTGGTTCACTTCTCCAATATGTAAGGGATTCTTTCTCTCACCGTCTGCCATTGGTGCAAAAAGGTCTTTTAGGGATTCAAATATATTGGTCATAGGCAGCCTCCTTTGGTTTTTATTAACATATATATTTTGGTCATAATTTTGGAATTTTATTTCCAAATTATTTTTAAAATGATTAAAAAGAAGGTTCACCGCTTATTATTCTAGCGGTGAACCTTCTTTTTGATTGACTGATTCGAGTTCCTCTAGTTTTTCTTCCTTCTTATGATTCAATAAGAAAAACGTTAACGGTTGCTCCGAGCCAGTCATTAATTTGTAAACATAGGAAGAAGTGAGTTTATAGCCGTCATCAATTTTTTCAGCCAGGTAATTGGTCCGTTCAAATAGGATGGAACGAATGTGGTTCACTTGCCGTGCGATTTTGTCTAGTAGTGCTTCCTGAGTATCAAGCCGCTCTAACACTCCGCCATGAAACTCCTCTTGTTTCGTGATTTTTTCTGCTGTTTCTTTTTGCAATTCCAGCTGTTCCTGCATCTTTAAGGCAATCTGCTGGTTGGCCTCTTCACTTCGTTCCAGCCTGCTGACAATTTCCTGATAGCTTTTGTTTAACTGACTGACCTGGTCCGTTAAAGATGATCTCGACACGGATTCCTTTTCTAACATGGTCTCTAGCTGTGCATTTTTCTCATGAATGGCCTGTAAGCTCTGCATCATTTGGTCTTCCATGTCCTTTTGCTTTAGGTTGCTGTTTTTCAAATCATTTAGCTGACCGTCGACCTTTTTCCAATGTATATCCTGTGCTTCCTCTTGATGAATAGTACGAACATGGAGGTTGTTTAGAGCCTGTTTGAGTGATTTATTTGCTTTTTCCTGTTCATTCATAAGGTCGGTAAGGAAATCCCGCCGTGAATAAACCTGATTTGGTTCCTTAAGCGTTTGATTATTCTTATAAACTTCCGGATGCTCATTCTTATTTATGAATAGTCCCATACCTCTCTCCGCCTTTTTTAGTTTTGCTTGTAATAGCTTATGTTTTGGACGCGGAAGTGGGGACAGACTTGGGCTAGGCTATATGTAGTAAAAAACGCCCAACTTTTTAATAAAGTTGAGCGTTTTTTATGATTTTCAATATATGAGTGGGGAACTCTTCACGAAATTCGGATTGATCTGCATAAAATTTATGGATATCTACACAAAATTGAGATTTATCTGATGCTAGACTAAAAAACG
>NZ_JBCNAC010000183.1:0-10227 GCF_050477885.1 Neobacillus rhizosphaerae
ACAATTATATGGACTTAATCCTTATTTATTAATTATTATTAAAAAGGGCTGAAGTAGACGGAGAAATTCCGCCTATTGACCCAAAAAACGGGGAAAAGGGGAGGTTTTTCTTTGTATAAGCGGAAAACCTCCGCTTATTTTCCCCGAAACGAGCCCCATTTTTCAATTAAGCGGAAAATCTCCGCTTATTTTTGCTGGTTACTCGATATAAGAACATTAAAAGGGAGTGAGTTTTATCTCGAAAATCCAAGAGAACCCTACGACTGTCATTTCTGCACGTAATTTAAGAAAAGCACCTCAAAACAGAACCCTTTACTATTCTGAAAAGCTACCTTCCTTTTTCAATTTTTGCGAATTCGCTCCAAGCTCACTCTTCCTGAAAAAAAGGTGGCGCCGCCGCCCATGTCGGCGATTCGGTCGGGTGTGAGTTGGTTGACCAGCTGTTTCGCTCCATCTCGGTCGGCCCAAAGTCCTTGGGTAACCACGACGCCGGGAAGAACACTTTCTCCAACAGTAGCCTTTAGCACACACTCCCCACGATCGTTCCACACACGAACCTGGTCTCCATCCCCAATTCCTAACGGAAGGGCATCCTTTTGATTGATATGCACACGTGGTTCTTTTTCCAGTGTGACGTGTTTTAGATTAGTAGAAAAAGTAGAGTTTAAGAAATTGTGATTAGGTCCTGGAACAAATTGAAAGGGATGGTCCCCGTCATTTATCAATGGTACGTATGTTGGTAAAGGGGGGTGCCCGGCCTCATGCATTCTCTCGGAATATAACTCTATTTTCCCGCTAGGTGTCGCAAGTCTTCCAGGAAACATCGGTTTCACAGTTGCCTTCATATAGGAATGCTTGACGAGAGCATCATAATTGATTCCCTTCAGGCCAGGGTTCCGCGGATAATCTAGGGCTGTAGCAATCATCTCTGCTTCAGTCTCCTCTAAGGCAGGCTCATCCAATCCCATCCCTTTTGCTAGCAATTGGAAGACCTCCACATTTGATTTCGATTCCCCATATGGCTCCATCACAGGTTGCTGAAGCTGAATGTAATGGTGCCAGTAGGAAGTATAAAAGTCTGTATTCTCAAAGGAGGAGGTCGCTGGTAAAACAAGGTCCGCATACATGGCCGTTTCTGTTAAAAATAAATCATGAACCACGAGAAATAAGTCCTCACGTCTAAGACCTTCACGCACCTTCTGGCTAGATGGTGCAACAACGGCTGGGTTCGAGCCGTATACATACAGGGATTGAATTGGAGGATCTAGCGTCAGTAGCGCATCCCCAATTTGATTCATATTAATCGTCCGTGTTGTTTTCTTTTTCAAAAGGTCCGGCCGCTGCAAACCATTTGTATTGAATGCGAGATACGCAGAATTTCCTTTAATCGCACCGCCGCCTTTTATTTGCCATTGGCCGGTAAGGGCAGGTAGGCAGGACACCGTACGGACGAACATGCCGCCGTTATCGTGATGCTGTGGTCCGTTCCCAATTCGAATAAAAGCAGGAGAGGTTGTTCCGTACAGGCGGGCAAGTTTGTAGATATCTTCTGCCGGTACGCCTGTAATGGTGGAAACTGTGTCGGGATCGTATTGGCTAACATGCTCGCGTAATTCCTCATGTCCTACTGTATAGGTTTGTAAAAAATCAAAGTCCACCATGGCTTCCGCAAACAAAATATGCATCACCCCAAGGGCAAGAGCGCTGTCGGTCCCTGGTAAAATCGGAATAAACCAATCTGCTAATCTACCTGTTTGATTTTTGTGGACATCAATCACAATAATCTTAGCGCCATTCTGCTTCCGTGCTTTTTGGGCCAGGGCTACCTGATGCATGTTGGTGCTTGCTGCATTAATCCCCCAAAAGATAATGAGTTTAGATTCGATGGTGTCCTCAGGGTCGACTCCTAGGCTGCTGCCCATGGTATAGCTGTAGCCAACAGAGCCGGCCGAGGAACAAATTGTCCGGTCCAACTGAGAAGCACCTAATTGGTTGAAGAAACGGCGGTCCATGCCCTCTGCGGTAAGCCGTCCCATATTTCCATAAAAGCTGTAGGGAAGGATGCTCTCGGGGCCATCGGATTCAATTAGATCCTTCCAGCGGGTTGTAATCGTACGAATCGCTTCATCCCAGCTGACCCGCTCAAACTTTCCTTCGCCTTTAGCTCCGACTCGCTTGAGTGGATAGTGTAATCGCTTTTCGTCATAAATCCGTTCAGTCATGTTGCGAACCTTGTTGCAAATATGCCCTCTCGTCACCGGATGCTCCGGATCGCCTTCTACCTTCACAATCTTTCCGTCCCTTTTATGCAAGAGCAGCCCACATTGATCAGGACAATCAAGGGAGCAAACAGAACGGAACACCCCATCTTGCTGCATAGACCAATCCTCCTTTGAACAAATGTAATCTTACCTCCTATCTTATCAGAAAATGTGTCAAAGGGGGTCTGTCCCCATGACAAAGGGGGCCTGACCCCAAGTCACACCCCCTTCGTCTTAATTGATTTTCTTTTTATCTTTACTCAAAATGGTAATTTCGTATGGGTCGTTCCGGACTTCTTTGGTTAAGTCATCTGTTTGAATGAAGCTGTTGATCTCATCTTCGATTCGTTTCGCGAGCTCCTTCGCATCGCCGTCGGAGGAATCGACAGATGTCTTAATCGTAATTTGTAGTGGAAGTGGGTGGAAGGAATAAGAAAAGCCACTTACTTTAAACTCTTTGTTCGCCATAAGACCACCGACAAGAATACTAATGATATTATTTTTTCCCCAACGTAATTCCTGTTCGCGCGCCTTCATATCGATTTTACTAATTCGATATTTAAACTTGCCGCCATACAAAGCGGTTGTGGTATCGAGGAACTGCTTCAGTTCTTCAGTTCTTGTTTCTGTTTTTGGAATCGCTACATAGATGAATCTCTCAAACTGATTGATTCTAGCCTCAACTGGGAAGGGCATCTCGTAATGATTTTTCTCAAGATAGGCGATAATCTGCTGCTGAAGGGCTTCACTATCCTTTTGATACTTCTCAACTTTCGGATCTTCCTTTTCAGGAACAATGACTCTTTCACGCTTGGTGATAATATCAAAGCTTCCAAAATTATTGGCGATTAATGCTTTATTCACATTTTTCTCCACTTTGCCCTTGATGTTGTTGTAATCACTCTTTGAGTACCGCAATCCTAATTTTACTTCTTTATCAGGAATGGATAGTTCAAAGGAGCCGAGCTGGTACCCTTTGTCATTGGCGACATCGCCAATCACTTCTGCCGCCGCATATTTATATTCTTCTTGCTGGATAAACAAATGGAAGTAAGGAATCTTTGCGGCTACCTTGGCCGCACCAAGTGACAAATTGGCAGACCCAATTAAGATGACAAAAATGGCGGCAGCGGTGATGCTTGAAAAGAGCACTTTTCTCGAAGCTCTCTTTTTTGTGCCCAATTGTTTTTCTCCGTTTTGCTGCTTGATTTTATTTAAAACATATTGCTTATGTTCGTTCTTAAATTGTAGTTCATCCAATACAGGTTTAGGGTATTTTACATTATTTTTCATAAATATTGCTCCCCTTTAGTGATGTTTTTAATGAATTTCTTCCGCGATGAAGCCTGGTTTTTACTGTATTGGTATTGAGATTTAAAAGTTTGGCAATCTCATCGACGGTACATTCCTCATAATAGTAAAGGGTAATCACTTCTCTCAATTTGAGTGGGAGAGAGAGCACCTGTTGGAAAATCAACTCTTTCTCTTCACTCTCAATCATTTTCATATCCGCTGTAGGTGCCCCACTTTTTAAAATCATTTGTAAAAGGTCTTTGTATTGAAGGTTTCTATAGGACCAACTTTTCAAGACATCCTTGCATTTATTGGCAGTGATACGGTATAGCCAGGTTTTATAAGTCGATCGATTTTGGAATTCGTCAAGGTGGTTATAGCAGCTGATAAATACTTCCTGTGAGATATCCTCGGCCAATTCTTTATTTTTGACATATGTAAATGCAAGTCGGACGACCATATCTCCATATTCATCCATTAACCATGCGAGCTGGTCATCCTTGGATAAATAGCTGATTTCATTAGGAGTTGAATGCTCTTTTCTTTTTATTACATACACTTCAATGTCCCCCTTTCCTACAAACTTAGACGAAGTGAAGTGGTTTAGGTTCCGAAAAAATTCCTGTTAAGTTTAATAGTACCATTTCTCTTGTAAAGGCTTTGTTAAAATTGTCTGTTGATGTCCGCTGCAGGCGCGAGCGGTTGGCGAGAAGAGGTTGATTTTTTTCACACACTTTTCACACATTTATTCCGAAGTTCTGCCGAACCCATGGGCTATACTGAGAAGGTAAGTAAGACAAGCGAAGGAGTGTTGAAGATGAACCTGAAAAAGGGATTGATGGCAGGAGTGGGTGCCCTATTGCTGCTAGGCGGCACCTATCAAATTCAGACTGCACATGCGGCTGATAACCCTCCAACTGTCGAGGCAAAAGAACATAACGGGAACAAGTTCGAGAAGTTAAGTAAATACCAAGAGCAAATCCATCAAGTGAATCAATTGCGTGAAGAACGGTTAGACTTGAAAAAACAAATGGTCGAGAAAAAGGACCAGTTAGTCGATCTATTTTTAGCAGCAAAAAAGAGTGGAAATAAAGAAGCTCTGAAGCAGGTCAAGGAAAGTAAGAAGCAGTTGAAATCAAAAAATGGCGAATTGAAAGCTCTATTAACAAAGGGTAAGGATGAGAGGAAGGCACTGAAGGAGGCTGTAAAAGCGGGAGATGCAACTGAACAGTTCGACAAGGTCATTGCGGCTCAGCAACAAGTCAACGACAAATTAAAAGAGCAGTTAACGCTGCTTGATCAGATGATTGCCAATTTAAATTAGACCGAACCAGGGAGATAGTGTGTTCATACTATCTCTTTTTCCTATATAATTATGGCGAGGTGAAGCCGTGATGAAGCATATTTTTGTGATAGATGATGAAAAGAATATCCGCGATATTTTGCAAAAATACATGGAAAACGAAGGCTATAAAGTCACGCTTTTTTCTGATGGGGAGAATGTGTATCAGGAGATGCTGCGCTTAAAACCCGATTTGCTGGTGATTGATATCATGCTTCCTCATATGGATGGGCTAGAGCTCTGTAAAGAGATCCGCAAATCGAGTGATATACCGATTATTTTTGTCTCGGCCCGGGACGGGGAGTTTGATCGGATATTAGGGTTGGAGCTGGGGGGCGATGACTATTTAACAAAGCCATTTAGTCCAAGAGAACTGATGGTTCGGATTAAAAATCTATTTAAACGGATGGAAAAAACAACGGTAAGTAAACCGCAAATGCTGACGATCCGTGATATAACGATTGATTTTGAACGGAGATACATAGAAAAAGATGGGCTGGAAATCAAATTAACAGCCAAAGAATATGATTTGTTTATTTTTCTAGCACGGAATAAAGGAAAGCCATTCACAAGGGAAGAACTGCTTGAGTTTATTTGGGGGTATGAATATACCGGGGATGGTCGGCTGATTGATGATCTTGTGAAGCGCGTTCGTAAAAAGCTAGAGCAGCACGAGTCTACGGTTGAACTATCAACGATTTGGGGTTATGGATACCGGGTGGATGATTAACATGAAAATTGGCGCAAAGCTCTTATCCACATATTTTCTATTAATTATTAGTATTTTCTTGATTACTAGCCTAACTTTTCATTTCATTGCCCAGCGTTATTTAATTCATGAAACCAAACAGCAACTTCATAAGGAAGCCAGTGTGGTGAGTCAATTACTAGGGAAGACGGTTCTATCAAGCCTAACAGTAAAAGAACAGCTGGTGAATCGCAAGGCGCTGGCACTGTCTGAACGGTTGCTGTCTTCGGAAATGATTATTTGGAGCAAAAATGAGGAAATTATTTATACAGATTTGAAGGATGCGACCCTTGCTGAATTTAGACTAGATCCGAAGGAGAAGTTTGTTTCTGAGACCGTTGCGATCACGTCTAAGAATGGGAAGACGAAGGGATATGTCACCTTGGTGGAACGGCTGGATGAGATCAAAGAAATCAATCTTCTCATGCGAAGGTCACAGTTGATTAGCTTAATTATTTCAGCATTAATTGCAGTTGGTTTGGGTGTGTTTTTTGAAAAAAGTTTAACGCGGCCGATAAGGAGATTAACGGAGCATATGAAACAGTTCTCACTAAAAGGAGAGAACAAGGAGTTAGAGCTGAAGTCAAAGGATGAAGTAGGGGAATTAGCCAACAGTTTCCATGCATTGTCCCACAGGTTGAAGAAGTATGACGAGGATCAAAAGGTCTTTTTTCAGAATGCTTCCCATGAGTTGAAAACACCGTTAATGGCGATTCAAGGAAATGCAGAGGGAATTTTGGACGGAGTGGTGAAAGGTGAAGAAGTGAATGCCAGTCTCAACGTAATTATCGCCGAGAGTCAGCGCTTGAAACGAATTGTCGAAGGCATCACCTATTTAGCGAAGCTGGAGAGTGTCGAGGAGAGCTTTGTATTTAGAGGAGAATCACTTGATAAGATAATTGGTGAGGCCGTGGAGAGTGTCAGGGCACTGGCTGAGCAACGTGGAATCGAGTTGGAAGTGGATAGTTGCGTGATGGAACCGGTTTTGTTGGATCGTGAAAAAATGAAAAGGGCGTTCATTAATTTGTTGGGGAATGCCATCCGGTATTCGAAATTTAAGGTTATTGTGAGATCCGAGATGTTAAAGGACGACACGGGGATCTCTGTAGAGGTGTCGGACGATGGCAAGGGATTCGCTAATGGTGAAGTGACGAAGGTGTTTCAGCGTTTTTATAGTGGTGATGCCGGCGGCTCGGGAATTGGCCTAGCGATTACAAAGGCAATCATCGAAGGCCACGGTGGAACCATTTCTGCCTATAATCGAGAGCAGGGAGGAGCTGTTTTTAGAGTTTACTTGAGGGGTGTACCAAGCTAAACCTAATAAAAAGAAGATACCACCTCCAAGAATGAAACATGGCGGGGTATCTTCTTTTTATTGTTTGGTCCTATTATTAAGCAACTAGGGCTTGAAAAACTTAAGTACACCATTGATCAATCCACTCACCAATTTGTTCTGGTAGGTGTCACTTGTCAGGTTGGCTCGTTCCGTCGGATTGGAGACGAAGCCAATTTCCACTAAGACAGCGGGTGCTTCATTATCTCTAATCACTCGAAAGCTCTCATCCTTTATTCCTCTACTAAAGGCTCCAGTTGCTGTAATAAGTTCGTTCTGGAGCAATGTCGCTAATTGCTTGCTTTCCGCCGGCATGACACCGTCCTCAGAATTGTGATAGGCCTCAATACCTGATGCACTTGTGCTGGTAGATGAGTTGACGTGAATACTGATAAAAGCGTCCGGTTTAATAGAGTTGGAGTATATCACTCTATTATCTAGTGAAATAAATTCATCCTTACTTCTTGTCATGTAGACTGTCGCACCATGTTTTCTAAGCGCTTCTGCAAATTTTAAGCTTACTTGTAAATTGATGTTTTTTTCAAACACTCCTGCCGCATTAGCTCCGCCATCATAACCGCCATGCCCAGGATCAATAATAATTGTTTTCCCAATTAATTCATTCGTGATTGGTATCCAGACACCGTTGGACTCTAGGAAAAATTCCTCGCCGTTTACTGTAATCCAGCCTGTTTGCATGATACCGTTAGTATCGGAATAGTACCATAGCCCTTTATCTTGGAACCAACCAGTTAACAAAGCTCCTGATTGATTTAGGTAGAACCACTTACCATCAAGTTTGAGCCAGCCTGTTTGCATTGCCCCGTTACTTTTAAGATAATATTTCTTATTGTTATCTAGTACCCAGCCCGTCTGCATTTGGCCTTGGTCATTAAGATAGTACCATTTGCCGCCGTCAAGCACCCATCCCGTTTTCATGGAAAAATCATTCGCAAAATAGTACCAGATGTTATTTAATAATAACCAGCCTTTTTTAAGCGAACCAGTTGCATCTGCGTAATATTTCTTGGCATCGACCACAATCCAGTCGCCAGCATTCAGAACTCCCTCATTATTAAAATAGTAAGTTTTACTATCCAATGTAGTCATTCCGGTTGTTAGCGCTCCACTATTATTAAAATAGTATTTTTTTCCTTGTTCATCAACCCAACCTGTTTGCATAACCCCATTTGTATCAATGAAGTATTTCTTTCCATTGTCGGTTACCCAGCCGGTTTGAACAATTCCTTCGAGATTGGAAAAATACCATTTGCCATTTACGAGTTTCCAACCAAAGACTAGAGTTCCGTCTGTGTTAAACAGATACTTTTTTTCTGCAATTTCAGTTACAGTCGTTGCAGCAGAGCCATCGATTTTAAAAAAGTATTTCTTTCCATTCACTTCTTGCCATTGATTTGCCAGCATAACTCCATCATTATTCAAATAGTATAATTTGGAATTTACCGATAGGAGACCACTACTTCGCTCGCCGCTTGAATTTAAGTAATACCAATCCGTTCCTTGTAACAGCCAGCCAGTTTTCATTGAACCATCTGCTTGAAGGAAGTACCATTTTTTATTGATGTTAACCCATCCTGTTTTCATAGCACCATCTGCCTGCAGGTAATACCATTTTCCTTTGTCAAGGAGCCATCCTGTCTTCATTACACCTTTGGAATCAAGGTAATACCATTTATCCCTTATAAAGATCCAGCCTTTTACAGTAGCATCATTTTGGTAGTAATACCATTTGCCATTTTCAAGCTTCCACCCAGTGGTCGCCGCATAAGATGGAGATAAACCGGTCCCCAAGTTCATTAGTAATATTGCAAAAATCGATAAGAGTAAAATTTTCTTCTTCAACGCTAAAATTCCCTTTCTGTGCTAAGTGTCACTCTAAAGAGTCGCTACAGTCTCAAGATACCGAGCTGTATTCCTGCCTCTACTAGATTTCTCACACTCCTTTTGCTCTAGAGGTCTTGTGTAGTTTTTTACCAAAAACTATTAGTCTATCCTTAATTTGTTAATTTAATATTAAACTGTATTTACTATAATGTGAAGCGAAAATCGACAATCTTTTTTCTCTCTTATTATTGAAAACGCTTATTTGGATGGGTTTTGTTGAAAATAGACGAAGTGTGTCTTTTGAAAAATTCACCTGATGGGCAGGCACCCAATAATCCAGTCATTCGTAAGATAGGGATAGGTAGAAACAAGGAGGGGAAGAGCTATGTATCCTTATTCAAATTACTCTGATGCTTTAAGCAGACAACAAAATAAGTTGATTCAAGATATTGAAAAAGCGATTAACGGGGAATTTAGTGCGATCAAGTGTTATGAGAAAATTGCAAAAATGGCCACGAAGGAAAAGCAGCGGAAGCAAATTCTTGAGATACGAGAAGATGAAAAGAAACATTATCATCAATTTGTAAGGATCTACACAAGTCTGACTGGCAGACAGCCTCAACCAAAGGTTTCGGAGGAGTGTCCGAATACCTATGTGAAGGGTTTGGAGTTTGCATTAGTGGATGAGCAAGAAACGGTGGATTTTTATCTTGATATAGCGGATGAAGCAACCGATCCATATGTTAAGGAAGTTTTCCGTAGAGCAGCGGCAGACGAGCAAAATCATGCGGTGTGGTTCCTGTATTATTTTACGAAAAATAAACAATAGAAAAAACAGGGCTGACAAGGGGAGGGTACTCTCACGGGGTCAGCCCTGTTTTTTTGTGATTTGGGTTAGTCATCATTGGAGTCTCCACCGTAGTCCCCATCGTTATTGAGGTCTCCATCATCTGAGTCATTGTGGTCACCATCATCGGATTCGTCTGAATCAATCGTATTGAAGGCAGAGGCATGATACGGGTCGTTGCTATAACTTTTAGAGGCAGATGCAGCAGTTTGGCCTTTACTTTCAAGGCTAGGGAAGATTAGAAACGCGGCAATGATTGCTAAGGTACCAAAGAATTCCTGTACACCAAAAATAAGATACACACCATACACAAAAAGGAAAATTCCAATCAGCCATTGTATTATTCTTATCGCCTTCAGAAGCATCCCCCCAGAAGTAATTAAAAACAATCCGCCATATAAAAATAAATATTACCACCTAGGACTTTTTATACATTATTTAGGGAATCGTAACTTGATTGCAACATATCGGCGGGAGGGAAGTCGATTATAGAGTTAGTCGTCATTCGTGAGTATTTCTCGCTAAAAAATGTTTGAAGAGTCAAGCCCATTATTATGT
>NZ_JBCNAC010000184.1:0-2074 GCF_050477885.1 Neobacillus rhizosphaerae
ATAGCAAGCATCGCTTCTTTTTATTGTTGATTATTTGATAATAAATACTCTAAACCTGCTTTCATTTGAAGAAGTTCCGCCTCACTTTTCGGTGTTAACTCCACTTCGCCACCCTCATTAAAACTTAATTGAAATTGGGGGAGAGCAGAGCTATCAGTTTTTACATTATGTGCCAATAACTTTACATTTTTAAGACCTATATTTCCGTTTTCAGGAAAATAAGCCTCGCTAAATTCTGCGTTGGTAACAGATAAACTTAAATTCTGAAAAAGAATTTTATCGTTAGAGGTCATTCTAGTTGTCATTATACCCTTTGAAGTTTTAACCATTTTTTTAATGACTAAATCCTTACATGTAAGATTATCAAAAGTTAAATTAAGCATGGACCGACTCTTTTCTATCGAGGTATTTCCGACAGACATAACAGGAGTTTGAAGGGTTCCCTCCATTTGACTGGCTTCAATAATAAAACCAACCACTGATGGATTACTTGCATAACTATCTTTAGTCACAAAGAGAAGTGCACTTAATGTAGTAATCAATATAATTATTATCTTATAAGTACTGTTTCTATGTTTCAAAGCCATCACCATTTCTGCGAATGCTACAAATTTTAATCTGGTAAAATGTCTTTTCCAGATGCCACTTCTTTTTCAGTAATAGGGTCAAGGTGTGATTGTGTTTTTGAATCACTATCTGCCATTTCAGGTTTCCATGCAATTAACATAGCTCCACCAATGATTCCAAGAATGGTTCCAATAAGAAAACCGCCTAATGCTCCCATGATCGACAAGACAGAAGCAAAAATAGCTAAAACACCAAGCAGAGTGGAGAGTCTTGGCATTATATAGGATAAAATTCCCATTAACAACGTAAGGCCACCTAAAAAGAAGCCAACAAATAAAATACTTCCAGGGGCTGCAGCAACTTCATATAGCTTTGCAGGTACCCATAAGATGATTAGTCCAGAAAGGATAGACAAGGTCGCCCCCCAAAAGGGACGCCTTGCTCTCCAATTCTTAAACCTCTCACGTTTTGAATAAGTAGAGTTCATTTTTATCATCCTTACTCAATTTTCTATGATGAAGTTAGTTTAGTTTTTCGAAGTAAACCTTCATTCCAGGGAGACTTACTGTTTTTTGGAAAAGGTATAATGTTTGAAGATTACCGTTTTCAATTGTAATGGTATTAGCACTTTGTGTGAATTCTTTAGCGAGTGCTTCCATTCTTTGTTTTGGGTCAGTTAAATCATAATCTCCGATATAATTTTCGGCCATTGTGAGGTTTTCAAACGTAGCATCACCATTTACCATGGTAGCTTTTTGAAGGAGTCCATTAATGACAACTGGTTTATCAGAAGAAATAACAACCCGGATACCAAGTGCTGGGATCGCTTTGGAAATTTCTAATCCGGTTATGGTTGCTTTGTCAATTGCGTTGACTGCAACAGGATTATTTTTTGTTGTTGCACCATCAGCAACCCCACCGTATAGTTGGAAATTTTCCCCAACCATTTTGTCGAACTTGACAGTAAATTCACCAAAGCCACTTAATGGTGCTGCTACAGCCACACCGGTAATACCGAAAATTGCTAACAAGGAACCTAAAAATAAAAATCCACCCAAAAGTGCAAGAACTAATTTCTTTTTAACCGTTTGCCCTCCAATAATGACTGCTTCTGCTCCTAAATTCATTCTCATTCCTCCTTTATAATTGTTTTGAAAGGTAAGTATTTAAAAATGTAAATGCTTACACTACTCGTCACAATTTTAAGATAAGTTAGTAAATTAAGAAATCCCTACATTTGTAGGAAGTTTAACCTACTTCATTACAAAAGAAATAAGAATATCATCCTGCAAAATAGAGAAATTCATAGAATAATAGCAGGAATTTTGGCGTGATTCGATGAATTATGTATAGATACAATCTATGATATTATTACTAGGCTGTGTTAAAGAACAGTGTTGATTTTTACATCCTGTTGATTGGAGCGGAAGGCACGAAGACTCCTGTGGGAGTATGATTCAGGGGAGACCCCGCAGGCGCAAGCGCCGAGGAGGCTCGCCGAAACACC
>NZ_JBCNAC010000185.1:0-9337 GCF_050477885.1 Neobacillus rhizosphaerae
CTTGACGTAGTATCATTTATCAGCGAATTTACGATTTTTTCAGCGAATCATAAAAGTAGGGTGAGGTGGATCAAAGTGAATTTTATTTTAGTAGGGATTGCCGGCATATTCGGAGCCACGCTCCGTTATTTATTGGGTGTTTACTTTAGCCAGTGGTGGTTCCATGACTTTCCATTAGCAACCTTTGTCACCAACATGGTGGGGAGCTTCCTATTAGGCTGGTTCACACATTTCCTGCCGCGCTTCAAATCGTTGCACCCGCATGTCATCACAGCAATGGGCACCGGATTGATCGGTTCGTTTACGACGTTTTCCACTTTTAGCGTGGAAACCGTTCACCTCATCGATGCATCGAAATGGGGAACTGCGATTCTATATGTACTCCTCAGTCTTTGGGGCGGGCTGTTGTTCTCGTGGCTCGGCTACCGCTTAGGGTTGAAAAAGAATCTTGTTGAAAGCGGGGGTGTACGGTCATGATTACCAATATCGCAATAGTCGCATTGGGGGGCTTCTTCGGGGCGATGTCCCGTTACGGCTTGGGCTTATTCTTTAAGAAAAGATACCCTTCCGCCTTCCCAATCGGCACCCTGTTTGTCAATCTGCTGGGATCGTTCTTACTGGGGCTTATTATGGGAGCAAATACCGACAGTACCTTACGTTTGCTGCTGGGCACCGGATTCATGGGGGCGTTTACTACCTTTTCTACGTTCAAATTAGAGAATATCCAGCTGCATACAAAAGGAAAAATAAATGTAGCAGTACTGTACCTAGCAATCAGTTACACCTGCGGCATTCTATTAGCATTTCTCGGCATTTCGCTAGGTGGTAAATAACAAATAAAGGGGACAGTCCCCCCCCCCGGCGCTTTAGCGCAATGGGGGACTGTCCCCACCCCAACTAACTTAGTTATACACATAATCATATTTCACCGAGCGATAAGTGTGGAATTTATGCGACCCGTCGAAATAGTCCATTGCTACCTGGAACGCCTTTTTCGCTCCATCCCAGAACACCAGCAAATTGATATCCTGCTTACCCGCAGCCAGTTCATTGGCACCTACATCATTGGCATCCCACTTAACCACCTTGAAATTCTTCGCATCCGTCACCTTAATCGTATACAACCAGTAATTCTCGCCTTCGATTCCTTTCAGATCATGATAATCCGACCCCAGCTTCTCCTTCAGCCCATCTTGTGTCACACCCACATCAAGCCAGCTCTTCAAGCCGTCTACCACCGAAACCACCGCCGAACTTCCTGCATTCGTCATCCGCCCGTCACTCATTAAATAATAACCGCTTACAAAATTCTCCCGTACCATCGCACCATCACGTGGACTCAAATAATACCAAGCGCCAGAAACATATCGCCAGCCTGTCGCACGCGCACCCGATCCATCAAAGTAATACCAGCTTGTCCCAATCCAGCGCCACCCGGTCGCCATCGCACCCTTTGGGTCTAAATAATACTTACGGTCACCAAGCTCGAGCCAGCCTGTCTTCATCACACCATGCGTATCTAAGTAATACCAGGTGCCTGACACCTGGACCCACCCGGTCTTCATCGCCCCGTGCACATCGAGGTAGTACCACTTGCCACCATCTTTCACCCAACCCGTTTGCATCGTGCCATCCTTAGCGGCCAAATAGTACCAAGCACCCTTGTCGAGCAACCAACCTGTCTTCATTGCACCATCATCACCATAATAATGCCACTTTCCATCCTGAAGCGCCCAGCCCGTCGAAGTCCCATTCTCCGCAGCAGCGACCACACCTGGAATCATATAAAGCAGCACCGCCCCAAGCAACACAACCATGAACCTCTTCATTTTTTGCAAACGAACCACCCTCTCGTTGATTACTTTGTCATACCTAAATATTTGGGTTGAGTCCCCAGATTTCCTCCCAATACTTTTAGCCAAATTCCGCAAGAATTTCCGCTATAATCTTGCAAAATTAGCTATTTCCTATGTAAAAAGACCCAATCCTCACAGTATGTATTTGATAGTTTTTATATAGCCGTTTTTAAAAGGTTTAAACATAAAAAATGGAGATGTCGTAAAGACACCTCCAGTTGTACTATCTGCCCACTGCATTTTTTCTTTTTCTATTTCTTTTTAAAATATTTCTATAGCTATTTTTGGAATGGTATTTGACTTCATCCTCTTTCCCTAAAATAATTCCCAAAGAGAACACCATTAATAGCATGCCAAAAATAAATTGAGACACCACAATGACCTTTGCATACCACTCTTCAGGAAAGACGTCATATCCCAACGAGGAAATCGTGGTGAAACTAAAATATAAACAGTTAAGCATAGATTCAAAGGTAGAAGCATTCGTATCCATGACAATATCCAAACTGCTAAATGCTTTATTTTCCGTTTGCAATTGCACAATCAAATAGACAAGCGAATAGATGCAAATGACATTAAAATAAGTGGCAATAATAAATTTGATATCATGCATCGTTTTTCCGCGTTTTTCTAAAATAACCTCAGAAACTGTCTGTTTATAAATAACGAGTTGATAATACAAACACAATCCCATGTAAAGAAGTGATACGAAGAACCAATAAATACCCAGTCCAAGAAATATATTTAATTCCGGATCACCATAATCAAATTCATTGGAGATAAAGTCACCAACCAATTTGATCGTAAAAGGTAGAAAGAAAAATGCAATTAAAGCAAAAAGCGTAAAGACAAAGGGATATCTATGGAAAAATACTTTGACTCTAGCGTGTTTAACTATAAGTAACATAGCTAAATATGTTGGTATAAACAGCGGTATAAAGATAATTAAACCGACAACGACCAAGGCTGCATAGAAATCTCCGGTTGAAGGACTCACACCTTCATAAATCGCAAAAGCTATGGTTAGAGTAAGTGATACTAGTAAACAAACAAAAATGGTGATAATATGAGGGTTTTTTAAGTATTTCATGATCGTAATTCCTTTTCTTATGTTGTTTTCCATTGGATTCCAGCTTCCCACCTTTAATATTTTAAAGGATAGCTGGAAAAATAAAAGAGGAAAGGTGAACAAAAATAAAAAACCACCGTGATTTGGTGGTTAAGGGGTTGGCTCAGAATTGGTCTTTTGGTTATTTGATAGAGTAGAGAAGTACTCAAATAATTGAGTGATATAGTTGTTTAGCTCGAAACCATCCTCACTAGCAAACTCCGATAATAACAATTTGTTCTCATTCATTGGTTCGTCCCCCTCGATTACCTTGTTATCCCCATTCTTGCCAAACTATCAGTCTCTTATACAAGCAAAATGAGATTTTTTTAGATTTTTTTGTGCTCGACCTGGGGGGAGCTGCAGCCAATTAGCGGATGTGCCCTCGCAATTGGCGGATAATCGAAGCCAATCAGCGGAAGAGCTCATGCAATTGGCGGATGAGCCCAGCCAATCAGTGGAAAGCCAGGCAATTGGCGGATAGTCCAACCCAATTGGCGCATAACCACCCCCAATCAGCGGATAAGCCGAGTCAATCAGCGGAAAGCTCGGCAATTGGTGGATAGGCCGAGCCAATCAGCGGATACCCCAACCCAATCAGCGGATAAGCCGAGCCAATCAGCGGAAAGCACGGCAATTGGCGGATAGGCCGTGCCAATCAGCGGATAAATCGAGCCAATCAGCGGATAAGCCGAGCCAATCAGCGTATACCTTCACCAGTCTACAAAAACTCCAATAACACTCTAAAAACAACAAAAAAACTGGCCCCATCCAGAGCCAGTCTTACTAGAAATCTAATAGAATCTCTTAAACCCATCAAAATGCGCCGTATAGTAGGGGCTTTTTAAGGTGGAAATCATGATTCCGTGCGCTTCGTCGGCGTGGATGAACTGGTCGCCGCCGAGGTAGATGCCCACGTGAGAGATCCCCTTCTTATACGTATTTTCAAAGAATACAAGATCGCCGGCCTTAGGTTGGTCGACATAGTAGGCACGGCTGTAGTAACCTTCCGCCGAATAGCGGCCGATCTGCTTACCCGCCTGATTTGCTACATAATAGATAAACCCGCTGCAGTCAAACCCGGACAGGCTGCTGCCGCCCCAAACATACTTAATTCCCATTAAGCTCTTTGCAGTATTGACCATATTTGTTGCAAAATCAGAAGTCATCACAGGCGCACTACTCACTTGGCCACCAGTTACCTTCAATTTTTGCCCGACATAAATCATATCAGAGGTTAACCCGTTCAACGACTTCAAATCCTGAACCGACATACCCGTTTGGATGGCGATTTTTCCGAGAGTATCGCCACTTTTTACAACATACTCACTAGTAGTCGACGGCTGAGTGACCACTGGCGCCGGAGCCGGAGCTGGAGTGGTAACCTTCGTGCCGTTCACCTTCAGCTTTTGTCCGACATAAATCATATCCGATTTCAAGTTATTCAGTGTCTTTAACTGCGTAACCGTCATATTAAACTGAACACTAATTTTGCTCAGGCTGTCGCCACTTTTAACTGTATATTCACTCGTCGATCCTTGTGATGCCGGAGCTGGTGCAGGAGCCGGAGTTGGTGCAGGCTTTGGAGCAGGTACAGTCCCAGTCCCTGGTGTAGAAACCTTCAATACTTGTCCCACATAAATAATCGTGTTATCTAGGTTGTTCCACTGCTTTAGCTCGCCGACCGTCACGTTATAACGATTCGCGATCTTGATCAAGGCATCACCCGACACAACGGTATAGGTAGTCGTCTTTGGCGCCTGCACAACGATGGGCTCGTTGCTCACCTTCAGCACTTGATTGACGTAAATTATATCTGACTTCAAACCGTTCAATGTCTTCAATTCATTTATACTAGTATGATATTTTGAGGCAATTTTTGATAGGCTATCGCCTTTTTGGACTTGGTATGTATCAGCAAGGGCAGAACCAGCAAAGAGTGTCGAAAAAAGTGCGGCTGTTGATAGAGTACGTACGATGGTTTTCTTCATCTAAAAAAATCACCTCATAAAAGTTTCATTTTTTTATTAATTTTACCATAGTTTGCTAGTGTTTCGGGTGAAAAGTTGCAAAATCTGACATAAATTAGCGGAAAAATGATAGGTTTCATCTAGAAGAGGAATAAGTGACTAAGAATAAAGTCACTATAAAACAGAATTTTCCGACTAAAAAAACCAGCTCCCGATGAGCCGGCTTCCTGTTGTTTTTATGAGGAGAAAATCATTTATCCTTTGCAAGTTCCTCCCGATTAGGGGCAAGAGGAGGCTGTTCTAACCAGCTATATTTCACCATGATATTAAACCATTTCTTGGTGACCAGTAAATTTTTCAAAATGACGCTTTCAAAAGCAGCAACCAAATCCGTCCGCATGGCCGATGCCAGTCCGGTTCCATGATAGGCTTGGGCAGCCTGGAATAAAAATCCGATATGATACATCATGAGTTTGTCGGAAAAAGGTGAATCAGTAGAGGTGGTGACCTCCGTTTCCCATGATTTAGGAACAGGTAAATTATCAGACTGCATGATTTTAGTAAACATTTTAATTTGGTCATCCGAGGTTTTCTCCGTGTCAGTGAGAAATTCCCTGACCAATTTATTTTGAGCAACCTGACCAAAGGCAATCGCCAACGTTTTTGCCATAATACTCTTTTTCAGATTAAAAGAAATACTGATAATTTCAGTTGCAGTTAACCGGCGCCCCTTACCAAAAAAACCGTCGGTAAAATCATTGCTGGATATAAATTCAGTCTGCTTGCTTGGGTAAAACATAGGATCTCTTTGAAAACTTCCTTTTTCCAGCAAGAGCTCAATCGTTTGATGATACATCCTTTTCGCATCATTATCACAGGAATCGTAGAATTCCCTTAAATCCTTACGAACGGAAACACCTAGGGATGTGGTGTGTCCGAGCAATCCATGTAACGTCATGACATGCAAATAATTTAAGCAAAAAATATCGGTAAACAGCCTTTCCGCACCTTGGTTGAGATCTGTTTCAGAGAATCCTCTTGGGAGAGGAAATCCCTCATTCTCGATAAAAATAACCAATTGCTGCTTCTGTTTCGCGAAGGTCTCAATGGCATCCTCAAAAACGGCTTTGATGGAGGCATCCTCAATAATGGTAACCATATATCTATTTACTGTATCTGTCATCGTCCCGTTTACATACTCTCCCCACAGCGTGCCGATTTCGGAGGATGTGAGTCTCATTTGATTTTTATCCACGATGTTCACCTCGTGGATATTATTACCGTAGTTTCAAGTTTTATGAATGCATAGGTATAAAATTGTTTTTGTAAAATAAATAGGTTCAACTAATTGTCAGATTTTTTGGGAAGCTGGACACTGGCGAAAAAATCTCTGTGACTTTATTCCTAAAAATTGTAAATTAAGGAGGAATTTTTCCTATTGTGGTGAAATTATATAGGTATAATTCATTCAGGGGGAACCACCATGAGGCAAAGTCGTCAGTATCGCTCACCTTATGCGGCCATGTTGTGGTCGCTTGTTTTACCAGGTTTCGGCCAGATGTACAATAAAGATTACTTAGTTGGCTTTGTATTAATGGTGTGGGAGATCCTGGTCAATGTGAATTCGCACTTGAATATCGCCTTGTTAAATACCTTTCACGGCGACGCACACTCCGCTCATCAAGTGATTGATTACCAGTGGGGCCTATTTTATCCTTCGATTTATTGCTTTGCCTTATGGCAGGCGTTTAACTCCGCCGTTGTGAACAACAATAGATTAGCAGGAGGCGATGGGGAGAGCCGGACCTATTTTTCTGGATTTTTCCTAGGAATGGTCGTGGGAATGGACTTCGGCCTCTTCTGGCACGACGCTCACATTATCACTTATTTTGCGGCAGCTAAGGTGTGGGACTACCCAGTCTTTAACGGTATAATTCTAGGCCTATTCTTGGGTCTTTTGGGTCATCAGCTGGAAAATAAAGTCTATCGCAAATACAAGCGGAAAATCACGCCTGGGGACAGTCCCCCGGCACATTAACGCGTTACCAATTCGGGGGACAGTCCCCCGATGCTTTAATGCGTTACCACTCCGGGGGACTGTCCCTTAAACATAATAGGAGTTGGTGGGCAATTTATGGATCCGCCAAGTTAAATTTAGAAGTACGACGAGTAATTAGCTGGTTTTGACGAGTATTTAATTCAATTTGACGAATAACTAAGGAAAAATGACGAGTAATTCTCTGGTTTTGACGAGTAAACAGGAGATGTAGACGAGTAAATGAAATTTTCAAATTTAAATTACTTATATCCGGCATATTTGCCGGATATTTTTTGTCTTTTTCGGAGGTCCAGGCTATTTTCAGGGCTAGAGCTCCCTCCAAAGCAAGTATTTTCAATTACGCTTTTATAGGAAAAACCATATATCGACCACTTGGACGAAGAAATCAGCCACTTTTGAAATTTATCGGCCGCTTTTCATCACATATCGGCCACTTCCACCCAACATCGACCACCCCCTCAAAATCCAGCCCAAACCCACATAAAAAAGCCAGTCCCCGCACTTTGGGGAATGGCTCAACTCATTAATCTTTTAACGCGCAACCCCATCGGGGGACAGTCCCCCGATGCTTTAACACGTTACTACTCCGGGGGACTGTCCCCAAAAAGAAAAAAACATGTCTCAAAATGTCGAATTTTGTTATGATAGTTTCAGGGAAAAACTCCCCATATTTCGTTGAGGAGAACAACTAACTTGAACCTAAAACTTCGTACCTATATGGCCGTCCTGTTTGCCATAGGAATTACCGCGTTAGCCGCCATCTTAAGCCTGATGATTGGGCACCAGGCTAGCGAAAAAATAGAAAGAGAAATTGGCAATACACTTTCAGCCACGGCCTACCAAATGGCGGATAAACTCGACTTCTTTATGTGGTCGCGCTCAGGCGAAATCGATGTCCTCAGCCAACTAAAAGACATACAAAAACCAAACGATAAAGAAAAAGTTCAACAATTACTAGACCAGCTGCAAGTCAGCTTTCCCACCTTTTCCTGGGTGGGATTAACCGATGCCAATGGAAAAGTGATGGCGTCTACTAAAGGGATCCTGGAGAATGCCGACATATCGGAGCGGCCTGTCTTTCAGAACGGAAGGAAAGGCAGGTTTATCGGTGACGTCCATGATGCTGTCCTGTTGGCCAAGCTTCTCCCTAATCCAAGTGGAGAGCCCCTGCAGTTCGTTGATATTAGTAGTCCTGTCCTAAGCGAGGACGGGAAGCTAGTGGGCGTACTCGCGGCCCACTTAAGCTGGGAGTGGTCACGTCAGGTCGAGCAGGAAATCCTGAAACCACTAAAGGAAAAGAACAAAGCCGCAGAAATCTTTGTAGTGAGCCAACAGGATCAAGTCATTCTTTTAGGGCCAAAATCAATGATTGGCAAACGGCTCAACATGAATAGTATCCAGCAGGCTCAAAAAGGTCAGAACAGCTGGCAGCTTGAAAAATGGCCAGATGGGAAGAAATATTTAACGGGTTATGCTCTTGGGGATGGCTATCAGAACTACTCGGGATTAGGCTGGTCCATTCTCGTTCGGATGCCAGAGGAAACAGCTTTCGCACCCGTGGATGAGCTGCAGAAAACGATCTTCATCACCGGCATCCTATTAGCACTAGTATTTGCTATTCTTGGCTGGTTCATTGCCGGCTACATTACGAAGCCGTTGCAACAAATCACCAATTCGGCCAATCGCCTCCGCGCAGGGGAAAAAGTAGAGATTCCTCATTATCGGGGCATTAAAGACATAGAGATTCTCTCGCTATCATTACGCGAGCTAGTAGATTCGCTTGTTCGCACCGTTTCCGATCTGGGGAAAATGGAGAGTCTCGCCCACCACGATAAATTGACCGGGCTCATGAATCGAATTGCGCTCGATTCGTATATCCTAAAGGCCTTGGAACGGACGAGACCATTAGGGGAAAAACTAACCTTCTTGTTCCTAGACTTAGATGGATTTAAGGAAGTGAACGATACATATGGGCACCAAGTTGGTGACCTTCTACTGCAAGAGGCAGCACGGAGACTGCAGGGCTGCTGCGAACGAAGTGAGGGGGAAGTGTTTCGTCTAGGCGGGGACGAGTTTTTGATTGTCCTGTTTACCGAATCGACTGATCCTGTCCGTGATGCATCGGCAGTAGCAGCAAAAGTAATCGAGAGCCTGAACCAACCGTTCCACTTAGTCAACGAAAAAATCAAGGTAGGCTGCTCTGTTGGGGCTGCAGTTTGGGAAGACGAATCAACCGCACCAATCGAAATCATCCGATATGCCGACGAAGCACTCTACGTGTCCAAGCGCACAGGAAAAAACAAAGTAACCTTCCATTAACTAATAAAGGGGACAGTCCCCCGGC
>NZ_JBCNAC010000186.1:0-14381 GCF_050477885.1 Neobacillus rhizosphaerae
GGGGACTGTCCCCAAAAAAGCGGTGGACCGGAATCCACTGCTTTTTTTTTCCTCTAAAAAAGGATTTAGACTTTTTATCTTGAATTGTAAAAGAATTGGAGGGAAGACAATGGAAAACGTAAAATTAAAACAAATGCATGATGAGTGGCTTGAGGAAGTAACCATCAGTGAAATCCAAGAGAAGTTGGATAGCGGTGAGCTTACATCAAAAGAACTGGTTCTCATGTACTTACATAGAATTTCGATTTTTGACCAAAAGCTACATTCTATCCTTGAAATTAATCCGGATGCCTTGCAAATTGCAGAAGCGTTAGATGCGGAGAGAAGGGAAAAAGGACCACGTAGCCAATTGCATGGAGTACCAATTTTAATTAAAGATAATATTGATACTCACGACAAAATGCATACAAGCGCGGGCTCTCTAGCTTTAAAGGATTCGATTGCCTTAAAGGATTCTTTTGTCGCAGAGCAGTTACGAAAAGCTGGAGCAGTTATTCTTGGAAAAACGAATATGACCGAGTGGGCTAATTTCATGGCAAATGGAATGAAAAGCGGCTATAGTTCTAGAGGCGGTCAGGTACTCAATCCATATGGACCGGGAACATTCGATGTCGGTGGCTCTAGTGCTGGTTCAGGAGCGGCAATAGCGGCTAATTTTGCAGCCGCTGCTGTAGGTACGGAAACATCTGGTTCAATTTTGAACCCATCATGTCAAAACTCTCTTATAGGCATCAAGCCAACGGTGGGATTAATAAGTAGAAGAGGGATCATTCCGATTGCGCATACACAGGATACCGCAGGTCCAATGGCTAGGACGGTGCAAGATGCAGCTATTCTGCTAAATGCCTTGTGTGGAAAGGACGAACAAGATCCAATTACGACAACAAATCCGTTTAATCACTTTGACTTTACCGAGTTTCTTTTAAAAGAAGGACTTAATGGAAAAAGAATCGGCATTGCACTCGATGGATTCATGGAGCTTTTAAGTAAAGAGAAGCAAGCGGTTGTGGCTTCAGCTTTAGAAGTGTTGAAAGGCTCAGGAGCAGAAATCGTTGAAAATATTGAGATTCCTTCTGCAAAAGCGGAGTGGAAGTACGATGTGTTAACCTATGAGTTTAAGCCAGATTTAAATGCCTATTTGAATCAGTTGCACCCTTCAGTTGGTATTCGATCACTTGCTGACCTGATTGAGTTTAATGAGAAATATGAGGAAAAAATGCTTAAGTATGGGCAAGAGGTATTGTTGGAATCAGAAAGCACGAGCGGTTCGCTAACAGAGGGTGCTTATTTCGATGCATTGGAGTTTGATCTTTATCATTCAACGAAGCAAGGGATTGATTATGCTTTAGAAAAATATGAGTTGGATGTCATTATTTTTCCTAGTGAAGAAGGGTCACATATTAGTGCGAAGGCGGGATACCCATCGATTGCTGTTCCAGCTGGATTTACAGATGCAGGGGAACCTGTAGGCATTACGTTTGCAGGAACGGCGTATAGTGAGCCATTGTTAATTGAGGTAGCCTATGCTTATGAACAGTTGACAAAATGTAGAAAAGCACCTGTCCTTAAATAAGAATAAGCTGATTTGTTTTCACCCATACTATCATTGTATTTCTTATTTCTCGAAAAGGAGCTGGTAAGTGTGGGTAGACAGAAACTGGGAAATCAGAATGCACAACGTAATAACAATCGTAAAAAGCCAATGGTAATGAGCGAGGAGCTGGTTGAGTTTACAACCGGCGAAGCGATCAAACACAACCGTCCGAATAGTAAATAAATGATAAGGCTGACTCCTTAAACTTAGAGTCAGCCTTTACTTATTTGTGTATTTATTATCCTTTTTCAAGCAAATCCAGTGGTTTTCTTGCTGGGCCTTCGATTACATCGCCGGCATACGAAAAACGTGAACCATGGCATGGGCAATCCCATGATTTTTCAGCATGATTCCATTCACATTCACACCCTAAATGAGTACAAGTGGTATCCACAATATAAAGCTTACCGTTCTTATCCTTATAGGCACCTGCTCTTTTTCCTTTATACATAACAACAGCACCTTCACCATCATGAAGATCATCTGTAACCTTCTCAACAATTTCAAGCTTACCCTTCAATAGATGTTTAGCAACATCAGCATTCGTTGTGAGGGCACTTGATAAATCTGGATCCGCCTGAAAGCGTGAAGGGGAGTACAGCTCTTGGTATGGATTGCCGCGTTGCATGACATAATCAGTTAATAAATGACCGGCAAGAATTCCCGTCGTCATACCCCACTTTTTATAACCGGTAGCAACTAATATATGTTCACGCCCGGATGTAATTTCCCCGATATATGGCAACTTATCAAGGGTCACTAAATCCTGAGCAGACCACCTATATTCATACTCCTTAATCCCAAATACCTCTTCAGCGAATGCTTCAAGTGCTTCATAATGCTTTAATGTATCGACGCCTTGCCCCGTTTTGTGGTTTTCACCACCGATGATTAATAATTTCTCCCCGTTATAAGGTGTATACCGAATTGAACGGGATGGACTGTCTGCACTGATATACATCCCACCTGGATATTCTTTGTCCGTCTTCAGGCCAATAGCATAAGAACGGTCGGCATACATCCTAGCAAAATAAAGCCCATGCTTATCATAAAAAGGAAAATGAGAAGCGATAATTACTTGTTTACAGCTTACTCTTTGCCCATCCTTCGTTACCACCTTAGGTTCAGAATAATCGTCCTCGATATCCTCAGCCGTTGTGTTCTCAAAGACCAAGCAGCCTGCCTTTACGGCTTCTTCTAGCAATGCTTTTAGGAATTTAAGTGGGTGATACTGGGCTTGATAACTCATCATTAGGGCTGCTGTTGTTTGAATATTAAAGGGAATAGAGTCTTTCAAAGCACCATCAATGTCAAGACTTTTATAAGCTTCCCATTCAGTTTTCAGCTTTTCTGAATACTCATCTGTCACTGCATAAATATAGGCATCTTCTTTACTAAAATCACAATCAATTCCCTTTTCCTTTACCGTACTTTCGACAAACTGAATGGCATCCATTTGTGATTCAAAATAAAGTCTTGCCTTTTCTTTTCCAAAATGATTGATCAATTCATCATAAATCAGCCCATGCTGTGCTGTTAATTTTGCAGTAGTGTGGCCGGTTGTTCCATTTAAGACACTCCCTGCCTCTATAAGGGCAACCTTTAATCCTTCCTTGGATAATAAATAGGCTGCCGTAACACCGGTAATTCCGGCACCTACAATCGCTACATCCACAGAGAGGTCTTCAGTTAATTTGGGATAAGAGGGAAATTCAATTTCACGCCAAAAGGTTTTCGGGAATTTGGGTGTATTTTCAGATGAACTCATATGTATTCCTCCAGCTCGTAATAATCACATGTATAATTTTTCCTAAACTAAAAAAATCATGTAGTAAACGCAAAATTTATTTTTCTTGAACGTAAAAAGAACCCTGAGTTACTCAAGGTTCGAAAGACAGTGTATGAGTTCAAATATTATAAGGAATTCCTTAATACATAGCTTATTCTAGATTAAACCTAATTAAAGGGGCTCCTCATCTGAGTTAATTTTATCAATTCGGGTAGAATCCTCTGAATCGAGTGCTCCTAGTAGGAAATGAAAGAGTGTACCACCTACAAAACCAAGACAAAGGACTAAACCGATGGTTGTGACCCACCAAACAGCCATTGAAAATCCCCCTTTTTTATTGAAGCTGGCTTAAAAGGAGGAATCGTGCTCCTTTTAAGCCAGCCACTTTTCTAAAATATATGCTCAGGGGGGATAAATTTTACCAATGTTTCAAAGCTTTTATTTAGTCCTTTTTCTTTAAATTTGAATAGTAATCAACCTTCTTAATATTAACACCGACGAAGGTTTCAATGATAGACTGACCGCCGGCAATTGAAAAGATTAGAATAACCACAAAGGCCACTCTAGGAAACAGCAAATAGGCGCCGCCAAGTAATATGGCACTCCAAACGCCCGCACACCAATAGCATTTCAATAGATAACCAAACATGGAAGTGGGAACTTCCTTTGTTTCTGTACCATCCTGCGTTTCTACCTTCACCTTTTTGACAAACGGTCTGCGAATAAATTCGGTAATCTTATCAAAGACAATTAAATGTGTTAAGCGGTAGCTCGCTAAAATTAACATAATATAGGTCATCCATGAAATCTCCCTCAAATCTCCATCCTCCAAAAATCAATTTGTAACAGGCAAAATGATATTTTTTCAGTTCCTTGTATATTTTGAGCCTGAAATCAAAAATATATATTCGGAGGAGGCGAAAAAATGAAAAAATCTTTTTGGATTAGTTTGTTGTTCTTACTATCTCTTTTCTGTATTCCTAGCGTTTCATTTGCTCAGCAATATTACACTGTTCAGCCAGGAGACTCGCTTTGGAAAATCGCTGTTAGGTATCAGGTTGGAATCTCAGAGTTAATTGCGGCCAACCCGCAGTTTAAAAATCCTAACCTGATTTATCCTGGTCAAAAGGTGACCATCCCTAACTTTGATGCAATTAAGAGTGTAGAAAATCAAGTCATTCAATTAACCAATCAAGAGCGTGCCAAAAATGGATTACCGGCAATGACGGCAGATTGGGAGCTATCAAGGGTTGCTCGCTATAAGGCAAACGATATGCGCGATAAAAACTATTTCAGCCATACGAGCCCAACCTATGGAAGCCCATTTGATATGATGAAGAACTTTGGAATTTCCTATCGTTCGGCTGCTGAAAATATTGCTGCCGGTCAAACGACACCTGCATCAGTGGTACAGTCTTGGATGAACAGTTCAGGACACCGTGCTAACATCTTGAGCTCAAACACCCGTATCGGCGTGGGCTATGCTAAAGGCGGCTCCTACGGCTACTATTGGGTGCAAATGTTTATCTCAAAATAAGTTTCAAAATATTTGAAAAAAGGGTCAGTCTCTTAAGCATTTTGCTTAAGGGGCTGACCCTTTCTACGTCTTGAGACTGATATGAAAATCAAGCTCAGGCGCAATTATGAGAATAAAAGAAAAAAGGTAAGATGAAATCAAGAAAAGAAAAGGAGTGAAACAAAATGAAAAAATTCGGGTTATTGGTAGCTGGAGGGATAGCAGCTATCATCTTACTTTCAACAATCGGTCCAATGGTGGGGTTACTTGTTAGCTTGGTGCTTCTCTACTTCATATTCAAACAATTTTTAAAGGCTGAATCTACAGGAGGAAAAATTGGGCTTGGCATCATCGGTCTCATCGTCCTAGTGGCTTCGCTTCACAACGCACCAGCCATCATTGGAGTAGGCGCAGCCTATGTGCTTTACCTCGTCTATAAAAAATGGAACGAGAACAAGCATAGCATAAAAAAAGAAGAAGCAGATCCATTCGCCAATTTTGAAAAACAGTGGAACGAACTAAAAAATTATTAAAATTTAGGCTGTGTTAAAGAACAATGTTGATTTTTACACCCTGTTGATTGGAGCGGAAGGCACGAAGACTCCTGTGGGAGTATGGTTCAGGGGAGACCCCGCAGGCGCCGAGGAGGCTCGCCGAAACACCCACGGAAAGCGAAGTGCCTGGAGCGGAAATCAACAGGCAAGTATAACAGAACCAAAATTTAAAGGAGAGAATAAAAATGACAAACTTATTCACAAGAATCAAAAACACGATTACTGCTGATTTACACGATGCTCTAGACAAAAAGGAAAAGCATAACCCAATTGCCTTACTGAATCAATACCTTCGTCAATCCGAGCAAGAAACAGAAAAGGTAAGAAAACTGTTAGAACGCCAAAATACACTAAAGGATGAATTTACAAGAGAATATCATCAAGCTATGGAATTAGCAGAAAAAAGAAAGCACCAAGCGGAAGTTGCTTCAAAAGTGGGAGAAACGGAACTATATCAATTTGCTGCTGCAGAACATCAACAATATGCAGAACGCGCCAGCCGTCTAAGCGCCTCTCTTGAACAAGTAAAAGAACAGCTTTCGGATTTAGAAAGAAAATATGAAGAGATGAAGCACAAGCTCAAAGATATGCATCTTCGCAGAATGGAATTAATGGGACGCGAAAACGTTACTCGCGCCAATCTCCGAATCAACAAAGTGCTTGATTCAAATACGTATTCCGATGCGGCTTTTTCAAAATTCAAAGATATCGAGAACTATCTCGATCGGTTAGAGCACCAAGTCAACAGCTCTTACTACCGCAATACCATTGATGCAAGAATCGCTCAACTGGAAAAAGAAATGAAATTAGAAGAAAGCAAGTCCATTTAATAACAAATATGGTATTCTAAAGAAGGCGTAGGTTTCTACGCCTTTTACCCCATAAAAAAAGTCAATATATACATAAGGTAAAAAGGGAGGGTGAGCCGATGTTTAAACATACAAAAAATGATTATTTAGGATGGCTGGTGATCATCGGTGTGGTCATTTTGTTGTTGGAGATTTTATTTTTCAACAAAGGGCTGATTTTCTCCCTTTTTATCGCTAGTGTGTTTATTTATTTAGGTCGAAGGAAGGCCGGGAGAAAAAAAGGAAAAATCCTTACTATAGCGGGAATTGTCATCTTTGTTATTAGTGTTTTCAATATGATGACCTTTCGATTTTTACTATTAGCGATATTACTTCACTTTTTTATTCAATACCTACAATCTAAAAAGAATCCTAAGAAAATTCCACTGGATATTCAGACACCTGAAACCTCAACGCAGGAAGAGACAGTCATAAAAGTAGAACCACTGTTTGAAAATTTGTTCTTAGGTCAGCAGAAGACACCGACGGGCGTGTATGAATGGAAGGATATTAACATCCAGACGGGAATAGGGGATACAGTTATTGACCTCAGTTACACGATGCTGCCAAAAGGGGAAACAGTGATTTTCATTCGAAACCTGATCGGCAATATTCACATCCATGTTCCCTATGAAATAGATGTATACATTAACCACTCCTGTGTGGTAGGTTCAACAACGGTGTTTGGAAACCATGAACCTAAGATATTTAATCAAGTTTTTCAATTAAAAACTCCTGGTTATGAGGAGTCAGAGCAAAAGGTGAAAATCTTTACCTCGCTTATTGTTGGGAATTTAGAGGTGAGCCGGATATGAGTACAACCCAGCGCCAGATTGTCTGGAGTGTCGCTTGCTCGTTCCTCATGGCCCTTATTGTTGCAGCGATTTTTACCATTGTGTTTCCATTAAACAGCTGGTCCGAATTGTGGGAACGGCATTTTATGGATATTCCATTCGTTATTTTCATTCCTGCTTTCAGCATTGTGATTGGGATTCTCTTGGGTGGGGTTTCTGGTTTGTTTTGGCGGAAACAGTTTCTTGCTATTGATCATTCTCTTCATCAATTAGAGCAGGGAAGAGCAGCGGAGGCAGAAGGAAAGCCTGCGATTGCAGAAATGCAAACCATTGCCGAGCGGATTGACAAAATTGGTAAACAAATGTCAGAGCAAGTAAAGCTGTCCCAACGGTTAGCTACTGAAAAAGTAGAAGATCAGGAAGCAAGAATTCAAGAAATTATTGAGCAGGAAAGGAACCGTCTTGCTCGTGAATTACATGATTCGGTCAGTCAGCAACTTTTTGCCGCATCAATGATGATGTCCGCAATTAATGAAACAAAACAAGAGTCCGAAAATGACCGCGAAGCAAAGCAATTGAAATTGGTAGAAGAGATGATTCATCAATCCCAGCTTGAAATGCGTGCTCTCCTTCTTCATTTGCGTCCTGTTGCCTTAAAGAATAAAACGCTGCAAGAAGGAATGGAAGAGTTGTTAATCGAATTATCTCAAAAGGTAATAATGGATATTAATTGGAAAGTAGAAGATTTTCCGTTAGATAAAGGTGTAGAAGACCATCTTTTCAGGATTCTACAGGAATCCATTTCGAACACATTGAGACACTCGAAAGCGAGCGGTTTAGAGGTGTTGCTGGTCAAACGAGATGATTTTGCTATTCTTAGGATTGTAGATGATGGAATTGGTTTTGAGGTAAACGAAATGAAGGCTGGTTCGTACGGAATGCAAAATATGCATGAACGGGCGCTTGAAGTAGGCGGTACGCTAAAAGTCATTAGTGTCAAAAATAAAGGGACAAGGCTGGAAGTGAAAATTCCGGTGATGGTAAATGGGGATGGTGCGAATGATTAGAGTTTTGTTTGTTGATGATCATGAAATGGTAAGAATTGGGGTTTCCTCCTATTTATCCGCGCAACCTGACATTGAAGTGGTAGGTGAAGCGGATGATGGACAAAAAGGGGTTGAGCTTGCACTTGAACTGCGCCCTGATATCATTTTAATGGATTTGGTTATGAAGGAAATGGACGGGATAGAGGCAACAAGGCAAATCATCGAACAGTGGCCTGAAGCGAAGGTTATTATCGTGACAAGCTTTCTGGATGATGAAAAGGTGTATCCAGCCCTGGAGGCGGGAGCAACCAGCTATATGCTGAAGACCTCTAAAGCGGGCGAAATTGCCAATGCTGTTCGTGCTACATACCATGGTCAATCCGTACTGGAGCCGGAAGTGACGGGAAAAATGATGGTGAAGATGCGCCAGAAACATACTCATCTGCCACATGAAGATCTGACCAGCCGGGAATTAGAAATCCTGCTGCTAATGGCAGAAGGAAAAGCCAACCAGGATATTGCCGATGAACTGTTCATCGCATTAAAGACCGTTAAAACCCATGTCAGCAATATCCTGAGTAAATTAAATGTACAAGACCGAACCCAAGCAGTGATATATGCGTTTAAGCATTCTTTAATCAAATAAAAACTAGAAACTATCCGTAACAGGATAGTTTTTTTATTTAATTAAAAAAAGTAATTGAAAATTCTTCTCAATTACTGTTATTATATTAATAATGAAAATCATTATCATTTAGCGGGAGGATTTTTACATATGAAACTACTAAAAGTATCAGGAACGTTATTATTATCTAGCAGTCTTCTATTCGGATGCTCAAATACAGAGAAGACAACAACAACGGAAAAAGTAAAAGAAACAAAAAATCAACCATCAGTTGCTCTTGAAGGTGTTTCAAAGGAGTACCGTGAATACGCGATCGGTGAAATTGAGGAATTTGTTAAGGCAACGGAAGCCTTCACTACTGCCGTTAAAAATGGAGAAGTAGAAAAAGCGAAGCAACTATATGCCCCAGCACGGATGCACTATGAACGTGCTGAACCGATTGCAGAGGTATTTGGGGATCTCGATCCTAAAATCGATGCACGTGAAGGGGACGTACCGGAAGCGGAATGGGGTGGCTATCATAAACTTGAAAAAGGTTTATGGATCGACAACACAACAAAAGGATATGAACAAATCGCCGATCAACTGATGAAAGATGTTAATCTGTTGCGTGCGAAGGTGGATACCGTAGAGGTGACACCTGATCTGTTAATTACAGGAGCCGTCGATCTTTTAAATGAGGTTTCCACTTCAAAAGTAACCGGGGAGGAAGACCGATACTCTCATACCGATCTATATGATTTTGCTGCGAACGTAGAGGGCGCAGAAAAAATCTATCAGCTTCTTCAACCGGCCTTAAAGGAAAAAAATGAGGAAGTATCAAAAGAGATTCAAGCCCGTTTTGATGATGTGTATGCGTTACTGAATCAGCATAAAAACGGTGAAGGCTACAAACTTTATACGGAATTAACAGAAGCGCAAGTGAAGGAACTGAGCCAGGCCATCGATGCACTTGCAGAACCGCTTTCTCAAATAGGAATGGTAACGGAGGCGTCTTAATTGACAACGAATATTACTAACAGCTTAGAGACATTAAATGAAAAAAAGGTTTCGAGACGCGATATCCTTAAAACGGCAGGTATCGGCGGGGTAGGAGTGATTCTCGGTGCCTCTGGTCTTGGCGGGATCCTTTCCATCCAAGAAAGCAAGGCAGCAAGTAAGGGGACAAATAAGGATGTTGTACCGTTTTACGGAAAGCATCAAAGTGGAATAACTACAAAAACACAAAACCATGTGTATTTTGTTTCCTTGGATGTGACCACTACGAAAAGAGAAGAGTTAGTTAAAATGTTTAAGGACTGGACAAAAGCGGCGGCTTTGATGACAGAAGGAAAGGCCATCGGAGAACTCACAGGGAATGAATTTCTCCCGCCACAAGATACGGGGGAGGCAGCTGGGCTGTCAGCATCAAACTTAACCATTACCTTCGGCGTTGGTCCTTCTCTTTTTCAAAAAGACCGGCTTGGGTTGAAACATAAGCAGCCTAAAGAATTAGTGGATCTCCCAAAATTTCCGTTAGATGCCTTAGAAGAAGAATGGACTGGCGGAGATTTGTGTATCCAAGCTTGTGCGGATGATTTGCAGGTAGCATTCCATGCGGTAAGAAACCTCATTCGGATAGCGAGAGGAAAAGCAACATTACGATGGGCGCAAACGGGGTTCCAACGTACGAAACAAGCAGATGCCAAAAATGAAACACCGAGGAATTTATTTGGCTTTAAAGATGGCACCATTAACCCTGATGTAAATGATAAAACGGTAATGAACGAGCAGTTATGGGTTCAGCCAGGTGATGGCCCTGATTGGCTGGTGGATGGCAGCTATCTTGTTGTCAGACGAATTCAAATGTTTATCGAGGTTTGGGACCGAACCAACTTAAAGGAACAGGAAAATACATTTGGACGACATCGTGTGAGTGGCGCCCCATTTGGAAAAAAAAATGAATTTGATAAGGTAGATCTAAAATCCATCCCGGCAGATTCACATGTACGGTTATCGCATGGAGATGGATCACAGCAAATTCTTCGCAGAGCCTATTCGTATTCAGATGGAATGGATAAGAAAACTGGTAGTTTTGATGCGGGATTGTTGTTCCTAGGTTTTCAGCGAAAGCCAAGTAAGCAATTTATCCCTATCCAACAGAGACTAGCTAAAATGGATAAATTAAACGAATATACATCCCACCGAGGCAGTGCGATTTTTGCCTGTTTGCCAGGAGTCAAAAAGGGAAGTTTTATAGGGGAGACACTATTTAACTAGTGTTTTTCCTTTTTAAGGGAGAGAGACGTATGCACCGATTTACTATAAAGCCTTTGTTATTATTAACGATCCTTTTTATATTATTTCAAACCATTCAACCGGTGTCAGCTGCAGAGGAGCATGATGAGCTTTTCGTGCTAATCGGAGATAGTTTAATGAAGGCAAAGGATGGAGAGTTAGCTGTTGTTTCTAGTAATATGGAACAATTTGCAGCAGATTGGAAGGGAATGAAGAAGGCAGATAGTAAGCAGGCTAAAAAGGTGAACCAAGAATTGAAAGAGGTTCAAAGCTTATTAGCCAAAGGCAATGTAGATAATGAGACACTTGCCAAAAGCCTTTCGTCTCTTTCAAGTGCCGTTGTTTTGTATGACCAAGAACAAAATCCACAGGATAAAGAAAAAGCAAAAGAGCAGGTAAAGCAATTACTCCCACTTATTAGCATTATGCAAAGTTCTATTGAAAAAGGAGAGACTGCTAATTTAAAAGGTCAATACCAAAAAATATTAAACCAGTGGACGGCTTCGGAAAAACTCGTTCATGATGAAAGTATTGCCGCATACGGGAATATTGAAAAATACATGGCTCTCTTACGAATCGCGATTACACAAGAGCCTGCCGACCTGGAAAAAGCTAAGGAAAACCTTGAACAGTTAACGAAAGAAGTGGAGAACTTTTTAGCTGGAAAGACTTCAAAGGAACTCCAGGGTGACACTTCGCTAACTGACGTAGCTACTTTGTTGGATAAGGCTGAAAAGCAGCTTTCTCAAAAAGATTACAAAGGTGCGAGTTCTCAGCTGAATGAGATTCTAAGTATTTGGCCAATGGTAGAAGGCGATGTTCAGACGAGGGACAGTGGGTTGTATAGTGATATCGAGACGAAAATCCCTACGGCAATTAGTCTGTTAAATTCTGAAAAAGTGAAGGTTCAAAAAGCTTCTGACATTATTAAGGAAATCAGTGACCGCCTTGCCCCTTTACTTAGTAAAACGAATTACACATTATGGGATGCAGCCCTGATTCTTTTACGTGAAGGTTTAGAGGGGTTACTCGTTGTCGCGACGTTAATTGCCTTTTTGAAAAAGCTGGGGCAATCTTCAAAACAGAAATGGATTTGGTCTGGGGTTATTGCAGGGATTATAGCTAGTGCGGTTTTAGCGATTATCATCAACATCGTCTTTTCACAAATCGTCGCTGCATCAAGCAGGGAATATATTGAGGGATTAACCGGTGTGGTTGCTGTAGTGATGATGCTGACAGTGGGGGCTTGGCTCCACGATAAATCGAGTATTGGAAATTGGAACAAGTACATCAATCAACAAATGCATCAGGCCATCGCAAAAGGAAGTCTTCTCTCATTTTCTTTCATAAGTTTTCTATCCGTCTTTCGTGAAGGCGCAGAGACGATTATCTTCTATACAGGAATTACCCCTTATATTAGCTTAATTCAGCTCGTAAGCGGGGTCTTGTTAGCAATCGTCATATTAATCATTGTCGGCTTTGTTATCATTAAGTACAGTGTCAAGATTCCTATTCGACTTTTCTTTAAAACGGCCACGATTTTAATTTACTTCTTGGCATTTAAAATACTTGGTATCAGTATTCATGCCTTGCAAATATCTAATGTGATTCCAACCAGTACGGTGGAAGGATTCCCATTTGTGGATTGGATTGGACTTTATCCAACCTGGGAAACCATACTATCTCAAGTATTTTTACTTATTGTCATTATGTTTATCGTGTTTTTTATGAAAAAAAGAGAAGGAAAACAGATGGTTTCTGCAGAAGTTTAAAAGGGCGCTCATACGCCCTTTTTTTTTCGTGTCTAGCTGCAACGCATAGCCCCTCGGGTCAAATAACCTTCGGCAAAAAAAGTCAAAAGGCCGACTTTTTCCGCCGAAGAACATTTGCCTGTTGGGGCTGTTCAAGGCGTTTCCGCTTTTCTTAGTATACCGAATAAAATTCTCCTACTAATCTTACAACTTGTCTCATAGGTTATTAAAAGTAAGATTGGGTCAAAGGGGAGTCGATGTATGGCTATTTACTATAGAGGGATCTTATTTTTGGCAGCTTCCGCCTTTTTAGGGGAAGGGATTGAAGTACTAGTGAATATGATTCTAGCGCGAGAGCTGGGATCACATGGGTTAGGGCTTTATATGTCCATCCTGCCTTCCATCTTTTTAATCGTTTTACTATCAAGCTTTGAACTTCAGGTATCCATTTCTAAGTTTATTGCTGAAAGAGAAGAGCGCTACCATCGAAATATTTTGCATCATGCGATTACCATAACAGTTGTGTTTACCAGTATTCTTTTTTTGGTAACAGCGGCGGTTCTTCCGTTTATTCCAGTCTTTAATGCCTATCATCCTTATATTCGGTGGCTGGTGATGATTCTTATTCCTGTTATTGCGTTTACTAGTGTTGCCAGAGGGTATTTTATGGGTAAACAGCAAATGGGGAGAATTGCGATCTCTAACTTTATTAGAAAAGTCATCCAACTTGGTGGATTGTTTTTCCTCTTCCGTTTGTTTGAGTTTGATTCACAGGAATCACTGTTAATTGCTATTGGTACTTTGATTGGCAGTGAAATTGTTGTCTTTCTTTACTTAGTCTACTTGTTTATTATTCAATTCCAACAATTGAAGCGCCAGCCTTTTTCCAACATCAATCGCAAAGTGGTACGGAAGAATCTAATGGCCGTTTCCGTCCCTACGACAGGACTTCGGTTGTTTTCTGCTTTCACCGGAGCAATTCAACCATTTATCATCAAGGCCGCATTGGTATACTCGGGAATGTCTGATATACAGGCAACCGAACAATTTGGGATGTTAATGGGCGTAGCTGTATCGATCGGCTTTTTTCCGGCCTTTATTGCCCATTCTTTAATGATTGTCCTAATTCCAGCCGTGTCAAAAACCCATTCACAAAAGGATTATCCTACTCTACAAAAAATGCTGCAACAGGTGATGAGGCTTACTTTTGTCTATGGAGTCGCAGCAGTAACCATTTTTTATTTTTTTGCTCCTGAATTAACATCATTATTTTTTAAATCAGATACATCGGCTGTATTTTTGCAATTACTCTGGCCGTATTTCTTATTTCACTTTTTTATCATGCCCATGCAAGCCTTTATGATCGGTCTTGATATGATTAAAGATGCCTTTATACACATCGTTTGGGCGATTGTCATCTCCTTTGGGCTCATCTTATGGCTCGGTTCCTCACAGGATTGGAGAATGAATGGAGTGATTATAGGAATGAATACAGGCTCCGTTCTACTAGCACTGATGCATTATTTAACCATCTGTAAAAAAATTGGCGTGTCTGTCTTTATGAAGGTGGGGGACAGTCCCCCGTTG
>NZ_JBCNAC010000187.1:0-18185 GCF_050477885.1 Neobacillus rhizosphaerae
TCTTCTATTTACCGGGCGGGAGCTTTTTCTCTTAGCTCGGGCATTAGAAACGTACTCTATTTACCGGGCGGGCACTTTTTCTCTTTGCTCGGGCATTAGAAACTTCTTCTATTTACCGGGCGGGCACTTTTTCTCTTAGATCGGGCATTAGAAACGGACCCTATTTACCGGGCAGGCTTTTTTCCATTGGATTGGGACATAAAAAAACCCCATGCCTGCTTCGGCATGGGATCATCATTTTTATTAAGCTAAGTGTGTATAGTTTTCTTTTACTACTTCTGCACATCGTGGGCAAAGGGTTTTGTGCTCTGGATCCTGACCTACTTCAGGTGTTACAATCCAGCAGCGCTCACATGTTTCTCCCTCAGCTTTTGTTACAACAATAGCTGCGCCCTCAAACTTAAGGGCATTTTCAGGGGCTTCCTCGTAGGATCCAGCCACCTCAAAACCAGAGACGATAAATAACTGCTTCATATTTTCTTCGATTGATTCTAACAGAGCCTTAGAGTTTTCATTAACATATAAAGTGATTTTTGCTGTCAATGACTTACCAATTACTTTTTGATTTCTAGCCTCTTCTAGTGCTTTTAAGACATTATCACGAAGCTTCATAAACGCCGTCCATTTTTCCTCTAATGCTTTAGCGCCAGCAAGCTCTTTATATTCAGGAAGGTCAGTTAATTGAACACTTTCTTCTTCGACTGAAGGGATGAATTTCCACACTTCATCAGCTGTATGAGAGAGAATAGGTGCTACTAATTTTGTTAGCGCAAGTAGTGACTCGTATAATACCGTTTGAATGGCTCTGCGTTCATGATTATCTGCTGCTTCAATATAAAGGACATCCTTTGCAAAGTCTAGGTAGAATGAACTTAAGTCTAAAGTACAGAAATTATTTACAGCATGATAAATACCTGCAAACTCATAGTTTTCATAAGCATGGTGAACATATTTAATTAGTTTATTTAATTTAACAAGCATAAATTGGTCAACTTCACGCAAATCTTCGTAGGCAAGCGCATCTGTTGATGGATTAAAGTCAGCTAAGTTTCCAAGTAAGAAACGGAAGGTATTACGGATTTTACGATATACCTCAGCAACCTGCTTAAGAATCGCATCGGAAACACGAACATCTGCTTGATAATCAACAGAGGCAACCCATAGTCGTAAAATATCTGCTCCTAACTGATTCATAACCTTCGCAGGTACAACCACATTACCTAATGATTTACTCATTTTTCTACCTTCACCATCAAGTGCAAAACCATGGCTCAAGACTCCTTTATATGGAGCTTTGCCTGTTACAGCAACTGCTGTTGATAGGGATGAGTTAAACCAGCCGCGGTATTGGTCTGATCCTTCTAAATAAAGGTCTGCTGGGCGGACTAAGTCGTCTCTCTCTAGAAGAACCGCTTGATGGGAAGAACCAGAATCAAACCAAACATCCATAATATCAGTTTCTTTTGTAAAGGTTCCATTTGGACTTCCTGGGTGGGTAAAGCCATCAGGAAGTAACTCGTTCGCTTCTTTTTCAAACCAAATATTAGATCCATGTGCGCGGAATAATTCCGATACATGGTTAATCGTTTCGTCAGTAATAATCTCTTGACCATTTTCTGCATAGAATACAGGAATTGGTACGCCCCAAACTCGCTGACGAGAAATACACCAGTCGCCACGGTCACGAACCATATTAAACAGGCGTGTCTCTCCCCAAGCAGGAACCCATTTCGTTTCCTTAACCGCTTCTAACAAATCTTCACGGAAGTCTTTAATAGAAGCGAACCATTGAGCAGTAGCACGGAAAATTACTGGCTTCTTTGTTCTCCAATCATGTGGATACGAGTGAGTAATAAATGATAATTTCAACAGTGCACCTGCTTCTTCTAAAGCCTGCGCAATTGGTTTATTAGCAGTATCATAAAATAAGCCCTCAAAATCAGGTGCTTCACTTGTCATCACACCTTTGTCATCTACAGGACATAGGACATCTAATCCATACTTCTGACCAACATAAAAGTCATCTTCCCCATGTCCAGGAGCGGTATGAACACAGCCAGTACCTGCATCAGTAGTCACGTGTTCGCCTAACATCACTAACGAATCACGGTCATATAATGGGTGTGCTGCGACAATATATTCTAATTCAGCACCCTTCACTTTTTGAACAACCGTAGTTTCTTCCCAGCCAATTTCTTTTGAAACTGCCTCTAAAAGAGCTTCAGCCACAAGGTACTTATTTCCATTTGCTGCTACCACCACGTAGGTTAAGTCAGGATGCACGGAAATTCCAAGATTTGCTGGAATCGTCCATGGTGTAGTAGTCCAGATGACAATTTGTGTATCAGTTTCTAGTACACCTTTGCCATCTTTCACCTTAAATCCAACATAGATGGATGCAGAACGCTTATCTTGATATTCAATCTCAGCTTCAGCTAAAGCCGATTCACTTGATGGTGACCAATAAACAGGTTTTTTACCTTTGTAGATATATCCTTTTTTCGCCATGTCGCCAAACACTTTAATTTGTTGCGCTTCATATTCAGGTTTTAGCGTAATATATGGATTCTCCCAGTCGCCACGAACACCAAGGCGCTTAAATTGGGTACGTTGATTATCCACTTGTTCAAGTGCATATTTAGTACATAGCTGACGGAATTCCGCAACTGTCATTTCCTTTCGCTTTACACCCTTATTTGTTAATGCCTGCTCAATTGGCAGACCATGTGTATCCCAACCAGGTACGTAAGGAGCATGATAACCACTCATTGATTTATAACGAACAATCATATCTTTTAAAATTTTATTAAGTGCATGACCCATATGAATATCTCCGTTAGCATATGGAGGTCCATCATGTAATACAAACATTGGACGGCCTTTTGTTCGTTCCTGCACCATCTGATAGATCTTCATTTCTTCCCATTTAGCCTGAATCTCAGGCTCTCTTTGGGGAAGATTACCCCGCATTGGAAACTCAGTTTGCGGCATTAATAACGTATCTTTATATTCCATTTTTTCTTCCTCCTGATATCCTCTTCATATAACAGAATAGCCAATAGACAAATAAAAAAACCCTCTCATCCCAAAATAGGGACGAGAAGGTTTTTATTCCCGCGGTACCACCCTGATAGATAATACCGGTACGTACTATCCTCTTAAGCATTCGTAACGTGAATAACACGCCTGAGCCTACTGCCCAACTAAATAGGGTTCGGTCCGGAACTCTAGGGCGATCTTCCAATTTTTCAGCCTTACCGGGCTTACACCATCCCCGACTCGCTATCTAAGCCAATGAAAAATTGTACTGTCCCTTTCATCGTCATTGCCAATCTATACTCTATCTAAAAATTATATGCTAAAAAATCCGAATCCGTCAAGCTAATGAATCTTCTTCTTCATGTATTTTTAATTCTGTTGCATCTACTTCATACTCTAATAAATGATCCCAATCATCCGTATTCAACATATCAAGCTGTGCCTCAATCAACATTTTAAAACGCGTACGGAAAACCTTTGATTGTTTCTTTAAATCCTCAATTTCAAGCGCAATTTTTCTAGCCTTAGAAAGGGACTCATTAACAATTCGATCCGCGTTTTTTTCAGCCTCTTTAATGATTAGCTTTGCTTCTTTTTGAGCATTGCGCTTAACTTCTTCACCCGCTTCTTGGGCAATAATAATGGACTTATTTAAGGTTTCTTCTATGTTCACAAAATGGCCAAGACGGTCTTTCATTTCATTTAAGCGTTCTTCCATTTCCTTTTTCTCTCTTAAGACTAATTCATAATCCTTAATGACCTGATCAAGAAATTCATTTACTTCATCTTCGTCATATCCGCGAAAACCTTTATTAAACTCTTTATTATGAATATCTAACGGCGTTAACGGCATTGATGCCACCTCCATACAATCTCTACATCTATATGTATTAGCAAATATTCGACATATTTTTCGAAATTCCTGCTTTAAAATTGAATTATTTTTGCTTTCCGACAATCATTCGCCATTTATCTTTTTTGGTCTTTCCGTCAATTCTGATAATTTTCGTCCTACCATATCCACGGACTGAAATCATATCACCTTCTTCACAATCAAAGGAAGGATTTTCAATAAGTGTCCAATTCACTTTTACAAGCCCTTGTTGTATAAAGGTTTGCGATTTTTGCCTAGATAGATGATAAATACCAGAAATAACGGTATCCAGTCGCAATGAAGATACAGTTAGATCATTTTCTTCCCATAACTCCTTCGCGGAGATTTGATTGTTGATCGTTGTTTCAACTAATCTTACTCCAGCCTTGCCAATGGATTCAATATTATTTTGGATATACGTACTTATTTCCTTTGCAGCAAAAAATTGAACCTGGCCATCCTTCATGAGAATGTCTCCAAATTTTCCTCGCTTAAGTCCTAAAGACATAAGTGTCCCCAAGACCTGTCTGTGTTCAAGAGTGACAAACTTGGTAGGATAATGGACCTCAAAAAGGCTTATCTGAAAATCCTCTTCCATAACCGTCAAATAATCTGGGTAGATAAATGCTCTTTTCCGCTCACCCTCAAGACTTCCACCAAAAAGCTGAACCTTCACATCATTATTTTCACCAATTATAAGATTCAGAATATGTTGTTCCCTCGGGTCAAGGAAATCAGTAAGCTTAGGGGCGTACTGTGATTCGACCTGGTCTTTCCAATGTAATACTTGGTCAATATAGTCCCGTTCTTCTGGTCGAAAATGCTGATAAATGTTCATTTATGAAAACACAACCTAGTATCAAAATTTAAACAAGCCACAGATAAACACTATGTAGTCCCTTAGTGGCAAAGTTTAGAACTAGAAATGCAACGATTGGAGAGATATCCATCATACCAATAGGTGGAATGATTTTTCTGAAGGGCTCAAGATAGGGTTCACAAATTCTCGCTAATATCCGACCTATACTTGTCTCTCTTGCATTTGGAAACCATGACATTAAGATGTAAATGATTAATGCCCACGAATATAGTTGAATTATTTGTTGTAAAAGACCAAAAACAAATGCCATTTACATTACCACCTCGCACTTTGGTTATCTGGGTCCTGTATAAGGTCAGATATATTCCCTGAAACTTCTACGTTATCAGGAGTACATAAAAAAATACTCATGCCAATTTTTTGGATGTCCCCACCAATGGCATATACAACTCCACTTAGAAAATCAATAATTTGTCGGCCCTGTTCATTATCAATCCGCTGTAGATTGACTACAACAGCACGCCTACTTTTTAAATGGTCAGCAATTTCAGTGGACTCAGAGTATGTACGTGGTTCCAATAAAATTACCTTAGAGCCCTTTGTAGGAGTAACTGTTTTTTGAACACTTTGCAGGCTAACCACATTTTGAGATTTTACAGGCTGTTGCTGCTTTTGTTTAATTGGCTCCACTTTGTCTACATACTCGTCATCGTTATCATCATATCCGTCATCTAAAAAGAAAAATGTTTTAAGTTTTGATTTTATCGTCATTTTTTTCTCTCCTAACCTTCATCACCGACAAGTGCTGTTCCTATTCTAACCATTGTTGCTCCCTCTTCAATTGCTATCTGAAAATCATTGGACATTCCCATTGATAGCTCTGTACAAGGTGCAAAAGAAAAATGTAAAGCTTGTACTTGATCGCGAAGTTCTCTTAGTTTGCGGAAACAATCACGGATAACATGTTCCTCTTTTGTGAATGGGGCCATTGTCATTAGACCTTCGACACTGATATTTTCATATGGACGAAGCGACTCAATAAAAACAACGGCTTCTTCTGAAGTTAGTCCGTGTTTAGACTCTTCACCAGAAATATTTACCTGAACTAGACATTTTATCTTTTGTTTCGCTCTTATGTTGATTTCTTCTGCAAGTGATAATCGGTCTAAGGAATGGATATATTCCACTTTATCGATGATGTTTTTTACTTTTCTCTTTTGCAAAGACCCAATAAAGTGCCAGCTAGGCTTGTCCTTTAATACTTCCCATTTAGCAAGCAGTCCTTCATCACGATTTTCACCTAGATGAATAACACCTGCTTCTAGGGCTTCTTGAGCACGTTCTATACTTACATATTTAGTTACTGCAATCAATTTTACATCAGCAGGATTCCGGTTTCCTTTTAGACATGCTTCATTTATTTGCTGTTGAATTTGAATTAAATTATCTGCTACTCTCATAAACGATCTGCTGTCTCCTTCCAACCAATAAAGCTTAACATTCTGCCTGTTTTTCCTTGGTCACGGCGGTGAGAGAAAAACTCTTCTTGATTACAACTAGTGCAATACCTTGTAAGAAGAATATTTTTATCTGGAACACCTGATTTCAAAAGGATTTGCCTGTTTACTTCACGTAAATCTAAGGAAAACTGCCCTTCTGCCACTAAATTATAGGGTAAACTTCCACTGCCTTCTAGTGTATTTTCTACTAGCTTAATAATTCGTTCATCTACAATATAACACTTTTCACAAATAGATGGACCTATTGCTACAAAAATCTGTTTAGGCTTGACCCCTTCTTTTCCCCAAGCTGTAATCATCTCTTTAGCAATTTGGCCAACTGTCCCTTTCCAACCAGCATGAGCGGTGCCAATCATCCTCTGTTCAGGGGCAATAAAAAAAAGAGGGACACAGTCAGCAAAGCAAAGAGTTAATAAAATGCCCTCTTCATTTGTATAAAAACCATCCGTGCCTTTAAACGAATGTTCATAGGAGTTGGAACCCTTACCACGGTCCGCTATAGAAATCTTCCTAAGAATAATATCATGAGTTTGTTCCGCACCCACCCAATTGTGTAGAGGGAACTCTAATTGTTCAGCTACTTTATGTCTATTCTGGCATACATCGTTAACATCATCACCCACATGAAAACCAAGGTTGAGCGATTCGAAATAGCTTTCGCTTGTTCCCCCGAGTTTAGTTGTAATCCCAGCTTTCAGTCCAGGAAATTGTTGTATCCAGCTATCAATTGTTAAATAGGATTGATTTTTTAAAACAAAGGGTTCCATTACAATACCTCAAATGTTTTTCTTTAGTTTACCATGAAAAGAAAAATTGGTCACCGCAAAAACATAAGGTCAAACCTCTGTTTCTTCCGCTATTTTCTCTTCTATTCCTTTATATCTGACCAAAATAACATCCTGACCAATTTTAATAATATTTCTCCATGGAATAACAATATCTTCATCTTTCCCAAAAAAGCCAAGTACTCTTCCACTGCCTGAAATCACAACAGCTTCAATTTTACCGGTCGTTAGATTAATCTCAATATCACCAATATTACCAAGCCTTTTACCATCTGATACATTTACGACATCTTTTATCTGGAATTCGGAAATCTTGACCACATACACCACTCCCAGTTTTATTACTATAAAGAATATATGTGTACGTGGGAGATTTTATTTTAAAAAGCAAAAATAAAGCTGCCCCAAAGGACAGCTTTAACTTTGAATATTCTTATTCATTTGTCGAATGGCAGCTTTCTCTAAACGTGAAACCTGCGCTTGGGAGATCCCAATTTCATCAGCAACTTCCATTTGCGTTTTTCCCTGAAAAAAACGCTTTCGTAAAATTAGTTTTTCTCGTTCATTTAATCGACGCATACCTTCTTTTAAAGCTATTTCTTCAATCCAATGAATATCTTTATTTTTTTCATCGCTTAACTGGTCCATTACGTAGATAGGATCGCCGCCATCATTATATATTGGCTCAAACAAAGATACTGGATCTTGAATGGCATCCAAGGCGAAGACGATTTCTTCATGTGGTACTTCTAAGACCTTTGCGATTTCTTCAGCAGTTGGTTCACGTGAGGTTTCGCTCATTAATCGTTCCCTAACCTGAAGGGCCTTATAGGCAATGTCTCTTAAGGAACGAGATACACGAATTGGGTTATTATCACGTAAATACCTTCGTATTTCCCCAATAATCATTGGTACGGCATAAGTGGAAAACTTAACGTTTTGACCTAAATCAAAGTTATCAATTGATTTCATTAGTCCAATACAGCCAACCTGAAACAAGTCGTCAACAAACTCGCCACGGTTATTAAACCGTTGAATAACACTTAATACGAGTCGTAAGTTTCCGTTAACAAGCTTTTCTCTGGCGCTAATATCGCCCTCTTGCATTTGCTTGAAGAGTATTCTCATTTCTTCGTTCTTTAACACAGGAAGTTTAGATGTATCTACACCGCAAATTTCAACTTTATTTCGAGTCAATCCTTTTCCCTCCTCACAGGAGCTGCTGTACAAAAAACAGTATCTCCTTGAGAAGGAAAAATATGCACATGTCCATGAGCCAGGACATGTGCATATTTGTCGAAAATTGCAATTTAAACAGGAAATTCTAGGGTTTTTTAACTTGAAAAATTTTTATTTTTATACCATTTTATTGAATTCTTTTCTTAACCTTTTAATAATTCTTTTTTCCAATCGTGAGATGTAGGATTGTGAAATCCCTAGCATGTCTGCAACATCTTTTTGAGTTTTTTCTTCACCGTTTGTTAGGCCAAAGCGCAGCTCCATAATTTGCTTTTCCCTATCAGAAAGCTGGTGTAATGCTTTAGTAAGCAATTTTCTATCTACATTCGCTTCTAAATCCTTCGTAATAATGTCTTCATCTGTTCCAAGAACATCAGACAATAATAATTCGTTTCCATCCCAATCAATATTTAATGGCTCATCAAAAGATACTTCAGACCTGATTTTATTATTTCTACGTAAGTACATGAGTATTTCATTTTCAATACATCTTGAGGCGTATGTAGCAAGTTTAATCTTTTTCTCTGGGTTAAAGGTATTAACCGCTTTAATTAAACCAATCGTTCCGATACTAATTAGGTCTTCGATATTAATACCAGTATTTTCAAATTTCCTTGCGATATAAACAACTAGACGGAGGTTCCTTTCAATTAGCATAGATCTCGCAGCCTTATCTCCACCAGGAAGTTTACTTAATAACATTTCTTCTTCATCTTTACTTAAAGGAGGCGGCAATGCTTCGCTTCCGCCAATATAAAAAACTTCATCCGTTTTTAGGCCCAATTTTATTAAGATTTTATACCAGTAGTAGGATAAGCGAAGTCTCCATTTTTTCATGCATGTTCCTCCTTCTAAATTATGTTTTTCTGAGTATAGTAATATTAACTTACTTTCACTGATTCCTCGGACTGTTTGACCCCTGTCAGCATTTTTGGGTGAACAATACACTGAAAAGCATCATCAGGAGATAGCTGCTGTGTGGTAAAAGATACAAGACCTTTTTCACAAGAATATTGCGCCCCATTTTGCTCGAATAAAATGGAATCGGGTTTAAGAGCAATAATAAGCTGATGTTCTTGTCCAACTACACTAAAAGGGATAATTCGCATTCGATTTTGCCATTCGGCAGGAAACTCCTCCATACCCATAATGAGTTGTTCAGGATCGAGAGTTATTTTTCTAATTGGTTCAGGAAGGGCTTCTAGTTGATTTTTTATTGATACAAACATAACTGGAAGCTTGGACAGTGGGTCATACAATTGATTTCCACTATCCACTAATCCCTTAAAGACTAAGCTGATATTCTCGATTTTCAACCTTACATTGACTATTTGATCAAATTGAATTTTGGTCATTTCCATACTCTCAACATTCTTCTTTGAGAAGTGCCAGGCGATTGGAAAACCTATTAGAACAAAAAGCCAACTTACGGGATCACCAAAACCCTTTACACTCGACATCAGCACCTTCGTAGTTAATTCAGAATCATATTGAATAAAATAATGGGCTCCTGTTAAGGCCCCACCAATTAAAAACGTAGAAACATAAAGAGTCATTAATGCCTTAAGGAAAAATTTCATTCGCTTGTATCCAAATGCTATTAACACCATAAAAACGGAACAAATCAATTTGGAAATTGGATGCCCTGAATAGACATTTAATGGTGTAAACGACAATAAAATAATCAACGAACCAATAAACCCTCCTGCAAGTATCCTCCAAAGATGTATTCTTCGTTTCAGAAATATAGCAGTTAAGTAAAGGAGAAGACTGTCAAAGAACAAATTAAGAGCCCAAATAACATCTAAATAAACAGTCAATAAAGCTTCCTCCTTTATCAGCTATCAAAAGGTGAGTAATCTATCTGTTTACGGAAAAGTATAACGTACTTGTATGGCTGAAGTGTGTCACTTTCTGTAATCAAAAAAACAGAAATTTCCACTATTCCCTACGGATTTTGTCACATTATAAGCGTGATTACCTTAACAAAAAAAGCATGGTCCAAGTTTTGGACCATGCTTTTTAAGGTTTTTAAAGTGCTCCCGCTTCAGATTATCTTCTACGGTTGCGATTTCTTAGGAAAGTTGGAATATCCAATGTCTCTTCCTGGGCTACATTCGTATTACGAACTGGTTCTTGTGGAGCTTCTTCACGTTTATGCTCTCTTTTAACAGTTCCTACCGCAGGTTTAGCTTGTCCAAAGGATGGACGAGTTACTTTTGGTTGTGAACCTTCTTCGTTAAAACCAGTGGCAATGACGGTTACAATAATCTCATCTTTTAAGTTTTCATTAATTACTGAACCGAAAATCATATTCACTTCTTGGTCAGATGCTGTTGCAACAATATCAGCAGCCTCTTGTACCTCATAAAGACTTAAGTTGGTTCCCCCAGTAATATTCATTAGAACACCCTGAGCCCCATCAATAGAGGTTTCTAATAATGGTGAGCTGATTGCTTTCTTTGCTGCCTCTGCTGCACGATTTTCTCCTGCTGAGACACCAATTCCCATTAAAGCAGAGCCTTTATTTGACATAATTGTTTTTACGTCAGCAAAGTCTAAATTGATTAATCCAGGAACAGCGATCAAATCAGAAATACCTTGAACCCCTTGACGAAGAACATTGTCTGCTTCGCGGAAAGCTTCAAGCATTGGAGTACTTTTATCAACAATTTCAAGAAGGCGGTCATTTGGAATGACGATTAATGTATCAACCGCTTCTTTCATTGAACCAATTCCTCCAGAAGCCTGGTTAGAGCGTTTTTTACCTTCAAAAGTAAACGGACGTGTAACAACACCCACTGTTAAAGCACCAAGGTCACGCGCAATTTGTGCAATAACTGGTGCTGCACCCGTACCGGTACCTCCACCCATACCAGCGGTAACGAACACCATATCAGCACCTCTTAGTGCCTCCTCCAGTTGTTCCTTACTTTCTTCAGCAGCCTTTTTACCAACCTCTGGATTGGCTCCTGCTCCAAGACCACGAGTCAACTTCGCACCAATCTGCATTTTGACTTCAGCTTTGGAAAGATTTAAAGCCTGTGCATCAGTGTTTACTGCAATAAATTCTACACCTTGAACGCCATGCTCAATCATTCGGTTAACAGCGTTATTTCCACCGCCACCAACTCCGATAACTTTTATCGTTGCAAGAGAATCTAAATTTGTATCAAATTCTAACATGACAAATCCTCCTAATTCGCCGGTTTTCTTTTTCGAGAATCGTTATTCGAAAAAGTAACCAAGGAATTTTTTTACTTTTGATGACATCTTTTCTTCCGGATGTTTTTCTACTTTTGCTTTAGGTTGATGTTGTTGTTTTGGTACTCTTTTTTCGATTGGTTCTGCTACCGAAGATGTACCTGTACTACCTATGTTTCCACCTGGTAATCTAGCATTCTTATAAGCATATTTAATTAAACCAACCGCAGTTGTATATTGAGGTTCTCTTACACCAATATAGTCTGGTACCGCAAGGCGAACAGGATTTTGGAACATATCCTGTGCGAGCTCCAATACTCCTTGCATTTTTGCTGTTCCACCTGTTAATACAAAACCACCTGGTAATTCTGTTACGCCTAGACGCTTCAGTTCATTAACAATCAGTTCAAAAATTTCTTCCATTCTTGCTTCAATAATTTCAGATAAATAGAGCTGGTTAAATTGTTGATGTTGATCACTGCCAATAATAGGAACACTGAAAAACTCATCTTCAGATGCAATATCGTAGAAGGCATGTCCATATTTAACCTTAATTTTTTCTGCATCCTCTGTTGAAGTATGAAGAACTTTCGAAAGATCGTTAGTTAATAAATCACCGCCAACAGGAATAACACTTGTTGCCTTCAAAAATCCTTCCTCGAACACAGCGATTGTAGTAGAACCGCCGCCAATATCGATGAGGGCAACACCTAGATTTTTTTCATCTTTTGATAGTGCATAATCTCCTGCAGCTAACGGCTGGAGAATAATATCTAATATCTCAAGACCTGCTCTTTCTACACAGCGTAATGTATTTATGATGATTGATTTAGAACCGGTAATAAGTGTGCCATCCATTTCCAGACGAACACCGATCATCCCACGCGGATCGTTAATTTCATCTTTACCATCTAAAATAAATTGTTTTCGAATAACACCAATGTTCTCTCTCTCAGGTGGAATGGATCCCACATGTGATGCTTCAATGACACGAATGACATCTTCATTCGTAATTTCTCGGTTTTGGCTGGAAACAGCAACAATCCCATGACAGTGCTGAAGCATTACATTATGACCTGATATTCCTACCACTACTTCTCTTATCTCCATGCCAATCATTCTTTCTGCCTGCTCAATCGCCCGCTTAATAGAATGAACGGTATCGTCCATGTCAACAATAGACCCCTTACGTAATCCTTCAGATTTCACATTGCCAACACCAATTATATTTAACGAGTCTTTACCCGAGTCATTGACCATTTCACCAATGATAACTTTTACACTGGATGTACCGATGTCAAGACTTACGTATATTTCATTGCTGTTCATTCTTTGGCACCTCCTTTTAATCTCCTTGGGTAGAACAACAATTCATTTTTGTTCATTAATAGATTCTCATAGTAATATCATATAAAATTATTCGTCACAACTACATATTTCCCTTTAAAAAAGATCAATTTTTTTCTATTTTTTCTTTGTTTGTTGACCATTTTGTCAATAATATTCGTCTTATAACGGCGATATTTTGAAACAACCTGACACCAAACGCAAAAACTGCTGCTAAATACAAGTCTACACCAAGATGAACACCGAGAAAAGCTAAACTTGCTGCAAGCATTATATTAAAAAAGAACCCAGATACAAACACCTTTTCATCATAAATATTTTGCAAGTAAGCCCTTATTCCCCCAAAAAGTGTGTCGAAGGCAGCTAATACAGCAATAGATAAATAATTTGAATACTCTTCAGGAATACGTATTTCTGTTAACAGTCCAAGGATGATCCCAACCACAAGTCCCACTACCGGAAGCCACATTAGGAACCGCCTCCTTCCTTTATCGGTTCCATATGCTTAATCCTAATTGGATTCTCATAAGCAGGAACAGTAATATTTGGACTAGGCGAAGAAACATTGAGTCTCAAGCTTTCAGCAAAGAATTCATCTCTAGCTTTTGAAACCTTCATTTGGTTTGATAATTTTTCGGCATTGTTCATCGAATCAACACCCACCTTAACCTCAACAGGCAGGGTCCTAATCGTATGGCCATCAATCTTTGTTTCCCTATTAATATCCCTTATAACCGTAGTATTAATAATTCGTTGACCATCAATGGAAACATATTTTGCTTCATACATATTTAGTTCATTCAATAGTCTTTTTAGCAATTCAGGCGAAACAACTGTTGTTGTCACGGGAGTTCCTAGCTGTACATCCTCAATGACCGGCTCAATATGTAAGGTGATTCCCGGTCCAGAAACCTCGGTTAAGCCTGCCTCCGTCTTTAGCTCCTGTAGTGTATCCCGTAATGCCTGTTCCTTACTCTGTTTCCGCTTAGATTCATAGGCTGACAGTTTTTCTTCATTTGAGCGGATTTCACTTAATAAGTTAGACTGTAGCTCTTTTTCTTTGAGCAATGCCTCACGTAGCTGCCAAATATCCCTTGTATCACGTTCTTCAGGCTTCTTCACGGTTTGAAATTGAATAGCAATCATAAAACCAACGACTGCAGCAATTAACGTAAAACTGAAATTCTTCGGCTTGTCCACTTTTTTCACCTAACCTTTTAAATTAATCCTTATGTGGACATACTTTGACCCTCTACTTAACTTCCTAAAATTGGGTTCAATACGATTTCATCATCTTTTTCCAAGGAAAAAACCAAATTATCATTTACCAGTTGGTCTTTTACTCCCCCTGTCAGGTTTAATGATGAAGTTAAAACTTCTGGGTCACCAATAGCTGTAATGACAAATGGTGCGGGGTGTGGGACTCCATCAACAGTAATGACAGGTCCATTGCAAACAATGTAAGAATGACTTGTTAACCTCTGTCCGTTAATAGCAATCGCCGCTGCCCCGGAAATATATAATTCATTTATAACCTTAAAAACATGGTGTTCATGAACAAGATAATTGTTCACATTATCTTCCTTCGGATCATAAGCACCATCCGTCAAAGTAATCTTAACGCCTTTTCCTTTTACCTTGACTTTACCGAGGTACATCCTGTATTTTTCTGCATCTTCTGCCAAGTTTAAAAATACTTGTGTTTCTTTAGCAAGATCCTTCTCGTTTTTTAATACCTTGTCCTGTTTTTTGTTTAGCTCCTTTTGAAGCTTGCGATTTGTCTCTTCCTGGGCGATCAATTGATTTCTTAATCCAAGAGTTTTTTCATATTGTTTGCCTGACAAGCTAGGCTTTTCTTTTTGATTCTCCATTTGTGTCAAATGATAAGAAAAGGCAATCATAAACCCCAAAACAAGGCAGACAAGGGACAAGATAACGTGTTTACCCCTTACCTTAATTCTCTTCAACTTGTTTTTCCTCCACTTCTGGTTCAAAGGCCTTAAAATACGAGCCTACTTCTAAATCAATTATCCCTTTTTTATTAGGATCTAATTGACTAATGATTGAGGGATAATGCACCATTTTTTCCGAAAAACTTCTGAGAGTTGCACTTACCTCAAAGCCATCATTCATAAACAAGGAAATGTGATACTGGTCTGTTTTTTTCGGAGAATAATGAATTTCAGAAATGGAGTTTAAAATTTCACTTGGGAGATTTTCTAACTCTTTTACCATTTCGTTTAGGGCTGCCCCTTCTTTGAATTCGAAAAGAATTGGAGAATTGACTGGGATTTTTTCCTCTTTTCTATCTTTCAAAATTTTACCATTTTCCATAACTGGATAATAGTTTGATTCCTGTTTAAGATACGCTATTCTTTTATGTTCTCTTACTTGAATTTGAACTGTGTTTGGCCAATGAATCTTTATTTCTGCCTTTTTTATCTCGGATAAGCCCTGTAATCTCGAGGAAACCTCACTCTTCTTGACTTTCCATATATTCGTAGTTTTAGATATACCACTTTTGCTAATTATTTCTGAGTCAGTATAAACTTCATTGCCTTCTATCCTAATTGTCTTTACATGGCTTAATGGGGATTGTGTATAAGCGATAATGACTATCATTGTAAAAAACAAAAATAGCAGGAGCACCAGCCTTTTGTTTGCTTTTCGCCGTCTTTGCTCCTTTAACTTAGGAATACGATCCTCTAGAGCAACAATTTTACCATTTTCCATTCATAATTCCTCCAATAAGAAAAGCGCAAGCGCCTGGGTACGCTCGTTGCCCTACACCATAAAGCATGTCCCATATGTTCGACTAACGTTTCTACAGAAAGTGAAACAACGGCACGAAAACTCATGCCGTCATTCATTTTCTTCCTAGTTTCACCTGTAATATTATCAGTAATTATAACACAATATTTGTCATTAGTAAGAGATTTCTTACAATAAATACAAGGATTATTTACGTCCGATTATTTCAACCTCTGTTTCCATTTTTACTCCGTAGAGATTAAAGATCGTATCCTTAATATGCTGAATCAAGGCTAAGACATCTGCGGCAGTGGCGTTCCCTGCATTCACAATAAAGTTACCGTGCATTTCAGAAATTTTTGCTCCACCAATGCTAAATCCCTTTAGACCGGCCGTTTCAATAAGTTTTCCTGCATAGTTAGGGAGTGGATTTCGAAAAATACTTCCGGCACAAGGGAAATTCCATGGTTGTGTTTCTTTTCGATAATCCTTGTTTTTTTGCATTTGTGCCACAATGGCTGCCCTATCGCCTGCTGCAAGATCAAAAACAGCCTCAACCACAATACCTGGTCGTTTGTTCTGTAATACAGAGGTCCTATAGGAAAACTTCATTTCTTCATTTGACAGCCATTCCATAGCCCCATCTTCAAATAAAACATGAGCCCTAGTTAGGATCTTACTAATGTCTGATCCATGTGCACCAGCGTTCATATAAACTGCTCCACCAACCGATCCTGGTATACCACTAGCAAACTCTAGTCCTGTTAAACCTTTTTTACTGATAAGTGTTGCTAAACTTACAAGTGAATGACCTCCACCGACAGTAATTGTTGTTCCGTCGATCTCTAGTCGGTCTAGTCCCGAGCTTAATTTGATTACGACTCCTTCAATACCTTTATCAGATACAAGAAGATTGGATCCTCGACCAATCGCTCGCCAATTTAATCTATGTTTATTAATAACAGACATTACTTTTTTTACATTTTCAACTGACGAAGGTTCAATTAAAAGGTCTGCTGGACCTCCAATTTTCATAGTGGTATGGTTGGCTAGGAGTTCATTTTCCTTCACCTTCCCAATATTTAGCGTCTGTAATTCTTTTATTATTTCGTCCATTTTTACCACCTAACTTTCCAAGATGCTAATAGTTCAGTTTATGCAATAAAGTAAATTGGGCTACTTTTGATTCCTCTCCACAAGCTCTTTCATTAGTGAGTATAACTTGCTTGCTGAATCTGGTACCCCCATTTTTTTAGCTTTTGCTTTCATTTCAGTTAAATTCTCATTATCTAATAGTATACGGTCAATGTGGGTTACAAGACTTTTACTTGTCAAACCTTTTTCTAACAATAATTCTGCCGCCCCATGATCACTTAAGGATCTAGCGTTCTTTTCTTGATGATTGTTTGTGACATATGGACTTGGAATAAGAATACTTGGAATTCCAAGGGAGGTTAATTCCGCTAATGTTGTAGCTCCCGCTCTCGAGACAACTAAATCAATACCTGCAAGAACCTCTGGCATGTTATGAATAAAAGGTTTGATCACCACATTTTTGGGATTTCCAACCAACTCTACTTCCTTTTTTACATCCTCAAAATGTACATCACCCGTTACATAAAGAACTTGATACATTTTTTCCGCAAACTCAGGTAAGGCTTTAACTACCGCTTCATTTATTGGACGGGCGCCTCGGCTTCCACCAAAAATTAATACAGCAGGCTTTGTCGTGCTAAGACCAACAGAGAGTCTGCCTCGAATTCCATCCTGACCAACGACCTCTGACGCTCGAGGATTTCCGGTAAATGCAATCTTATTCTGAGGAAAATAATCCTTTGCCTCCTCAAAACAGATTGCAATTTTATTTACATATCTGCTTAAAAATTTATTTGTCAGGCCTGGCACGCTATTTTGTTCATGAATAATCGTGGGTATACGAAGTTTAGCGGCAGCATAAACGACTGGGCCGCACACGTAACCTCCTGTACCGATTACAATGTCCGGCTTAAAAGCTTTTAAAATTTTTTTACTATCTTGCACACCTTTTAAGAATCTATAAATTGTTTTTACATTTTCGAAAGACAGCTTACGTTTAAAACCAGTTATATGAATCGATTGGAATGCTATATTTTCTCTAGGAACAATTTTACTTTCTAAGCCATTAGTTGTACCTATGTATAGAAACTCTGCGTCTTTGTTCTCTTTTTGAATTTCTCTAATTAGTGCGAGAGCCGGATATATATGACCGCCAGTCCCTCCACCGCTTACTGCTATTCTCATCTTTTCCACCTCATTAACTATTTAACACCTAATCGCATACCTATATTACTATAAAAATTGAAGAAAGAAAGCAAATGATAAAAGATTGTTATGTAAATGTAAAGAACGTCCTAGATAAAATGCTTTTTTAAACCAGTCCGTTGATTTCCGCTCCAGGTGCTTCGCTTTCCGTGGGCGTTTCGGCGAGCCTCCTCGGCGCTTGCGCCTGCGGGGTCTCCCCTGACCCGTACTCCCACAGGAGTCTTCGCACCTTCCGCTCCATTCAACAGGGCAAAAAACTATCATTTTAATCAAAGCCTAATTTTCCACTTTTTTTATACCTACCG
>NZ_JBCNAC010000188.1:0-52562 GCF_050477885.1 Neobacillus rhizosphaerae
AGAACCTGAGTCAACTTCGAATAGTTCGAGCTCTTAAGATAAAATATAAGCATCACTGGTACAAGAAAGAAAAGTGGTTACAAAAGAAAGAGTACCCAATATAAAACCGTAAGGGTACTCTTTCTTTTAAATTTTTAAATTTATCTTAAGCGTGGATCATTTGGATTTCCAGAAGTCAGCACAGCATTTGATGGTTCATTTGTTGTCATTGATCTTCCTGTTAGGTTATCCTCATCAATCGTATCTAACTGGCCATCTCCAACGCTGGTTATTCGGCGTTCTACAAGGACAAGAATTTTACCTTCTTTAACGTAACCTTCATAACGATCCGCCTCATCTTCATCGAAGCCCATACCAACTAAAGCTCCAGCCAACCCACCAACTCCTGCGCCGACTGCTGCACCAGTCAAAGTTGCTGCTATTGGTCCAGCAGCTACGAATGGTCCAATTCCTGGTATGGCGAGTGCGCCAACACCTGCGAGCAATCCGACGAGTCCACCAAGTGCTCCACCTGTTGCTGCTCCTGCAAGTAAATCATCTTCAGTCTTGGTCCCAGTCGCGTCATTTATTTCGTTTACTATGTCATTGTTCGCTCCAATAACTGAGATATCTTCTGTAGCATACCCCTGTCTTTTTAAGTCTTCTACCGCCTTTATAGCCTCTTGCTCAGTATCATAAACTCCCACCAAGTGCTTTTCATGTTCATACATTTGAAATTCCTCCTTAGAATGAGTAGTCCTTACTTAACTACCCACCGATCCGAGGAATGAAACATTTGTTTATTCTTTTTACTATTTGCCATGATTAGAATACTCGGAACTAATTGAACTATTTTGTATATTTTTTTATTAAAATCGAAAGATAGAAAATGAATACATATGAGTAATCAGACCAAATGAGACAAGAGGTGATCAATATGTCCATTGAACACAATTATTGGAAATGGATCTTTTTAATCATCTCGATTTTGATTTTTAATATAGTAGCAATAAAAACGAGAAAAAGGTTACCAAGAACTGTAATCTATTCAACAATTTTTTTTGCATTGTGTATTCAACAATATTTTGATTCGTATGCAACGTTCTTTTTTAAGGCATGGGGATTTTTTTCAGTGGATACTGCGGATTTCCCTTCACTATTAGTTAAGTGGGGGATCTATCCAGCAGTAATTGTAATAATAATTAACTGGTATCCTTATAAATCGTCAAAATTGAAGAAATTTTTTTATATTATGGGATGGTCCGTTTTTTCTACGGCCTTTGAATGGATGACAATAAAATTAGGTATTCTTTGGCATATCCATTGGAACCTATTCAATTCCTTTATTATATATCCAATTATTTATTACCTATTTTTAATTCTGCACGTCAAGTTTTATCAGTGGTTAAAACGAAGGGAAAGTAGTTAGAGAAAACTAAAAAAACTCAGTTCAACTTTTTACTTAGATACTCTTCAAAAGTAACTCTTCCTATTTGTCCCATTTTGTTTGTATTTTTTCCATCTAATAGAGATTTATAAAGCTTCCCAGGCAAAGAAAAGCTTACAATTTTATTTGGCTCATTATTTACATTAATTTTGAGATTTGCCATCTCCCTTAAAGACATGATCTCTGGACCACCAAAGTCATCTACTCTTCCCTGAGGACCTTTTTCTATTAATCCTATTAAATGATTGGCGAAATCACCTACGTCCACACTTTGAAATTTAATGCTTCCAGGAATGATATATCTTTTAAAAATAGGTTTCGATAAAAGGAAATGATCAACAAAGCCGTGGAATTGAGTTGCCCTAACTATTGTATAAGGAATAGAACTGTTCTTTAATAGGTCTTCAGCTTCGCATTTCAGTTTGTAATATTTAAATGGTATTTCTTCAATTCCCACAATTGAGGGATAAATAAAATGTTTGATGTGCTCAAGCTTAGTTAAAAAATTTTCTAAACCTGAAACATCTATGAGTCTTGAATTTTTCAAGGGACTTGTTGCTGCGTGAATTACTACCTCTACATCTTTTACTGCTTCTTCTAATCCATCCCCAGTCAAAAGATCGCTATAAACCCATTCAAAATGTCCGGTGGTTTCAGGTTTTCTTCTTGATGTTAGTTTTACATCATAATGACGACTTGTTAATTGATTTATTAAAGCGGTACCCAACACTCCTGTTGAACCTGTAATTAATATTTTCAAATAAATCCCTCTTTCATTTGAATGACTCATTGTAATGTAATATTCACAATGCGTAAACATTATTCAGCTTAGGGAACCGCTGTTTTTATAAAAATTTTAAAATTTTCCTTCCTTCAATCTGCCCTTTCCTTTACTAATCCTAAATTTTTGTTGTTTCTTAAATCTGGCGTTTGCTATGAATACGCCTGCTAAAATAAGCAAAGAACCAACATAACCTTGTAGCCCCATATTTTCATGTAGAAAGATGAATGCAAATATGGCTGAAAAAATCGGTTCGAGAGAAAAAAGAAAGCCCGTGGTTTCTGGTGTCGTGTACTTTTGTGCAATTGGCTGCATAACAAAACCATAAGCAGAGCTAATAAGTGCTAAACCAAGTATTGCAGACCAATGAGTTACTCCTTTTGGTAATACAGGTGATTCAAAAATATATGAGCCAATGGTTCCATATAGTGCAGCAAATCCAAGTTGATAAATCCCAAGTTTCAAGGTATCTACCACTCGAGCAAAGTGATTTGTAATTATAATGTGAACCGCATAAAGAAAGGCGGCAATTAAACAAAATAGCGAGCTAAACGCAAAAGTTAAATCATCCCTAATAGTAAGGAGCGCTAAGCCACTTGTAACAACCAAAACGCCAAGAAAAATTTTCTTACTGGGCAATTTCCGTGTAATGAATGTCTGAAGAATCGGAACTAAGATAACAGTAGTGCTAGTCAAAAAACCAGCTGAAGAAGCAGTAGTATTTTTCATCCCAAACAATAATGCGATAAAAATACTGCATAGGACAGCTCCAACAATCGCACTGTATTTCAATGTTTTAGCATCTATTAGAATTACTTTTTGATAGAAGATTACCATCATTACAATAAAAGCAATGCCAAATCGTAAAGCAATAATAGTTAATGGAGAAATGGTATCCACACAAAGCTTCATGAAAAGATAAGATGTCCCCCACCCCATAGAGACAGAAGCGAGAATCAGGTTTGCTTGTTTTTGTGTCATTTTTATAGTCCGTTCTTCTTTTATTGTTAATTCTATAACTATTTTTTTATGTTTAATATATGAAAAGTTTCTAAAGATAATAGGATAAACATTACTCCTAAAATAAAGAAAATTAGTGAAAAACCTCTCTTTTTCAAGATAAAATTTTCAATTCCTGTTAAAAACCAATATAATGCAACAATACCCTGAAAAATTCCTAGATAGAAAAAATCGACTCCTTCTTTAACTCTAAAAACAAGGATACCAATGATAAAGATTGGGATTAACAAAAGTAACTGAATAATTACTATTTGTTTAATTCTATTCTTAAATAAGAATTTCATTGTACACACTCCGGTAAAGTAGTATTTAAATATTGCCTAATATCCATTAGTCTGACACCCGACGATTCTGTCATGAATCAATACTAAATCCAAAAACTTCCTCAAACCCTTCTCGTCCCTTATTCGTTATCTTAAGTGCTCGAGTTGAAGGCATTCGCTCAATCCAATTATTTTCGAGTGTGAATAATAAAATTGCATTCCCAAGAGAGCCTGCTAAATGAAATCTTCTTTCACTCCAATCAAGACACTTACATGAAAACGAACGTCTTTTTTTCCTATTATGTTGAATATCTATTCCTAGTGTAGTTAAAAAACTTTCCCCTTGTGGAGTTAACTCGAAATCCTGCTCACCCGTATCACATATAAAATTATTAGTTAATAGTGAATTAGTTACTCCAACCCCTAACGAACCAGCTAGATGATCATAACAAGTTCTCGCAAGATGTATTTCTTTATTTCTCGATACTTCTCTAAATGAGTTTGGTTTTCTTTCTGGTGTTAAACACAGTAAAGATTCCAATACCTTAGCTACTTCAGCATTGGAAAGCGAAAAGTATTTATGTCTACCCAGTTTTTCTGATATTACAAAACCTTTGTCCATCATTTTAGACAAATGGAAGCTTGCTGTTTGAGGAGTTATTTTTGAAGCCATTGCCAACTCTGAAACTGTATATTTTCTTCCATCCAATAAAGTTAATAACATCGTTGATCGTGATTGGTCACTAATGATTGTGGCTACTTCTGAAACTAGCGGATCAAAATTCATGTTTATACCTCCAAAAAATGTAATCCATACTTCGATGATAATCGTTTTATTCATCATTTACAATAAATAGGAGACTTACCAAAGGGGGAATTACGATGAATTCACTTGAATTATTTTTACTAGACTATAAAGAATGCAGACGTCGTTTCTTAATCACTTCTGCTGCTTTTCCGGATGAATTACTTACCTGGCGACCTGATAAAGACGCTTTATCAGTTGGAGAAACCATTCGTCATGTGTTGCTACATGATTTTTCCTGGTTAAGGATTTTAAAGGATAATAGATTACCAACAGAAGAAGAACAAAGTGATTTATGGGAAGAACCTTATACGAATCTTCAAGATGAAGTAGACAGAGCTTCGGTATATTATGAGGAATTTATAAACTATGTATCTTCTCTAAATATTAATGATCTTGGAACAAAATATATTAACTGGCCACATAAACCAATTAGTAGAACTCTGGGAGATACGTTAGAACGGAAATCATATCATGATGCAGTCCATACAGGTCAACTTTTACAATATTTAAGAATGTTACATATTGACCGGCCTTTGATATGGGACTAAATGAAAACGGTGAAGGGAGAAATCCCTTCTCCACCTAATCTTCACTAAATGTTCAAAAAGATAACTGCACTTGTTATTTGCATCACACCTTACTTTCCCTAACGATTGTACAATCGATATGTATTCGTTGAAAGAAAGGAGGTTACTATTTTGTTAAATTTATTGATTTTCGTTTTAATCGCCATTACTTTGGTTTTTGTAAGTATTTTTGTTGGTGGGTTAATGGATCTACATAAGAAAGAAATGGAAGAAAAAAAGAGTGCGGTAAGAGATGGCATGCAAGGTTACATGGATCAAACGTTTGGATTTGGAACGGTTAAAGTATTTAAATCAATCGTTGATGCTGAAGGTAATATCAGATACCTGGTTTATTTGCCACAGTTGGAGTGGTTCAAAACGCCAACATATAAATGGTATGAAGTGTATGCAACCCAAGGCGGTTATCAGCATATTGAAGTAGAAAGATAATGTCAATTGTTTATACAAAGAAAACCCTAGAATATTCCTCTAGGGTTTTCAAATCTTTAATCTATAATGACAGATTAATGGACACGAATAATTTCGTAAATATCTTCATCATGGTGTACTCTTGTATGCTTGGATTCAATACGTTCAAATTCATCAAACTCGTCAATCGTTTCTCCAAACCACCAGTTTTTTAATTCAAACAAAAATTCAGTAAGCATCGTTAGTTCCTCCCATGTATGGTTGATGAACAAGTTATACTCTTATTATACATGTGAATCACTTCACATAAAAGCGCTTACACAATAGGCGGAATAGCAAAATTATACCGAAAAGCAAGATAATTTTGTAAGTATGAAACATATTAAAAAGAGGGTGATTTAGATGCAATCCCCCCTTTCAAACCCTTGTTATTATTAATTTTCCTGAGAAACTTGAAGGTTGTCAAAACTATTTTCAACAAATTCTCTAATTTTCTTCCATTCCCCATTTTCTTGACGGAAGGTCTCAACAAAAAGTAATTTATTTTGAAGCATTTGTCCATCAAGTGAGAACCTCACCCAAAAAATTGCAACACCTTCTTGCTGTTGATTCATTTCAATTAGAACATCATCAAAGGACCATTGGGGATTTCTCCCCTCATACATTTTATATGCTTGTTTCCATCCTTCTTTAGCCTCTTCGTAGCCCCAGTCCGCAATACTTGATTCAGGATTCGCCCATCTAACCTTCAAATCCTTAGAAGAGTGACTTGCAATTCTTCTTGCATCCAGACTGTTCCAAGAAGCTCGATATTCTACTAAAAACTCTTTAAAATCCACTAATGATAATTGTTTCATGTGTACTCTCCTAAAGTTTGATATTTTTCTATTATATTAATTGCTCCCTAAAGAAAGTTATTGGATAGGTTCTTTGATTTATTAAGGCGTCCATTATTTGTTTGATAACGGTTGCATCGCGTAATTCCTCATTTTCTAATTCATTTAGTTCATTTAAGGCAATCCACTTGCTGTCTATGATTTCAGTCTCGTCCATTGTTAATGATCCCCCGGTAATTTCAGCAATAAAATGGAATAAAACAACTTGATGATTGGTATTACTAGTAAAATTGTATACTCCGGTTGATTTTACTAACTTAACATCAAATCCTGTTTCTTCCTTCACTTCACGACGGGCAGCAACCAGAATATCTTCACCTTGTTCTATTCTTCCTGATGGAAAGTTCCACTTATTCCGTGCGGTTGATTTATTTTCTTTTATTATCAACACTTCATTATTTTGAATAATCGATACACTAACCACTAAAACGATTCCATTTTGAGTCATACACTTCTCCTTAGTTTGAATACATCTTTGTTTTATTCAACAAAAGGAGTCATTCTCCTTCTTTGAAAATCCATCCCTTTAATCAATAACTTTTTATTATTTTTAATATGATAAAATAAGAAAGGTAAAATTTTTAGATTTTTGGGGGTGAGCAATTGTTTTCCTTATTAAAACAAAAAGCAGGCAATCTTTTTCCTGGTTATTTTGCCTTAGTCATGGCTACGGGGGCATTATCAATAGGAACACACCTGCTCGGAATGGAAATTATTTCAAAGATATTATTATATATTAATATCATTGCCTATATTTCTTTATGGGTACTAACTCTTACACGTATTTTTTTCTATTTTCCTAGTATGTTAGCTGATTTGACAAGCCATACAATTGGTCCTGGATTTTTTACATTAGTCGCTGGGACCTGTGTATTTGGCAGCCAACTAATCATTGTTGGTCACAACTACTCGATTGCCATTTATTTATGGGCACTGGCCATTCTATTATGGCTACTAATCATGTATACCTTCTTTTCAGCAGTTACCGTAAGAAAGGATAAACCTACGATGGTTGAAGGAATTAATGGGGCCTGGTTGATTGCAGCAGTCGCAACCCATTCCATTTCCATCCTTGGTACCCTACTCTCTTCACAAGTAGACTCTGGAAAGGAGATCATTTTATTTTTTACTTTATGCATGTATTTCCTTGGCTGCATGTTATATTTAAATATCATTACACTCATTTTTTATCGATTTACCTTTTTAAGGCTAGATCATTCTGCTCTTACACCACCTTACTGGATTAATATGGGAGCAGTTGCCATTACTACTTTGTCAGGTTCTACATTAATTTTACACGCGAATTCCTTTTCCTTTCTTGCTGAAATAACTCCCTTCTTGAAGGGCTTCACATTATTTTTCTGGATAACCGGCACTTGGTGGATTCCGTTGTTATTTATACTTATGATTTGGCGTCACCTTTATCATCGTTATCCACTTTCCTATGACCCACAATTTTGGGGAATGGCCTTCCCTCTAGCTATGTATACAACTAGCACGTATCAATTGTCCCAAGCTCTAGATTTACCGTTTTTAACCCTAATTCCTAGAGTAATGGTATATATAGCAATAGCAGCGTGGATTACCGTATTTTTTGGTATGATGCATCACCTATATCTCAATTTTCGTAACCACTTCCACTCACCCATAAAGGAAAATATCTATGAAAAACATCTCTAATAAATTTAGGGATGTTTTTTTAGCTAAAACCACCACAAAATTCACTTGCCAATTTTAGCATTAGTGGAATATATTAGAAAAAATAAAGAGTAAAGGAAGTCAGGTAAATGAGAATTCCAGTCAAATTAAACGTAGGGGATGAAATAAGGATTGTTGCACCAAGCAGAAGTGCAGGAATTTTATCTAAGGAAGGATTCGACCAAGCTAAGAACCGATTAGAAGATTTAGGTTTTAAAGTAACCTTTGGAAAAAACATTTTGGAATCTGATCTACAAAACTCTTCATCTATTGAACAAAGAGTTCAGGATATTCACGAAGCCTTCCATGACACAAACGTGAAAGGCATCTTAACTGTAATTGGTGGGTTTAATAGTAATGAATTGTTACCTTACTTAGACTACGAGTTAATCAAAAATAATCCAAAAGTTTTTTGTGGATATAGTGATATTACAGCGATTGGAACTGCAATTACAACACAATCAGGGTTCATTACATACTCAGGGCCTCATTTTTCAAGTTTTCATATGGAAAAAGCACAGGAGTATCAAACCACGTTCTTTAAGAAATGTCTGATGCAATCAGAGGCATATTCAGTTGAGTCTTCACCAATTTGGAGTGATGATGCTTGGTATCTAGATCAGGAAAATCGACATTTTGAGGAAGCAAACTGGAAAACATATAGTGAAGGTTCCACGAAAGGTCCATTATATGGTGGTAATTTAAGTACCCTGAATTTATTGCAAGGGACACCTTATATGCCTGCAATAAAGGATTGTGTCCTCTTTATTGAAGATGACGAATTGACCATTCCTGAGACGTTTGCACGTGACCTAACCTCCCTTTTACAGGTTGCTGGGAACATTAAAGCCTTGGTAGTTGGTAGATTCCAACGGGTTTCAAAGGTGACTGAAGAACAATTGCTTTTTATATTAGATAAACATCCAATGTTAAAGGAAATTCCTGTTTTATATGATGTCAATTTTGGGCATACCCAACCTATTTTTACCTTTCCAATTGGTGGAGAAGTAGAAATTAACAGTACCAATAAAACCATTACTTTCACTAAATTTTAAGTTTAATAGGTATTTTAAATGAACTTGTAGACCATCATCCAAATGGTGTTGATGGTCTACAAAAGGTTTTACAAATATTCTACAAAATGATCTTTATTCAATAACGGAACTGTTTGATATACATTTAAACGGCAACAGTGGTTTACGTCTGCCTCGTATCCCCTTCCACGTAGTTCACGTCCACTTCCACAATCCCAAATTAAATCATTTAGTTTATCTTTAGAATGAAGAAAAGAAGTCATACAAAGTTCTGCCTCTGGAGATTTTTTTCCTTCTAAATAACTAAGAATTGCACCTGCGCCTAAATAGTCTTCAATTGCTGGACGCAGAGTATCTTCGTATTCTTTACTGCTCTCCCATTGTTCACCACAGGGTATCACAGTTATATTTGCTCTAGTTTGTTTTTGTAAATGATTAGCAGCAGCTGCCACTGATTCCGCATTAAGTAAGGACCCAATTAAAAGGGAAGGAACCTGGGATGCGATCCATGTGCAATTGGCCCCGTTAAGCGAGGTTAATACATATTTTTTATTAGTATGATCTTTGCTAAAGGATACCGGTGATAGAGTGGGAGATCCTATTCGTGCCGCCTCTACCCTACCTAAGATAAACTCGCCACCAATTTTTTCTGCAAACTTTTTCCCATCCAAAGTGCGAGGATAAGGATAGATGATTGCCCCTTTTCTTAAAGCGGATATCACTGTGGATGAAAAACTTAAGACATCAACAATGATAATGATATCCCCTCTTTCCGCTGCCTCTCTCGCTCCACGCCGTCCCCATTCCACTCTACATTCATAGGGAGATTGATCAAAAAACATTAAAAACACCCTTTCAACTTATTCAGTAAGGATCCTATGTTCATTGATTTTAAAGGAAATATAAAAAAAGAATAGACTTATATTTTAAAAAATTGTAAAATTATGGTTGAGGTCTGTACTAAACACTCTTAATAAATTTTCAAATAGCAAATAGCAGTGGAATGGGATTCCACTGCTTTCTTTTTTTCTTGAATTTTTTATAGCACAAATCTTGTCATCTACCACTTCTTCTCATTTCATAAATACTCCGTTTAATCTGTTTCTCGACTTGTTGAAAAAACGAGTCTAACCCTTTCGTTGCACCAGTATCTAATATACGTTTACCCGCTAATGCCAAGGCACCTGTTACCTCCGCATCGGCCTTACAGGTGATTTTTGAGCCTCCATCAACATCGCTAATCACAAGATCAGCTTTACCTACAATCTCTCCAATGTTTCCTTTTCCATTTACTCGGAGCTGATAGGTTGAGGGCATGTTTTCATGTAGCCTAATTTCAAGTATCATTACATCTTGGAGCGGTCCGATGTTTACATCCAACTCTGCACGGTACATTCCTTTTGACGTTTCGACAAACGACTTACATCCCGGCAAAGCATTTCGTAAAACCTTTTCATTTTTTATTAACTTCCAAACAACGTTCCTCGGCAAGCCAAAACGATACTCGTATGTGATGTTCATTGGTCAGCCTCCAATCACTTTCAATCCGTTTCCATTCGCATTCCTTTATTTATATTCAAGAACAAATGACGGTGTTAATGATTTTCATAAAAAGATACACCGGGTTGTTTTGTATAGTTTGTATGAAAGACAGTTTTCGTCTGTCTCCTGTTGATTTTGTCCTTCATCACCTGTATGAAAGACAGTTTTCGCTCCTCTCCCGCTAATTTTGTCCTTCATCACCTGCATGAAGGACAATTCCCACCCCTCTACAACTAATTTTGTCATTCATACCAAAGAAAACGCTTTCATCTGTTAACGCTTTAAACTTTAAAAATAAAATAATATTCAAACTATTGTGTTTATTAAAATAATATTCTATAATACTTTTCATTACGAAATAATATACAGAGGTGAGCACAATGAAAACGTTAGAAAAAATCAGTCAGTTTGTCGGCAACACATTTGCCATCTGGGTGCTATTATTTGCAGCACTCGCATTTTTTTCACCCGCAACATTTACGTGGATTGCTCCACACATCTCGTTATTATTAGGAATCATCATGTTTGGAATGGGTTTAACACTTTCTGCTAACGACTTTAAAGAAGTGTTAAAGCGACCGAAGGATGTCGCTATTGGTGTGGTGGGTCAATTTTTAATCATGCCCATCCTTGCTTTTTTATTAGCAAAGGGCTTAAATTTATCACCTGAAATAGCTGTTGGGGTTATTTTAGTCGGATGCTGTCCCGGCGGAACTGCTTCAAACGTCATGACCTTTCTATCTAAAGGAGATGTTGCCTTAAGCGTTACGATTACATCGATCACAACCCTTCTTGCTCCACTAGTAACACCTGCACTAATTTTATTACTAGCAAGCGAATGGATTCCTGTCGATCCCGGCGGACTATTCCTATCAATTGTAAAAATCGTGTTATTCCCGATTATCCTTGGCGTTGTGGTTAAGAAGTTATTTAATAAGCAAGCGCAGGCTAGCGTAAAGGTTCTACCGCTTGTTTCAATTATTGCAATTGTCGCGATTGTCACAGCTGTAGTCTCAGTTAGCCAGCAGGCCATTGCTAAGACAGGCTTAATCATTTTCGCAGTAGTCGTTCTACATAATTGTCTTGGTTATTTATTAGGTTATACATTCGGTAAAATGTTCAAGATGGATTTATCGAAGAAAAAAGCGGTGGCAATCGAGGTTGGGATGCAAAATTCTGGTTTAGGTGCAGCCATTGCAGCGGCACACTTTTCTCCACTAGCAGCTGTACCAAGTGCCATCTTCAGTGTTTGGCATAATATCTCAGGGCCAATCTTAGCAACTATCTTTAGCCGAATGAAAGACGACAAAGAATCAACAAATGTAGATACAGGCCAATCCTTAGCAAAATAGCTTTCTATAAAAACCATCTTCTTTTTCACGGGAAGATGGTTTTTAACTTTTGGAAATCACCCCCTAAACCATTCTCCTTTTAACCTTGTTATAATAGTGTTAATCAAGGAGTGTTTCTTATGAAAATAGTAAAATATCTTTTTATATTTGTTTTGATTATGGGTCTTGGCATTTCTGCATGGGTCTATTACCCTCAGTACCAAATATACAAAATGAAAAAACAAACTACAGTTGCGGTTAACCACAAAGCCGCCCAAATCACCTATCTTCATTATTTTCAAAATGCTAAAACACCTGGACTGCACCATCTGGCTATCGGAGATTCGATTATTCGCGGCGTCGGTGCTGGACAGGATGAAAACTTTGTTAGTCAGTTTTCTACCAAATTAGCTCAACAGGCGAACAAAGAGATTACCTTTGAAAATCAAGGAATTAATGGGATTACGAGTGGTGAATTAAACGAGCTTGTCCAGGAAGGGCGATTTGACGAATCGATTAAGCAAGCTGATATTATCACTATCAATGTTGGCGGAAATGATATTCTAAGAATGGCCAAAGGGCAAAATTTTCGGACGGTTTTACAAGACTATGATCAGCTGCAAGCCTCTTTTTCAAAAAATTTGACTGATATTTCTAATCGGATTTCTACCTTGAATCCGAAAGCTACCATTGTATTTCTTGAATTGTATAATCCCATCTCCCCTGATGATCAAATGTATCCTCTTGCGGATAAATTTCTGCCCAAATGGAATCTTCATATCTATGAAGTAGCTAATCATATTCCAGGATCCATTGTTATTGAAACAACAAAGGTTATTAATGGAGACCATTTACAAAACCTCTCCTCAGATGGGGTCCATCCAAATGTTGCTGGATATACCGCCATTTCTGAACAAATCATGTATCAGCTGAAACATCAAGTTAGAAAAAGCTCTGTATAATTCGGCGGAAATAAGTGAAGAGACCTATTCTTATACGAATGGGTCTCTTCACGTTATCTAGAAGCTCAAATATTAAATAGTGATCTTTGTCCCATCAAATTTCGTGAGACTAAATCCTTCGAATTCCTCATTATATGTGGTTTGGTAGTCACGAAGAATTCCAATTGCTATCTGTTCTCCAAGCAACATCCCATTGATCGCGCTACTACGAAAGTGAACACCAGCTGTATTCCGGCCAATCGCAATATTATACGCAAGTTTGTTCAATTCCCCGCCAACTGTAAGCGTTCCATCATAAGATTCTAACGAGAGGCCGTCACTGCTCGCAACAACCGGATCAGGAATTACAAATGATTCGTTAAAGAATGCTTTTAACATCGTCACCATCGCCCCAATAAACGTTGCATGACCTGATGGATATTCAGGATGTGTAGGACAACCTTCACTAAAAGCTTGAGGCAGCAGGTAAGTTTTATATTTTTCATAGGTTTTTAATAATGCGTTTGAATTTAGCACTACTGGATGAATGGGATAGTTAGTGTCACCCGTCAATTTGTGGTGAATTCGGCCACCGAACTCCTCCGGACGGATTCGCCGGTGGACAAGCCATTTTTGACACCAAGCGGCATCTAATGCAGGTCGAACTGCTCTTAGCACAAAGTCTAAAACATGAGCTGACCCAAAGCTGGAAAATCCAACTTGAGTTTTAGATCTGAGGTATGGATTACACGGATCCAATGCCCTAGGTCCGTAACTAAGAAGAATTAAACAAGGAGCTAGGCCACTTTCTAAGGAATAATCCTTGTGTACAAACTCTCCTAAGTCTCGGCCATTTCGAATGTATCGTGGGCTGGAATCATAAGTGTTACCATTAGAGAGTGGTTGGCCCGTTTGAACAGCAAGCCAATGCTCATAGTTCGTTAAATGGTCATCCCCTGCTACTGTTGTTTTATATTTTTGGACAATCTTTGTGGCAATAAAAGGAAAGTCCTTCCAAAGAAACTGCGAAATATATGGTCCCTCTAAAGCTCCAGGAAATGCTTGTCTGAATAGAGTCTTAGAAGTAACTTGTCCATTAATTTTTGGCCCTTGAAATTTTGTCAATGTAGAAAGTTCTTCTGCAGCAGCAATAGTTAGAGGATTGTTATGATAATCATTAAAGGGGATATCACGTGTGAGTGCTTGCCAGTATAGTTCAACCATTTCAGATGCAAACTCTTCAGTGTTAAAGGCCGGTGGTGGTGGGCAAACCATTTGGTGACTATCTGGTCCGACTAAATCAAATGAATAAGCAGATTGGGGATTAACTAGCTTTCTTTCACCTCCAAGTGGGATCTTTTCAAAATCCTCAGGTTCGCCCGTATCTATTGCCTCTAGATATATATCATATGCTCGAAGGTCCACTTCACCGAGACTATTCTGCGGCATTGCTTTAATATAACTAGCGATTTTATTAGGGTATTTCTTTTCATCCCCGTTACTAGGATGTTCCACTTTAGGAAGCTTTTTGTAGTATAATGCTGTTTTGTTACGAATTTTAAAAGCTTTTTGAATTCGTTTAATAGATGAAAAATCCCCTTTTAATTTTGCTTTCTTAAAACCCATTATTCTCACTCCTTTCATAATAAAATCAAAATATTGTATGTAAAATAAACAATTTGGAAATGGACAAACATACGGTTTTTCTAATAATGCATATATTTTCACTACATTCCCCACCTAATTTTCTTCCGGTTTTTAAGATATTCTATTATTTTTAAACCTCTGTTAACAAAATGTAATATTCTTATAACACAGTTGATAGAATGATTTGCTAAAATATTGATACATTAAATAGTATGAACATTTAGAATATTATATAAAAATAACAGAATTAAATGAAAGTGGTGATGTTTGTTGATCAGAAAGATGTTACTCACACTGAGCTTGGCCATCGTTCTAATAGCAGCTGGTAACGAATTTTCCATACCTAGCGTTCATGCCGAATCGTACACGAACCTACATAAACAAACCATTCCATCGCAGTCAACTCCTCCTATAAGCCAAACAACAGTTGAAACTGAAATTCCAAACTCTCAAGGAAACGTAGTCAATGCAGCGGAACAAATGAAGCGCGTTTTCGAGGCGATTCAAGCCAATAATGTTGAGATATTGAAGAACGAAAATTATAGTAAATTAGCAAAAGCTGAAGTGGAAAAACTTGATAAAGAAACGAAGGCTTTAAAAGAAAGTATGGAAAAACGGAGAGATATTTTAAAGGACCGCGCTCTTTCCTATCAGCATACTGATATGCATGTCTCCTACCTTGACGTGCTCCTGGGTTCTACTAGTTTAAGTGATTTTGTAGAACGTGTTGGTGCAGTCGCTGCTATTGCAGAAGCCGACCGCACTCTTTTAGAGCAGCAGGAAAAGGAACAGCAGGTATTGGATAGTAAAAAAATTTCTCTTGAAAAAAAACTTACTGAACTGGCCAATCTAAAAAACAACTTAGAGACGTTAAAGGCTCACCTGTTAAAACAAAAGAACGAATACGTTTTGTTAAATAAACAAGTTAAAGAGGAATCGAGAAAAAAGGAAGTTGCTGCTCAAACCCACATAAATGTTTTTCCAAGCAACTCAAATGATTACATAAGTACGGTCATTAACGCAGGCAAGAAGTATATTGGGAACTCGAAATATGTTTTTGGCGGCGGAAGAAGTGCTAGTGATATTGCTCGGGGTAGATTTGATTGCTCTGGCTTTGTACATTGGGCTTTTTCGCAGGCTGGGGTTAAAATTGGCAGTACTACATCCGCAATTAAAAATGATGGCAGGCAGATTTCCCCTCAGGAAATGCAGCCAGGGGATCTCGTGTTTTTTGATACGTATAAGAAAGACGGACATGTCGGTATCTATATCGGCGATGGGAAGTTTATCGGTTCTCAAAACTCAACCGGTGTTGCCATCGCAGATATGACACAAGGATATTGGAAAAATGCTTTTAAAGGACGGGTTGTGCGGATTTAAATTGCTAGGCTGCACATTCGGTTTGTTGCGGAGGTGTAATAGTTCCGTATGGGTGCGTAGACCCTTTCTATGAGACTGTTTGGTCTTATTCTCAGTCTGTTTGGTGTCATAGACCCTTCCTATGAGACCGTTTGGTCAAATTCTCAATCCGTTCGGGCGCGTAGAGCCTGTCTATGAAACTGTTTGTCTTATTCTCAGTCTGTTTGGTATCATAGACCCTTGCTATGAGACCGTTTGGTCAATTACTTAATCTGTTTGGTCGCGTAGACCCTTCCTATGAGACCGTTTAGTCAATTATTTAATCTGTTTGGTCGCGTAGACCCTTCCTATGAGACCGTTTGGTCAATTATTTAATCTGTTTGGTCGCCTAGACCCTTCCTATGAGACCGTTTGGTCAATTATTTAATCTGTTCGGTCGCGTAGACTCTTCCTATGAGACCGTTCGTTCAATTATTTATTCTGTTTGGTCGCATAGACCCTTCCTATGAGGCCGTTCGTTCGATATTTCAACCCTTTTGGTCTCGTAGACTCTTCCTACGAGACCGTATGATTGAATTTTCAATTCGTTCGGTCGCATAACACACTTCTATGAGACCGTTCGTTCGATTTCCAAACCTTTTCGGTCGCATACACATTCTTACTTTTGAGGAATTTCCTTCTAAAGATTGTAGATAAACACCTAAAAATTTTTGAAAAAATAGAGGCTTTTTTGGGGAAGTTGCATTTAATGTATATGAAGGAGATGATGAGGTATGGCAGAGATAAATTTCCATCAACTTGCTCATGAACTATTAAAAAGAGAAGTTGAGGTTGTTACCCTTCAAGGGACTTTTACTGGAAGACTGCTTGAAGTTGGTCAAGATGTTATTGTGTTGGAGACAAGGGGCCGGATGCGTTCCACGTTAGTGGCTATTCGCATTGAAACCATTGTTGCTCTCTTCCGTGTAGAACACATGCAAAGAAGAGGTCCTTTTGGCTTTAATCAAGAGGAATTTGAGGACGAAAATGATCATGGCCATGACCAAATGGAAAGCAGTGACCATTAATACCTGTGATTTATAAAAATAGTTTCTCAAACAAGAGCAGTTACTGTTTATCAACTGCTCTTGTTTTTTTGTTCCTTTTTTACAATTGAAAGGTATAACAGGTTACCCCCTCAACTTGTTTAAAACCCTCTTGAATATATAATGCTTTAGCCCTTTCGTTTTCAGCGTTCACACACAGAATTGTCCTGTCATAAGAAATTTGTTTGGCAAAGCGCAATAAATATCGTAGGAGGATCCTTCCCAACCCTTTTCCCTGGTATTCTGGCAGGATTGCAATCGGACCAATATTCATAATCGGTGCATCTTCATATTCATCAATGGCCCCGTGAATAACTCCTACAGGACGCTCTTTGTAATAAAGGATTAAGGACGCGCCTTCAATATAATCATTATTTGCCATCATTTTAGCAACCATAGCTGGAGTTTGTGGTGTTTCACTCCCCTTTAGATTGGCGAAGCCAGCGTTTCGAACTGAACACCATGCTTCTTCATCCACTCCTAATCGGTAGGGTCGAATTTCATAACCCTCAGGCACGGTGAAGTCCGGAACCACTTCATCACCTCTTACAAGTAAAAAAGTGTATCGTTCCGCCGTAAATTTCAATTGTTCCATAAACTTAGCCAATTTTTCATTTGCAAATGGGACGAACAAAAAGACTTCATTAAAGCCGGTTGTCTTCTTTACCACTTCCTGCATTAATAGGTTGTAGCTCTCGATAGTGCCCACTTCTGTATGAAAAATCCTGAAACGCGCTTTCCTACCGCGACGATGATAATCATTCATCATCAGTGAAGCAGCAGCGATTATTTCTCCCTCCTGATTAGTTAGGATGTAGGTCGGATTTTCCTCATTGGGTTGAAAGTTTGCTAGATGGTCATCATACAAAAACGAATCATCTACCTCCACTTTGTGTTTCTTACAATACGCCACAAAATCTGCCACTCTCTCTTGACTTAAATATTTTACTTTCATTTCTTGCACTCCCCTTTGTGCTGCTATCTTATAATTTTTCTAGTTCTATTTCTTGTTTTCCTGCTATTACTGAATCAGTTTTTTTAACATTACGGACCGCGCATGTTAAAATAAGGGAATCTTAATGTTAACAGGGGGATTGGATTGGAAGAGTTTGTATATGTTATAAGACCAAAGCGGGAAAATTTTATTGAGACAATGACTGAAGAGGAAAATGCTATTATGGGAAAGCATTTTCAATATTTAAAGGAGCTTTTAGCACAGGAAAAACTAATCCTTGCAGGTCCATGCCTAGATGGCGCCATGGGAATTTGTATTATACGTTCAGAATCATGGGATGCTGCGCAGAAGATTATGGAGAATGATCCCGCTGTTGTTGAAGGTGTCATGAATTGTGAATTACATAAATACCGTGTTTCCTTAATGGAAGGACGATAAACAAATTTATCAGACAGAAGGGGTTCCATTGAATAAAGACAACAAAATGCTTCGATTTTCCGTTACCTTGGCAGTAGCATTCATCGGTGGCCTCTTGTTTATGGCACTTCATACCCCGATTCCGTGGCTCCTGGAACCGATGACAGCGGTATTAATCGGAGCCAGATTTGGAAAGATCACGTTTTTTTGGCCGAGTTATATTCGTGATACAGGTTTAATTATCGTCGGTTACTCGATTGGTCTTTCGTTTACGAAGGCAGCCCTTTTACAAATTGTAGCTAAATTACCTTCTATGTTGCTTATGACCGTTTTACTTGTTACTTTCTGTGCTGGGATTGCCTTTGTGGTGTCTAAGATTTCAGGAGTGGATTATCCCACTGTGTTGACAGGGAGTATTCCGGGGGGCCTTTCACAGATGATTATTTTCGCCGAAGAGGTCAAGGGAATTGATATCACTACTGTTACCTTTCTCCAAGTAGCACGATTGTTAATGATTATTTTCTTTGTTCCCTTTCTTATCCTGGGGTCATATTTTAAACATTCCCCTTCTCAGGCAGGGGTTGATTTTGTTGAAAAAGGGATGCCATTCACTGGACCTTTTTTGCCAACAGTAATCATGTTTGCTGTCCTCTGTATTGGGTGTGCATTTTTAGCAAAAAGGCTTAAGTTTCCTACCCCATTTTTGTTAGGGCCGATTCTTGGAACAGCTATTGCTACGATTTCTGGTTTCCACGGTCCTTCGTTATCACCCATTGTTTTGGATGTATCACAGTTTTTGATTGGCGGTTACATTGGACTGTTACTGAAGCCAGAAAAATTACAAAATAAGGCGAAAATCATTTCACTAGCCCTTATTAGTGGGATGGTTATGATTTTGGGGTCGATTGGTTTAAGCATGCTTCTCGTGACGTTTTACCATATTGCGCCATCGACAAGTTTTTTGAGCTTGGCACCCGGGGGTATGGATCAAATGGGTATCCTCGCTCATGAGGTGCATGCGGATTTATCAATGGTAACGGGGTATCAACTTTTTAGATTGTTTTTTATCTATTTCGCGGTACCACCGTTGCTTCGATTGTTTTTTAAGATTGGCTATCGTGGGAAAACATAATCTGTTTTATCATAAATAAGGACAGAGAGCCCATCATAGAATCCGTTTACTATCGCAAAACTAGAATATTATTTTCTTTTGTAATACAAAAAATGGCTTAGTTCTTTAGAATTGAGCCATTTTTTTCTTTTGTTTCTTCAACTAACTTAATTATCTCGTCTATTACTCATGGGCAAGCCAGCTACACCCCAATTTTCATGTGGTATGTCGTGTAGCAATACTCTGATTGTTTCGGGTGAATTACCTAACGTCCGACTAACTGCTGCCGTAATCTCTGCAATCAACTGCTGTTTTAATTCTTTCGTTCTACCCTCAAGCAAGTGTACCTGAACAATTGGCATTTTAAACCTCCCAATTTTTAAAGAACAGTTAAACCAATTTTATCCAACTCAACAAATTCAACCTCAATGGAATCCCCACTAAAAACATGAATGGCTTCCGTTATTCCACCGGTTAGGACAATCATCCCAGGTTCAATACAAAGCCCAGAGGAATGTAACATTTTGACCAATTCAACCACCGAACGAACAGGGTCTCCCATAACGGCTGAACCTTTTCCTTCTTGAACTACTTTACCATTTAACTTCATTCGAACCTTCGTTTTTTCCCATGGAAACTTATTTGGTTCATATATTTTTCCCGAAAGAAAAAATTTTGCACTAGAAGCATTATCTGCAACTACATCAATGAGGTTAAATGAAAAATCTTTATATCGACTGTCAATGACCTCTATTGCAGTCATTATCCCTTCAGTAGCCTGCCATACCTCTTGCTCAGTGACATTATTTCCTTCAAGTTTTTTATTAATTAATAAAGCAAATTCCGGTTCCACTCGTGGATGAATCAAACCTTCCAAAGAAAGTTCCTTTTTGGACATTTCCATTGACTTAAGCAATCTTCCGTAAATGGGTTGATTGACCCCTACGGATTGTTGCTTCGCGAAACTGGTTAGACCCATTTTCCAGCCAAAAAATTGATCGCCATCTTTTAAATCCTTTTTCATGTTGGTTTCTTGAATTTTATAAGCATCCTCAATGGTAATAGAGGGAAACCGTGTTGAGATTTTATCCATTTCTACAGCACTTTTTTGATGATGGTAAATTTCATTAGAAATGACATTTAGATTCATGTTCACATTCTCCGTTTTTAATAAATTCCATGACATTATCCAAATTAATTATCTTTGTAAATCATTTAATATCCAAGATTGAAAGTCCTGAAGATTTTTTTCGGTTACAGTGTGCCCTTCCAGATAAGCTTTAAAAGTCACGGGAACCCCAAGCTCAGTAAAATAATCGACATTTTCTTTCCCCCACTCGAATGGTAGGACCTGATCAAATTCCCCGTGTGATATAAACACTGATAAATGCTTGCCTGGGTTTGTCATGTATTCTTCCTTTACAAATTGAGGAATGTAACCACTTAGTGCCACTACACCCTTAATTTTGTTTCCAAGGGTGAGTGCTAATGTCATTGAAACAATAGCCCCCTGGCTAAAGCCCAACAAATATAATTGCTGTGGATCTATTTCATATTTTATTGATGCATAATCAATAAATTTAGCGAGCTTTTTGATTCCGTCATCGAATACTTCTCGATGTGGTTTTCCATAACCTTGGATTGTAAAGTAGGCAAATCCCGGTCCTTGCGTCAAATGTCCCCTTACACTAAAAATAAAGAAGGAATCCTCTAGACCATTAACAAGTGACAACATATTTTGTTCATTGCTTCCTATACCATGCATAACAAATAATGCGGGATACTTTTTCCCAGGAATCATATTCTTAGGACGGCGAAGTTCATATTTCATTTCGGTTTCCATTTTCAAAACCTCCTAGTATATAACATGATTTAATAAAAGAAATAGACAAATATAATGTATATCATCTTTAAGTTTTCTTATATGAATTTTTGTTCCCTTATAGAATATATAATGTAAATATGGATTGTCAACAATTTTTCGTATTTATGAAATAAAGTTTTCTATTAAAAAACTATCTGATGTGATTGACATGGATATTGTCTCTAAAATACGTTCCTTTAAAAATAGGAAAAAAATAACGATTGCATTAATGTGTGAGGAAACTGGTCTTTCGAAGGTATTATAAGCAATGAAGGGGAAGACTACCACTTAGTCCTTAAGGAGAAATTTTATTAAAATACTCCTAACAAGCAAGGCCACTTGGCCCTGCTTGTTATTTGACTATTACTTTTCCAACCATTCCTTCTTGGAAATGGTAACGACAGATCAGTTCATACGTACCGGCATTTTTCGGATTAACAGTAATGGTCTTTTCTTGTCCAGGCTGGACTTCTTCTTCAATACTAAGCTTTTCCACTGTGAAGGTGTGTTTTTTCTTGCCTTCGTTTTTTAATTTCAATGTTGTCGTTCTTCCAGACGGAATAGTGATGACTTTCGGATTAAAGGCATCATCGTACAATTTGACCTCCATTGCTTTCCCTGACTCAAAAGACTGTGTATCCACCCCAAATTCAGCAAATACACTGTGTGTGCCTGCAGCTGTCACAACCAAAATGATTGTAAGCAACACGATGAATTGAGTTACCCACTTTTTCACAGACATTTGCAATCCCTCCTTTCCTCGGTACTATTTTTTTCCAACTCCTAAAAAATTATCACAATAAAATGAGTTCAAATAAAAACTAAGTGTGGATAAAATCAACTGCCGGATTCCACTCCCCTCATTTGGACTAATAGAGTAGTTCAAATCATATTCTTATAAAGAAAACAATAAGAAGGGGTGTAAAGTTACTTGAAAAAAGTTAAGGTTCGTTTACGGCCCATTGTAAGTAAGATAAATTTACCCACTGTCTTGAAAACAGCTACACTTCCGGGTGACTCCATTGAAAGATTATTTATTGCAACTCAAGTTGGAGAGATTTTTTACATAGGAAATGGGGCAGTACGAACTTTTTTAGATATTCGGCAGCAAATCATCAAGCTGGGTGATCCTGGTGGTGGGTATGATGAACGGGGATTGATGGGGCTGGCGTTTCATCCGGAGTTTTATTATAACGGACTGTTTTATATTCACTATTCAGTATCTGGAACACAAGGTCCAGGTGCCCTTCCAGAACCTTTCAATCCTAACCCGTGTGTTCCCAATACTTTAAACCTAAAGTGGGTAAATAGAGAAACTCAATATGATCATGTTGATACCGTGGAAGAATGGATTGTACAATCGAATGGTCAACCTCAAAAACGACGGACATTACTTAACTTAAGAAGACCATTTTTTAATCATAATGGTGTTAATAGCTTAAACTTTTCACCTGAAACAGGAAAACTTGTTATAACTACCGGTGATGGTGGATCAGGCTATGATCCATTTAATTTAAGTCAGGACGATATGGAGATTGCCGGTAAAATCATTGAAATGGATATAGCTAAGAATACATTTATTAATAACCCACCCGTAGTCTCACGGTTTAATGAACTTCCCTTACCAATTCAGGAAACGCTTACGGTAATAGCTAAAGGGGTTCGCAATATCCCAGGTATTTCTTATCAAAGAATTTATAATCAGTATATGAAATATGTAGGACAGGTCGGACAGGATTTGGTGGAATCGATTTTTTCTTTCATTCATTTTAAAGCCATCCCAGTCACTCAGCTTGTTCAAGCTTCTTTAAATAACATTGAACTTGACCAAGAAGGATTCATTAACTTTGGATGGCGAGGGTGGGAAGGTGCTTTTCCTACCTCCATTATAAGGGGCTGCTCTTCAAATCCGACTTTGGATGAGAAAACCATTGCTTATTACAATGAAGCAGTAAACACTTCAACGAGGCGTATTCACCCTCTAACTAGTTATTTTCATAAAGATGAAAGACCCGATAAGTTTGGAGGAACTGCACTTACAGGCGTGCAAGCCTATATGGGGAATGGAATCTCTGAGTTATCGGGTAGTGTTGTGTTTACTGATATTGCTCGGAAAGGAGAATCACAAACAGCGGTTAGAGGGGTTTTAGCTTATAGCAGGATAAGAACAGATGGCAAACTAAATGATTTTGGTGTGATTGAAACCGATTATAATTTTGGGTCTCAATCCGCTTATTATGTTAATTTAGGAACAAATCTGGATCAGACCAAATTATATTTAGGCGTTTATAACTCTATGAAAGTGACTGATTTTAACCAAGGTACTATTTATGAAATTGTTCCATGATTCATAACTATCGACTTAAAACAAGATGAATTTTCTTTGGTAGATTAATTGAATCAAAATAGTAAACAAACAAGAGAGCAATCTAATCATGCTCCCTCGTTTGTTTATTTTCCTTATATTTATTCCTCGATTCCCGCCAGTTACAAGCGCAACTTCTTTGACTTAATTCCACTTTGAAGCAACATCTATAAAAAGGTGTCCAAAAAGCTAGGCTTTTTGGACACCCTCGAATGGACCAATAGAATTTAAATCACATTGTGCTTATATCAATCACAAATCGATACTTCACATCTGAAGCTAATACGCGTTCGTAAGCTTCGTCAATTTGGTCGGCCGAGATAACTCAAATTTTCCATTAAGTACATTCAATCCTTCGCCATCTTCCTTTCGGAGCATTTCAATTCAAACATAATAAAACGAGTCAATAGAAAAGGTTCTATTGACTCTTCCTCAAGATTTAATTTAAGATCAAAGGTCGTAATTTTTCTTCGATCTCTTTTCGATTTGGTTCCAAAAATGGTGGAAGTGCTAGTTTTTCCCCCATTGTTTCCATTGGTTCATCTGTCGCAAATCCTGGTGTATCTGTTGATAATTCAAATAATATTCCATTGGGTTCCCTGAAATATAAGGCCTTGAAGTAATACCGTTCCACTTTCCCTGAATTCGGTAACCTGTATTCTTTCAAACGCACTGCCCATTCATTATATTCTTCCTCATTCGGAACACGGAAGGCAACATGGTGAACACCTCCACGACCTAAGCGGACTCTTGGCAAATCGGGTCTTGTTTCAATATGGACTTCCGCACCGCTGCCGCCTTCTCCAGTTGCATAAATCAATATATCTGGATGCTCTCCTTCAAGTGAAGGATAAGAACCGGCAAATCGAAAGCCCATAACTTCTGTTAAAACACCGATAGTTGGTTCTGCAATTGCGACTGTGAGGGTTACTGGCCCTAAACCAATATGGGCATGTTCCAGTGGAATATCATCCCTTTTCCAAGGAATCCCTGCTCTCACACCTTTTTCACCGTTATCCGCTACCAGTGTTAAGCGAGTCCCCTCGAAATCTCTGAAAGCCAATGTATCACGATTTGCTCTTTTTTGAACATCATCATGTTGAACCCCAAATTGGTTAAAACGTTCTTTCCAAAATAACAATGAATCCGAATTTCTAACTCTTAGTGATACAGTAGAAATATCTGAAGTTCCTCTGTATGTTTGCCCAAGATGAGGAATGTCAAAAAACGTAACTTCTGTTCCCGGGGTTCCTTCAGCGTCGGCATAGAAAAGATGATAGGATTCTATATTATCTTGGTTAACCGTTTTCTTTACCAATCTCATTCCTAAAATTTTTGTATAAAATTCATAATTTTTTTCCGCTTTTCCTGTTAGTATTGATACATGATGTAGTCCTAAGAGTTCCATCTCCTAATCACCCCTGTCATAATATTTTAAAACCGCACGTAATTGGTAAAAGTCTCATAAAATACGATATTTTTAGAATAAAAATGAATCTAAAGCATATTGACCGGGACCGACCAAAGCTATACCAATTGCAACTGAAACCAAAGTTAAGTTATATTCATATCCATTTGATGTTGCCCATAATCCATTTGGAGCATGCACTTTTACGATAGCCATTAACATAGTTCCTGCAATCATAATTCCTGCAAGTGGTGTTAATAGTCCTAAAGCAAACAAAAGTCCTCCAATTAGTTCTGTTAACCCTGCGAAAAGAGCCATTGTCACTCCTGGTTTCATGCCAATGGATTCAAACCATCCACCAGTTCCTTTCAATCCGTAGCCACCGAACCAGCCAAATAATTTTTGAGCACCGTGACCCACAAATAGTAAACCAATTACCAATCGAATGATTAATAGACCAATGTTTATCATTTTAAAATCCTCCTAAATGTTATTTATCTCGAATTCGAGATAATGTATTAAAAAAAATTATTTTTATGCACCAATGTCTTTGCCTCATCAGAATCTAATGATTTAAACAGTTGATTTTCCCGTAATACAAAGCTTGTTTTTTGCATTTTGCAAATTCAAGCATTTCCATTCCATTTAGCACACCATTTTTATATCTCGAATTAAATTATCTTGAATCTGAGATAATAATAATACTTATATATTTTTTTGTCAATACCCTTTTATTTTATTGAACTAGCTTGCTCTTATATACAGGACCAATCCTATGCAAGGTATTGTAGAGTTCCTGTGTGAATCGCTCTTTATCAATAAAAAGAGTGTCAAATATTAAATTTGACACTCTTTTTATTTACTTTTTTAGACAGGGAACTATACCCGTTAAGGTGCCATGCCAATCCTTATTCGTGAAAATTCGTTCCATCTGTTGTTGCCTTGACGATCCCTGCACGAATGGTGAAATCTCCAAAGTGCTCCCCTTCGTTGCGTTCTTTGGCATAGCGGGAAAGTACAACGTTTAGTTCCTTCAAGATTTCATCCTCACCAATATTTTCCCGGTACATTTTGCTTAGGCGGCTTCCATCGTGTGCTGCACCTAGATACATATTGTATTTTCCTGGCGCTTTACCGATGAAGCCAATTTCACCAAGTGCATGTCTGGCGCAGCCGTTTGGACAGCCTGTCATACGAATGGTGATTTCTTCGTTGCGAAGGCCGTTTTCATCGACAATGGTCTCAATTTTATCAATTAGATTCGGTAAATAACGCTCTGCTTCTGCCATCGCCAATCCGCAGGTTGGCAGCGCCACACATGCCATCGAATTGCGACGGAGAGCTGAAAAGTGGCTTCCATCGGTCAAACCGTATTGTTCAATTAGAGCATTGATTTGTTTCTTTTTCTGACTAGATACATTGGCGATAATCACGTTTTGATTCGGTGTTAAATGGAAATCACCTGTTTGGATTTTTGCAATTTCACGAAGTGCCGTTTTTAGCTTATAGTCCGCAAAATCAGCAACACGACCACCTTCGATAAATAAGGTTAAATTCCATTTACCTTGTATACCTTTTACCCAGCCGTAACGATCTCCGTTATGGTCAAAATGATAGGATTTAGCTTCATCCAATTTCCAGCCAAGACGATTTTCTAGTTCCGTCTTTACTGTCTCTAAACCTAAGCGGTCAACCGTATATTTAAAGCGTGCATTTTTCCGAACTGAACGGTTTCCATAGTCACGTTGAATGGTAATTGTTTTTTCCGCTACTTCATACAACTGGTCTGGCTTACAGAAACCAATAACCTTCGCAAGCTGCGGGTAGGTTGCTGTATCACCATGGCTCATCCCCATTCCTCCGCCAATCGCTACGTTGAATCCGATTAACTTGCCATCATCCACAATGGCAATGAAACCAAGATCTTGTGAAAAGACATCAATATCATTAGATGGAGGAACCGCAATTCCAATTTTAAATTTCCTTGGTAAATAAAGCGGCCCATACATTGGTTCTACTTCTTCCACATCGGGTGTACCGGCTACCTTTTCTTCGTCCAGCCAAACTTCATGATAGGCTCTTGTACGTGGCAAGAGGTCATCACTTAATTTTTTAGACCATTCATACACTTCAGCATGAATCTCAGACTGATACGGATTTGAAGCACACATGACGTTACGATTAACATCCCCACAAGCAGCAATGGTGTCTAAAAGCGATGCATGAATTTCCTGAATCGTCTTTTTCATATTCCATTTTAAAATCCCGTGCATTTGGAACGTCTCACGTGTTGTCAATTTCAATGTGCCATTTCCGTATTTATCAGCAAGTTCATCCATGACCAGCCACTGGGAGGGAGAAGCCACTCCACCAGGCAATCGAACACGCAACATGAACTGATACGCTGGTTCAAGTTTTTGTTTTTGTCGTTCGTTACGTAGATCACGGTCATCTTGAAGGTAGCTGCCGTGATGCTTCATGAGACGGTTGTCATCCTCAGGAATTCCGGCGCTGATCCTGTCGGCCATGACTTCTTTTAATGTACCACGCAAATAGTTGCTTCGTTCTTTAATGCCCTCAACATCACTTGGCGGGCCGTCCGGCGCTTTTAAGATTTGTTTCACCATGTTGAAATAACTCCTTTCCATCCCATCAATATACATCCCGTTGGTATCGTTTTTGCTGCTGCATCTCTGCAAGATAGGCTTCTGCTTGGTCACGGCTCATACTGCCTTCTTTTTCAATAATTGAAAGAAGCGTGTGATGGACATCATGTGCCATGTGTTTTTCATCACCGCAAATATACAGGTGTGCTCCTTCTTGCAGCCACTCAAATAATTCTTTGCTATGCTCATGCATGCGGTGCTGAACATATACTTTCTCTTCCGTATCACGTGAAAAAGCCACATCCACTTTTGTCAGATTGCCTTCTTTTAACCACTTTTGCCATTCGGTTTGGTAAAGGAAATCAGTCACAAAATGTTGGTCTCCGAAGAATAGCCATGATTTCCCTTCTGCACCTGTTTCTTCTCGTTCTTGAATGAACGAACGGAATGGTGCTACTCCTGTACCAGGTCCAACCATGATAATTGGCGTTTCTGGGTTTGTTGGCAGCTTAAAGTTCTCGTTTTGCTGTATAAATACAGGTAGTGTATCTCCAGGTTGCAAGCGTTCAGCTGTTAAAATGGAGCAAACTCCCTTTCTATCACGACCATGGGCATCATAGCGTACAGCACCAATCGTTAAATGGACTTCATCCGGGGTGGCTGCTAAGCTGCTCGCAATCGAGTAAAGACGAGCAGGGATTTTACGAAGGACAGAAATAAATTCCTGTGCCGATTCTCCCCATGGACCAAAGTCAAGAATCAGGTCAAGCAGGTCACGTCCATGGATGTATGCTTTCATTTTTTCCTCATTACCAGGTGCCAGCAGGTCTTGTAACTCCTCATTTTTTGAAAGCTTTGCCACTTTTTCAAGGAACGGTTTTGATAAAACGGTAATCTCAAAATATGAAGTGAGCGCTTTTTGTAATGATAGAGCATAACCCTGTTTGTTAACGGTCACTGTTTCTTCCGCACTCCATGGCAACTCAGCAAGGAGCTGTTCAACGAGTGCTGGGTCGTTTTCTGGATAGATTCCTAGACTATCACCTGGTTCAAAGGTCAGTCCTGAGCCTTCGAGTGATAGTTCAAGGTGACGTGTTTCTTTATTGGAGCCACGTCCGTTTAAGTTGATATTTTCAAGTACTTCGGCTTTAAATGGATTGGTTCTTGAGTACTCTGATTCAGTAATTAGTGCTGCTGCCGCTACTGGACTTGTGGCTGAAGCCGTAATTCCTTCTAGTTCGGTATTTAAGCTGCCGAGGACTCCTTCAAGCCACTCAGATGCTGGCTCATCATAATCCACATCGCAGTCGAAGCGTGGATATAGGCGTGTGCCGCCTAATTCTTCGAGGCGAGCATCAAATTCCTTTCCTGTTTGACAGAAGAATTCATATGAGCTATCGCCAAGAGCTAGCACCGAGAAATGAACATCCGTGAGCTTTGGTGCTCTTTTGCTGTGTAAAAACTCATGGAATGTGAGTGCACTATCGGGTGGCTCTCCTTCACCATGGGTACTTACTATAATAAAAAGGTTTTGGACTTTCTTTAAATTATTTGTTTTAAAATCATTCATAGAAGAGACGGTTACTTGGAACCCTTTTTCCTCTAATGTTTTGCCCGTTTTCTTTGCTAGTCCCCTAGCATTGCCCGTTTGTGAACCATAAAGGACAGTTACCTCTTTTGTTGTTTTTGGTTCAGTGCTTTGGACAGGGAGGACTGCCCCCTGGTTGTTGGCTGCTCCAATAACAGTAAATGGGGTTGCAGCAAGATAGCCACTCAACCAAACTTTTTGGGCGTCTGTTAAGGTTGGCAAAAGGCGGTTAAGAAGTTCTGCCTGCTCCTGATTAAACGGACTGTTGATTACCTGAAGTTGCAACGATATCCACCTCACTAAGGAATAATCTTTTTCGTTAATTTGGTCGTATTTTGGGCGACCGTTATGTGTTTTTGTGTTATTAAACTATGAATCTGTTATTTTACATTGGGTAGGTTAAATTGAGCTTTTTTTCATGCCCGTGGGTTTCGGTTTTTCATTAAGACGGGCATTATGGCCTCTTATTGTGCCCGTGAACCTCGTTTTTTTCTCTGGACGGGCATTGTGGACCTCTTACAGTGCCCACGGACCTCAGTTTTTCCGTTGGACGGGCACTTTGGACCTCTTATAGTGCCCATGGACCTCGGTTTTTTCGTTGGACGGGCACTTTGGACCTCTTATAGTGCCCATGGACCTCAGTTTTTTCGTTGGACGGGCATTGTGGACCTCTTATAGTGCCCATGGACCTCGGTTTTTTAGCTGGACGGGCACTATGAATCTTTATTAAAGACCGTAGACCTCTTTTTTCTGGTGAATAGGCTTTATGAATTGTTCTTATCGATCTGCCAGCATCTTATTCCCTTGTCGCCCGATTTACAACAATATCCTCAATCACCCGATGACCACTTAAAGGGCCCGTATGAAGAATTTGCTGCCCTTCCTTTTGTCTCTTCCGTATCTCTTGATTCACTTCAGCGGTAAGCAGCCCGGAGAATAATAAATATGGGACAACCAGCACTCGGCCAACCGCACCTTCTGTAATCATCTCTAACCCTTCACTCAGCCTAGGCTCGGCTGCAGCCATATAACAAACAGACACATGCTTGATTCCCAGCCGCTCACGAATTCCCTTAGCAATCCTTGCAAAATCATCGTGAACAACTGGATCACTACTACCTCTTCCAACAATCAATAATCGATCTTCCCGTCCTATGTCACCGGCAGTAGAATGAACCAACTCTGCTATTCCATCCAGAATTGGCCCCTGGACACCAAAAGGGTCCTTCACATTTACCTCAATATGTGGATATTTGACCTTCAATGAAGAAAGTACTTCAGGAATATCCTGCTTTATATGTCCTGCCGCCAAAAGGAACAAAGGGACGACAGTCATTTCTGTCGCTCCCCTTTCAACACAACGCTGAAAGCCTTCTTCAATCAAAGGAGCAGTCAATTCAAGGAAACTAAGTTCTTGAATCGGAATATTCACTCGCTTCATTACTCTTTGGATAAAAGCTTTCGCTTCTTCCGCTCCTTTTTTTGAGCGCGTCCCATGACCAATGTAAAGTATTGCTCTCATAGAATTCCTCACTTTTAGGAGGTCGAAATCTTTCGACCATACAATAATTCAAGACTATTTAAAAAAACATTTTACTTAAATCATTAAATCCAATAGGATTACTATTATTTATTTTAAACTACTATAAGCCCAATAGGAATACTTTATTTCAGCTTATTTTACATCCCGTTCCTCTTTCTTTTCCTCTGTTCGGGCTTATAGACTTCTTCTACGTGACCTTTTCCTCTTTCTTTTCCTCTGTTCGGGCTCATTGACTGCTTCTACGTGAACGTTTCTTCATTCTTTTCCTCTATTTGGGCTTATAGACTGCTTCTACGTGACCGTTTCCTCATTTTTTCCCTTTGCTCGGGCTCATAGACTCCTTCTACGCGACCGTTTCCTCTTTCTTTTCCTCTATTCGGGCTCATAGCTGCCTCTACATGATCGTTTCTTCTTTCTTTTCCTCTTCTCCGGCTCATAGATTACTTCTACGCGACCGTTTCCTCTTTCTTTTCCTCTGTTTGGGCTTATAGACTGCTTCTACGTGACCGTTTCCTCATTTTTCCCCTTTGCTCGGGCTCATAGACTCCTTCTACGCGACCGTTTCTTCTTTCTTTTCCTCTATTCGGGCTTATAGACACCTTCTACCTGACCGTTTCCTCTTTCTTTTCCTCTATTTGGGCTTATAGACTGCTTCTACGTGACCGTTTCCTCATTTTTTCCCTTTGCTCGGGCTCATAGACACCTTCTACGTGACCGTTTCTTCTTTCCTATCCTCTATTCGGGCTCATAGACACCTTCTACGTGACCGTTTCCTCTTTCTTTTCCTCTATTTGGGCTCATAGACACCTTCTACGTGACCGTTTCTTCTTTCTTTTCCTCAATTCGGGCTCATAGACACCTTCTACGTGACCGTTTCTTCTTTCTTTTCCTCTATTCGGGCTCATAGACTGCTTCTACGTGACCGTTTCCTCTTTCTTTTCCTCTATTCGGGCTCATAGACTGCTTCTACGTGACTAACCTTATCCATGCCTTATTGGCAAACTTGGCATTATTTCTTCATTGAACCAATTCAGATCCTTATGAAGACGAACAACCTCTCCAATCACAATCATGCTCGGATTTGAAACACCTGCTACCTTCACTCGTTCTTCGATCGTTTCAAGCGTTCCAACAACCGTTCTTTGGTCACTTAATGTTCCCCATTGGATAAGAGCAATTGGTGTCTGAGGAGATTTTCCGTGTTGAATTAGTTCATTAATAATCGTCGAAAGATGTGAAACTCCCATATAGACACAAAGGGTGTCAACTCCTTTTGCCAAGTGTGACCATTGGTGTTCTGCCGCTAGGTCCCCTGCTTGATGACCAGTAATAAAGGCAAAACTTCTACTCAAATATCGATGGGTGACAGGAATTCCTGCATAAGCCGAAGCGGCAATGCCTGCCGTGATCCCTGGAACAACCTCAAAGGGAACTTCATTCCTCAAGCATTCCTCGGCTTCTTCTCCCCCACGGCCGAACACAAAGGGATCCCCTCCCTTTAGTCGAACGACCTGAAGACCCTTTTTCGCATACTTTATTAAAAAATGGTTGATTGTTTCCTGCTTCATTGTATGGTGATGTGGAAGTTTACCACAATATACTAGTTTGGCGCCTTTTTTTGCATGCTTTAAAAGTTCAGGATTTACCAGTCGGTCATAAAGGATGACATCAGCTTGCTGCAGGTACCGTAAGCCTTTTACCGTAATTAATTCTGGATCACCTGGACCCGCCCCCACTAAATACACCTTTCCAACCATGGCTATTCATCCTTTCTATATTACCAGTTAAATAATGTTCTTATCCTGCAAAAATCCAAATATTTGTTTTACTGCTTCTTCAACGGTTAATTGATCAGACCTAACTGTGATTTCTGGACTTAACGGCGCCTCATATGGTGAGTTGATCCCTGTAAAATCTTTAATTTCACCACGACGAGCTTTCACATATAACTGTTTGGGGTCACGTCTTTCACATTCTTCAAGAGGGCAATCGATAAAAACCTCAATAAACTCACCATCTTGAAACAGTTCGCGAACTTGATCACGGTCAGAACGGAAGGGAGAAATAAACGCAGTTGTCACCAGGGCTCCGCTGTCTACAAACAATTTCGCTACTTCTCCAATTCTCCTAATATTTTCGGTACGATCGTGGTCAGAAAAGCCAAGATCTTTATTTAAACCATGGCGGATATTATCACCGTCCAAAACGTATTCCGTTATTCCTTGACGAAACAATTCGCTGGATACGGCATTGGCAATGGTCGATTTCCCAGAACCAGAGAGACCCGTAAACCATAGAACGCTGCTGCCATGTCCCTTTTTCAAACGTCGGTCTTCCTTAGTAACCGTTGTTGCATGCCATGTAATATTTGTTGCTTTCGTCATTGTTCTGCCTCCTTAGACCGTCGTCGTTTCTTTCATTCCTTCAATCAACACTTCTACTACTTCTTTACGACTGAATGTTGATGGTGGAAGAGTTCCTGAGCGCAGCATTTCTCTCACCTTTGTTCCAGAAAGAATGACACGGTCTTCGTTGCTGTGTGGGCATGTTTTATCTGAAGCCATACCTTCACATTTGTTGCAATAAAAGCTGTGTTCAAAGAACAATGGTTTAATGCCAAGTTCTCCTTCTTCAAATTCACTAAAGATCAGCTGTGCATCGTAGGTGCCATAATAATTGCCTACACCCGCGTGATCGCGTCCGACGATGAAGTGTGTGCAGCCAAAGTTTTTTCGGGCAATCGCATGAAAAATGGCTTCGCGTGGTCCTGCGTAACGCATCGCTGCCGGATACACACCTAGCTGAACCCGTTCAGTAGGGTAGTAGTTTTCAAGTAACACACGATAGCTTTTTAAACGAACGTCGGCAGGGATGTCATCTGATTTTGTTTCCCCCACTAGTGGATTGACGAAAAGTCCATCAACTGTTTCTAATGCTGCCTTTTGGATGTATTCATGTGCGCGGTGAATCGGATTTCTTGTTTGGAAGCCGACCACTGTTTTCCAGCCTTTTTCTTCAAACAAGGCACGTGTTTCTTTCGGCTCCAACCATACATCAGTAAAGACGCCCTTTTCCGGTTTTTGAATGAGAGTTACTTCCCCCGCTACGTAAACGGGACCTCTTTCATAAAGACGTCTCACACCTGGGTGAGCCAGTTCTAGTGTTTTATATACTTTTAGTGCTTCTTTATCTAAGTCCGGTTCATACCATTCGGATACCTTAATGACTCCATAAACCTCATTGTTAAAAATCAACTTAATTTCCTCGCTTACCTTTAATGTGGCAGCCGTTTCAGTGGAAACAGGTAGTGTGACAGGAATAGACCAAATCGTATTGTCAGCTAGGCGCATGCTCGAAACGACTGATTCATAATCTGCTTTTCCAAGGAACCCAGTAAGCGGGCTGAATAGTCCAACGCCAATTAACTCGAGGTCACTCAAGGCAATAGCATCAATTTCTAGTTCTTTTTCAATAAGTGATAGATCTAAATTTGGGTTGTATGCTTGGATTAATTTTCCTCCATGCGGCTTTGGTAAAAATGACACAAAATCAAATCCTTTCTTTAGTTAGCCTTTTTCGACTACAAATTATTAATTTATTAAACTAAGATTTTATTGAAAAATACTTAGTCTTTAGCAATTTCTTGTCTTATGGGAATAGTGGTTTTCTGTTTTTTTATTAATGACAGGACCCCAAACACAGAAATTAACGCACCGCCCATGGCGATAATTGGGTAAAAATTATGTTCAATGATTAACTGAATCAGCGTGTACGAAAGGACCATTGATAAAACCGGTGAAACGATCCAGACTGTTAGCAGTTGAACCACAATACCTTTTTTTAATACTGCTCTACCGTGTTTCGCAAAACCAATTCCAATAATGGAAGAGGTCGTGATTTGCGTAAGCGGCACGGGGATTCCAAACACAGATGCAATCGTCACAATTGTTGCACCTGTACCAGAGATAACGCAGCCTTCCTCCAGCCTGAGTGTGGTAATTTTTTTTCCGTTTGTTTCAAGAACCCGATGACCTAATAGCAAGGCACCTAGTGCGACGAAGATGCCACCCCAGAGAATACCATCCCCTGTTGAAAGGATGTTGGCCCCTACAAGCGGTCCAACCGCATTCGCCACATTGTTCATCCCTGCAGAAAAGGCCTCAAACATACCCATGATTAATACAAGGACTGACAGAAAAGGAGCTGCTTTAGATGCTTCCAGCCATTTTTTCAGCTGTTTAATTTTCAATACATAAGAAGCAATAATAGCGATAAGAAAGGCAGCAAATGGTGTCAGGAGCCAAAACATCATGATCCAGAAAAGGTGACTTACGAATACGGATTGATAAACAATCCCGGCACCAACCACTGACCCAACGGCCACTTCACTTGTAGAAAGTGGAATGCCAAATATGTTAGCCAAGAACAATGACAGGGCTGCTGATGTTAAAACGATTAAGGCAATGGGAATGGTAAATGTGCTATTGGGAACAATTCCGCTGCCAATCATCTTTACTACTTCTCCACCGCCAAGCCAGGCGCCAAAGAACACTGCAATGGCACAAAGGAGTAATGCCAGCCTCTTTTTAACTACTCCAGCTCCGTAGGCAATTCCCATCGAAGCGGCGGCCCCGCTAGCACCTATATTAATTGCGAAAAATAATCCGATTGTAATGGCAATGATTGTGAGCAAATGATATGCCCTCCCTATTTCGTGTGTAATCCACACTCAGTCTTGCTGCTTCCCACCCAGCGGCCAGCACGGGAATCTCCATCCGTCCCAGTCGCCTGTGTACATGGAAAGCATCCGATACTTGGATATCCATGATCATGGAGGGTGTTGTACGGCAAGTCTTTTTCTTTGATGTAGCTCCAAACTTCTTCCCAGGTCCAATGGATTAATGGGCAGATTTTAATATTTTGAAATTTGTCATCCTTATTAATAAACTCTGTATTTGCTCTTGTTGGTGATTGATCTCTTCGAAGGCCTGATATCCATGCTTGTTTCGCTGTTAGTGTTTCTCGTAAAGGAATGACCTTGCGGATATTGCAGCATTGGCCGGGATCTCGTTTCCATAATGCTGATCCATATTGTGCTGCTTGTTCATCTAGGGTAAGATTTGGGAGCTTTCTCTCAATTTTCAAGCTAGGAAATCTGGCTTCTATCTTGTCAATGACCTCATAGGTTTCCGGGAAGTGTAAACCTGTATCTAAAAAAACAATATGGGCGTCGGGCTTAATCTGCTGGATTAAGTCAATTAACACGATGGCTTCTGCCCCAAAGCTCGATGCATACACAAGTTCTTGTTCAGGATAGCTGCTGTATGCCCACTCTAAAACGGAACGAGCCCCTTTGGTTTCATCCTCAAATGAAAATGTATCTGATCGTTCACGCCAATTTTGATAAGTTACTGTAGTCGTCATATCTACAGGCCTCCTTTTCATTCATAAAAAAATAAGTTACTTCTGTTTTGCTCCGCCTTTTTCAATAGAAAAAGGCGGTCTCCTTTTAAGTAAAAGTGGAGACCGCCTCTAGTTTGTCTAGTCAGCGATTTTTATTCGATTGAATCCGAACCTTTTCAATTTTTTCAAGTTGCACAATCTTGCCATCCTGGACAACCAGTGTAATTGAACCAAATTGTAAGGTTTCGAGCATTTTCTCAAGCTGAGCGAATAGTTCTTCCTTTTCGTTTTCTTTCAGTTGGTTCGCCCCCCTTTATCAATCCAGGAAGATTTTATTAATTTAATAATTTAATAATTTATTGAAATTAATCCTACCATACCTATAGGTTTTATGTAAATAAAAAAATTTAATTTTTTGTATATTAATTTTCGCACCTTTTTACATCCTGTAATGGAAGTCACAAAACACAAGAAAATAAGCGTCCAAAGCCGATATTACACCGTTTTGGACGCTTATTATGAATGTCTTAATGACTAGTTTTTCAATTTGTGATTTACGGGAGAATTGACCTATGTGACTATGTGATTAAAGCAAAGGTTTCCCTGCATCTGGCGAAAGATTTGGGTCGCCTTTCCCAACAATAATCGAGCTTTCTGTCTGAATATCATTATCTTCAAGGTTTGCTTCTACATTGTTGGCAGTTTTACTAGCCGTACCTTCTTTCACTTTATTATGGAGTTCTTGTGGTAACATTTTTTCTTCTTTGTTCATATTAACACCATCCTTTAAAAGGTAGTGTTGGTTAATCCTTTCGAACTATACATTTATATTAACTAACCTTCTTATTAATCTTTCTTGCTGTCGTTAGTTTAACAAATTGTTCAGCATGTTCTTGACTAATAACCACGTTTTCTTTTACAAGTCCCGCAATGAGTAAGTCCTTTTTCATTTTTTGTAAAAGTAAGTCTTTAAAAAGGACCGAACGATTTGGTGCTATTTTAGCGGCTATGTCCCATAACCAATTTTCCATATGAATACTGATTGCTTTTTTTCTTACATCTTCCGGCGCATTCTTACTACCTATCCTTCTTATTGGCTTTCGAACGGAAATTGCTGTCATTAATTTGCGCTTATATTGGATGATGTTTAAGTAAACCTCACTTAACAATTCAGAAACTGCATCTGTTTCAGTCATCAATTTCTCGTTAATTAGTTCCGTTTTTATTTTTTCTAGGAGTAAATCCCTAAAAAACTTAGATCTATTGGTTTCGATCCCCTCAACTAATTCCCACATCCAACACTCAAGATTGAGGCTGACGGATTTTTTCTTTTCGGAAGGGATTTCTTGTCTTTTTTTCATGTGATTCTCACCTCGATCTAAATTTGGTCATTCAAATCAGCCCTTTTTAAAAAATTTATCTAAAAAACCGATGCATGGAAATTTGTTGATCTCGATTTTTGTCGTAGAGCTTTTCAACTTCCTCATGTTGACAAGCTTCTTGTAGACTGAGCGTCCGTTTTTTTATGGTAATCGAAAGGAATAAAATATTGATGGTCATTTCTACCACTCCTTCACTCTAAAAGTATACTGTTTTATTTGATATCCTTAGTATAGAAAAACTTGGGAAAAATTTAATCATCCGCAAGGCGAAACTTCGCTACAATCTTTGACCCATTAATTTATCAGTCTTTAGTCGCATGATTTAAAACGACTAGTCAGTTTATTTTATTATATTTACCTTCTTCCTAAATTGTCAATTTAATGTACCTACAGTTGAGAAATATTTTTACTATTCATTTTTATTGATTTTAGAAACGTCTGATGGATTCCATAGCTTTAGACGAAGAAAAGACAAGAATGGTTTCTTGTCTTTTCCAAGTTTATGATTTTATTTTTTCTAAAAACATTTGTTTCATTTCGGTTAATACTTGTTTAAAAGGGTAATCCGTATATACGGACTGTACTGTGACTCCATTAATCATCGACCAAAAAATGTCTGCCATTACTTCTGGGTGAAGGTCTTTCTTGATTTCACCTGATTCTTGGCCCTCTTTAATAATCCCAGCAAGCAGATCGACAAAATACTGTTTTCTCCGGTCCGTTAACTTTTCTGCTAATTCGGGGTGTCTGGAGGCATGGAGCTTAAATTCATCATGAACGATAAATTTTCCCTGAATTTCTTTATTCGATAGGTCGACCTCTAAATAGAGGTTGAATAAAAAATTGATTTTTTCAATGGCCCTACTGTAAGTTCCAAGATCCTTTACTAAACTTTCATACGTTTCTTTTGTGTCTGTATTCATTAATTCTAAGTATATTTCATCTTTACTTTTAAAATAGTTATAAATTGCCCCTTTGCTTATACCTGAATGTCCCACAATATCATCGATGGTTGCCACTTGGAAACCCTTCTTTGCAAAACAAACTAGGGCACTGGCTAGAATCTCCTTCTTTTTCTTCTCTTTATGTGAGTCTGAAACGATGGGCGGCATTTTTTTACCTCCGTTCTAAAAAAATTGAATAAAATATTTACAAGTTTCTTTATTTTAATTAAAACATAGATGGTCCTATTTAAAAAAGACTATTTAGTCTAAATAATATATTTCATGAAAACAACAGTGTCCGCCTGAGGTGGACACTGTCTTTTTGTGGTGCCTGACACCACTTTTATTGCATGGGATTGCTGAAATCGTTTATGAGGATTTGCACTTCGTCGCCTTCATTCATTTCTCCTGGTCGTTCGACGGCGCAGACGATTCCACGGCGTTTGTAAGCGGCTTTGACAAATTTAGCAGCCAGTTTTGGGTGGTTTTCGTAATGTTTTTGAATCATCTCACCAGGAAATATACAGGGTTGATTTTCACCCATACAAATTAACCCTGCACCACTTGGGAAGAGAATACGTGAGCCCATCGTAAGCTTCGTCAGCTCAGGTAACCCGTTCAATAAGAGGTTCGCACCTAACCATTCCGGTAGGACATATTCTACCCCGAGTCCCTCAGCTATCTCAACAAGTTCTTCTTCCGAAACAATTGTAATTTGACGACGATTAAAAATTTCTGTCCCTTTTGGATACATTGGCTGCCGTGAATCGGATGGTACGATTAGACCGAAATGACGGTCTCCTCTCATTCCCCCAAACTCAAGTGTGGTATGGGCAATCCTTCTTGTCAAAAATGATTCTGGTTGATCTGCAATTAATATGGCATTTAGCTTTGCTCTCGCATTTTTCATGATAAACCTTCTTCCTTATTAAAATTCGAGCCCAGCTTGAGCATGTGAATAAATTATTTAGTTCCCCATATGTATGTCTTTTATTTTTTGCTAGGTGAAACGGCATGATTATTCATGGGAACAAGTATAGAGGATTACTACCTAAGGCGTAATTTACCGATGGACATTGTTTTTTTAGCATTGTAACAGTATTTACCCATATAATTATTTTACACCATATTAAAGGGGGAATTGATTATATGAATCAACAAACCTTAATATTGGATTTAGATGATACCCTCATCCACTGTAGCAAGTATTTTATCCAATCAAAAAACCAATTTGCTGAACAGATGCAAGACTGGTTTGATTTCCTTTCAAAGGATGAAATTTTACAAAAACAATTAGAAATTGACGTAAAAAATGTGGATAAACACGGTTTACATTCTTCACTTTACCCAGAATCATTCGTATTAACCTACAAATATTTTTGCGTCAAATATGGTAGAGCCTTAAAGAAAAGTGAAATCGATCTTGTACGTAGCATGGGTCAAAAAGTGTTTGAACTTGACGTACAGCCCTTTCCTTACGTATATGATGTCTTGGATAGTCTACAAGAGGATGGTCATCGATTGTATCTTTTTACAGGCGGGGATAAGAAAAATCAAAGAAGGAAAATTAATCAGTTAGGATTAGAACGCTACTTTAAGGATCGCGTGTTTATCCATGAACATAAAAATTCTACTACGTTGAAAAAAGTACTAAGTAGAATAGAGTGTGAAAAAAAATCAACCTGGATGGTCGGAAATTCACTAAAAACGGATGTCAAACCTGCTATCGAGCTAGGCATCAATGCGATTCATATACCGTCGGATTTTGAATGGAGTTATAATATCATTGATTTAGAAATTGAACCAAATGGGACATTCGCCGAGCTTGAATCCCTTTTACAGCTTCCGGTTTATCTAAGAGACTATGCCTTCATTCATGAAGCAATCTAATTACAAAATGGCTTGGGATTTCCCAAGCCATTTTTCTATGTCTTCTATTTTTCCAAGAATTATTTTTGGCTACTTAGTATCTCGTTCACGGTTGTTCTCATGGAATAAATGACGGTTTTTTTGTAGCGTGCCGCTATAAGCAGCACTCTTATTTGTTCGGATCGGGATAGATTTTTAAAACGAGGCTCTTTCTTCAAAAAGGTACGAACGATTGACCAGCTGGGTGGCATTAAAGGAAAGTCATCTAGGGGTTGTTTATTCCGTAAACGATGAAACCACGATATCATTCCGGTTGAACTACTTTTATCGACTATACATGGGGCATATATACTTTTAGTATGTTTTTTAAGGGATTCGAATCGATCTTGCCCGCTCACAATAATGTAGCTCCCATCCTTCCGATTTTTTTTGACCACTAAAACAAACATGCAGTCCCACATTAATCTTTGGAGTTTCTTCATGTGCTCCGTAATTTTAAGTGATAAATCAGGTTTGATTTTGTTCAGTGGTATATACTGTATCGTGAATTTCATACTCAGCCCCTCCTGTTTTTTCATGCTTCCTTTTGGATCTCTGCAGCAGGTGCATTGTACTGATAAAGTTAGTAGCAAATGATGACCTTTAAATTATTCATCTGTAAGATAATATGTATGAAATGAGCGCATGTCACATACCTATAAGGGCCTATTCAATTTACGTTATATAGATCCTTGACACATCCTATTAAAAAAGAACAATGCGATTGGTGAGTAAATAAAATAACATCAATAAACGCAAAGAAGGGACAGCTTAATGACTATCCCTTAAATTCGCTATCGACTCCGTTAAATAAATTTGTTGTCTGTTTTTATTGAGTGTCTTCGTCGCTTCTGTACTCCAAAATATCACCTGGCTGACAATCCAAAGTCTTACATATCGCTTCTAATGTTGAAAAACGAACCGCTTTGGCTTTCCCATTTTTCAGAATGGAAAGATTCGCCATAGTAATCCCAACCTTCTCCGAAAGCTCTGTTACGCTCATTTTTCGTTTTGCTAACATCACATCAATATTAATAATAATTGCCATATTCTCTACCTCAAATCGTTAAATCATTTTCTGATTTTATGTTAATCGCTTCTTGTAGAAGCCGTTGGAGGATAGCGGCAAAAACGGCGATAACCAACGAAGCAAAAATGATGATGAGTCCCATTAATCCAATGGGAGGGTCAACTTTCTTCGCAATAAAATGAAAGAGTGGCAAACCTAATACATACAAACCACTGATTGTAATCGCACAGCACTTTATGTTCTTTAACGCCTTTACAGATAATTCCGAGAAGGCAGTCTTCTCGTCAATGTACCGTAAAAGGTTGAAAGCCTGATAAAGAGCAAAGTAAAAAGGCACAGCCGAACCATACATCACGATGAAAACGAGATATTTTATATAAGCAATATCTGGATACAATTCTCCAGCCATATTCCCGAACTTAGGCACTAAAAATATGCACAATGCAAGAGTTGCAATTCCTATAAGAATAACCGCTAATTTTAAAAACAATGTGGATGCATTTTTCATTTGTAATACCTCTTTTTTATTTTTTATCTAGGAAACTTTTTAATGGCTTTTGAAGTACGTCCACAACAGCTATGATAATACTTGTTGCTAAAATACTAATCAGACTTACCGATATAGGACCTGCTGAATCATCTCCTGAGATACTAGAAATCACCTTTAAGCTTATTATCATTAACATAATGAAGAAAATTGCTGTAAAAGCACATTTTTTTATAACCTTTAAAGATTTAAGAGATGACTCCGAGAAAGCATTGTTCCTCTCGATAAAGGTTAATAGTTTATATACTTGAAACAGCGTAAAAGAAAATGCAATACAGATTCCATACGCACATACTAAAAGGGGGTATATCGAGTAATCCCCACCTGGGTGTGCTTTTACATCTCTAATGGTTAACACAGGCATCCAATAAATGCACAAAGTAAGCACTGCAATTCCAACCAGAAAAATAATTACCTTTAAGAAAATGGCTGAACCTCGTTTACCATTCATTTAAAACACCTCACTTATTTAAAATGATAACGTGATTTTAGCACATAATTTATTGTTTTACAATAAATTAATATTGTTTTTAATTATATTATTATTGTTATTGATATATCCTTATTATTTAAAGTAAATAATAAGGACGAAAAGGATTAATGCAATAATTATATTGGAGGGAATAATTTAAACCTTTTGGCTTCAAATATCTCATTGCGAATCACCAAATAATACTGATATAACAACAAAAAAAGACATACGAAATCATTGACGATTTCGTGTGTCTTTTTAAGTGTTTTTTAATTGTTTGTACTCCAAAAGTGAACCACTTAGATTGGATTCACATTGCTCTTTTACACTAATTTTCATTTTGGATAAAGTATTTCATCAATAATCCCGTACTCTTTTGCTTCTTCAGCGCTCATAAAATAATCTCGGTCTGTATCCTTTGCGACTTTTTCAATCGGCTGGCCGGTACGTTCTGAAATGATTTCATTAATATGTTCTCTGAGCTTTAAAATTCGTCGTGCAGATATTTCTATTTCCGTAGCCTGCCCTCTCGCTCCACCTAAAGGTTGATGGATCATGATTTCACTGTTTGGCAGCGCGTAGCGTTTTCCCTTTGTCCCTGCGAGGAGCAACATAGCTCCAAATGAGGCCGCCATGCCCGTGCAAATCGTGCGAATGTCAGGTTTAATGTATTGCATCGTATCAAAAATGGCAAATCCTGCAGAGGTAGAACCACCGGGGCTATTAATATAAAGTGAGATTTCTTTATCAGGTGCATCGGCTGCTAAAAATAATAATTGGGCTACCACACTATTGGCCGTATGGTCGTTTATTTCATCACCAATGATAATAATTCTGTCTTTTAATAATCGTGAATAAATATCATAGGAACGTTCTCCCCGATTAGACTGCTCTATTACATATGGAATTGTACTCATTCATTATTCCTCCTTGAAGCGATAATTGGCTATGCTGCCATACAGAGAGTGCTTGAAGGAGAGAAGTTTGGACGAGTCTTTTGGAAAGTACTAGAAACAAATATAGTAGATCCCGTACTAATACACTTTAACGAAGGTATTGCATCAATCAGGATGGTAGGATCTTGATCTTTCAGCGCCTCATAAAAAAGATCTGCAAGCTGCTTCCGCTCTTCTCTATCCCAAAAGGATTCCAAACCAAACAATTGGTCCTCTTCTTTTGCTTTTTCCAGTCGCTTTTTTGCTCGATGGAGATTGGACTTCACCGCTATTTCTGTTAAATCCAGGATATCGGATATTTCCTTCAGTTGATATTGAAAGGCCTCTTTTAAAAGAAAGATAACCGCCTGCTTTGGAGTGAAATATTTTAAAAGTAATTCCACCGAGTCATTCAGAGCATCCAGTTGATGAGAAAAAGCATGACTTGCACAATCGGAATCTGTTTCAATTGTTTCCTTCTTTCTTTTACGAAGCAAATCAATCCAGTGATTGTAAGCCATTTTATTTAACAACGCCGAAGTCATTTTTTGCGGTTGATTCGAATATCTTAAGGCCTTAAGATACGTTTCTTGAGCGATATCCTCTCCATCCCATTTATTTTGGGTTAAAAAGTGACAATATCGCTGAAGTTTCGGATAATACTCCAACCAAAAGGCTTCCTCAAACCCGTTTTCGTCCTCTGAACTTTCTATGCTGTCCTGTCTAAGCTTGTGTGACATTGATTTCACTCCTTTGCACTCTCTACCCTATAAACGTTTCAAGGAGGGTGAAAAGATACGGGTCAAAAAATTTTTTTGTTTGTGATACTATATGTGGATGGTATTAGATTTAACCTTGTCAATCATTATTGATGCACTAAATAGACTCGCTCAGGGCGGCCAACGGTTCCATATGAGAGGTCTGCCTCAATTTTTTCTTCTGAGACCAAATGTTCTAAGTATCGTCTTGCAGTCGTTCGGCTGACGCCAATTTCTTTAGCCACCAGCTCAGCCGTTAGCCCCCTACCCTCCCTGCCGAGGACCTCCAATACCTTTTCGAGTGTCAGTGGATCGATTCCTTTAGGTAGATAAATCCTTTCGTTCCCTCCACCTTCATTCTCTTTGCGCAACAGCTTGTCTACCTGTTGCTGAGTGACATGAAGACTTTCTTTGCCTAATTGAATCAGTTTTGTATGGTACTCTTTATACCGTAACAATGATTGTTTGAAACGTTCAAACACGACGGGTTTAATAATATAATCGAATACACCTATACTAATGGCTTCCTGCACCTTGTGAATCTCTTTTGTTGCTGTAATCATGATTACATCCATTTGTTTGGTCTGCTGTTTGGTTTCCTTTAGTAAGTCTAATCCATTCATATCTGGAAAATACACATCTAGTATGAGTAAGTCTGGCTGGAGAATCTCAATTAACGTTTTTGCCTCTATATAACTGGCGGCTATCCCAACTGTCTCAAACCCCTCAATTTGTTCAAGAAACCGCTTTTGGATTTCCGCTACTCTTAAGTCATCCTCCACAATTAGCACAGTGATAGTTTGACTGCTTTTCATACATATCCCCCCCTGCTTTTTGGTATTGCTACTGTGAAAATGGAGCCTTCTCCTGCATTCGAAGAAAATGTAATCGTTCCGCCTAATTCATCTAGCGCTTTTTGTACTAAACTAAGGCCAATACCAGCATTGCTGCCTGTATTCTTTGTAGTAAAACCTGCCTGAAAAATCTGTTCACTCGTGTCTGGATCTATCCCTTTGCCGTTGTCCTCTACTTCAATAATCAGTTCTTTACCCAAATCGGTCAAAAATAAGGAAACATTCTTTTCTTGCTTTTCATTTTCTTTTACGGCTTCAAATGCATTATTGATGAGGTTTCCTATCACCGTTACTAAAGCCTCTCTGCTGATTTCAGGTGAGATATCTTTAAAACTGCTTTCTCTATCGATCGTAAAATGTATTTTTAACTCGCTTGCTAAACTAACTTTTCCTAAGATAAAGCCTGCAATGATAGGATCTGGTACTTCTTTCATTAAGAATTGAATGAACCCCTGGGCAACATCCACTTCTTTTGAAATAAAATCAATGGCCTCCTGGTAGGACCCCAGTTGAATCAGGCCAAGTAAAGTATAGAGACGATTAGAATATTCATGAGTTTGAGCGCGCAATCCCTCTGCGTAGGCTTTAACATGGGATAATTCCTGCAGTAGCTGAGCAAGCTCCGACTTATTTCGAAAACTGGCAACAGCGCCAACTACTTCCCTTTTATTATTAAAAATAGGAATACGATTGGCTAAATACACCTCGCCCATAATGATAATTTCCTGGTCATACTCGGCTTGTCCCGTCCGAACCACTTCAAGTAGGTGGGTATTAACCAGCACCTCTTCAATTCTTTTTCCTCTCAACAGGATATGATTAGGCACCTTCAAGATCGTATGGGCCGTTTCATTTACTACCGTAATTTTTCCATCTGTATCGATGGCGATGATTCCTTCATGAATAGATTCCAAGATTGCGTGCTTCTCTTGGTACATCCATGCGATTTCTTTTGGTTCTAGTCCAAATATAGCTCTTTTAATATTTAACGAGATTAACAGAGCTGCCAATAACCCACCTATTAATATAATTAATGTGGCAACAAAAATTTTCTTCTGTAACTTCGAAATCTCTTTTTCAATATCCGTTTGCAGATAGCCGACTGAAACGACGCCAATGACCTTGCCGTTACTAAAAATGGGGGCTTTTCCCCTCAAGGAAGGACCTAACGTCCCCGTCGATTCGGAAATAACAGACTCTCCTTTAAATACTTGCCCATTGTCTCCCCCTACCATTTTTTGACCCAAACGATCAGGGTTGGGATGCGAATAGCGAATTTCGTTTCTGTTCCCAATGACGATAAATTCTGCCTCGACTTGTTTTCTAATATTTTCAGCAATAGGTTGGATAATTGTCGAAGGATTATTGGTCCGAAAGGCTGCCTGAATCTCCGGCATATTGGCGATTGATTGAGCAACTGATAACGCTTTGGACCCTATTTCATGCTTTAAATTCGATTCCATAATATTTTTAAAGGTAAATTCTATAATCGTTCCAAGGACAATAATAAGTATGGAAATTCCTAGCATTAGCTTTGTATGTAGACGCATTCAAACACCTCTAACTCTATCATATAAAAAAAAACTCCTATTAAAAAGGAGTTTTTTTCTCAATCTTCAGAATCTTACCCTTCTACATTTATGATTACTTCTTTCCCTCTTCGTTTCATCATGAACGGAACAACTAGCCAAAGGACAGTAATGAGAAGGAATGCTAAAGAAATTGGCCTTGTGAAAAATACACTGTAATCACCATTGGATATGGTCAGGGCTCTTCTTAGGTTATTTTCAATCATTGGCCCGAGAACTAGACCAAGAACTAGCGGGGCAATGGGGTAATCATTTTTATTAAAAAAATACCCCAGGACTCCACAGCCCAATAATAGTAGAAGGTCGTTGGTCGATACTTGAACGGCATAGACGCCAAAAATAGATATCGCAATTATGATTGGGATTAAGTATTTCTTCGGTGTTTGAATGATTTTTGCAAATACCTTCACTAATGGAAGATTCAAGATTAATAGCATGATGTTGCCAATGAACATGCTGGCGATTAACCCCCAAGCTACCTGTGGATGGTCTTCAAATAACAATGGACCTGGCTGCACATTGTACATCATTAGAGCACCCATGAGGATAGCTGTGGTGCCTGAACCTGGTATCCCTAATGTTAATAATGGAATCATAGCGCCGCCAGATGCTGCATTATTCGCTGATTCAGGTGCGGCTACCCCAGCAATCGTTCCTGTTCCGAATTTAGAAGGAGTTTTCGATATCTTTTTTTCAAGAATGTAAGAGAAAAATGATGCAAGTGTTGCTCCAGCGCCCGGTAAGATTCCAACAAAGAAGCCAAGGATACTTCCGCGGGCAATCGGTCCAGCCGATTCTTTCAGTTCATCTTTGGATGGAAGCAAGTTATTAATTTTTGCAATATCCACCTCTTCTTCTTCTTTTTCTAGAATGGTCTTGAATACTTCACCGAGTGCAAATAACCCTACCGCTATAGTTAGAAACTCAATACCTTGGAAAAGCCATGGCACATCGAATGTAAATCTAGCAATCCCGGAAACACTGTCAATTCCAATTGTACCGAGTAATAACCCACAAACAGTCATGATTAAGGCTTTCGTTACCGACTTTCCAGCTAATCCGCTAACGGCTCCTAGTCCTAGTAGCATTAAGGAAAAATATTCTGCTGGACCAAATTTGAGGGCTACGTCGGATAACGGCTTTGCTAGGGCAATCAAGGCAATCAGAGTCACGATTCCAGCTACAAACGATCCAATGGCTGCGATGGAAAGTGCGCTGCCTGCCCTTCCTTTCTTTGCCATCTGATAACCGTCCAAGGTTGTGACGACAGAGGACGATTCTCCTGGAGTATTTAATAGAATAGAAGTGGTGGAACCACCATACATTGCTCCATAGTAAACTCCTGCTAATAGAATGATTGCGCTTGTTGCAGCTTGTTCTGGCGGCAGTCCGCCTGTAATGGATGCTGTTACCGGGATAAGAAGAGCCACACCACTCATGGGTCCAATACCTGGCAATACACCAACAGCAGTCCCTATCAAAACCCCAACAAAAGCAAAAATAATATTATACCAAATAAGTGCCGTTCCAAAACCTTGAAATAAATAATCTAACGTACTCATGATCTTTCCTCCTTCCTTCTAGTGTTGTGGTTAAAACCAAATAGGCCAACCTGGAAGTGTTCCCTTTAATAATTCAACAAATAAAAAGTAAACGATTCCTGAAAAAGCAGCAGATATGATAAGGGATGACACCCACTTCGAACGTTCCATTGTTTGAAAGCAAACAAATAAAAAGATAAAAGTTGTAATCACATACCCTATTGTTTCCAAGGTTAAGATATAAACCAATGTAGCGACAAAAATGATTAAAAACGGCTTATATTCTAATTTGCCTTTTTCCCTATGCTCTCCCTTTGAGATGATTGTTTCATAAAACAAACGAATACTTAATAATACAAGGATAATTCCAAGAATAAATGGAAAAATGTCAGACCCTACAACACTACCATAGGACGAGCTTGATAGCTGCTTACTTCCAATCATAAATAGCACTCCAACCGCAAGAAACATGACTGATGCGACACGATCGAATTTGATATCCATCTTCATACCCCCTCCTTAACTAATATGGGAAGGAGAGTGTACACTCCTTCCCACACCATTACTTTTGCATGCCCAATGCTTCTAATAATTGCTGGACTTGTTTATCTTGTTCTTCTAGGAATTTTTTGAAATCACCACTGTTTTTGTACTGTAACTCCCAACCTTGAGTTTCTACTTCCTTCTTCCATTCAGGCGAATTGACTAGCTTATCAATCGTTTTTTCCCAATAAGATTTTGCTTCCTTAGACATCTTTTCAGGACCGAATATTCCGCGCCAAATCGTAAATTCAGCGTCAACTCCTTGTTCCTTTGCGGTCGGTACATCTTTAAAATCACCTGTTAACCGATCTGTTGAAGTGACGGCCAATACTCTAATCTTACCTGCTTTTAAAAATTCTTTTACACTAGAAGCGTCAGTCCCGATCACATCCGCATTTCCTCCAAGGAGTGCAGTAATCGCTTCTCCGCCGCCATCATAGGAGACATATTTAATTTTCGTAGGATCCACACCATATTTGTAAGCTGGAAGAATTGAAATCAAATGGTCCATCGAACCTGGTGCGGAACCGCCTGCAAATGTTAGTTTAGTAGGGTCCTTTTTCACGTCATCCAAGACAGATTTAAGGTCCTTATATTTTGAATCTGCTTTTACGACAATGGCTCCAAAATCTTTCGTCAACTGTGCTAATGGAGTGGTGTTTTTGTAGCCGTAAGGGCTGTTCCCTTCTTTTTTGAGGTTGTTAATGATAATTGGCGGTGAACTAACAAAGAGCATATCGTTGTTTGCTGCATGTTGGGTTGCATATTCTGCCATAAATACAGCGCCGCCGCCACCTGGTTTATTCTCCACTGTTAATGGTTGTGTTACCAATTTTGTCTCGCTGAGTACTTTTGTAAAGGAACGTGCGGTTAGATCCCAGCCACCCCCTGCACCTGATGGAGCCACAACGGTAATGGCTTTTGTTGGATAGCCTGTACCTTCTTCCTTTTTACCAGAGCTTGCTGTTTCTTTAGTGCTGCTACAAGCACCAAGACTTAATGCTAATGCACCTGCACACATGACTGCTGAAATTCTTTTAATAGAAATCATTTTGTTTCCCCCTTTGTAAACGTTTTCTTAATTTTACAAAATCTTTTGCCTTTGAAAAGATTATGTATTTAAACAGCATTAAAAACTTATAAACCATTTTGTTCATATTGTTCACGTGAGGAAATTTGGAGATTTTTGCTGAAAAATAATAGTGGACTATTTTTATAAGCCTGTTATAATCCAAATAGAATACATTATTACATTTAAAGGTGGGCACTATGGGGAACACATGTAGGTATGTTGTCAACGCACTTGGAAAAGGTGGGGAAACATATTATACGCGTTGTAAGGACAAACAAGAATTGAAGAATTGGATTTCTACTAATCGTGAAAAATTAATAATGGACGAATTAAAAATCACTGATAAAGAGCAAAGTCTATTTACCAAATGGTTAGGCATGAAAAAATTATTCTAAAAACAAGACGCCATTCTATTTAGAATGGCGTCATTTATTTGCTATTTTGCTATTTTAGTTGATTACTCATCTAACTCTCTTAGTTTTTTCCGTAATTCAATCATTACGGCTCTTGGATTTTCAATTTCAAAAATAACATATTTATATTTTCCAAATCCTTCTACTTCCAGGTGCACTAAGGGGACGTCGTGTTCACACGAAATAAAATACCATTCGTTACCAAATTTAAAACTGCCCTCAAAAATGTTCAGTGGAACAATCGCAGTGCCAGGCATTTTAAGCATCCACATCGGTGGATCAAATTCATCGATATAGACACGTTTAATTGCCTTGTAAGGAATTCTCAATTGCCATTTGAGTGCAAACACACTCAGTACCCCGTTTAACCTAAGCACAAATTCATCCTTGGTAAAGGTTACTTTTCTCCCCATCAAGATCACCCCGCAAGCGGATTTCGATCACCCATTATCCTTTATTTTACCACTGGAATATTAAGTAAACCATTCCTTTTACAAAAACAAAAAAAGGACCAACCTTAAGTCAGTCCTATCATTAATGGTATTTAAGCATGGGCAAAATGTCCATCTCAAGAAGACAAATGTCCACGAATGGTGCCTGACACCCAAATAGGATCCTTCTACCCCTCTACAGGCACGAATTTCTTTTTCTGGATGTAGATAAGTCTGAGGGATAAGGCGATTCCTGCTGCTAGTAGTCCTACGGTTAGTCCTATCCAATAGCCCCTTGCTTCTAAGCTTGTGTAATGGGCTAAAGCGAAGCCAACTGGGAGACAGATAAGCCAATAGGCGATTAATGTCATGATAAATGCAAGATTGACATCCTTATACCCTCTTAATGCAGCCTGTGCTGTCGCCTGAATGGCATCGGATATTTGAAAAAACAGTGCAAAGATTAAAAAGTTTGCTGTTAAGTTAATAACGGCTGTTTCGTTCGAATATAAGCCAGCCACTTGATAACGGAACAAAACCACTAACAAACCCGTAAAGAGTGCAATGAAAATAGCCAGATACACGCCAAGCCAGCTGTATTGCTTAGCGTCTTTATAACGTCGTGCCCCGACTTCAAAGCCGACAAGGACGGTCAGCGCCGTGGAAATACTAATCGGAATCATATACAGAAATGACACGATATTTAAAGCCGATTGATAAGCCGCGATCGTTGTGACGTTAAATTTACTTAATAGAATCGTGACCACTGCAAACATACTTGTCTCGAAAAAAGTGGAAAGCCCCATCGGCACACCGATTTTTAAAATTTCCTTACATTCTTCCCACGAGAATTCCTTCTTGTTACTGAAAACCGGATAGGATGAAAATGGGTCTTGTGTTTTTACAATAAAAATCGTCATTCCCATGATGGCCCAGTAAGTGATTGACGTCGCATACCCTGCCCCAGCTCCACCTAACTCTGGAAAGCCAAAATGCCCAAAGATAAACGCATAGTTCAAGAAGAAATTAAGGGGTAGTGATGCCAGCATGATCACCATAATCACACGTGTTTTCCCTAGAGCGTAAATAAACGACCTTAGGACGTTAAAAATAAACAGAGGGACAATTCCAAAACTTAGACCAACTAAATAATCATATGCCGTTTCTTGAACGTCTACCGGCAGTTTCATTTTGTCTAAGATGGGATCTAGTAAAAAGGCTCCTAGAATAATGACCACGACGGCAATTAAAAAGGAAAGATATATACCATGTTTCACAACAGAGGAAACTTCATTATTTCGTTTTTCACCGAATCGTTGCGCCGCAATGGGCGAAACCGCTAGCAAAATGCCGCTGATTCCCATAAAAATAGGGCTCCAAACCGAGGAGCCAATCGCCACTCCTGCTAAATCGGAAGAATGATATTTCCCTGACATAATCGTATTAAAAAACACCATCGAAAACATGCCAAGTTGTGTAATTAAAATGGGAATTAATAAGACAGCTATTTGTTTTGTCTTTTCCCGTATTGTAAAGGTCTGATTCATGTCTATGTGCTCCTTGAGAATAAAAGTCCGAACCATTATTATACTCTATTTCGGATTATTTTCCTTTAAATAAGTTTCCATCTTAAAATCGATAAAACTTGATTTCCAAATGACATATCCTTTAAATAAATAAGAAGTGATGCCTATCACCTCTTCTTTTTCTTGCTTTTTATAAAATATAGTTAAAGGGAGATGGTTCTGGTATGGAAAAACAATTGTCCGATTTGTCTATTTTCGAGAGTTACTGCAATCGACAGGTCATTCTTAACTACTATCAGGATGAAGATTTTTTATGGAAAAGAGACGGCTTTGACTTTGAATCTATCCAATTTGGAAGCGAGCAGCTACTATTTTTAAAGGGGAATGACGGAACAATATTGGTTCCCATATATGAATACAAAACCGCAGTCATTAATACCCAGTTTCCGAATTTCTTTATTTTTCGTAATGGTGCGGATCGCTTGGAGATTTATTTTCCTTGAGTTCATTCGCCACAAGGTAAAATATAAA
>NZ_JBCNAC010000189.1:0-6821 GCF_050477885.1 Neobacillus rhizosphaerae
GGGGACTGTCCCCTTTTTTTGTATTTAAATGACATTTGTCACCTCGTTTTGATGACATAACTTACTAAAACTCCCCACCCCTAAATCGTACAATGATATCAAGAAAGCAGGAGGTGTTCGAAAAATGAACGAAATTTTACGCTTAATGAACGTGACGAAGTCATTTCAACATAAAAAGGCAGTGAACGATGTGAGCTTTACGATTGGAAAAGGAGAAGTGGTGGCGATCCTCGGTCCAAATGGTGCAGGGAAGACAACCACCATCTCTATGATCCTAGGATTACTGAAGCCGACAGATGGAGAGGTAACCCTTTTTAACCATCAGCCACATGAAAAGCAGGTCCGGGAAAAAATCGGTACCATGCTTCAAGAAGTCAGTGTCATGCCGGGACTGAAGGTTCGCGAAATCCTCGCGCTAATTCGCAGCTATTACCCGCATCCACTACCGATGAGTGAACTCATCCAACTAACGGGCCTAACCGAGCAGGATTTAAAAACCCGGGCGGAAAAGTTGTCAGGAGGACAAAAGCGCCGCTTAAGCTTTGCGCTCGCACTTGCGGGAAATCCAGAACTGATCATCTTTGATGAACCAACCGTCGGCATGGATATAACCGCGAGAAACCGTTTTTGGCAAACTGTCCGCATGCTGGCCGCACAAGGAAAAACGATTATTTTTTCCACCCATTACCTCCAAGAGGCAGATGATGCAGCTGACCGGATTCTTCTTTTTAAAGACGGCAGCATCGTCGCTGACGGAACACCGGCACAAATCAAAGCGAGAATCTCCAAGCAATCCGTTTCCTTTATGGTTGACCCGGAACGCTCATTGGAGACATTGTATCAGCACAATGAAATTGATGACATTTATCGGAAAAATAATCGCGTGTACGTGCAGACGTCAAACACGGATAAGGTTTTGGAACTAATTTTTCAAGAGAAGATTGGGGCACATGACATCCAAATTGAACGTGGAAAGCTAGAGGAAGCATTTGAGCAGCTGACTAGCGAATCAAAGGAGGCTATATAAATGAAAACATTTCAAATGCAATGTAAAGTTGAAATCATCAGGATCTTAAGGAATCGGTATTTTGTCTTTTGGTCGCTCGTCATGCCGATTGTCTTCTATTATATTTTTACCAACCTAGTGAATTCGGATGTGCCGGACAAAGCCGAATGGCAGGCCCACTATCTAATGTCAATGACTGTATTTAGCGTAATGGGTTCATCCATGATGACGCTTGGTATCCGCATGGTGCAGGAGCGCTCGCAGGGATGGTCCACATTCATTCGCATCACGCCGTTATCTGACACCGTCTATTTTGTGGCGCAGATGATTGGTCAGAGCGTAATTCACCTTTTTTCGATTACGATTATTTTTATCGCGGGTGCTTTAATTAATGACGTATCTTTAACGGCCCTGAAATGGATAATGAGTGGTATCTGGATTTTGCTAGGCTCGCTGCCGTTCCTAGCGATTGGTACTCTTATTGGCATGATGAAAAAAGTAGAAACAGCAGCCGGAATCAGTAATGTAATATACATGGTCCTTGCGGTGGCTGGCGGCCTGTGGATGCCGTTAGAAGTCATGCCGAAAATAATGCAATCGATCGCACAATGGCTACCTTCCTACAATTTCGGAAGTGGCGCCTGGGAGATTGTCCGTGGCAATCACCCAGATTGGAAAAATATTCTTATTTTAATCGCCTACTTAGCTGTTTTCATGCTACTATCGAAATATATTAGAAGAAAACAAGAAGCGGTGTGATGTGGTGTGAATTTCTCTATTTTCCCAAAACGATTTGGATTATTTCCTTATATCTTTCTTATATATCTAGGGTTTCCTATCTACTATTTAACAAAGGAAGCAGGTATGAAGCAGCTCCTTGGCTATCTAATGGTGCTGCTTTTCTTACTGACGTACCGCCAGATTTATTTTTCGATAGGAAAAAGAAGCTTCTCGTACTGGCTGGCGGTCCAGCTAGCGATCGTGTTTTCCTTTAGTTTGTTTTATCACTTAAACTACATGTTTTTAGGATTTTTTTCGGCGAATTTCATTGGCTGGTATCAGGATAAGAGATTGTTTAGAAGGGGGCTCATAAGTTTAGTTATCGTTCAACTGCTTCCATTTATCATTCATATAGTAAAGGTGGGTTCTTTTTTTACCACCAAAGAGCTGATTTATTACGTTCCTTTCCTTATTATCATGTTGATTTCTCCATTTGGCATTCGTTCGATGAATCGTAGAATGGAGCTGGAAAAAGCGCTCGACAAAGCGAACCAGAAAATTGAGGAATTGGTGAAACGGGAGGAGCGAGTAAGGATTGCCCGTGATCTCCATGATACGCTCGGACATACATTGTCCCTTCTCACATTAAAGAGCCAGCTTGTTCAACGGTTGACAGCGGTTGACCCTGAACGGGCACGTCACGAGGCAAAGGAAATGGAAATCACCTCCCGTGCCGCACTCCAGCAAGTTCGCGAATTGGTGTCGGATATGCGAGCTGCGACCATTGCAGAAGAGCTCATCCAAATGCAGCAAATTTTACGAGCAGCTGGAATTACCTATCAGTACGATGGAGAGGTTAATTTTTCAACGATTTCTCCCTTCATTCAAAATATTATCGCCATGTGTGTGCGGGAGGCTGCCACCAATGTCGTGAAACATAGCCGTGCTACCCATTGTTCCATTTCTATCAATCTTCTTTCTGAAAAAATGAACATCGTCATCAAGGATGACGGGATGGGTGTAAGCGTTAATCGAGTGTTTGGGAATGGTTTGCGCGGGATGGAAGAGAGGCTTGCTCTCGTTGACGGCGAACTGACTCTATCAAACCATAATGGTGCCGTCTTGGAAATAACGGTGCCAATTATTAAAAAAGCAGAGGGGGCAGCAGGATGATCCGCTTATTTATTGCAGAAGACCAACGAATGTTGTTGGGAGCGCTTGGCTCCCTCTTGGATTTAGAGGCTGACATGAAGGTTGTGGGCCAGGCGATGAATGGAGCCGATGCTCTTTCAACGATTTTGGAGATTGCGCCGGATGTATGTTTAATGGATATAGAGATGCCTGTGATGAACGGACTTGAGGTGGCAGAGGAACTCGCACGCCGAGGGGCTTCAAGCAAGGTCATAATCTTAACCACATTTGCTCGACCGGGATATTTCGAGCGGGCCGTGAAGATTGGTGTCCATGGATACTTGCTGAAGGATGGTGAGATCGACGAGCTGGCAGATGCTATCCGTAAGGTGATCTCTGGAAAACGTGTGTTCAGCCCTGAACTCGCTTTTACGGTAATTCGGGAGGAGAATCCGCTCACTCCGAAAGAACAAGAGATTCTAAGATTAGCAGCCTTAGGAAAAACAACAAAAGAAATCACAGCAGAACTCTATTTATCCTCCGGCACTGTCCGCAATTATATCTCCGAAATCATTCATAAACTAGACGCTAAAAATCGAACCGAAGCCGCAGCCAAAGCTGAAGAAAAGGGCTGGTTGTAAAGAGCAGTGTTATAAATAGATTAGTAATCCGGTCCCATTTCTTTTTGGGGCCGGATTTTTTATTTTGGGGACAGTCCCCCAGTCCGTTAAAGCGCTGGGGGACTGTCCCCTTCAATCCGTGGACAACTACCCATTTATCGCCCTTTCTATGTTGGACAACCTTCCTGCAAATAGGTACAAGAATAAATTAATACTAGTTCGTAAGGAGGGAAGGACATGGTACGAAAGGCAATTATACCTGCTGCTGGGTATGGAACAAGAACCCTGCCGATCACGAAGGTTCTACCGAAGGAGATGCTACCGATTTGCGGGAGACCAGCAATAGACTATCTTGTCGAGGAGGCAATTAAATCGGGAATCGAGCAAATCCTCATTGTAGTGTCGAGATCAAAAAATATGATTCTTGATTACTATGACCGGTCAGTGGAGCTAGAAACCTATTTAGAGGAAAAGGGAAAGAATCATTTATTAAAAGAAATCAGCTTACCAAATGTACATTTTCAATATGTTCGACAATCATATGCACGCGGTTTAGGCGAAGCCATCCTGCTTGGTAAACACTTTGTAGGGGATGAACCGTTTGCAGTTTTGCTACCAGATGAAATCGTTCTTTCTGACAAGCAGCCACCATTAAGTCAGTTAATTACGATGTTCAAAGAATACAAGGGAAATGTCGTCGGCGTCAAAAAGACGGCCCCATCCCTACTAAGAAACTACGGTGTCATTCAACCTCAAGCGCTAAGAGAAAAAGAATACACGATTAAGGACATCGTTGAAAAACCACAGGAATCCCCCCCGTCAGATTTAGCTGTGATCGGAAGGTATATTTTTAATCCTGCCATCTTTCATTATCTTGAAACCGTCACACCTGGTGTAGGGGGAGAAATCCAACTGACAGACGCCATTAAAGCGATGGCTCAGGATTATACAAGCTATGCCTTAGAGATACAGGGGCAAAGCTATGATATTGCTAAAAGTAGTGAGTATGTCAAACTAATTAACTATTTATGTGGACCAAGGGAGGATTAAACCAACGTGAAAATTTTAATCGTTGGTACAGGATATGTAGGAACGACAACAGGTCTCATTTTTTGTGAAATGGGGCATCAGGTTACAGGACTTGATCTTGATGAGAACAAAATCAAAGCTTTGGAAGCTGGGAAACTACACTTCTATGAGCCGGGACTGGAAGACCTGTTAATTAAGCATATCGCTGCGAAAAATATTTCTTTTACAAAGAAGACCAAGAAGGCAGTTAAAGAAAATGATGTAATATTCATTTGCGTTGGCACCCCACAAGGCACAGATGGAAGTGCAGACCTTACTTTTGTGAAAAATGTGGCCGAATCTATTGGGGAAAATATGGACAACTATAAGGTAATTGTCACGAAAAGTACGGTGCCGGTTGGTACAGCAGAGCTGGTTACGAAATGGATTAGCGAATCACAAAAGGACAAAATTCCTTTTGATGTCGTCTCCAATCCCGAGTTTCTACGTGAAGGTTCAGCTGTTCTAGATGCACTGAATCCCGACCGCATTGTTATTGGTACAACAAGCGAAAAAGCACGAGCCATAATGAGAGACCTTTATAAAGACTTCCATTGTCCCATCGTCGAAACGAACCCTAGGGCCTCCGAAATGATAAAGTATGCCGCTAACTCCTTTCTCGCCTTAAAGATATCCTATATTAACGAGTTAGCTAGATTGTGTAATAGACTTCAGATTAATGTGAATGATGTTTCAAAGGCGATTGGATTGGATCACAGGATTGGCCCTCATTTCCTTAATGCCGGATTAGGCTATGGAGGTTCTTGTTTTCCCAAAGATGTGAGCGCATTAATACAAATAGCGAGACAAAACGGGCGGCCTTTGTCCATATTAGAAAGCGCTGCTAAAGTGAACAAAGAACAAACAGATTATTTTATTGAAAAAATCAAGCAGGCTCTCGGAGGAAATCTCCAAAGTAAAACGATTGCTGTTTTAGGAGTAGCGTTTAAAGCAAACACCGATGACACGAGGGAAGCCCCAAGTCTCGTTATAATCAAACAATTACTAGAAGAGAAAGTGAATCTTAGGGTACATGATCCGATTGTAAAGTTAGCAAGCGGGCAGTTCCCCACAGTAGCGGAAACGGTGACGGGGGCGGATGCGGTTGTTCTTTGTACTGACTGGGACGACTATAAAACCCTCGATTGGGCCAGTCTTAAACCGTTAATGAATCAATCCTATATATTCGATGGAAGAAACATGATTGATAAGAGATTGGTCGAAAGCCTGGGATTCAACTACCTAGGGGTAGCAAATCATTAATATTTTCGCAAAAAAAGAGCATAGATGAATGCTCTTTTTTGTGTTATCCCGTTATTTCTGGCTTTGCAATACCAGCTGCAGCCCTAAACCAATATAAATGGCTCCAACGACTTTTCCTTGCCAGCGAGTGAAATTACTATTCTTATTAGAAAATAATCGTTTCCCGATTGAACTTGTAAGGAAGGCTAAAAGAGTCGTATACAAAATGCTCATCAACACAAATGTAAGTCCAAGAATTAACAGTTGATATACAACAGGTGTGCCGTTATGATGAACGAACTGTGGCAGGAAAGCTAAGAAAAAAAGCGCTGTTTTTGGATTAAGTAACTCAATAACCAATGCCTGACGAAATGACACCGAAGGATCAGTCTTTATTATATCGGTTACTGGCTTTTCTTCGAGGGCTTTCGTTTTTTCGAGTAATGATTTGATTCCTAAGAAAATCAAATAGGCAGCACCTAAATATTTTACGATCTCAAAAGCTAAAGCGGATGTCATTAAAATGGCTGACAGACCAAGAACAGCCGCAACGGTATGAATTAAATCTCCGACAGCTATTCCCACTCCAGTTATGATGCCTGCTTTTCTTCCGCCCTTTGCTGTTTGTGTGACAGTGAGTAAAACAGCAGGCCCAGGAATCAGGAATAATACTAAAACAACTAATATGAACGTAAGCATACTCTCTCACCTCTGTTGCGCAATTTATCTATTATTATACAATATTCAAGCACCTGTAATTGGAAAAATAAACAAGTAGACATATATTTATTTCGCTGATAATATTTAAGGACTGTCAGCAAAACAAGATTGATTTCAAAAAGAGATTAATTATTTGTTGACAAAAACAGTTGATAAGTAGTATAGTATAAAAGTTGTCGCTGATAACTACTAATCTTGTAAAAAAAGAAAAAAGTTATTGACAACGAGATACGAAAGATGATAAGATATAAAAGTTGTCTCATCAAATTGTTCTTTGAAAACTAAACAAACAAAAACGTCAACAAACAAAAAAT
>NZ_JBCNAC010000190.1:0-2526 GCF_050477885.1 Neobacillus rhizosphaerae
CGTTTTTTAGTCTAGCATCAATCCAGTCCAAAAATGAGCCAATCCAGTCCAAAAATGAGCCAATCCAGCCAAAAAGTTGGCCAATGTCTCCCCAAAATGAGCCAATTGCAAAATCACCAGCTAAGATTGTTCATAATATCTCCTCATCTTTCTGCAGGATACTCAGTTTCAATGTTGAAATAATAATTAATCGGTAAATTTTTGAAGAAAAATGAAACTTTTTCCATATGCAAACGTAAATAAGGTACCTACATAAGAAGGGACTGATGCCTTTGGAACCTTTTAGCATTCCATTAGAAACCATTTATTTGTATGGCTTGATTATCTCAGGTGTATTAACCATTCTGTATGTATTGTTTGCAGATGTATTCCATTTCCACGGAGCTGGGGATGGGGGGCTACATTTTCTCAACCCTGTCTTAATTTTTGCCTTTATCACGGTTTTGTCTGCAAGCGGCTATTTGTTTGAAAAGCTATCATCCTTACATTATTTACTTATTTTAGGAATATCAGCTGTTGCCGCTTTTATGATCGTCACCTTATTAAACGTATTTGTACTCGTACCTTTATCCTCTGCGGAGGAGTCTCTGGTCTACAAAGAATCAGACTTAAGGGGACTAATAGGGACCGTGATCACACCTATCCCTGCTGATGGCTTTGGGGAAGTAATGATTGATAGCACAAGTGGAAGAATTGCCAAACCGGCATCAAGCTTTGATGGAGAGCAAATCCCGAATGGCACAACTGTACTTGTCGTGCAGGTGAAAAATGGGGTACTTGAAGTCACTGTTCATCAAGAATTAGAGAGTTTTATTTAGAGGGGGTTTTAAGAAATGGAATTTAGTATTATTTGGGTTATTATTGGTATTGTCGCACTTATTCTTATTGCCTTGATTGGCGTGTTTATCACAAAGTATAGAACAGCTGGACCTGACGAGGCACTTATCGTAACAGGTAGCTTCCTCGGTAACGGGAATGTACATGTGGACGAATCAGGAAACAAAATCAAGATTATCCGCGGCGGCGGTAGCTTTATTTTACCAGTATTCCAACAAGCAAAGCCGATTAGCCTACTATCAAGTAAACTCGAAGTGACCACTCCTGAGGTGTACACAGAACAGGGTGTTCCAGTTATGGCAGACGGCGTGGCAATTATTAAAATTGGCGGTTCGATTAGTGAAATCGCAACGGCTGCTGAGCAGTTCCTTGGAAAGCCGAAGGAAGACCGCGAAAACGAAGCAAGAGAAGTCCTTGAGGGGCATCTAAGGTCGATTCTTGGCTCGATGACGGTGGAAGAAATTTATAAAAACCGCGACAAGTTTTCGCAGGAAGTCCAAAGGGTAGCATCACAGGATCTAGCGAAAATGGGGTTAGTCATTGTCTCCTTTACCATCAAAGATGTTCGTGATAAAAACGGCTACCTGGACTCACTTGGTAAGCCGCGTATTGCGCAAGTAAAAAGGGATGCCGATATTGCTACTGCTGAAGCTGAAAAAGAAACGCGGATTAAAAAAGCGGAAGCCGCTAAGGAAGCAAAACGCAGTGAACTGGAGCGAGCAACAGAAATCGCTGAAGCAGAGAAAACGAATCAGCTGAAGGTTGCTGATTTCCGACGTGAGCAAGATATTGCCAAAGCCCGTGCCGACCAAGCGTATGACCTTGAAAGTGCACGGTCGAAGCAAGAGGTAATGGAGCAAGAAATGCAAATCAAGATCATCGAAAGACAAAAGCAAATCGAACTAGAAGAAAAAGAAATTCAGCGTCGCGAACGCCAATATGATTCAGAAGTGAAGAAAAAGGCCGATGCCGACCGTTACTCTGTTGAGCAGTCAGCAGCAGCGGATAAAGCGAAGCAAATGGCGGAAGCAGAAGCAAATAAATACCGGATTGAAGCCATGGCAAAGGCGGAAGCAGAGCGAATCCGCTTAGACGGTTTGGCGAAAGCAGAAGCACAAAAAGCACAGGGTTCCACGGAAGCAGAAATTATCCGCTTAAAAGGTTTGGCAGAAGCAGAAGCGAAAGAAAAAATTGCCGAAGCGTTCGAGCAATTCGGGCAAGCGGCGATCTTGGATATGGTCATTAAAATGCTTCCAGAATATGCGAAGCAAGTGGCTGCTCCATTATCTAATATCGATAAAATTACGGTCGTGGATACGGGCGGTGGCTCAGGTGAAAACGGCGGTGCCAATAAAATTACCAGCTACGCCACTAATCTAATGGCTAGCCTTCAGGAATCCTTAAAGGCCTCAAGCGGCATTGATGTAAAAGAGTTGATTGAAAACTACTCAGGTAAAGGTAATGTAAGAAAGAGCATTGAGGAATTAACCGACGAAGTGAAAAAGAAAGTAGAATAAATTACAAAAACTCCTTATCAATAGCGTGATAAGGAGTTTTTATTTAGGCTTTGTTAAACTTGTCTGTTGATTTCCGCTCCAGGCACTTCGCTTTCCGTGGGCGTTTCGGCGAGCCTCCTCGGCGCTCACGCCTGCGGGGTCTCCCCTGAACCGTACTCCCACAGGAGTCTTC
>NZ_JBCNAC010000191.1:0-2499 GCF_050477885.1 Neobacillus rhizosphaerae
TTCAGGGGAGACCCCGCAGGCGTTAGCGCCGAGGAGGCTCGCCGAAACACCCACGGAAAGCGAAGCTCCTGGAGCGGAAATCAACAGACAAATTTAACAAAGCCTATCGAAAATGGTTACTTCTCTTACTTTTTGATAAAATAACTCTATCTGACGGGTAAGGAGTTAGGAGAATGGAAGGTTTACTGCGCCAACCTGAATGGCGAATCATTGACCAGTCTGCAGTTGGCATTCACTTTCAAGCAACACAATCCTTTGGCACGGATGATACCTTGTGTGCCTCGGTTGGTACCGGAAATGCACCAGCCACAGCGCGGACCTGGGTTCATCACAACACCGTAGTACTGGGAATACAGGATACGAAACTGCCATTCTTACAGGAAGGCATCGACTATTTAAAGCAAGAGGGCTATCAGTCTATTGTAAGGAACTCCGGGGGCTTGGCGGTCGTTTTGGATGAAGGGGTCCTAAATATCTCGTTGATTTTTCCAGAAGCGGAAAAGGGCATCGATATTAACCGTGGCTATGATGCCATGTGGGACTTAATTAGGCGCATGTTTGCAGATTTTCCGCAAACAATCGAGGCGAGGGAAATTGTCGGATCCTATTGTCCTGGAAGCTATGACCTTAGTATTGGCGGGAAAAAATTCGCTGGTATCTCCCAACGACGGCTGAAAAAAGGCGTTGCAGTGCAAATTTATCTTTGCATCAATGGCAGCGGTAAGGCAAGGGCAGAGTTGGTGAAGCAATTTTACCAGCGGGCAAAAAAAGAGGAACCAACCAAATTTGAATACCCTCAAATTGTGCCGGAAGTAATGGCTTCTCTTTCAGAATTACTTGGTACCCATTTCACGATTGGGGATGTCATGCTGCGTCTATTAAACCAGTTAAAAAGCAATAGTGATTATTTAGTTGCCGGACAACTAAACGAATATGAACTCTCGTTATTTCCCGGATATTATCAAAGGGTTGTCGAGCGGAATGAAAAAATCGCTGATCGGTAAAAAGAGGCTGACTCAACAAATGAGTCAGCCTCTTTTCTGATATGGGATGCTGCGCTTGTTCCCTTCTCCCAAAATTCTCTTTACTCTGCTACTTTTTCTAGGTTCCCATTACGGTCCATCTTAAATTTTGTAGCAGGTCTTTCTTCTTCTTCAAATAAAACGAGCTTACGGGCACGGTTCATGATCTTCATTAAGGTCTCGTAATCTTCTTGAATGGTCTCCGTATTCTGCTCGAGTCCAGCAATCTTATTGGATAATTCCTCATTTTTCTTCCTTAATTCGGCAATCTCTCGCATCAATCTTTCATTCTCACTTTTTAGTGCTTCATTTTGCAGATTGGCATGATGAAAGTTTTGTAAGTAAGAAATAACTGAATCAAGTGTTACTCCACCAGAAGCTGCTGGTGCTGGCTTATAGCTTGGTGCTGCTGGTTTTACATAGGTTTCAGTTGCCATTTCCACAGTCATATCTGGTATTTCAACTGATGTTTCCACTGGCATTTCCATGGAAAGCGGTAATGTGTCTATTTCTTCTGAACCAGTAATTGGTGGACTATAAAGAAGCTTTTTCTTGCCACCTTGTTCTTTACCTAGCACTCTTTGTCTTTGTTTACGCTGCTTTTTAGCTAATTGCAATGCTTTTTCATACGTGTGGCGAACCACTGCGTTCCATCTGAAGCCACAGGCTGCAGAAGTCCTGTTCAGCTTGTCACCCACCTCTTCAAAGGCATTCAGCTGTGTACTTCCTTCTCTTACATGGCGAAGGACAGTCTCAGCTAATAATAGATCATTTTCATCTGTCCATGCATCTTGACGTACTTTCATATTTTTCAACTCCCTAAAATAATTTCCTTTACAGTGCAGTCTTGTTTCTGACTAATTTTTTAAAGTTCTAGTCTTATGATGGACAAGTTTTTCAGGGTTTATACCAAAATGATTAAAAGGATACTAGATTTTTTAAATGAAAGATTTAGTCTTTATGATGTGGGATTGCTAAAGATTGCAACTTGCATTCAAAAAAAAGAAAATGTAAAATACCAATGGAGTAAATATGGATATACTAAACATAGATAAATGATTGATTGTAGAAAGGGTTGTACCAAATGTCCAATGAATTTCGCGTTTGCGATGATTGTCAGGCCGTGAATTTAAAGACATTGATCCCTCGCTTGAAAGAAATCGATCCGAATGCCGAAGTGAAAATCGGCTGCCAGTCTTACTGTGGACCTGGCCGGAAAAAGACCTTTGCCTTCGTTAATAACCGCCCGGTTGCCGCATTAACGGAAGAGGAATTAATGGAGAAAATAAATAAAAAGATAAAATAATCACCTTAAGACAATTCATTAAGGTGATTTTCTTTTTTTAAAGGCTAGGTTAAAGCCAAATGTTGAGTTGACACACCTGTTGATTGGAGTGGAAGGCACGAAGACTCCTGTGGGAGTATGGTTCAGGGGAGACCCCGCAGGCGCAAGCGCCGAGGAGGCTCGCCGAAACAC
>NZ_JBCNAC010000192.1:0-14162 GCF_050477885.1 Neobacillus rhizosphaerae
GTCCCCCAGCGCTTTAACGCGCCGGGGGACTGTCCCTTGTTTCCCTATAGCAACCATCACCGTTAGTGCGTTTTTCTTTCGGAAAATGGTTCTAGAACACAAGAAAACCACCCAGCGCCGTCGCAAGCAAAAGGGTGGTTCTCAAAAATAATCTACTATAACAACCATCGCCCTGACGGTAGAGGTTGCAGGGGAGAAGTGTTAGCGCACTTCTCTTCTTTATTATATATCCATTATATACAAAAACATTCCCATTTAAAAGTAATTCTCATGCCCAGAATCAAGGGGGAGCGGTTCTGGTGGTTTTCTTTGGTTTAATATAATACCCCGAAAGGGATGAAATAAACGTAAGTGTTAGTAAGGCACTTTAGGTACAAATTCTTATCTTAGGCATCGGAAGTGGACAGAGCGATGGGAACCATTCCAGGTCCCTGCCTAACAATCGTCACAATCACTACTTTGAGTTCATTTTTATAAAAGAAAAGATCAAAGTACCGTCAGTAGTCGACAATTTTTTTGATGACTTTAAAGCAAGAAACCAATTTTCAAGGGATTCCTCCTCTATTAACCAAACGTTTGATTAGTTTCGATTAAGAGGGGAATGAATAGAAAAATGTCGGTTTAAGAGTATTCGCCATTAAATTGTGGATTAGGTTCCGAAAATGTTAACAAATATGGACATTTAAGGAGAATGAATATATTTTTCTATGAAAATTATTTATAATACAAATAGGTTAAAAGTCTGATTGAGAGCAGTTTCAAGAACTAAGAGAACGGTATAAGTGCCAAACCCCCCTTCCTGTATGAACCTGTCGATACACGTCGAATTGTTAGTGTTTTCGGAATATACTAAAAATGATATATTTGATTATATAATGAAGGCTAATCTGATAAAGGCAAACCTACTGAAAAGTAGGGACGCAAAGTCACAGGTCTAAGGTAAACTATGATGGCTGGGCTGCCGGGTTTAATAATTCAAAGGAGTAGATCTATTTGAAGATTAAATCCATTCTCTGTTTCTTACGTAGACGGCACAAGTACAGTTATTACACAAGCAAATGTATCAGATGCGGAAAGACAAGTAACAATAGTTATCATTCATAGGGCCAGTGGCCTCTTTTTTTTGCCCTTTTTCTGTGTTGCCAAGGGGAGCTTACGAGCCAGGAGAACCGTCGTCCCTATGGTTTTGTTCCTAAACAATTGGTGCTTTTTTCCGAAAAAATAAAGAGATACAAAGTTTTACAAGTTTAGGGGGATTATGGTTGTGAGATTAAACAAATGGTTGGGGGCAGTGATCCTATTATTGATGTTAACAGCTTGCTCTCATTCTACTCAGAAGGCAGTCGGGGATGAGATGAATCCGAATCTATCGTCGAGGGAAAAAGAGGTAGCCAGACAAGCGGTTTCCTATGTGAAAGCCATACAAAGTACAGACTATCAAAAGGCGTATGATATGGTATCAGACATATATAAAGATGCGGGTGTCTCTCTAGATGACTTTACATCGGACATAGATCAATCCACTCTTAATCTCGAAGGTTATAAGATTAGTGTTATAGGAGTGAGAGATCGGTTACCTAGAGAAACGTCGAAGACGAATAAAGAGGAGAAATATTATCTCGTGTCTTTATTTTTTGATTCAAAGGGAGAAACGCGGGAGGATTATGCTCCTTATGAAGAGTCGGATGTCAAATGGGCTGGTGAGAAGATTTGGTTTCATAAGGAAAAAGGTGAATGGAAATTCTTCGCTACGGATGATCAAGAAGGTGTCACGTGGAAGCCGGATGCCTATGGGGATGCTCTTGCCTATGTTCAAGCCCTGAAAAATCAAGATGCAAAAGCGATTTCGGCAAGCTATTCTAATTTTTATAAACAACAGGGAGAAACCCTGGAAGATATCAGTGATCAGTTTGCGCAGTCCGAAGGAAACATGGTCTCTTATACGATTAAAGAGATTACTGATGATTTGCATATCGATGAGGAGGATAATGTTCTTTCTCCAGAAATGCATGACGAATTAATTAGAGTTAAGGGCAGTTATTATAAGGAGAACTATGAAGGAATGGATGAGCCGCAAGAGTTCAAGTTTGAGTGGTTTTTCCATTTAGAGGATGGTAAGTGGAAGTACTTATTGGATGATTCCTATGAGTTTCATAATGCGGCTATTTATAGTTTTTTAGAGAATGGACTTGGGGCTGAGAATCAAAGTGAGGGGTCCTCTCAGAGTACGGATGAAAGCCAAGGGTTTGATTTTGGTAAGGATGATTGGAAAGCCAATAATAAAAAGATGCTGGCTTCTGACTTTATGACTCTTGCTGGCCAAGGTCGAATCAAGGGGATTGAGGTTTCGATTGGTGACCCTGTTGGACCGACGATTGAGAATGTCATGGGTACGCCTGATGGGACGGGGGATGCAGAAGGTGGCCGTATGCTTGTCTATAAGAGCTGTCATTGCGGGTTAGGTGTGGATTATGATTATGAGAGTTATCCTGACTCTCCAGTGTATACTCTTAATCTACCTATTCATCTATCATATGATGAAGTGATTCAAGCATTAGGTAAACCAGATGAGGAAGGAATGAGTGAAACCGACGCCTCGTACACGTTATATTACACGATTGGCGATCACACACTATTTGTTCGTCGAAGTGATGGAGAGTCCTCGGGGGCGCCATTTGATTCGATTACTTTAAAATAAGCTAGATTTAGATAGAGAAGAATGACAACTTTGGGGGAATAGCAAGTGAGGAAGTATATAAAGGGGTGCAGTGCTGCTGTGTTGCTTTTAAGTTTAGCAGTGGGTTGTACGAAGCAGGAAGATATGGTTAGGGTCAATACAGATATTGTGGAGGCCATGCGAACATGGAGTGTATATGAGGATCAAGAAGATGCGTTTCCAAAGGATGTGATTGAGATGGTGAATCACATCGATCCTACCTTTAATACCACACCGTATACTAGGGAGGAAAAGCCACAGATTATATCCAGTCACGATCTTATTTATAGCCTTAGAAACGCAGAAGAGGAGGTTTCACATAAAGGCTATCTTAAACTATATAAGGACTTTGAGAAACGGTATAATTCAATTACACAAGTGAAAAAGGATCCGATTACGGCTATGGATAAACTGGAAGATGAGTTGGACGGTTTTCGGACAGTTATCCCAATATCAAGTAAGGATCTTTATTTTCATGGACAGGTTTGTACCATCATTGATGAAATCAACTGGTATCGTGAGAAGTATGAAAAAGGGGACAAGGAAGATGAATCGTGGAGGGAAGAGGAGATTGCTACTCGGTTAGCGATGCTGGCTGTGGTGGCTGAACTGGTCAATGATCACCCGGATATTCTTGAATTTGATAGGAATTCTGACTTCCAACGGTATGTGTCTGACTTTGTTTCGGGGCTTGAAATGAAAGCGAACTTTCAAACGGAGGCACCTGTGAATGAGGTGGTGGAGCAGGAGCAGCCTGCTGTGACGGAGCCTACTACGACGGATGAAGATGAGAAGAATGCAGCGCTCAATAAGGCCATGGCGATTGTAAATGAGAAGATTGAAGGTATTGCTGGCATTGTTGCGTATGATGGGGATTTAGACACCAACGGGCAAACCTATTATGCTTTTTACTGTACGAGAGACGATGGGTTAGGCGATTTCAGGCTATTCGTGAATTCGGGTGATTTTAAGGTCTATAAGGATGATCAGGGGTTTGATATGGAATGGATTCCTGAATAAGGAGACCTGTTAATGAAGGGGACAGTCCCCCAGCGCTTTAGCGCAGCGGGGGACTGTCCCCTTTGTGTATTTTTTGTTGTTAAATGGGTCGTTGGTACCGTGATTAGGACATTTTGAGTAGGACTTGATACATATGGGTCTAATGATATTGTCATAGATTGTCGGAATATAGATAATATTGATACAAGGAGTCATCACAAGAAAAGTGAACATAAAATTCCAACCCTTGTTAGAAAATTCGATTTAACCTCAAAAAAGGTGTATTCAGGTTTTTTAAAGGGGGTGAAACTAGTGAAAGCTAACGTTAAAAAAATCTTAGCAGTTTGTGCAATAGTTGCTGCAGCTTTAGGACCGGTAATTGGTAAGCCGTGGTGGGGTTAAGCAATAAAGTAAAGACTTGGATGATACCTTGGATCAGTCACCTAGGATTGTCGCCAAGTCTTTTTTCATACATTAGTAGGAGGTCATTGAAATTGAAATATTTTCTATTATTAGCCATCCTTTTTACACTAGTAAAAAAGAGAAATCCTCTGACAGTTATTCATAATATTGAATTTCAATGGCCTCTTCTTATTATTATAAGCTTTGGCGTACAAATTGCTCTTGCCTTCATCACGATTGAAACCAAAAACAAGCTAGAATGGATTCTTGTTCTTACCTTCCTTGGAATCATTATCGGATTATGGAAGAACAGACAATTGGCAGGAATCAAATGGATGGTTGCCGGGGCGCTATTAAATTTGTCGGCACTGTTGCTACATGGGGGATTAATGCCTGTTTCTGAAGAAGCGCTCATCCTAACCGGACAAACAAATCCTTCTTTCGAGAGTGATTCTCGACACCAGCTTATGGAAGATTCCATGCCATTTTGGATTTTAGGTGATTGGATTCCAGTTTTTCGATTTGTATTAAGCCCTGGTGACTTTGTAGTTGGCATTGGCATGATCCTCCTGATTTATTTTCATTCCTCAAAGATAAAACGCAAAGGTGAGAGACAATGAAAGTGGTAAATGGGTACACAATCAGTTTAATTATTATCTCCTGTGTATCTTTTTTGTTTTCAATCACTCATGTAAATATGTCTTTCATCCCTTATTTTCTAATCCTAGCTGGGATTGTGATTGTTTTAGAGATTTGCCCGATACGCTTGCCTAGTGGGGACCAATACTCCGCAGGCAGTATCGGATTTTTGTTTTTACTCATCCATAGTGGCTTCTCTTATTCCATCTTAGTCATTTTCCTGGCTACCGCTGCCTATTATATTAAAGGTTTAAAAAAGAGGAAAATCCGTCTGATTCATCTTTTTGTAACCATCGGAATGTATGTGGGATCTACTCTTGCCTCCCTCCTTGTTTGGAATTGGACGGAATCGCTTTCCCTTTTAATTCGAATCGGGCTGGTCTCCATCGTATTTGAAATGGTGAATTTCATGTTATTAGAGGGAATCGAAGTAACGGTATTTGGTAAAAAAATGTTTACCAACCTGAAAACCAAAATAGTTGAGTTACTTATTCCTGTGGTGGTAAGCATTATTGTTCTTTCTCGGTGGGCTCTTGTTGATTCGGAAACTGAATTACTCTTCACTATGTTTTATTCATTGTTTTTTCTATTGGTGGTTAATTTCTTTTCTCATGAATTTGTCAAACAACTGACCCTTCGACAATCGATTTCAGAAGCATTCATTCAGGTACTGGAAGGACGTATTACACCTAGTCTCGCAGGACATGGAAATCGAGTAGGAGTCATCTGTGACACCATTCTGGAAGATTTCAATTATCCAAAAAGAAAAAGGTTCGATTTGGTACAAGCAGCCACTATTCATGATATTGGAAAAGCGATTCTTCCTTCCTATATTTTCAGAAAACGAGGTGACATGACTCTTTCAGAGGAACGTGAATATCAAACACATCCCGAAAAGGCAGTTGAAATGGTTAAAACGATGTTTCCGAAAGAGTCCTTTTCTGAGTGGATTCTTTACCACCATGAACGATGGGATGGAAAGGGTTTTCCAAAAGGTCTGCAAGGAGAAGAGATTCCCATTGAATCAAGAATACTAGCCTTAGCTAACGAATTAGATCACATTATTTCTCGTAATCATGATGCAGAGACCATTTTAAAATTACTCGTAGAAAAATCAGGAACGTGGTTAGATCCCCAATTAGTTGAAAAAGTGGAACTGCACCATATCGAGCAGGTGCTGGAGAATGTCCTTCCCTATAAAGAAGAAACGAAAGAGGAATCAGCCCAACTATACGCTAATCATGGAACGTATTCGAATTTGGGAGAATCGTTCTTTATAAAAGTAAAGAATGGGACAGTCGTTTCTCCCAAAAATGATCCACCGGTTGATTTTGTTCTCTCTCTAGCAGAAATGGCTAGTAGACGGAAAGGTGGAGTTCATGAAACGTTTACAAGTGACCATCAAACCTTTGATTTGCACGCTCAATTAGAGTCGAGTGGAGAGGTTACGATTTTTGTCCATGACCTTACACCATATTTGGGTTATAGGAAGAGTTTGGAACAGAATATTCTAGAGTCTTATGTAGAGGTGATTAACACCGTTTCGGATGGCAAAATTATGCTTTACCCTTCAAAAAAAGGCCTATTGGAGAAGTTAGGAGAACAAATCGCAGATATTTCCATAAAGAGCAATTCGGATGTCCCGAAAAGTCGGAAATTAACGTTGGAAGTCTTACAGCAAATACCCACTGAAATAAATTCCATGCAGGTTCAAGTGGCTGTTTCAGAGGCAGTGACGAATATCCTTAAGCACGCTACTAGCGGGAATTTATCGATTTTCCGACGTGATCAGTTATTACAGTTTTTCATTTCTGATAAAGGGTCAGGAATCCCGCTGCATGAAATACCAAAAACGATCTTGGTTTCGGGGTACTCCAGCAAACGTTCTTTAGGTCAAGGATTTAAAATGATTTCCAATTTCTCAAATGGGGTGTCCATTTATACCTCTTCAGAAGGAACTAGCATTTTAATTGAATATAGACAACAAACCAGTTGATGTCGCCTAATCTGTTGGTGATATAGGTACACATTCATCGAAAATGAATAATAATTCTCAAAAGAGTGAGGAGGGAAATAGTGAGTTTACTAGTTGAAATGCAGAACAAAAAAGAGTGCACCTTTATTCAGTTGAAGGGTATTTTAGATATTACTACAATAGAAGACTTTGTTACACAAATCGAGGTATTACCTGAGGTGCATTCTCTCATTCTAGATTTTTCAAACCTGGAATTTATTGATTCTACTGGTATAGGAGCCATTATGGAATTAATTTATCTAGCAAAGGAAAACAATTTTTCTATTGAATTACAAGGGATGGATGAAGGTATTAAGCAGATCTTTGAGGTAGTTGGTTTATTTATGATTATGAAAGTCCTCAAAAGGGAGGGAGCATGACTTGAAGTTTCGTGACCGACTTACTTTCAAACATGCTCCTTCAGTGTCCGAAGAAACGCAGGATGAATTACGAATTTTGAAACGAGAAATAAATTTAGCCAGAAATATTCAAACCCAACTCTTAAATGCAAAACCTCCCAAATTAATTTCTGGTGAAGTGATTGGTTCCTCCATTCCAGCAAGACTTATTGGTGGAGATTATTTTGATTTCTATCCTCTAGCTAATGGAAAAATACGGATTGTTATTGGGGATGTGATGGGGAAAGGTATACCTGCAGCCATGTTAATGATTTTGACGAGAGGGGCATTTCGTAGTGCAGCTGAAAGTACGGCAGGCCCTGGTGAAACGTTAACGGCTATGAACAATGCCTTATATAACGATCTGCGTTCTCTAAAATCTTTTGTCACCGTTTTCTGTTCAGATTGGGACCCCAAACTAGGAATTCTTACATTTGCAAACGCGGGTCATCATCTTCCTCTCTATTTTGATGAAAATAAAGTGGAGGAACTTCCAAAAGTAACAGGAGTGATGCTGGGAGGTTTACCAAACCAGGTCTATCATGAAAGTCAGATACATTTAAAACCCACTCAAACTGTTTATTTTTATACAGATGGAATTGTCGAGGCCCGAAACCAAGAGGGAGAGCAATTCAAACTAGAGCGGTTAATTAATACCTTGTTGCAAAATCAAGGAAGAAGTGTTCAGGAACTAGAACAAGCAGTTGTTCTAAATGTTTTTCAATTTATGAATGGGGTGAATCAAAAAGATGATATCACCATGGTGATTCTACAAGTAGGCGAGCACTCAACAGACATCGCCTGTTATAATTCACCAATGATTCAATCGGAAGGAGGCATGCATGATGAGTGAAGTCATGATTTCAAGAGGGAAGACACTTGATCAAGCCATTGAAAACGGTTTGAGTTTATTGGATATACCGAAGTCTCAGGTAGATATTGAAATTATTCAACCAGAGACAAAGCGGTTGTTTGGTATCCTTGGGACAAAGCCTGCTGTGGTTCGTTTAATCAAAAAACCAAAGCAGATGAAGGGTGGATTGAACATGGAAACTCACCCAGCAAATCACCATGTTTCCCACGAGAAGGCTAGTATAAATATTAAATATAGAAAAAATGAAAAGGACGGAGCATTAGGTAAGGTGTGGGTGAAAGATGGACGAGTTTATTGTAAGGAAACGGACCATCATTACCCGATCATTACACCTGTTAAGGGAATAAATCTCTATAAAAACGGGGAATTGGTTAGGAAAACAACAGTACTCATGGAAAAGGATCAAGTCAAAATTGAACTTAAAACAGAAAGGAAAGAACCATCGTGGTCTATTAGTCTGGATGACAGAAAAATGGAGGCCACGCTTCAGGTGGAACCAGGTTTTCGAAAAACATATCGATTGGTTGATCAGGAGCCAATTTCTAACTTGCAGCTTGAAGTATCGGTAGAGGAGAAAGCGATCAATCCTCTTCAACCCATTCACATTGAACAAAAAATGAAAGAGTTAGGTATAAGAATAGGGATCCGAAGGGAAGAGATTCAAAAGGCCATGGATGCAACAGAACCAGGAAAATATCTGATTGCTAAAGGGGTGGAACCTCTTAAAGGTGAAGATGGTTGGCTAGAAGCAGTAGTAGATACGAACTGGGAGAATAATAGGTGGAAATTCATAGAAAATGGAAAACTAGACTTTCAAAAACTTACTACCTTACCTAATGTGGAAACAGGACACCTGTTAGGAATCATTCATCCTTCCAAACCGGGTAAAATAGGTTATACCGTAACGGGCGAGGACATTAAGCCCGAAGCTGTAAGAGAAATGGTAGTGCAAACAGGGAGAGGAGTCGACATTGTTGATCAAGGTTCTAAGCTGGTCGCGGTGGAATCGGGAAGGCTGTCTATTCAATCCAATGAACTGAAAACAAAAGTGTCTGTGATTCCTAGGTTGATTCACTCTACAGATGTTGATTCTGTGTCTGGGAACCTACGATATTATGGAGATATTGAAGTTAGAGGGAATGTAAACGGTGGGATGGAGCTCCTAGCGTTATGCGACCTCTATGTTCAGGGGACGGTAGAACAATCAAAACTTATTTCAGGGAATAGCATCATAATCTGTCAAAATGTGTTTAATAGTTATCTTCACGCAGGGAAGAGCAATGACTTGATCTTAAAAATAGAGCATGTGATGAGAAGAGTTTCTTTAGAATTAAAAGGGTTGGCCCTAGCAGTTGACCAAGTGTATCAATCACCTGTTTTTAAAACATCTGATATTGTGAAAATGGGATTAAGTTCCCTGATAAAAATTTTGTTGGAGAAAAAGTTTAAAACCTTACCAGCTTTAATCAAGGATTTAAACGAGCTAATATCAAGAGCAGATCAACTACAAATACTTGAGGCAGAAATAAAAGAACTGCTGATAGATTTATCTAATGGATTCTTGAAGGTCCTGCCTACACAATTTCAGGAAGCGTCAGACATTATCACGTTGGCAGATCGAATTCATGATTTATGTCCGGATGTTCATGATGAAATTGCCAGGATGACCCTTCCGTATGCATTGAATAGTGAACTTACCTGCTGTGGAGATATCTCTATAACTGGAAAAGGCTGTATTAACTCAACTATTCATTCTGAAGGAAAAGTGAAAATCAGTGGAAGTCTCCGTGGGGGAGAAGTATATGCGGCACTTGGGGTGGAAGCAGAAGAGACAGGAACAAAAGGTGGATTGGTGACGCGTATTCGTGTTCCTGAAGGACAAACAATCAAAATAAACCATGCGCTGGAAGGGACAATCGTTCAAATTGGTAATCAATCCTACGTATTTGAACGCGAAGAAAAAAGTATTTTCGCTAGAGTAACAGCCGAAGGACGACTGCTGTTATTTTAATTGTAATCACCTATAAACGAATCTAGAGGAGAAGAATATATGTTTGAATATCAGATCATACATGAGGCGGAAAAGGCGACCGCACTGTTAAAGGGAGATATAGATATTGAGGCCACTGAATTAATGGAAGAAGAATTGCTTACTGTTTTAGAGAAGTACCAAGAGGTAGAACTGCATTTTAAAGATGTTTTATTTGTTGATTCTACAGGAATAGGGTTATTAATGAACCAAGTTCGGGAGCTTACAGAACGAAAAGTGAAGGTAACGATTACCCATTTAAGTGAGGACGTCTATCAAGTATTCGATCTTTTGCAGATTCCAGAAATATTAGGGCGCGATGTTTTCTCAAGCTGATTGCAAGGGGCCAGAGGCCGGACTTTGGGGACAGTCCCCCAGCGCTTTAGCGCAGCGGGGGACTGTCCCCAAAAATCAATATTAAAGGATGATGGGGTAGTGGAGAAGATTCGGGGAAACAAAAAACTATTATTTATTGGAGGAATTGTTGGCTTACTTGTCATTATTTTTATTTTGTATTTTAGCGTTGGTAAGGATACACCTTCTACCGCAGTTCATAACTTTATAGAGTCATATAAGGACAACCAAAATGGGGAAGAAGAATATATGGTTTCTGAAGATAATAAGGAGTTTATGGAGCTAAACGCAAAATTGAGTCCTATATATGATAGGGCGTCAAATTTCCCATTAGATTTCCGTTATCTTAGCGATGAAGCTTTGGATGGATATGAAATAAAAAAAGAGGAAACTTTTGATGATTTATTAGCTGATTTTTATGATGAGATTGATATGGGAGATATAAGTGAAAAAGACTTAGAAGATGCCGGGCTTTTAGATAAGAGGCTAAAAGAAAATGTTGTCCGTGTACCTGTTACTTTAGAACTCAAAGATGGTTCAACGCAAGAAACTCATTTCTATACAATTAAAGAAGATGATGGGTGGAAAGTGTTTGCGTTTATGCAGACAAAATAAGAAAAACAAGGGGGCGGTTGGCGGCCTATAATCACAGCCGTAGTGAGGAAATGTAAGTTTTACCTAGTAAAAAGGATATACAATTAATTGTCTTTGATATATATTTAACTTAAATAATGATGAACAAATATAATTGAGTTATTTTGTTCTCATTTGAAAAAGGCAAATCTATTGAAAAGTAGAGACGCAAAGCCACAGGTCTACGGTAATTTTACTAGGATGGCTGGGCTACCAAGTGAAGAATGGAAAAAACTCAATTTTTATATTGGGCGATTTCTGCATTCTTCCTTTACAAAACTAGTTTAGGAGGATTTTTTTATGTCAAAAAAAGAGGTTTTTTTCACCAAGAAGTTCCGCAATGTCCTTGCCACTACTGTTCTTACGGCAGGATTCACTTTCTCTATGGGAGCTGGACAAGCATTTGCGGATAATCCTGAGGGTCAAGTTGATCCTGCAGCAGTAGATACGGTTCAACCAGGAACTACTGATCCTGTATCAGATTCAACTGCGACACAAGAAGTAACAGATGAAACCACTGAGCCTGTCAATCAGGAAGAGTCAACAGAGGAACCGACTACAGATGGAGCGACAGAAAGTACTGACGACGTAGTTACAGAAGAAGGACCAGCAGATGAAAGTACCGATGTAACTCAAGAAGAGAGTCCATCTCTTGTCCCTGGTGACTTTTTCTATTTTGTTAAAGTAATGACAGAAAAGATTCGCCTTGCGTTTACTTTTGATGATTATGAGGAAGCTAAATTATTGGCTGATTTTGCATCTGAACGTATAAAAGAAGCAAACGTTTTACTAGCTGATGGAAATGCTGAAGAAGCAGAGCAACTTTTAAAAGATGCGATTGCCACGCAAGAGCTTGCTGGTGAAAATTTACCGGATTCTACAGAGTCTTCAGAGGAAACGGAAGGTACCACTGAACAAGAACAAGAGGATACAAATGTAGTAGAAAGTAAGCTTGCTACTAACATAGATGCGCTATTACTCGCTTTAGAAAAGGTTGAAAATCCAAAAGCTCAACAGTCGATTATGAAAAACATTCAAAAGTCTTTCGAAAAACTTGAAAAGAAGATGGGCAAGCTTGAAGAATTGGATGCTAAATTCGCCCAAAAAATGAGCAATATTGAAGGGGAATTAGCTGATGGACATGTTTCTGCTGAAAAAGCTGACCGTCAGAAGAAGAAGCTTCAGGAGGAATTAGGCAAGGAAAAGGATAAGGTTGAAGAAGAAGTAGCTGACGACGTTGAGGAAGTAAGTACGGAGACAGAAACAGAAGAGCCGGTTAAAGAGGAAGCTAAAAAAGTGCAACAAGCAGCTGTTAAAAAAGCAGAAGATAAACAAACTGAAGCAGTAAAACAAGCGCAAGAAAAACAAAAAGAAGAAGCTAAAAAGGCCGAAGAAAAGCAAAGAGAAGAAGCCAAAAAAGCTGAAGAAAAGCAAAGAGAAGCAGCCAGAAAAGCAGAAGAAAAGCAAAAAGAAGCCGCTGAAAAAGCTGAAGAAAAACAAAAAGAAGAGGCTAAAAAAGCCGAAGAAAAACAAAAAGAAGAAGCTAAGGCTGAAGAAAAAGAAGATAAAGAGAAAGAGAAAGAAGATCCAGGTAAGGGCAATAAAGGTAAAGGACATTAATAGTTTATGATCGGGTGAGCCATTTTTGGCTCACCCTTATTTATATTCCTGGACTTAACGCAGTGGGGGACTGTCCCCTGTCCTCTTCTTATATACTCTTAAAATAAATCTGGGCAAAGTCAACCCCATTAATCAATTCCACTCGATGGTCGGCCGCCATTTCCTCGCATTCCTCGGTGAACCCGTCAGCAAGCGAAATAAGGATTTTTTGAACCACATGAGCTTCGTCAAGGTTTAAGTTTTTTTCCATGCTTACCAATTGGTGGACCCCGGTAGAACCTGTTAAATTTTCATGCTTTTTGATTTGAATACAATAAGTGAGATTAATCGATTTCAGTTCAAAGGGTGTTTCCACAGGAATGTCCTTTGAACAGAGTAAATCGATATCTCCGCCTTTTCGGTCATAACTGTTCGATTTAAGAATGGTGAAGCCATTGTCTTTCATGCATTTCTTGACAAGCTTTTCAAAATCGCTAGGTGTTAGGTTGCGAACAGTTTTTACCCACTCCGTATAGAGCTTGTTCTCAATCGTTAGTAGCTTATCGTGCAGGGGATGAGCTTTTTCCAGTTCTTCTTTTTCACTCGAAGAAAACACCTCTGAAATGGCTTGTTTAAACTCTTGGTTTCGAACCATATTCACAGGGCTTGAATAGGCGATCGATTTTAGCAGCCTCTTCACAATTAACGGTGTAAGAGGGGAATCATAATGGACCTTTTGGATATGGTCAGGATCAATATAGATCACATGACGGTAATCATCCGTATCTGCCAAAGGCCCGCTGAACTCATAACAGGAATGGGAATTAGGTGCACGCTTGGCTTTCACAATCAGGAAGTGCTGGGAATCAGGTTGCTTAGGAATAACAAGGGTGTCACCTTCCTTAATGAATAACATTCTAGATAACACATTCCACTGTTTTTGAGCCGTTCCATCCAAATCCGTTTTCCCGTTCTGATAGCTTTGGATAAAGCTTTGCTGTCCTTGAAATAAAGAAAAGCGGTCAGAATAGCCCCAGCCTTGTCTAAGTCTGCCTTGTAGAATTTCTTGGTACAGAAGCATTCGGTCTGCATCATTTTGCCTGAACACTACACACTTTGACTCTTCTTCACTACCGTATAGCTCATTGAAAGGTATCAATGGGCTGCCAAGGGCTACCTCCACCTGAAGCAGAGGAAGAAGATCGTTTAAATCTAGATTCCCCTGATAATCCTGCCAGAATCCATGGCTATAAAAAGATTCTATGTGCATCGGGGCGGAAAGTATTTTTTCCTTTAAATGTAGGATACTGGCTTGATCATTTCCTAAACTCAAAAGATATCGCTCAGACCCTTCCTGGCCGACAATCTTTATGTTGCTTACATTAATTTGCATCTTGTCTGTCTCCATTCATCTTTTCATAATACCCACACTGCTTTTCACAGACCCATGCTAGAAAGGAGAACCATTTGGGCAACATAGAGGGATTCTACGTGACCGAACAAGC
>NZ_JBCNAC010000193.1:0-15757 GCF_050477885.1 Neobacillus rhizosphaerae
TGTTTGTTTAGTTTTCAAAGGACAAATTTTTCTTCATCGCTTAAAAGCGACTTTATAATCATATCAAGTTAATGATGAAAAGTCAATAACTTTTTTACTTTCTACTTTGACGTCTTGGTGACGACTTTTAATATATTACAGCATTCCAACCACATGGTCAATAGTTATTTTAAAAAAATAAAAACCGCTTGTTTCAGCGGCTTGTACAGCTATAAAACCCAGTGTTGAATAGCTACTAATGCAAATACTCCAGGTATCCCTAGAAAGCCTGAAACTGCAGATGTAGCCACATTAATGGGGACATGGATACCGTACCGATTACCGGCTGCATTTAAGAAAAATAGAAACAACGCCCCGATTAAGAATTTAACCGCAGCTTGACCAATAAACCGTGCTGGTTTAAAAGGTGCCCCTGAGAATAAGAGTAATAGGATCAGGCCTCCTAGTACTGAAATAACGATAATAGGTTCCAAATAACGCTCCCCTCCTCCTTCAATCATTATCCATACAGTTTATGTACAAGTTAGAGGGAATAGACCTTAAGAAAAATAAAAAAGCCCGTCCACACATTGTGACCAGGCTCAGGCTCATTATTCAAATTCATCTTAATAAGGTGACATTCCGCTGTTTTGCTTCTCTTAATAAGAAGATATACTTCGCTTCTGCTATTTTCGTTTGGCAAATAACCTCTTCGGAAGGATCAAAACTTTTTTCCAAAAGCTGTTTTTCTTGCTGCCAATGCTCTTTCAAACGATTCAACTGTATCAAGAGCTTTTCATCATACTCTTTTCGAAGCCGTCCTTTACGTTGAAAAAACATACTTTTTTCCTCCGAATTTTTTCTTATAGTTCCCGTCGGCCCTCTATTGCTTTCGATAAGGTTACTTCATCAGCATACTCAAGGTCACCGCCAACCGGTAGTCCATGGGCAATTCTTGTCGTCTTAATGCCTGATGGCTTTAACAATCGAGAGATATACATAGCTGTTGCTTCACCTTCAATATTCGGGTTCGTAGCCAAGATGACTTCCTGTACGGTTTCATCTTGTAGACGTTTTAGTAAATCAGGGATATTAATATCCTCTGGACCTATCCCGTCCATTGGAGAAATAGCCCCATGTAACACATGATATAATCCGTTGAATTCCTTCATCTTTTCCATTGCAATAACATCCTTTGGATCCTGGACAACACAAATGATACTTCTATCCCTGCGTTGATCTTCACATATATAACAAGGATCCTGGTCTGTGATGTGACCACAAACAGAACAATACGTTAAATTACGCTTCGCATTCACAAGCGCTTTGGCAAAATCAAGGACGGTGTCTTCTTTCATACTTAACACATAAAAGGCCAGGCGTGCAGCCGTTTTCGGGCCGATTCCTGGCAGTTTCATAAAGCTGTCGATGAGCTTAGAAATCGGTTCAGGATAATGCATTACTATTTTTCCCCTTTAATAAAAGAGGCTGCACATAAGAACAGCCTCTTTTTATTTAATCTAGCTTAGAAAGGAAGGTTCATTCCTTTTGTGAACTGGCCCATTGTATTGTTTGTTAGCTCTTCAGCCTTTTTAAGGGCGTCATTTACTGCTGCTAAAACAAGGTCTTGCAACATTTCTACATCATCTGGGTCAACTGCCTCAGGTTTAATTTGTACATCTACCACTTCTTTATGACCAGTTACAACAACCTTAACCATACCGCCACCAGCAGTTCCTTCAATCTTTTCTTGGCCTAATTCTTCTTGGGCTTCCGCCATTTTCTTTTGCATTTTTTGCATTTGCTTCATCATATTTTGCATATTACCCATTCCTCCGCCACGCATCATAACACATTACCTCCATATAGTAAGTTATTATTATTCTATTACTTCTACGAACTCAGCGCCAAAAAGTTTTTTAGCCTCAGATATATGAGGTTCCTCTTCCTTCCTGTTTGTTTCGCTGGCTTCGCCTTCTTCACCATGCTGACTGTTCAAGAAACTTTCTCGAATGTCTCCCCATTGTTCCTCAGGTACACCCAAGAATAGAAATCTTTTACCAGTTAATATTTGAAGGGCACCGGTAATCGCTTCTTGAAAATCCTTTCTATCTGTTGCCATTTGACAAATCATTTCATGCTTAAACTTTATAATTAAGGCATCCGCTGAAGCTGCAACTGGCTCCGCATCATTTAACAAGGCTGCGTGCGATTTTATTAAATTTGCCAGCATTTCTCCCCATTTACCTTTAATCTGATTTAAATCGTTTTTGGTAGCTACCTTTAATACTTCATTGATTTTACCAACTGCAGGCTGGAATCCTTTCCTAGACACTCTCTGAGCCGGTTTTTGCTGCTGAGGTGCTGCATCTTGTGAGGTAACAGTGATGCCGCTGGTTTTTAATTGCTGCAGTTCATTTTCTAGTTGTTCAATCCTAGATAACAAATGGTCGACACTGGAAGGCTGTGCTTCCTTTTCTATACTTTCCATTTGACAGAGCTTTACAATCGCCACCTCAAGAAATATTCGCGGATGGTTCGTCCATCTCATTTCTTGTTGTGTTTTATTTAAGAAATCAATGAACTGATAGATTTGTCCGGTAGGAGTGGCTTCCGCCATCCTGCGAAATTCATCGTCAAGCATGACCCTTTCAAGCGACTCTTCAAGATTTGGTGCCGTTTTATACAGAAGCATGTCTCGATAGAATAAAATCAAATCTTCGATAAATCGCGTTGGGTCCTTACCGTGAAATAATAATTCCTCAAGCGCCTCTAAACCACTTGCCACATCTTTTTCTTGAAATGAGCTTGATAACTTATTCAAGAACCCTTGGGATACAGAGCCGGTCACGGTCAAGGCATCCTCTACCGTTACCCGATCCTGACTATAGGATATTGCCTGGTCTAATAGACTTAAGGCATCACGCATCCCACCTTCTGCTGCACGGGCAATCATTTTTAAGGCATCCTCATCACATACTACTCCTGTTTCATCAACGATTAATTTCATCCGCTTCACAATAGAACCAGCTGTGATGCGTCTAAAATCAAACCGCTGACATCTAGAAATAATCGTTAATGGAATTTTATGAGGTTCTGTTGTAGCTAAAATAAAAATTACATGCTTTGGCGGTTCTTCTAATGTTTTTAATAAAGCATTAAAAGCACTAATGGAAAGCATATGTACCTCATCAATGATGTAAACCTTATAGTTAACAGCAGTCGGTGCAAATTTGACCTTTTCCAATACATCTCTCATTTCTTCCACACGAGAGTTGGAAGCAGCATCAAACTCTAACACATCCGGAATCGTCCCATTGGTAATTCCACGGCAGGCTGCACATTCATTACATGGTTCTGTTACAGGTGCGCGTTCACAGTTAATTGCCTTTGCTAAGATTTTAGCTGCGCTTGTTTTACCTGTTCCTCTTGGACCAGAAAAAAGATAGGCATGTGATATCTTTTGTTGAAGCAGGGCGTTTTGCAATGTCTGCGTTACATGTTCTTGTCCTACTACATCGATAAATGCCTGCGGACGCCAAACACGATATAAAGCCTGATAAGCCAACTGACACCGCCCCCTTCGAAATAATTCATCCTAACCATTATAACGTATCTATTTTCATTTTTTCAAAGTGTATTCATAAGAGTTCACAAAAAAACTCATCTCCATTCTGAGATGAGTTAATTTATAAACATATGTAACTGCCGTGCACCTTCCTTTGACTAACGCCCATAAGCGTTACTTAAGCAGTTAGCTCGACCCAGGCAACCCTGCGGCACATGAGAGCGTCCACTTAATGCTGCTTCCTTCCGGACCTGACATGGTTCATGGATTCCCATTGCGCAGGACCCGGGCGTCAACACCACTTACTTAAGGCAGACCCTACAGGCCATTAGCCTCGGGAAGGGATTCAGTCCCGCTAGAGCGGATTGCGGGTACAGGGCACCGCTACCTCCCCACCTAGCACGGCAAAGTTGATAACTAAGTTTAGTGCGTCGTATCTGACGCTTTTCTAATATACAACCAATCCGGAAAAAAAGCAATATTTATCAACTGTAAGTTATTGTAAATCTATTATTCCTTTTTCGTTCCTTCGTTGTTTCTCAAGCTTTTTCCTTTCCCTGAGCCCCCTAAAAAAATCAGAAAGCAATTGGCCACATTCACTTTCTAACACACCTTTGGTTACTTCACTTTGGTGATTGAAACGGTCGTCCTGTAAAAGATTCATGAGTGTTCCTGCACATCCGCCCTTCGGGTCACTTGCACCATATACCACTCTTTTTACCCTCGATAATATAATGGCACCTGAGCACATCGGGCATGGCTCAAGTGTTACATATAAGGTTGCGTCCTCCAACCGCCAAGAGCCTATTTCCCGACAAGCTTGTTCGATCGCGATAAGTTCTGCATGTGCGACAGCGTTCTGCTCTCTTTCACGCAAATTATATGCCCGGGAAATAATTCTATCCTCCATGACAAGCACAGCTCCGATTGGAACCTCCATTAGTTCCTCCGCCTTTTTGGCTTCCTTTATTGCTTCACTCATAAAGTATTCATCTAGGTTTTCTTCCACCATCATAGCAAACTCCTTCTTATGGATAAGTATTCTATTATTACTCCAAAATATAGGAAGGAGGAGAAGCAAATGGAGAATAATTATCCTGCACTGATTATTATTGATATGATTAACAACTTTGATTTTTCACATGGTTCCATTTTAGCCGAAAAAGCACTGGTAATTGCTAAGTCCATCAAAGAATTAAAAAAACAATTTAATAAACACAATTTACCCGTCATCTTTATGAATGATCATTATAATTTATGGCAGGCTGATTTTAATAAAATCATTGATTTTTGTAGGAACGATTACAGTCAGCCTATTTTTGATATCCTGCTACCAAATGATGATGATTATTGTTTAATTAAACCAAAGCATTCCGCTTTTTACGAAACCTCTTTAACCATATTGTTAGATCATTTAAAGGTGAATACACTCATACTAACTGGAATTGCGGGCAATATTTGCGTGCTATTTACTGCAAATGATGCCTATATGCGCGAATATCCCATTTATGTCCCTCGTGATTGTATTACATCGGTAGATGATCAGGATAACCATTTTGCTCTAACAATGATGGAGAATGTACTCAAAGCTAAGACCGCTCCTAGTCATCATGAAATTTATCAACATTATATCATTTATCCTCACCCTCCCTCATAAAATAGTTGCAACGTATGTTTGTTGGGAGGGAAAAGGATGCAAATCCATGTTATAAGAAGGAATGAATCATTAACCTCGATTGCAAGAGCCTACCATACGACCGTTAACGATATTATTGAAGCAAATGAATTACCGAATCCGAATGACCTGGTAGTGGGACAGTCCATTGTCATTCCAATTATCGGCCGCTTTTATTTCGTTCAGTCGGGTGATTCCTTATTCTCTATTGCTAGAAAAGTCGGTGTCCCTTATCAAGAGCTTGCAAAGATCAACCGGATTAATGTAAATCAGCCGCTCAATGTTGGATTCCGTCTTTATATCCCCCAAGGTCAAAAAAGAAACGCTGAGTTTAATGCCTACGTAGAGCCTCGAGGGACAACGGTTGCACCTGTATTAGAGAATAGCGCCAGGGAAGCTGCACCGTATTTAACCTATTTAGCCCCATTTAGTTTTCAAGCTCGCCGTGATGGAACCTTGAAAGAACCTTTACTGAATAATTTCCCCGCTATCGCAAGGACTAATCGTAACGTATTAATGATGGTTATTAACAACCAAGAAAATGATCAGTTTAGTGATGAGCTCGGGCGAATTCTATTGAACGACATCGCCATTCAAGATAAATTTCTCAATACTATTGTAGCAACCGCTAAAAAATATGGATTCCGTGATATTCACTTTGACTTTGAATTTTTACGACCCGCGGATCGGGAGGCTTACAACAACTTTTTGCGCAAGGCAAAACAACGATTTAAAAGTGAAGGTTGGCTCATGTCAACTGCCCTTGCCCCAAAGACCAGTGCCACACAAAAAGGAAAATGGTATGAAGGCCATGATTACAAGGCACACGGGGAAATTTCTGACTTTGTGGTCATTATGACGTATGAATGGGGCTACAGCGGCGGCCCCGCGATGGCCGTATCTCCTATTGACTCAGTAAGGAAAGTTTTAGATTATGCCATAACAGAAATGCCATCTAATAAAATTCTTATGGGGCAAAATCTCTACGGCTATGATTGGACGCTTCCTTTTGTTCAGGGAACCGTCGCTAAGGCTGTCAGTCCGCAGCAGGCCATTCAGCTAGCAGCCAAACATAATGTACCGATTCAGTACGATACGAAAGCCCAAGCACCCTTTTTCAAATATAAGGATGAGAGTGGCAAGGATCATGAAGTTTGGTTTGAGGATGCCCGCTCCATCCAGGCTAAATTTGATTTAATCAAAGAATTAAATTTAAGAGGAATGAGTTATTGGAAGCTCGGCTTATCGTTCCCGCAGAATTGGCTGTTAATCGTAGATAATTTCAACGTCACCAAGAGGGGGACCTAATGATAGCATTCCGATAGTCGAAAAATATTTTTTACAACAAAAACTGCCGTTTTTCGGCAGTTTTTTCATATATCTGACATAAATCTAGCCACTTCAAAATATTCCATATCCCTTCCTGTCGTAGATTGTGATAAAATATCTTTTGTGTCGATAAATCAGTAAGACATAAATAATATAAATTATCCGGTGGTTACTGGTTAATCATAGAAGTGCAGGCAGTTGGAGAAGGAGGACTTGCAATGGGGGATACACCCTTTATTACGGTTGAAGGGCCGATTGGTGTTGGGAAAACATCGCTCGCAAAAGCCATTTCAGAGCAATTTCAATTTGCTTTACTTAAAGAGATCGTGGATGAAAACCCATTTTTAGGGAAATTTTATGACAACATTGAGGAATGGAGTTTCCAGACGGAAATGTTTTTCCTCTGCAATCGCTTTAAGCAATTAGGGGACATCAATACCCATTACTTAAGTCAAAATCAATCTGTTGTTGCAGACTATCATATTTTTAAAAATTTGATTTTTGCACAGAGAACATTAAATCCGGAAGAATATCAAAAATATTATAAGATTTATCAAATTCTTACCGAAGATATGCCTAAGCCTAATGTCATTATTTATTTAAATGCCAGCTTAGATACATTGTTAAAACGAATCAAGCTTAGAGGGCGCGAGGTTGAAAAAAATATTAGCCCATTATATTTAGAACAGCTCTCCATCGACTATGAAAATGCCATAGCGATTTTTGAAAAAGAACATCCAGAAATACCTGTTCTTCGCTTTAGCGGCGATGAGTTGGATTTCGTGCAAAACGAAAATGATCTAAACCATATTATTGAAAAGTTAACCTTATCGTTAAAGACTTGCAGCTGGACGAACATATAGAATAGGGGGATGTAAGTGAGTATCGTTATTGGTGGTATGATTGGTCTAGGGAAAACCAGTGTGGCTGATACCTTAAATGCACACTTTAAAAATAAAGGAATTGAGAGTAAGGTGTTTTATGAATCGGTGGATGATAACCCCATCCTTCCTCTTTATTATGAGTTAACACCTGAAGAATTAGATGCAAGAAGAATTCCGTTCCTCTTACAATTATTTTTCTTAAACAAACGATTTAAGACAGTAAAAGATTGTATTAACTGGCGTGAACCGATTTATACAATTCAGGATCGTTCAATTTATGAAGACTGGTATTTTGCTTATGTAAATAAAAATTTAGGCAGAATTTCAAGCTTAGAGTTCAAGATTTATGAAGATCTTGTAGATAATATGTTGGAAGAGCTGAAGGAACTACCTAAAAAGGCACCAGATTTAATGGTTTACTTAAAGGGATCCTTTGATACGGTCATTGACCGGATTATGGCCCGCGGTAGAAGCTTTGAGATTAACCCCGAGCTGAAAGAGTACTACTTTGAGGTTTGGAAGGGTTATGATGAGTGGGTAATGAACCAGTATGCGGCAAGTGAAGTCCTAGTGATTGACATGGACACGACAGATGTTGTGAAGAGTCAAGCGGATGCTGAAAGAGTATGCCGTGAAGTAGATGAAAAATTAAAAGCAATTCTTAATCTAACAGAAGCACATATTGGTTAATCCAATGTGCTTCTTTTTTTGCATAAAAAAAACTCACTACAATGAATGTAGTGAGCCTTATCTCCAGTATTTTATGCGCGATTGTTTTAAATGATGGCGGAGGAAGAGGGATTCGAACCCCCGCGCGGTTTAACCCGCCTGTCGGTTTTCAAGACCGATCCCTTCAGCCGGACTTGGGTATTCCTCCGTATCAACAAAAAATAATTTAACATATATCCAATATGAATGTCAACAAAGAAATTCCGGATGAATATAACATCCGGAATTTTTAGAAATTACATTGGCTTTATCACTTCACGGTTGCCCATGTAAGGACGTAATACAGTCGGTATGATGACACTGCCGTCCTCTTGCTGATAGTTCTCTAGGATCGCTGCGACCGTGCGGCCAATCGCAAGGCCAGAGCCATTTAATGTATGAACATGTTCCGGCTTGGCTTTTGGATCACGACGGAAGCGAATATTCGCGCGTCTTGCTTGGAATGCTTCAAAATTACTGCAAGAAGAAATCTCGCGGTACGTCCCATAGCTTGGAATCCATACTTCAATATCATACTTCTTCGCAGCCGTAAATCCAAGGTCACCCGTACACATGCTTAACACACGGTATGGAAGCTCTAGTAATTGTAATACTCGTTCAGCATCGTTCGTTAGCTTTTCAAGCTCCTCATAAGAATCCTCCGGCTTCACAAACTTCACAAGTTCCACCTTATTGAATTGGTGCTGACGAATCAATCCTCGTGTATCACGTCCAGCAGATCCTGCCTCAGAACGGAAACAAGCACTATAGGCCGCAAAGCGGATTGGAAGCTCTTCTCCACTTAAAATTTCATCACGGTGATAATTTGTAACAGGGACTTCAGCTGTTGGAATAAGGAAATAATCTTCGCTTTCAATCAAGAAGGCATCCTCTTCAAACTTCGGCAATTGCCCTGTTCCCGTCATGCTTGTGCGATTAACTAAGTATGGCGGTAGGATTTCAGTGTAACCATGTTCATCTACATGTAAATCAAGCATAAAGCTCATTAGCGCACGCTCTAAACGCGCTCCTAATCCTTTGTAAAAAACAAAGCGGCTTCCTGTCACTTTCCCCGCACGTTCAAAATCTAAAATACCTAATTGATCAGCAATGTCCCAGTGCGGCTTTGCTTCGAATTCAAAGTCACGGACATTACCCCATTTTCGAATTTCAATATTGTCATCTTCTGTTTCCCCGACTGGTACACTTTCATGAGGGATATTTGGGATGCTTAGAAGTAAAAGCTCTAATGTTTCTTCTACTCCGCGAAGCTCGTCATCCAGAGCTTTAATTTGATCGCCGACCTCACGCATCTCTTTGATTAAATGATCAGCGTCCTGCTTTTCACGCTTTAAAGCTGCTACTTGCTGTGTTACTTCATTTCGTTTGCTTTTTAGTTTTTCAGATTCTACGATTAGTTCACGTCTCTTTAGGTCTAGTTCTTCAAAACGGCCAAGATCGGTTAGATCTTCTCCACGATTTTGAAGCTTTTCTTTTACTTCAGCAAAATTTGCTCTTAGGATTTTAATATCCAGCATAATTGACACTCCTTTTAAAATGAATTGCAAAAAACAAAAAACTCCCGCCCCTGAAAACAGGGACGAGAGTTAACCCGCGTTACCACCCTGGTTGACAGCATACCACTGTCCACCTTGAAAAAATGTAACGGTTTTTACCGAAAGTACTTACTTACTACATTAAGTAGTGTTCCATACCTTACTCGAGGAGGGATTCACAAGCTTCATTCACCGGTTTTCACCAGCCACCGGCTCTCTGCTAGAATGAGTTTCCTGTTACTAATTCCTCTCATTGCTTTCAACAATATTTATGATTTGTATATCTACGTTACTATAATTATAAACGAAATGCAACCAAATTAAACCTATACAAGTTGCTTTAGTTTGGCTTCCTTAACCATCTCAACAAAGTAAGCAGTAATGCGATGATCATCCGTTAATTCTGGATGGAAGGAACATCCGAGAAACTGCCTGTCCCGTGCGGCCACAATGCGGTCATTATGCTTGCACAGGATTTCTACATCTTCTCCTGCCTCAACAATGTGCGGCGCACGAATGAATACCGCTGGGAAGGTCTCTGCTACATCCTTAATTGCAAGGTCTGCTTCAAAGCTGTCCACTTGTCGGCCAAAGGAGTTCCGTTCTACCTGAATGTCCATGACACCGATGTGAGGTTCACTATAACCAACAAGTTGCTTAGCTAATAGGATGAGTCCCGCGCATGTCCCAAACATTGGTTTCCCACTACGGGAAAATTCCTTTAACGCATCCATGAAATCATATTTGTCAATCAGGCGCCGCATTGCTGTGCTTTCTCCACCAGGAAGAATAAGTCCATCCAAGTCATGTAACTCTTCTTTTCGTTTAACAGCAACTGCCTCTACACCGCAGGCCTCAAGTGACCGAATATGTTCCCGGACCGCTCCTTGTAAAGCGAGAACGCCGATTTTAATCATCTTACCATCCACGCTCCTGCATGCGTGCTTCTGGCGCTAGTGAAGAAATTTCGATCCCTTTCATTGGTGTTCCAAGATCCTTTGAAAGTTCAGCAATTAATTTATAGTCTTGGTAGTGAGTAGTTGCTTCGACAATTGCTCTTGCAAACTTAGCAGGATTTTCTGATTTAAAAATACCAGATCCAACAAACACACCGTCAGCACCAAGCTGCATCATAAGTGCTGCATCCGCTGGTGTTGCTACACCGCCAGCTGCGAAGTTAACAACTGGAAGACGCCCAAGACGCTTAATTTCAAGAAGTAATTCAAATGGAGCACCTAAAAGCTTTGCTTCCGTCATTAACTCATCTTCATTCATTCCCACTACTTTACGAACCTGTGCGTTTACCTTACGGATGTGGCGAACCGCTTCAACGATATTACCAGTTCCTGGCTCACCCTTTGTACGAAGCATGGAAGCACCTTCACCAATACGGCGTGCTGCCTCACCAAGGTCACGACATCCGCAAACAAACGGAACAGTAAAATCACTTTTATATAAATGGTACTCTTCGTCAGCAGGAGTTAATACTTCACTTTCATCGATATAATCAACACCCATTGCCTCAAGCACTCTAGCCTCCACAATATGACCAATTCTTGCTTTAGCCATTACAGGGATTGAAACAGCATTAAGTACCTCTTCAACTATTCTTGGGTCAGCCATCCTTGCCACTCCACCAGCTGCACGGATATCTGAAGGCACTCGCTCTAAAGCCATTACTGCTACTGCACCTGCTTCTTCAGCAATTTTTGCCTGCTCGGCATTCACAACGTCCATAATGACGCCGCCTTTTTGCATTTCAGCCATACCACGTTTTACGAGTTCCGTACCTGTTTTCATTGTTAAAATCCCCCTTTTATTTAAAATATTAAGAAAAATCTCTTTAAACTTGTGGAAAATTCCCATTCAATCAATCGGAATTATCTATTTCCATAAAATCATTAAAGCAACAAAAAAGGACTCCTGTCAAGACAAGAATCCTTCTTAAAAAATCCAAAATTTTCTTATGTTTTTATTCTAATTAAAACCAACCTTTTACGGTTGAAGAAATTCCGTGCCAAACATCACCGAAGAAATTGCCAATCCCACGCATCATTAGGACAAACCAATTTGCTTTTTCTACATCTTGTGCAGCGATGACATCCACTTTGATTTTCTTTTGTCCCTCTTCAGTTAAAAATGAAACCTTTTCACCACTTTTCGGTTCAATAGTTAAATATCCAACTGTTTCACCTTTTTTAACTGGTGCTGTGATTTCTCCATCTTTATTAACCTTTTTCTTATCTAAAACAAGAACTGGTTTGTAACTCTTCTTTTCACCATTAAGGACAACCATGTTAATGGCTGACTTCGTATAAATTTTCACTTGGTCTTCCTTCCCTTTAGTGATAGGAAGTGTTTTATGTCCCTTTACTTGATAATGCTTAGGAACAATCTTTTCTTTTGTGTAATTACTAAATGCATAATCCATCATTTTTCTTGTTTCATCAAAGCGTGCTTTGTAGCCGCCTTTTCCGCTTGCATCCTTCGCATTTTGAACAACAGTAATAAATCGTTTGCCATCACGGCTTGCCGTTCCAGTGAAGCAATAACCTGCAAAATCAGTCGTCCCTGTTTTAAGCCCGTCCATACCTTCATAACCGTAAACTAGCTTTGGAAGCATCCAGTTCCAGTTATCCATCTTTATTTGATCGTCCGTGCCTTCTCTGAACATTTTCATCGGCGTGCTAGCTGTTTTTAACACTTCAGGGAAATCATTAATTAAATGAAACGCTAATTTTGCAACAGCACGTGGAGACATTACGTTCTCATCCTCAGGACCTGTTCCTTCAGGATGCTGCCCATGGTAATCTCTGTTATTTAAACCCGTAGAGTTAACGAATTTATAATCCTTCAATCCTAATTGTTTTGCTTTGGCATTCATCATTTTTACAAAGTTTGCTTCTGATCCGCCAATGGTTTCTGCAATTGCAATAGTTGCACTATTTGCAGAATAAATAGCCATTGCTTCATATAATTCACGGATCGTATATTTGCCATCTTCCCTTAATGGCACATTCGAAAGACTTCTGTCATGAGAGTTTTTATAAACAAGATCACTTACTGAGTATTCCTGATCCCATTTCACTTTGCCTTTCTTAACCGCTTCAAGTAAAAGATATTCTGTCATCATCTTAGTCATGCTGGCAACCCCTAAAACATTGTCAGCATTCTGTTCATATAGAACCTTACCTGTTTCTGCATCAACTAATATCGCACCATCTGCATTTACATTTAACGCTGCTTGTGCCTTAGCTTGGTTTACACCAGCAAATAGGCTAAAAAACATAATCATTGCCAGTGCACTGGCAACACATTTCTGATAAAAGTGTTTGTTCACTGTAACGCCCTCCAACGATTTTATACACTTTGGTTATTTTAACATAAGTAGCTAGCAAATCATAGACAGAGCATAGAACCATTCTTTTTCCAATTCTGCTATTTTTCTAGGAATATTGACCGTGAAAAAACAGAGAAGCTGGGCTTCCCTGTTTCCATTTGAAGACTATAGAGAATAGTTAGGTGCCTCTTTTGTAATTTGAACATCATGTGGATGACTTTCTCTTAATCCTGCACCTGTCATCTTAATGAATTGTGCATTCGTTCTTAATTCATTAAGGTCCTTAGTTCCGCAATATCCCATTCCCGCTCTAAGACCGCCAATAAGCTGATAAATCGTCTCCGATAATGGCCCCTTATAAGGAATTCTTCCTTCAATTCCTTCAGGCACAAACTTTTTGTTGTCTTCCTGGAAATAACGGTCTTTCGATCCCTTTTCCATCGCAGCCACAGAGCCCATTCCACGATATACCTTAAAGCGGCGTCCTTGGAATATTTCCGTTTCCCCTGGACTTTCTGATACCCCAGCCAAAAGACTTCCTAGCATGACGGCATGTCCCCCTGCAGCTAAGGCTTTTACGATATCTCCGGAATATTTAATTCCTCCATCTGCAATTATTGTCTTTCCGTGCTTCATTGCTTCTGTTGCACAATCATAAACTGCAGTAATTTGCGGTACGCCTACACCGGCTACAACCCTTGTTGTACAAATGGAGCCTGGTCCAATTCCAACTTTAACCACATCAGCTCCTGCTTCAATTAAATCCTTTGTCGCTTCTGCAGTTGCTACATTCCCCGCAATAATAGTCAATTCAGGATATGCCCCTCTAATTTCCTTCACAGTGTCGAGAACACCCTTTGAATGGCCGTGGGCAGTATCCACTACAATGACATCTACATTGGCCTTCACAAGCATATCCACACGCTTCATCGTGTCACTAGTTACCCCTACTGCTGCTCCGGCTAATAAACGTCCTTGTTTGTCTTTTGCTGAGTTTGGAAATTCAATTACTTTTTCAATATCCTTGATGGTAATTAATCCTTTTAATACGCCCTGTTCATTTACGAGCGGAAGTTTCTCAATTTTGTACCGTTGCAGAATTTGTTCTGCCTCTTTTAATGTGGTTCCAACCGGTGCTGTTACAAGATTTTCCTTTGTCATCACATCTGCGATTTTAAAGGAGTAATCCTGATCCTGGATGAAACGTAAATCTCTATTAGTAATAATGCCTATTAGTTTTTGTTCTTCGAGGTTATTAACAATGGGTACGCCTGAAATTCGATATTTACCCATTAAATGCTCAGCATCAAACACTTGATGTTCCGGCGTTAAATAAAAAGGATCGGTAATGACTCCACTTTCTGACCTCTTTACCTTTTCAACTTGTTCTGCCTGCTGCTCGATCGTCATGTTTTTATGGATAATACCCAAACCGCCTTGACGTGCAATAGAAATGGCCATCTCTGATTCAGTTACTGTGTCCATACCTGCACTAATAATTGGAATATTGAGCTTTACACTTGGTGATAACTCCACTTGCAGACTGACATCTCTTGGTAGAACCTCGGACTTACCTGGAATTAATAATACATCATCAAACGTTAAACCTTCTTTTACAAATTTACTTTCCCACATTTTAACGGCCCCCAGGATAAAAAATTTTATTTGTAGGTTATCAATTGGACAAAATACTGTCAAGGAATAAATATTAGTTTGATTCTTCTGAAAAAGGTGGTACGATCTTGGATATTCACTATAAGGGATGGAAAAGCTATTCTAGTTTCTTTTCAGCAGAGTATTGTCAGCGCTATTTAAAAACCAGCTATCAAAAGCGTCAAATAGATAATCCTGAACAAAAAAGCTACGAAAACGGATATGCTTTCCTCTATTATCTTGAGCATGGAAAAATATATTATGAGCAGGCAGAAAAATCTCCTCTTATTTTAAAGCCAATTTTGCTATTTTATGGACTCGTCCATTTAATTAAGGCTTGCATATTAACAACTGACCCTTCTTATCCCGAAACAACAGCTGTATTAGCACATGGAGTTTCTACGAGGAAAAGGAAAAAACAAAATTATCTTTTTTTTCAGGATGAAGTAAAAGTACAAAAAAATGGACTTTTCCCCTTCATGTCAGAAAAATTGTTTCACATGAAACAATTAGAAGGAGAGAAAGTCATAATGGAGGAATTACTACAGCTTATACCGGAATTGGATGATTTATTCTTTATACTTTTTGGGAAACGAACATTTGTCCAATTAGACCGCGTTGGTAAGCAATTAACCATACCGGACAGCGTTCTGGACTCCTATCACATGACTGAGAGCAGGCTAAAGGAATTTCTTTCCTCCAAATTTGACCATTCTGTTGAGTTTTCCAATGAGGGACTTTCGTTTACAATGAGCTCTACTTCCGCAAACTCACCACTAAAAATAAATTTAGAGAACCAATACTATGTATTACCATTGCATAAAGGGAATCTTTTTGATTTTCCAGAGCTACTTGTACATTATTTATTGCTCTATAATTTAAGTATGATTGCTCGTTACGAAACCGAATGGTGGAGTGAATTGACCAAAATGATGCCCAATCAAGATTATCCTTTTATCAATTCATTTCTTGATGTAACTCTCCAAAAAGGACCGTTTTTAATTTATCAATATCTGATGAAACAATAAAAAAAGACAACCATATCAGGTTGTCTTTTCATTTGCC
>NZ_JBCNAC010000194.1:0-5616 GCF_050477885.1 Neobacillus rhizosphaerae
CGGTAGGTATAAAAAAAGTGGAAAATTATGCTTTGATTAAAATGATAGTTTTTTGCCCTGTTGATTGGAGCGGAAGACGCGAAGACTCCTGTGGGAGTATGGTTCAGGGGAGACCCCGCAGGCGCAAGCGCCGAGGAGGCTCGCCGAAACACCCACGAACCGCTCGCGCCTGGAGCGGAAATCAACAGGCAAGTTTAATAGAGCCTTCGAAATAGACCTTTAAGGAATTCTAGAAAGCAGGTTTTAAAATGTTTGTAGCCAAAGTGATTGGAAATATGGTCTGTACACATAAAAATGAAAATTTAAAAGGGTTAAAGCTTCTGATTGTTCAACCAGTAGATGATCAATTGAATGATAAAGGCAAACCACTTGTGGCTATAGATACGATTGGACAATCAGGAGAAGGAGATCTCGTTTACTTAGCAAAAAGCAGAGAATCTTCCTTACCGCTTAACAAAGATTTGGTCCCGTCAGACGCGGGGATATTAGGAATTATCGACTACTATAATGTGACTAAACGAATGGAGGAAATATAAATGAGTAACGCATTAGGAATGATCGAAACTAAAGGGTTAGTAGGAGCAATTGAAGCAGCAGACGCAATGACAAAAGCAGCAAACGTTACATTACTTGGAAAGGTAAATGTGGGCGGAGGCTTAGTATGTGTAATGGTTCGTGGTGATGTTGGTGCAGTAAAAGCAGCAACTGAAGCAGGTGCTGATGCAGCGCAGCGTGTTGGAGAATTCTTATCAGTTCATGTAATCCCAAGACCACACTCAGATATCGAGAAAATTCTTCCAGTAGCAAAATAATGAAACTAGCAAAAGTAGTTGGGAATGTCGTTTCAACGATTAAAACACCCAGTCATCAAAATAAAAAGCTCATGGTTGTTATCCCTGTTGACGCATCAGGTAATGAATGCGGTGATGCAATGATAGCGTTTGACCGCTTTCATGCAGGGGTTGGCGATTACGTGCTGATACTAGAAGAGGGTGGATCGGCAAGAGAAATTTTAGAAGACCCAAAAGGTTCTTTTGATGCGGTAATTGCCGGTATCGTTGATCGATTACATTAATGTGAGGTGAGCACGATGCAAATTGAAGCATTGGTTGAACAAATTACAAATCAAATTATGCAGCAATTAACGAATAAACAAGAGTTAAATGAAGTAAAACCTGTTACTTCTGGAAACGTAACATATAAAGAAGGTTCTTCATCTAACATCATTACAGGTCCTTCTGTAGCTAGAATGATTGACCACACACTATTAAAGCCTGAAGCATCTAAAGAGCAAATTGTGAAGCTTTGCGAAGAAGCAAGAGAACATAAATTCGCTACTGTCTGTGTAAATCCATATTGGGTTTCAACTGCGGCACAAGAGCTTAAAGGCTCTAGTGTGGGTATTACAACGGTAGTTGGCTTTCCATTAGGAGCAACAAGCACATTTGTGAAAATCGCTGAAACTCGTGATGCGATCGCTAATGGGGCTACAGAAATTGACATGGTCATCAATATAGGTGCGCTTAAATCAGGTGATTTCGAAACAGTGAAAAAGGACATCGAAGGTGTTGTGTTAGCTGCGAAGGGTCATGCGCCTGTTAAAGTAATCATTGAAACAGGACTTCTTGAAATTGAAGAAAAGAAAAAGGCATGTATTCTAGCAAAAATGGCTGGCGCGGATTTCGTGAAAACCTCAACTGGTTTTGGCCCTGGTTGTGCAACAGCGGAAGACATTAAGTTAATGCGTGAAGCTGTAGGTCCTGATTTGGGAGTAAAAGCATCTGCTTGTGTTAGAGATTTAGACACAGCTAGAAAATTAATTCAAGCTGGTGCAACGAGAATTGGTGCAAGCTCAAGTATTGCCATCATTACTGGCGGTCAGGGAACTGGATATTAATTAATTAACGAGTAAATGGAAGTTGTCATGTTCAAAGAATAGTCGAGAGGCGGATCTTCGTTACATTTGGGTCTGTCTCTCAACATTCTATTCCTCTTAATCTAAAAAGTATTGAAAATTTTTAGATAGTTTACTATAATTATATTTACAAAATGTAATCGCTTACATACGCGAGGAGTGTTTATAATGAACAATATTGGACATCAACTAAAGAAAATAAGAGTAAATCGAGAAATTGAAATAGAAAGACTTGCCTCTTTATCTGGTTTAGATGCCGACCTCATTTCAGCAATAGAGGATGGCGAGCTTGATGTACAAGTATCAACCTTAGCGAAAATTTCAGAAGCATTAAACTGCTCGTTCTCCATTGGAGATGTATCAATCTAATCCACTTAAAATCGCCCTAAAGGCGATTTTTTTATGTAAATTGACTCATAAGGTTGAAACCACTATGAGTCAATTTAGTTATCGATTATCTAAATCTTTTCTTTCTTGGTCTAAAGCGATAATTATCATCACTTTCAAACACATTGATAGTACCATCTAGATTTTCCTTATTTCTAAATCCCATATCAGAATCTACATTCTTATCTTCCTCTTCAACAATAGTTGCATCACCGGTACCATTTTCAACTTCTCGTTCAACCTCAACATCAATCTCAACATTCTTATTTTCAACTTCTTCTTGTTGATGGTCTTCAACTGTAATACTATCAATAGTATCATCTACAGGTACTTCATGTACGCTAACTTCATCATTAGTCAAAAGCTCATTATCTATGGTTGAAATGTGGTTATTGTCTTCCTCAATAACCTCTTCGTTTTCAACAGAGGTCCCAAGTTTTTCTTTTTGAATTTTATCAAGTGCATCCTTTCTCCTGACTGCTATCCCAATTATTTCATCAATCAGAGCCGTGAATTGCTCAAAGTCGACATTATTTTCACCACTATTTTGTATTACACTAAGAAAATCATCATAAAAAATTAGAAATTCTTTTTCGTACTTTTCGCGATCCATCTCTCTAAAACTTGTTCCATTAGTTCGAATAAAACCAAGGATTAACTTTGAAATGATTGAAGATGTTGCTTGGAGTTTTACATGATCAACTTCAGAATCACTGTTTAGATAGTAATTAATATCTCGAAGTGTTTGATAATAGCTCTTAAAATTTCGAGTAATTTCTAAGTAATTTAATTTACTCATTTGGACATTCCTCCTATTATTAAAACAGCAAAAATTCTCCTTTTGTTTTAGGGCTATAAATAGACTATTCTTATTAAGAGCTAAATGTTAAAGGAAGAGAAAAATGACCAATACAATATCATACATAAGAGAATGGCAGCAGGCACTGCAAAATGAAATTATATATTTAAAAAAATACGGTAGTAATAAATTTCTTGTCACAAACGGAAGACTGCTGTCAACAGAAGGTTCCTATACGTATTACTTTGATACACCAGGTACTTTACAAATTCCAGTGGGCTCATCGATTAGAATCGAATGGGGAAGCATGAAACAAAATGGACGTGTCCTTTCTTCTGAGGGAAGAGGGGTGATGGTTAACTTAGAAAAGTCATTTGGAGATTTAATCCCGGAAGCCTACCTATTTCATGATCCGTGGGAATTGCTTGAACAGCTCATCGAACGGCTAGATGATATCAAAAAGAACAAGCAAAAACGTCTGCGTGTCAAAAAATTGATGGATCCATCCATGCCCGCGAAACATCCGGTCGAAAAGATAAAAAGCAATGTACACGAGTTAGTACTAAGGTCAAAATATAATCCCATAACCTTTGTTTGGGGTCCCCCGGGTACGGGGAAAACCTATATCTTAGCACGTGTGGCGGCAAATAAATACTTTCAGGATAAACGGGTGCTGGTTTTATCCCATAGTAACCAAGCAGTAGACGTGCTTATTAGTGAAATTACCTCTTTTGTAAAAAAGAAAAACCGCTTTCGTGAAGGAGAGGTACTACGCTATGGGGTAAATACAGGTGGGCTGCTTTCAAACCATGAAGCCATCACAACGAGTCAACTCCTTCAGATCCATAGTCCTATGCTAGCAGAAGAGAAGGAAATGTTGACAGAGGAAAGAAGGAAGCTAAAGCAGGATTTGGCCCGCTCCTTTAGTAAGCGAGATACAAACCACCTTTTAGAGTTAGAGACAAAAATGGCACGAGTGCTTGAAAAAATCCGACAAAAAGAAATCGAATTCATAAAGGATGCATATGTAGTTGGGGCAACACTTGCAAAAGCGGCAGCTGATTCCGAAATTTTTGACAAAGAGTTTGACGTTGTCATCCTTGATGAAGCCAGTATGGCCTATGTACCACAGGCTGCCTTTGCTGCTTCACTCGGGAAACGTGTGATTATTTGCGGTGATTTTAAACAATTGCCGCCGATTGCTTCTTCACGAGATCAATTAGTAAGCACGTGGCTAAAGGAGGACATCTTTCATCGAGCAGGTGTAGTTGAATGGGTAAATGATGGTAGGCTTCACCCTCATCTTTTTTTATTAAAAGAGCAAAGGAGAATGCATCCAGATATATCAGCCTTCACTAACAAGTATATATATCATTCACTAGTTGGTGACCATGAGAGTGTCCGCTTTAGCAGGAATAAGATTGTTGAAAAAGCACCTTTTCAGGGCCTTGCCTCTGTTCTTATTGATACAAGCTATACAGGTGGGCATTGTATACAAGAGAGAACCTCTCATTCTCGAATGAATCCTTGGCAAGTCTTATTGTCGTTTCAATTAATTCATGAATCCTACCTGGCTGGATTACAGTCGATTGGTTATGTAACTCCATACCGCGCTCAAGCTCAACTGATGAATCTATTATTAGAAGATATTTATGAAAAAGAACGTGTTACCGCCGATCTTATTGCAGCAACCGTCCACCGCTTTCAAGGTAGCGAGCGTGATGTGATGATTTTTGACACCGTCGATAGCGAGCCACAACCCCGTGCAGGCATGCTTCTTACAGGCAAAGATAGTGAACGATTAATCAATGTCGCAATCACAAGAACGAAGGGTAAGTTTATTCATGTTAGCAATTGTTCATTTATTCGTAGGCATGTGTATGCTGGAAAAACACTGAGACAGCTGGTGGAACACCAGGAAATTCGCCAGCAAATGGTTAGCACAGTGGATATCGGTAAGTGGATTCGTAATCAGCACCCATGCTTGCAATGGATGCATGGACGAAAGCTTGAAAGGGTGTTTAAGGATATCGAAATGGCTAGGTCTTCTATTGTGATTTCTCTGCCAGCACAAACGGTTCTTACGGAAGAATGGAAAGAGAGGTTAAGAAATCGGGCTCAACATGTAAACTTAACTATAATTTCGGATTATGAATGGCCGGAGCTTTTTATTAATGAAAGAGTAGACGAGAGTTTGTCATTTCCATTTATCGTCATTGATCAACGGTTTCTTTGGTTAGGGTTGCCTTTAGAAGGGCTGAAAGGTGTTAGACCGCCATATATTGCGGTACGCCTCGATTCCGAGAAAGTATCAGAATATCTTTTAGGGCAGTTTATTAAAAAAGAGTAGAAATTGCGGAGAATTTTATCTGCAATTTCTGCTCTTTTTTTTGCTTTGTGTTGTTTTAGACGCATCAATCTTGACTTGGTATGTTTTTTTATGAGAAAAATAATTAAATGAGCGAATTTTTCTGGCTTATGAGCGGATTTTTGATTTTATGATGCTAGACTAAAA
>NZ_JBCNAC010000195.1:0-21328 GCF_050477885.1 Neobacillus rhizosphaerae
CGATCGGTAAATAGAAAAAGTTTCAAAAGCCCGAGCTAAGGGAAAAATGCATGACATTTAAATAGAAGAAGGTTCCAATGCCCATGGTTGGTGGACAAATGTCCCTAGAATACAATAAAGGAGTACATGGCGTAGAGTACAAACTCTCTGATGTCCTCTAAACAAAAAAGAACTGGGCAGTTTTTGCCCGGTTCTTCTTGTATTTTATTGGTACCTCTCTTTTTCAACAACTTGTGGAAGCGGCTTTTGCTTCTGGGTCATGAAGAAGAAGACACCGACAAGGACGAGTAGTCCCCCTGCAATTTGCCATGGAACAAGTCGTTCATGTAATAAAATATAGGCTAAAAACGTTGAACCAACGGGTTCACCTAAAATACTCATAGAAATCGTGGTGGCATTGACGTATTTGAGGAGCCAGTTATTAATCACATGACTTACGGTAGGAACCGTCGCAAGTAAAAGGAAGATTCCCCATTCCTTAGCGGGATAGCCGCCGAAGTCCACACCTGTTATAAAGTTATAAATGATTAAAATAATAGCAGCCGAGAAAAACACACAAAAGCTATATAGCCAGTGTGATACTTTTTTCACGACGGTTTGCCCGATTAATAAGTAGCCAACAACCGAGATCACACTTAAAAAGGAAAGTACATCCCCCATAATGGCATCCTGGCTCAATCCGAAATCTCCCCAGCCGATCATCATCGCGCCAATAATCGCAATCCCCATTGTCATTAAGGCGGATAAGGTGGTTCTCTCTCTAAACAGTAAAAAGCCCCCGACTAATGACACGATCGGCTGCAAAGCTAGAATGATTGTCGAACTGGCCACTGTCGTTAGCTTTAATGACCCAAACCATAGGACAAAATGTAGAGCTAAAAACGAGCCTGAAAAAAATAAAAGGAACCAGTCATTTTTCTTGATGTTTTTAAATTCATCTCGATGTTTCCATACGATAGGAAGCATTAAAATACTTGCAAATAACATTCGATACATACTTAAAACTGAGGCTGGTGCATCTGACCATTTGACAAAAATAGCTGAAAACGAGATGGCTATGATGGAAATGGTAAGCGGCAGGGCAATGGACCTTGATGCTTCTTCCTGTTTCATGTTCTCCCCCTATTTTTTACGTTATCAAACAAACTATTTATATATTATACTCGCGTTTTTCGTAGCTCTCAACTAGGCGATATTCTGAGAAATTTCGGCACGATGGAGAAATATTTGTCGTTTCCTGGGAAATGATGTCCTGTGTTAAAAAAATGCTGATTGGTTCAACCAATCAGCATTTTATATGTTATGAAATATTGTTAGCGAGAATGGTAACTAAGGCACTAATCAGGATTGCTCCAATCATAATCGAACTATACATTAGACGCTTTTTTCTCTTTTTTTTAACAAGTACTTCTTCTGGTGTTAGCCAATATGTTTTTGACATCAAATACTCTCCTTTAATAATTGATGGCAGCTGGCTGGCATTGTCAGGATGACAGTAGCCCCTATAGCTTTGCGACATCACCTTTCAGTGATTTTGCCTTTAAATGAATCTTGAAACAGTCACCCCGAAATATTTTCTTGAACTGGATTATCTCCAAATCAAGATATTATCATATATAATTAATTTTGCCAAGGTGTTAAGCTGTATTTAGGGAATAGTAAAATTAATGGAAAAAATGGAGGGGAGAACATCATGGGAGAATTTCATCGTAAACCCAATGTATATGTTGGAGAAGTTAACATTAAAGTGAAAAACCTAGAAAACTCGGTTGCATTTTACCAAACCATTATTGGGTTAAAAGTTTTAGAAACAGCAGAGGGTCGCGTAGTTTTAACGGCAGATGGGAGCAAACCATTAGTTACGCTTGAGCAGCCTGAAGATGTGATTTCCAAAGCCGACCGTACAACCGGTTTGTACCATTTCGCGATATTATTGCCGACAAGAGCTGATTTATCGGTCTTTTTGCGTCATTTACTGGAAGCGGGTTATCCACTGGGTGCTGCAGACCATTATGTAAGTGAAGCATTGTATCTAAATGATCCAGATGGCAACGGAATTGAAGTATACCGTGACCGTCCTGCAGATGAGTGGACCTGGAAAAATGGGATGGTAGACATGGCAACTGAACAGCTTGATGCACAGGGGATTCTTACTGAGAGTGATGCTCAGTGGAAGGGTTTACCGGCTGAAACGCTTATGGGGCATATCCATCTTCATGTAGCAGATTTGCAAAAAACTGAAGAGTTTTACACAAAAGGTCTCGGGTTTGAACGGGTTGCTACGTATCCTCAAGCAGTCTTTCTGTCGACTGGCAACTACCATCATCATATTGCAATCAACACTTGGCAGGGAGTGGGTGCACCAACACCGCCAAGAAACAGCGTAGGCTTAAATTGGTATACACTTGTATTCCCAGAGGCGTCTGTTAGAGAGACTGCGGTTAAGCAACTGCAGCAAATAGGAGCACCTGTAAAGAAAGAGCAGGACTATTATTTGACCAATGACCCGGCAGGTAATCAAATTCGGTTATTAGTCTAATGTAAGGAGTGGGATCGAATGACTGAAAAAATGGAATTGGCCACGTTTGCGGGAGGTTGCTTTTGGTGCATGGTAGCTCCGTTCGATGAGCAGCCGGGAATCAAGAACGTGTTATCTGGCTACACTGGCGGACATAAGGAAAATCCTACCTATGAAGAAGTGTGCTCCGATACCACTGGTCATTTGGAGGCCGTTCAAATAACCTTTGACCCACATGTGTTTTCATATGAAAAGCTACTTGCGTTGTTTTGGCAGCAAATTGATCCAACCGATGCTGGCGGGCAGTTTAATGACCGAGGACATTCCTATAAGACGGCTATTTTTTATCATAATGAGGAACAAAAAAAGCAGGCGGAAGCATCAAAAGCAGAGCTTGCTGCGAGTGGACGCTTTCAACAGCCCATTGTGACGGAAATCCTTCCTGCAGAACCATTTTACATGGCTGAAGAAAAGCATCAGGATTATTATAAAAAATTCCCTTTCCACTATAACCATTATCGGGAGGGCTCAGGACGTGCGCGGTTTATTCGCGAAAATTGGAAGAAACGAAAAAGCGATGAAGAGCTAAGGCAGGAATTAACTCCAATCCAGTTTGAAGTGACTAGGAAAAATGCAACAGAGCCACCCTACCGTAATGAATTTTGGAATCATACGGAGGAGGGAATATATGTGGATATTATTTCTGGGGAACCGCTGTTTAGTTCCCAGGATAAATATGATGCAGGCTGCGGTTGGCCAAGTTTTACCAAACCGCTCCGCCGGAATGAGCTGGAGGAAAGGTTTGATACGTCTCATGGAATGAGGAGAATTGAAGTGCGGAGCAAAACCGCGGATTCGCATCTCGGCCATGTGTTTGATGACGGACCTGGACCTGACCGGGCCAGATATTGTATTAATTCGGCTGCACTCAGGTTTGTTCCGAAGAGTAAACTCCTAGAAGAAGGGTATGGACAGTTTTTAAGGCTGTTTGAATAGTTTGGATTAAAAAGCCCTGCCTGGGTGGCAGGGCTTGAATTTTTTATATAGATTTAACTTTCCATTTTTATCTTCTTTCTTAATAGAAAAGTGGACATAGAACCCATCTACTTCGACTTTTTCCTTCATTCTGAACAGAAAAGTGGACGTAGAACCTTTCTACTTCCATTTCTTTTCAATGACCTCAACTGGTTGTTCCTGCGGCTTGGAAAAATAATAGCCTTGGAATAGGTCGTAGCCCATTTCTTTTAAGAAGTGAAGATCTTCTTCGCCTTCAACACCTTCGGCAAGAGCTAATGCATTCATCTTGTGGGCTATAGTTAAAACGGATTGTGCTACTTCTTGCTTTGCAGGATCCCCGCTAACGCCGTTTGTAAATTCAAAGGCAAGCTTCACAATATCGGGTTCCATTTTTGTAAGCTTCTCCAGGTTATTGAAGCCAACACCCACATCATCTAGGGCGTACTTAAAGCCATGTGCACGGTAATAATTTAAGATTGATTTTAAGTGCTCCAGATCCTCTACTTCATCTGTTTCGACTACTTCGAACACCACTTGTTCTGGTTTAATATTCAATTGCTTGATTAAGGCAAAAGTGGTCGAAAGACAGTGCTCAGGGACATAGATAGCCGTTGGGATAAAGTTAATAAAGATCAGTTTATCCTGCACGACGGAGGCATTTCGAATCGATTGCATCCTACAGACGCGGTCTAATGCAAACGTACGATTTCTGATTCTTGCTGCTTCAAACATTTTAAAAGGTGGAATGATTTCTCCGTTTTCATCGAGTCCACGAGACAAAAGTTCGTGACCGATAACATGAATAGCATAATTATCAACCCTTACTATTGGCTGATAATGGGTTAGGATGGAGCTATTTTCTATTAATCTATCAATCCAGCTGGCATTGCGTTCTTCTTTATAGGAAAGAATGGGTCGCAACTCTTGTAGACTTTTTAACGGATCCACTGAGCTAGATAATACTGCGAAAATATGGTGGTGGTCCATATGGACTTCGAAATAATCAAGTACAGCAAAAAATACCGGCTCTTGTAGCCAAAACATCCGCTCGTTTATATATTTCCAAGACTGTTCAGAGAACTTTTGGAAATAAGTTGTTAATTTTGAGATACTTTCATTTTCTGCAAAATAGACAGTATAGCCCCTTGCAGTCGGCAGACAAACTTCACATCCCATTCACTTTCTCCCCTTAACAAATCGTATTCATCCATTATACGACAAAAAAGGACTATTTTCTTACTTTTCTGGAAGTGAAAGTGTCTTTTTGTGGTGCCTAACACCCACAGGTTTTTATGTTGGTATTTTTGGGAAAAATGGTGTTGTACCTGGAAGAAATTTATGGTAGTATAAATACGAACACAAGTTCTATTTATGTTAAAAATCTATTAAAAGAGGTGTCTAAATGATTTTAGGAGTTTTCCCTTATTTGGTTTTAAACGGAAATGGACAAGAAGCAGTGAAGTTTTATGAACATGCATTGGATGCAAAGGTCATTTCAGTTCAGACATTCGGTGATATGCCTGGGAAATCTGACTTGCCTGAGGAAGCAAAAAATCGTGTATTAAATGCCCAATTAAAAGTTGGAGATGTACACATTATGCTATCTGATAACTTTCCAGGGAATCCCTATCAACTAGGTGATCAAGTAACGATTGCCATTTCTATTAGTGATGTTGAAAAATCAAAAGAAGTATTCGGAAAATTAGAAGATGGCGGTAAAGTCATTATGCCGTTACAAGAAACGTTCTGGAGCCCCTCTTACGGACAAGTCACCGATAAATTCGGTATTACTTGGCAGGTTTCGACGGAACCCAAATAATTGAATGAAAAAGGAAAGCCGCATTTTAGCTGCTTTCCTAGTTACTTTTTGTAAGGTGACTTTGTTTTACGAGCAGGTGGGATTTTAAGAGAAAATAAACACTGTAAATCCCCATTGTATCAATCACTAAATCATACATCCGGCCGTCTCTCCCGAAATACAACTGGAGAATCTCTGTCATTAACGCAAAAGAAATTGAGAGCACCAGTGACTGCTTATGATTTCTCAGCCATTTAAAAAGCAGGTAATCAAAGATAGCAAAACCAACAAAATGCCCTGTTTTTATGATGATAAAATAATGATGGATCGTACGGATATCCTGTAAATAAAAGAACGATAAATAATTTGGAGATGCAACCCACGTAAAACTCACTTCTTGAGTCCGTAAGAGCGCTCCTAAATTACTGGTCCACGTATGCAGCAGTAATATAAAACCCCAGATAATTACTAGAACTATTTTGAATTGCCGCCCTTTAACCCCTTTTACAAACATGCTGTCCAACTTCCTTATTTTTGTTATGGCACTACTTTTTTCTATTCATTTCCATAAGTGATAGAAAAACATACGTAAATGAGTACAAAAAAATATCCCAAGCTAGCGGGGCCGCCGGGATATAAGAAGAGACATTTTAAGGTGGGAAAGTAGTGGGATTATTCCTTCCGCCCCTTCAATTTGTTGGATAAAACATGTAATTGCTGCATGAGTTGTTTGTATTCGTCTAGTTCAATTTTGCAGGATTGAATTTCCTTCCCGACCATTGTGGTAATTGGTTGTTTTCCTTCATAGGCTTTCTTTTCTAAATGGATATACACCTTGCGTTCATCTGTTTTGGACCGCTCTTTACGAAGCCAGCCGTTGGCTTCCATCCGAGAAATCATCGGTGTCAGTGTTCCAGTGCCTAGATTTAACCGTTCTCCTAATTCTTTCACAAGAAGTCCATCTGTTTCCCATAATGCCAATAGAACCAAGTATTGAGGGTAGGTTAATCCAAATGGCTGCAGTACGCTTGTATAAAGTTTGTTAAATTCACTTGCCGTTTCATACACGGCAAAGCATAGTTGTTTTTCTAACGTTAAAAAGTCTTTCATGATGATCTCATCTCACCTTAGTTATCATTTGAACTCAGTCATTTTAAAGTGATGCGGAAGTAGACAATAATTTAACTACATCCGCTTCGATTTTGTCTGGTGCTGTGGTTGGTGCATAGCGTTCAATCACCTGACCATTGCTGTCGACAAGAAATTTGGTGAAATTCCATTTAATCATGCCACCTAATAGACCTTTTTTCTGATCTTTTAAATACTTAAACAATGGATCGGCATAGACACCATTTACATCAATTTTGGCAAAGATGGGGAAGGTTACGCCATAGTTTAATTGACAAAACTGTGTGGTTTCTTCAATATTATCAAATTCCTGATTGTTGAATTGATCGCATGGAAAGCCCAGTATTTCCAATCCATTGTCCTTGTATTTATCATATAGTTCCTGAAGGCCGGTAAATTGTGGGGTTAACCCGCACTTACTCGCTGTATTGACAATCAGTAACGGTTTGCCCTTGTATTCTTCTAATGATTTTTTCTCACCATTTGTCTTCTTAACTGTGAAATCATAAACTGTCTTCATCGTTCATTCCTCCAATTCCATTCATTTGGTGGCCATTTATAATTCAACCGAAAAATAAATCGTTTACGATTTAATCTTACACGATTTAAATAGTCATTTCAAGAATAACGAATTAAAATAGAAAAGCCCAAATCTGCATGACTAGAATTGGGCTGTTTCTTCATGATTGTGTTTGGCATTCTTCAGATTCTTTTTTGGGATGTACACCCCGGGATTCAATAAATCGTTGAATCCGTTTAAGTGCTTCTTGCAGCTGCGTCATGGAGGTAGCATAGCTGCAGCGGATATATCCTTCGCCGCTTTCACCGAATACATGACCCGGAACCACAGCAACTTTTTCTTGCATCAGCAAGTCTTCGGCAAATTGCTCGGAGGTTAAGCCGGTTGCACGAATAGATGGAAATACATAGAAGGCGCCGCCGGGAGTATGGCAATCGAGGCCCATTTGATTCAAAGCTTGGACCACGTAGTTGCGTCTTCTTCTGTAGCTATTGCGCATCGATTCCACTTCATGATAGGTATTCCTTAATGCTTCAATGGCACCGTGCTGAAGCATATTTGGGGCGCACATGGTTGTATATTGAAAAATCTTTAGCATGACATCGACAAACTCCTTCGGTGCTGCTAAAAATCCTAATCTCCAACCTGTCATCGCGAAACCTTTTGAAAAACCGTTGATTAAAATGGTTCGTTCATACATGCCCTCGATGGAGGCAATGCTCGTAAAGGGTTCATCGTAGGTTAATTCAGCATAAATTTCATCTGATACGACAAGAAGGTCATGTTTTTTAATAATCTTTGCGATTTCTATGAGCTCATCCTTGGATAGCGTGCTGCCTGTCGGGTTGTTTGGTGAGCATAGGAGAATCGCTTTTGTCTTATTTGTAATCGCTGCTTCGATTTGATCAGCTGTCACATTAAATCCATTCTCAGGTGATGTAGCGACGGCAACCGGATTTCCCCCTGCGATGGAAACCAATGGGGCATAGGAGACGAAGGCAGGTTCGACGATCAGCACTTCATCGTCTTGATTTAAAATTGCCCGAAAGGCAAGATCAATCGCCTGGCTAGCTCCAATCGTTACAATGATCTGATTTGTTGGGTCATAATCGACTCCAAATCGTGAGCCAAGATAGGAAGTAATCTCTTGTCTTAATTCTAGCAATCCAGGGTTTGCTGTGTAGGAGGTAAAGCCCTGTTCGATGGAAAGGATTGCCGCTTCACGAATGCTCCAAGGCGTGACGAAGTCAGGTTCACCTACCCCTAAGGAAATGACACCTTCCATACTTGCGGCTAGGTCAAAAAATTTGCGTATCCCAGAAGGTTGCAGCTCTTTAGCCGTGTGGGAAAGGTAGCGATTATACTCGAGACTCATGGTGTAACCACCATTCTTCTATCTTTGTCCTCATTTTCACTGCTAAACAACACGCCATCATGCTTGTATTTCTTTAACATGAAATGGGTCGTGGTCGAAACGACATTTTCAATCGTCGATAACTTTTCTGAGACAAAGGTGGCGATTTGGTTCATAGTCTTACCTTCAACTGTAATGGACAGATCATAGGCACCTGACATGAGATATAAAGAGGATACTTCAGGAAAACGGGAAATCCTGCCGGCTACCTCATCAAAACCAACACCCCGCTTAGGTGTAACCTTCACATCAATCATGGCTACAACATTTTCCTGGCCTTCGACTTTACTCCAATCAATTAAGGTTGGGTAGCTCATTATGATTTTCGCTTGTTCCAGCTTTTCAATTGTTTGTTTAACTGTTTCTTCGTTACATAATGCCATTGATGCAATGGTTTCTACAGAGATTTTATGGTTTTCTTCTATGATTTTTAAGATTTCAATTTCCGCACTGCTAAGTCGCATGTGTGGTCCACCTCCACTTTCGTTTTTCGCTTATTGATGATTTTAATCTCTTTTCTGGTGGATGTCACGCTCATTTCGAAGAAATACGTAGCAAAATTTGAAAGATTATTACTATTGAAATATATGGTAAAATTTTTCTGAGGGATGTACTCATAGACCGATTTCGGATGAGGTTTTTAAAAGAAGAGTTTAGTAACATAAAAAAAGGTATGGCTGAATAGGTGCCATACCTTTTGCTTTGTCTATGAAGTTCAAATTTCTTAGTGTGAGCTAGTCGTCTGCTAATACCATCGAACCTTATTTCACCCAAGCTCCGCTCGCACCAAGTTTATACCCTTGAATCGTTGTATTGTAGGCCATGCGACCGTCAGAATAGAGGTAATACCAGCTCGTCCCGACTTTTACCCAGCCCGTCATCATCACGCCGTTGCCATTTAAGTAATACCAGGACGAACCGGACTTAAGCCAGCCCGTCATCATCGCGCCGCTACCATTTAAGTAATACCAGGACGAACCTGACTTGAGCCAGCCAGTCTTCATGGTACCGCTGCTCTCTAAGAAATACCAAGACGAACCTGACTTAAGCCAACCCGTCTTCATGGCCCCACTGCTCTCGAGATAATACCAAGTGGTTCCTAATTGTAGCCACCCCGTTATCATCACATTGTTACCATCAAAGTAATACCACTTGCCACCAATATTTTGCCAGCCTGTAACTAAATTTCCTTGATCATTAAAGTAGTACCAATGCTGATTGGCAAAAATCCAACCTTTTTCTGGCACTGTGTTCACAACAGGCTTATCAGTTGCAGTCCCTTTGACCACCACGATCGCTGCATCACTTGACAGTCCTGCTTTGTCTGTTGCGGTTATCATTAATTCTACTCCTGCTTTTTGTGCAGGAATCGCGATAGCAAATCGGCTATCCGTTCCGGAAACACCACTTCCAACAACAACTCCGTTCACTTTTATTTCCACCGTCGTACCGGCTTCCGCCTGCCCTGTCACCATGGTATCCCTATCTGATACCTCATTTACCACAGGCTTAGAGTTATAGGTTAAAGCTTTCCAAGCATTCACCGTTTTGCCGGTTTGAATTTTCCCAGACAAGGACCCGAGACTGTCCCCGGATGCTAGAATAATCGCTCGTAATCTTTCCGGTCCTGCATCAGGATATTTACCTGCCACCAGTGCAGCGACTCCTGAAACATGGGGGGCAGCCATTGAGGTACCATCAGCAAACGCGTAGGCACTTGCATAGGAGGTTTCCTCTGGAAAAACTAAATTTACCTTTGCTAGCGAAGAATTGTTGCTTGCAATATAGTCTGCGAACGGGGCATAGCCCACGCTGTACGCTACTCCGTCATAAGCGGTCCCCGTTACACCTGTAACCCGGGTCCTTGTTTCACCCTCCGCTTTAATCGTGAGCGCAAGCGTATCCGTAACGAAGGAAGCGTCCTCGTTTTGATATAAAATATCTTGTCCACTTAAAACAAGCGTTTTATTGCCATTTTTTAAAAAGCGTTCTAATGAATTAAGGTCAGTTGATGTTAGATTTGGCAGAACATCGCCAATGGCGTTTCCGGTAAACCAAATAACCGAATCGTAGCCGGAAAGCGTCGTAAAATCAGGACCATTCACTCCGGTCGCAACCGTTTTAAGCGTATATGACAATCCCGCATTTTTTAATAGAGTGGTATAGACAGCCACAAAACTATCGCCGCCACTCGTAGATTCATCATCTTGTACCAATAAAATTTTAGAGGAAGGAGTTAATCCTAGATAGCTGACTGCCTTATTAAAGGCCGCTTGTCTATCGGTACTAGAGACATTTTCAAAACCAAATCCGTTAAAAATTGCTTTGTAATTATAGGAACTATTGTAAATTTGCGCCGCTGCCCCTTCTTCTACTTTTCTTGGAATCGTACTTAAAATACCCGTTCCAGGCGCAGCAATATCCACACTACTTACACCGAAGTTTGAGAAGTCTGCTAGATTGCCAGAAGAATCAATTGCCGCAACAGAAATCACTTTGGGACTGTCATAGTTAGCCGGATAGCTAGGCACTTGGTCGTTGTTGACCCCTTCGTTCCCAGCCGCCGCGACAAAAAGCATAGAAGATTTATCGATGGCATCCTTTAGAGCCTGGTCATATTCAGAACCCGCCCAGCTGGTATTGGTCACTCTTACTCCCATCTTATTGGCGTACTCAACCGCTAGGATGGCATCCTCGGTGGTACCAGAGCCGTCTGGTCCAATAAACTTCAGTGGCATAATTTTTACATTAGGGGCAATGCCTGTGACACCGATGGCATTATTCGCTTTCGCCGCAATTGTACCGGCCACATGCGTGCCGTGATCATCTCCGTCCTCCTGATCAAAGGTGCTAGCATCATTATGGTAGAAATCCCAGCCATGAACATCATCGATATAGCCATTTTGGTCATCGTCTATGCCGTTACCAGCGATCTCATCAGGATTCGTCCAAATGCTATCTTTTAAATCCGGATGGTTGATGTCAATGCCGGTGTCTATCACTCCAACTACCACCTGCAGTTGATTGGTGCTTTTCGAAAACTCCTGCATTGCTTCTGGATAGTCGATATCGATATCGTTTACCCCGGAAGTGCCGTTAATGCTCTGTCCGGAATTGTGAAGTCCCCATAGTTTACTAAATCCAGGGTCATTGGGGAGAGATGCAATTGTATATTTATAGTTTGGTTGAACGTAGGCAACGGAGGGGTCCGTCTTTAATGTTTTTACTAGACTATCAATATTTGCTCCATCGTCCACCTTCACAATTTCCGCACCAATAGAACGGAGCTTCTTTTTTATTTTGAAGGGATGTTTCTTTTTAAAAGAAGCAGCAGCACCGGTATTTTTATATTTAATAATTAATTCGTCCGCTTGATAGTTTGTTGGATTCTTTTTGGTAAAAGGTACTTTTTCTGTAGCTAAAGCAATGGTTGATAAGGCAGTGGAGGAGAATAATAATAAGGAAAGAGACGTAACCAGCCATTTGCTCGGTTTCATTTTGGTGAACCCCTTTTCTAGTATGTTAGTCATGTTGATTTATTAAATTTATAACAAATTTCAGCAATTTAAAATGGTAAAATTTTAGCAGAGCGGGGGACTGTCCCCGTTAGACACAATTAGGGTCAGACCCCATGTCTGACCCTAAAATGTTTATAGTGCTTCTTTAATTACTTTCTTATAGTAGTTAACAGAGAGTATGCCAAATATGGAGTATAGAGTGGTATATAATACCATGACAAGAATCATCGGTGTCCATAGTTCCGTTCCGAACAGGAACCAGCCGGATTGGACGGCGAAGTAGCTATGAACGAGCCCTATCACTAACGGAATGCCGAAGCTAAACAATTGTTTCATTGTAATCCCTTTGACTAAATCCCCCTGTGTAAAGCCAAGCTTTCTTAAAATGGTATAATTCGGCTGTTCTTCTTCACTTTCACCCATTTGTTTAAAATACAGGATACAACCGGATGTCACTAAGAACGTTAACCCTAAGAAGCCGACGATAAACATGATAAGTCCCATCGTTTGTTTCTGGCTGTTGCTCATTTCCAGACGAGAGTCAAAGCCTGGATGTTCGGTAAACTTCATATCTTTAAAGATCATGTTCGCCGCTTCTAATTGATCTTCATCTTTTAAAGTAAACCCAATAAACACAGACGATTCTTTTTGTAGCGAAGGGTCGGCATCTTTCTGTAATCGTTGGAAAATAATTTCATCTACAATGGCCACAGGTTGCCCGCCATTCGTGTAATACCATGAGATAAGATGAAGATCCTTTAACCCCAAATAGTCTTGTGGAATGACTTCCGTTTTCCCTTTTAGCTCAATTTTTCCTGAGTTCTTCAAAGGCATAAATTTTTGCAGTAGATCGTTATAGCCAGTAAAGAAGGTATCCTCAGGCCCAACATCCAGCCCCGCGACCTCTTGATCGCTAATGACTGAAATCGACATGCTCTTCGGATCCACTTTCATTCCTTCAAGGTTGGAATTCATGATTGATTTTAAGTTGGCGTTGATTTGGATAACATCAATCTTCTTCTCACTAACCTTCATTTTCTTTGCTTCAAGAGCGTCCTTAAATTGCTCCGCCGCATCTGTATCGGTAAAAGCAAAATCTGCTGCTACTTGATCTTTTGCTGTTTTTTCCGCTGAATAGTAGGAGATATAACTTAGACACAACAGGGCAAGTGCAAGGGCGGAAACAGTCGTAATGATGGTTAACAAAAGAGCGTTCGATTTCATCCTAAACATGATAGACGAAAGAGAAAGCACCTCGTGAATCTTAAGGTAGCCGTCTTTCTTTTTCCGAATGAGATGAAAAAAGAAACTAACAGTCCCTTTGTAAAACAGGTACGTCCCGAAAATGACCGATGCCAAAATGCCTGTCATCGCCAGGAATAGCTCCATCATGTCGGTAAAATCGCCGGAAAACAATTTCGACGAAAGATAGTATCCGAATCCAATCAGAAGAATGCCAACTGTTCCCAGGACCATTTCCACCAAGGAGAGCTTTTTCGCTTTCCCTTCTGTCGATGAAAGGACTCTAAATAAGGCTAAAATGGTTTGTCTTTTAATGAAGACAAAATTCATCAGCAGGATGAACAGATAAATCACACCAAACACAATAAGGGATTGGGTCAATGCCTGGCTGGAAAAATGAAGGGTGGCAATCGCATCTACCTTCGTAATTTTAAATAAAATCATAATGATTAATTTTGAAACCGAGAAACCAATAAAAATCCCGACGATGAGTGAACCAAAGTAAAGTATAAAATTCTCTGCACTGAGAATGCGGAAAATCCTGTTCTTAGTCATTCCTATTAATTGAAACAAGCCAATTTCCTTGCTTCGTCGTTTTAGAAAAATATTGTTGGCGTATAAAACAAAGATGCTCACAATCCCGACAAGCAGGATGGAGCCCGCTCGAGTCGCTGCCGCTCCTTTAATCGTTCCTTTCGTTGAATCTAATGCAGGGTCATATTGCAGTGTGACAAATGAGAAATACAGAGCGACGCTAAAGATTAGCGCAAACACATAGAGAAAATAGTTTTTTAGATTTTTCTTGAGGTTTCGAAGGATGAGGTGATTAATACTCATATTGCACCCCGCCTAAGACTCCTTGGGTTTTCATAATATCTTGAAAGAACGTCTGGCGTGTTTGCTCGCCTTTATTCAACTGTGTATACATCTGCCCGTCTTTTATAAAAATCACTCTGCCACAATAGCTGGCTGCTACAGGGTCATGGGTGACCATCACAATCGTGGCTTGTCGCCTTTGGTTTAATTGGCGCAGTTTGTTTAACAAATCAGATGCAGATTTGGAATCAAGAGCACCTGTGGGTTCATCCGCGAAAATAATGCTTGGTTCGTGAATGAACGCCCGGGCGGCAGAGGTCCGCTGTTTCTGCCCGCCGGAAATTTCATTCGGGTATTTATCTTTGAGTTCATAAATGCCGAGCTCGTCTGCCACTTCCTTGAATTTGGCGTCTGCTTCTTGTTTGGACACTTTAGTAATCGACAGGGGTAAGAGGATGTTTTCTTTGACTGTAAGCGTATCAAGCAGGTTATATTCTTGAAAAATAAATCCTAAATGATGTTTGCGGAATTCTGCCAGTTGTTTTTCCTTTAAGGTTGTCATTTCTTTTCCTTCAATTTGAATGGAACCTTGGCTAACCTGATCAATCGACGATAAAACATTGAGCAAGGTTGTTTTTCCTGAACCTGACGCACCCATAATACTTACGAATTCGCCTTTCCCAATGGTTACATCGATGCCTTTTAATACTTCCTGTTTATTGAATTTGTTGCCGTAGCTTTTATAAATTTTGCTTGCTTGTAAAATAGTCATTCCGACACACACTCCTTCATTCGATACCTTTATTATAAAAGGAGGCGGAACTCGCATCCTTCGATTGGGCTAACAAAATAAGAGAAGCATGTGACAATGTTGTCACATGCCGATGATGTTATTGAAGTCGTTTCTTTTTGGAAAGTGTAAGGTAAAGCTTGTCTCTTCTCCAACTATGGACTGGACGTCAAACGTTATATGTAAAGGTGCTGCCGCTTTTCTTGCTAAATACAGCCCCATTCCGGTGGCTTTATTATCATGATGATTGGTAGTGGAGGTAAAGCCTTTCTCAAATATGCGCGGTAAGTCCTTCGGGTCAATCCCGCGACCCAAGTTCTTTATTTCCAGGATGGTTTGGCCATGTCGCTCGAAACTGGCTATGTGTATATCCGATTCTTTGCTATATTTAACCGCATTTGTTAACAGCTGCCTGATGATAAAAGCGAGCCATTTGCTGTCAGTTAACACGGAGGTTACCTGTAAATCAACATCAAACCCAACTCCTTTTTGCAAACACCAGGTTTGTAATGATCTGATTTCTGGAAAAATAACTGCTTTTAAGTCAGTCTGTTCGATGTACAAATCATTTTCCATAAAAGGAATGCGCCGTTGGTGAAGCTGTTGGTCTAATAGGTGGTGAATCCTCAACCACTCGTAGGTTAGTTTCGCTTTAAGCGTGTCCTCGTCCATGTCTTCAATCATTAAATGCATGGCTGTTAATGGGGTCTTCACTTCATGAATCCAGGCAAGTAATTCATCCTTTTCCACTTCTAGGGTCACTAGATTTTGCGAGGCTTCCTGTTTCAAACGCCTAGTCTGATTCAGCATCGCTTGCTCGATTATTTTTTCAAAAGGACTTTCGGCCGGTGTGATTGCCGAAACATCTAAACCGTGTTCCCATTCATCAAGACTTTTGAAAAATTTGGTTTCACTATGGTAACGGATGAACAAAAAAATAATAAAAATGATCATTGATAAAAATATCATATAAAGGATCGGCGTGAACGGGATCGCCGAATCAATCGAGGCGACAAATAGAAAGAGACCTTGAAGACATACAAATAGAAGTATCCAGCTGCGCCTTTCAATTAAATACTTTTTCATCATAAAAAGGATTCCTCTTCAACAGCTTTGTATCCTTGACCAACCTTTGTTTCAATATACTGTCCGAGGCCAAGCTCCTCTAATTTTTTTCGCAAGCGATTGACGTTAACGGTTAAGGTATTGTCGCTAACAAAGCGCTCATCATCCCATAGGCTTTTGATTAAGTTTTCTCGGCTGACGATTTTATTTTTTTGCTCAATGAGCAATTTTAAAATGAAAACTTCATTCTTTGTCAGTTCCACCGTTCCCGTTTCATTACTGATCGTGTTGCGCGGATAATCGATCGTTGCCCCACACCAGGTTTTGAGCTCAGTTTGGTCGGTATTATAATTGTACACACGGCGAAGAATCGCCTGTATTTTGGCAATGAGTACCTCAAAATGAAACGGCTTTTGAATGAAATCATCTGCGCCAAGCTGCATTGACATCACGATATCGGTTGGATGGTCACGTGAGGATAGAAACAGGATCGGCACATTGGAATGGGCTCTAATCATTCGACACCAATGAAACCCATCGAACTTAGGCAATTGGATATCAATAATGACTAAGTCCGGTTTGTGCTCGGTAAATTCCTGGAGCACCTTACTGAAGTCGGAAATCCCCACCACGTCGTAGGACCAGCCGATTAACCGCTCCTTTATTTCTTGAAATAGCGTTGTATCGTCTTCAATTAATAAAAGTTTAAACATTTTACTCACCAACTTTTTTCAAACATAGGTAAATTGTATAGCAAATTTTTCCTGTAGGCTAGAGGATTTCCGTTTGCCATCCATTTGGAAAAATTAGTGTATAATAGGTTGAATATCGCAAATGGGAGACGAGAATATTGGAAAAACAGAATAGCAGGTATAGATGGGTGGTTTTTGGCACGGTGTTATTTGCTTACTTTATCATTGTAAGCCAACGAACAGCCCCGGGATTAATTTCCGATCAATTAATGAAGGATTTTAACCTTACAGCATCCACCATCGGATTATTAGCAAGTATTCAATTTCTGGCTTACACCGGGCTGCAGATTCCGATTGGAATCCTGTCCGACCGTTTTGGGCCTAACCTATTTCTTGTAATTGGAGCGCTTCTTAATGGAATAGGAACGCTGATTTATAGTTTGGCGCCGAATGAGTTTGTCCTTCTATTTGCTCGCTTTTTAGCGGGGATTGGGGACGCGACCATATGGGTCAATTTGGTATTGATTTTGAGCCAGTGGTTTAAAGTAAATGAGTTTGTCAAGTTGCTCGGTTTTGCTGGTATGGCGGGGAGCTTTGGGTTCCTGTTAGCGACTGTTCCGTATTCGGCGTGGATTGCTGAAGCCGGCTGGCGAACTCCGTTTTTCACAACAGGTATTGTGTTATGTCTTGCCGGGATTCTTTTATATTATGTCTTGGAGAGAAAACCGAAGCAATTGTTTAAGAATAACCGTACAGCTTCTGGAAAAATAAAGAAGGAACGCGAAAAAACACTCGTTCTGTTGCGACGTATTTTTTCAGAACGGCAGGCATGGGCCACTTTCCTCTGTCATTTTGGAGTGGTGGGTACGTACGTTGGTTTCATCGGATCGTGGGCGGTACCCTACGGGATGCATGTGTATGGAATGACGCGTTCCGGTGCCAGTCAGCTTATCATGATTGGGCTGTTTGGTGCTTTATTGGGTGCACCGCTGACGAGCTGGATTTCAAGCCGTGTTGATTCAATCAAACGTCCGTATATTGTGGTTCATTTGATTGTCCTGTTATGTTGGGCTTCGTTTCTAGTGCTGGACGGAAAGCCAAAATACTCTATGCTCGTTTTGATCTTTTTTCTGATTGGCTACGGGAATGGTGCGAGTGCGTTAACGTTTGCTGTCGTTCGAAAGTCATTTGATATTAAAGTGGTCGGTGTGGTTTCTGGGGTAGCAAATACCGGCGGTTTTCTAAGTGCCGTCCTGTTGCCGGGTATTTTTGGGAAGGTATTAGATCATTTCCATTCTTCTCCGCCTAATGTCGGCTATCATTATGGATTTATCATTCCGGTGATTTTTTCAGTCATTGGTTTAATTGGTGGAGCTATGATCAAGGAACAACGCCGTGAATCGAAACAGCGGAGGGAAGCCGTGGTTTAAGACGCAGAGCAGAATTCGAAGCAGTGTGATTCTCATTAGGAATTACACTGCTTTTTTGTATTCAAGTAAAAGAATAGGAGAATATAGAAAAAAGTTAGGGAACAATACATTTTAATTACTATTTGTTTTGGATTTACTATTTCAAGTTTCGGAGGAATACTGCTTGGGTGTTGGGCCTTTGTCTTACATTTCTTTATTTATCCTATCAATAGTGGCATTAAGCTTGGGGTACTGGAAATACCGAAATAGATTATTGTTTGTTCATTATTTTGCCGTTTCAGGATGGATTTTATTTTTCGATTATTTGATTTATGCCTGGGGAAAAGCCTATAAATACTATCCAAATGTAATCAAAGGAGAATTCGATACCCATATGGGAGCTTTGGCGAATGCGCAAATACTCCCCGCTTTTGCCATTTTGTACATTGCTTTTCAATGTAAATGGTATTGGGGTTTCGTTTTTGCCGGCTTCTTTACGGGGATTGAATATTTATTTAGGCATTGGGAGATTTTTAAGAACCATTGGTGGAGAGATTGGTTTACCTTTGTATTGCTGGTTCCATTTTTTCCGTTTTGCAAACTTTGGTGGAAAGGATTGGCTTGGAATCCTAAGAAGTGGCTATCCTTTTTAAGCATACTGTCTGTCTTTTATGTCCTATATACTCAATTAAATGTTCTTTTATATGGTGTATTAAAATTAAGAACTATCCATGTAGAGTGGATTGAACGGTTAAATCGGCATAGTACAACAATAATGAATAGTCCGACTGGGCTTTTATTTGGAACGATTGTTACTTTCTTAACCATTTCCAGGGCTCGAAGCTTTTGGTATTTTCTATCGATTCTTGCATTTCTTGCCTTTGATGGATGTTTAAAGTTTGCTGGTATCGTTCGAACCGATCACATTGTATTAGATTCGATCCTTAGCTTTTGCACTTTTCTAATACCATTGTTAATTGTGAAATATATTAGTAATAAAATATCTGGTTCCAATAAACATAGCTAAATATTAAAGAGGCCGGATCCCACATATATGGGTCCGGCCTCATCTTTATTTAAGGTTTAATTATAGAAAAAACCAATGACTATTTTTATCCATCCGAGAAAAGCAATCCACAGCGGGACACTTAGCGTTGTCCCCCACATTAACCCCACGAAAAAATTCCCCTTTTCTTCCATGAAATCCACTCCTACCTGAAAGTTGGTGGTACAATCATTGCTTTCATCAGTATGGTCATAATGTTGGGTTTTTAACTATTCAAATCAGGTTTTACTGTAGGACTGGCCAACATAGCGCTATTATGTAACTCGTCTAATGGATATATTCCCTTTAAACATATCAAATAAACTCTAAAAGATTATGAAAATCATGCAAGCCAAAATATAAAAAGTTTCGACAAAAGGCCGTTAGAAAAAATCTCATACAATCCCAATAATAGTCTCCAGGTATTAAAAAATACCAAAATTAAGGGCAATTTGATTCATGCGCTTTTAGGTGAAAAGAAGCGTTTCTTGCGTAAAATGACGAAAACGGTCAAAAACCTTTTTACAACCTCGAATGTTGTCCATGAAGGTTACGATTATTAGAGAGGAGGTGAAATCTTGCACTTCCGACATTTTCTTATCACTGGATTAATGGTCGGAGCAGCTATGTTTTTACCAGATCAAGCTTTTGCAGAAAAAAATGACTCTAGTGGACTTCAACCTACTCCGAAAGAGTTTGTCCAAGGCCAAAGTTCTGCAAAATCTGATCAAGCATCACAAAAAACAAATCCGGTAAAAGCAGAGAGCGCAAAATCCCAGGAAAAATCTATAGTCGTCCCAAGCAGAGCTCAATCGAATCAGGGCGGGGCTAAACAACAGAACTCCAGCAGTACGCCTCAACAAGCTGTTGCTCACAAACCAACCGCATTGCCGGTACAGGCAAAAGTGAACGTGAATCCGCAGGCAAAAAAGGCGGAGATTAGCGTTAATTCTCGCAGTAATGGAAAGGGTGCAGCTATACAGGAAGCTAAACGTGGGGTATTACAGGAAACGAAGGTTTCTGTAAAAGGTAGTGTCAATTCTGATAAACATTCCTTAAAAAATGATACCGTGGCTAAAAATAAAACCCGAATCACGAGAGACGACAATTGGTTGCCATCTCAGCAAAAGGGTCAGTATGTACCACAATCCCAAAATGAAAGTAGTTTTGAACCCCCTGTAAAAGAACCGCTTGAAGAGGGACCAATCCCAGAGAGTAAGGAAGAAATTCCAAAGGTTAGCCAGATGTGGAGTTCTAGTCAACGGACGAATAGTTCCGGTGGGCAGTCTAATGATCGAGGTAATCAGGGATTAAGTACGATAAGTATGTTGGATAAATGGTTTGAATGGAATAATCTTTATGACATCAAGCTTGTTCAACCATTCCATTCTCGGATTGCATGGATGATTCATCAATGGGAAAATGCTCCACCTTCACCACCACCGCAGACAGCTCCTTTATTAGAAACCGTTACCCGCAGCTAAAAGCCAACGGAACACATAATAAAAGGAGCGAATAATAAAATGAAACATTATCTAAATTATAATAAAGTATTTAAATCTGTTGTATTGGCTGGAGCAGTATCTTTTGGAGTATTTGCAGGAGGCCATTTCACTGAAGCAGCAGGTCACGGAAATGCGAAGGCTGAACACAGTGTTCATGTAAACAATGTAAATAGCACAAAAGCTATTGGAAAAGTTAAGGTAAAGCAAAAAGTTGAAGTGAAAGCTACTGTGAAGCCTGTAGCAGGCAATGCTAGCAAATCACAAGCGAGTGTACATGCAAGTGAGACTGCGAAAATGCATGCGGCTCCTAATTCAGCGGTTCATGGTAAGGTAGAACAGCCAAAAGCAGAAGAAACTGAAGTAACTGAAGTAACTGAAGAGACTCCAGTTCAAGAGCCTGTTACACCGGTAGTTACTGAGGATCAAACAGAAGTAACAACTGAACCTGTCGTGACTACTGATTCTAAAATCACTGAAACAGCAGATGTTGAAAAGGAAGACGCTGATGTTAAGGATGAAGAAAAAGAAGTAACAGTTAAAGAGGATGAAAAAGACGCCGATCTTGATGCGGATACAGCAGTAAAGACGGAAGAAAAAGAAGACGAAGATGAGCATTCTAAGTCTGAGAAAATGTTAAAAGATACTCATGTCATTGTTAAGTCAAATGATGAAGACGAAGCAGATGCTGTTTTAGAAGATGAAGAAGGTGCTGAGAAAGTAAACCCTTCTGCAGCTAACAAAGCAATGTCTCAAGCAAGCGCGCATGCAAGTGAAACAGCAAAATTACATGCTGCACCAAACTCAGCAGTATTAGCTGGTGAAAAAGAAGAAGCAACAGAAGTTGTAACTGA
>NZ_JBCNAC010000196.1:0-13350 GCF_050477885.1 Neobacillus rhizosphaerae
CATAATAATGGGCTTGACTTAAATAAGCGGAATTTTTCCGTCTATTTATCAGTTCGGGTGCTTAACCTGATGCCCCAATCGATAAGAGTTAATGAAATTTCGTAGATACCTTGATAAAAAAAGAAAAAGACGTATGCCAATTCATACGTCACAATTCTTGTGTCTTTTAATAAGATAGCACCGGTTAACGGAACCCCTTATAAAACAGCTGCCCTGTTTCATAAAATGATGCCTATTCTACATTCAAAGTAGAATCCTTTTTCGCAAGCTTCAAGTAAATCATATAGATAATCCCGATAGCCATCCAGACGAAGCCGAGCTTCTTCGAGGTTGGGTCGAGATTGAACCAAACGTACCCGATAATCACGAAGCCAATTAACGGGAACACAAGGTGATTCAAATAATCTTTACTTTTTTGCTTACGGACAAAATAATTAATAACCGACAGGTGCAAGAACAAGAAAGCAGTCAAGGCACCAAAATTCACAAGTGAGGTAAGACTATTAATCTGTGACGAAAATCCAATCGTCACCACAAGAGAAATGGCAGCTACTAGAAACGTACTGACATACGGCGTTTGATACTTCGGATGAACCTTCGAAAGAATCTTCGGCAGCTTTTTATCGCGAGCCATGCTGTATAAAATACGAGAAATTGCAGCTTGGGCCACCAATGCATCCGCAATCCCCCAAGCAAGCGCTGTGGCTAAAATTGTCGTCCATTTCAACCATGGACCTCCGGCAATTTCAGCAATCTGATAGAACGCAACATCGGCATTCTCAAATGAGGCATAATCCGGCCAAATTAACGCGGCTACCCATGTCTGGATGATGAACAATACGCCCACGACTAACAACGAGAAAATAATCGCTCGTCCAACAACCTTCTTACCGCCCTTTGTTTCCTCTGCTAACGTCGAAATCGCGTCAAATCCAAGGAAGCTTAGCACCGCAATGGAAACAGCACCCATAACAGCACTCATGCTGAAATGCTCTTTATCATATAACGGCTTAAAATTAAATTCTGCTCCATTCACTCCCTTTGTAATCGCGATAATGGCAGCAACGACAAAAACCACAAGGACAATTAATTCAAGCGCCACAATAACTTTATTGGCTTTAGCCGTAAATTCAATCCCGAAATAGTTAATCACTGTGTTAATCCCAATAAACGCAACCAACCAAATCCAAATCGGAATCTCTGGTGCCATGTCATGTAAGGCTGCGGCACTGACTAAATATAATAAAGCGGGTATTAAAATATAATCCAATAAAATAACCCATCCTGCAAAAAAGCCCACGTGCTCGTTAATTCCGCGCTGCGCATAGGAATAAACAGAGCCTGCGATCGGAAACGCCTCCGACATCCTCGCATAACTTAACGCAGAAAAAATCATACCGATCATACCTACCAAATAGGCAAGGGCGACCATCCCGTTAGATCCCTGGGCAACATACCCATAGATTCCGAACGGAGCAATCGGCACCATGAATACAAGTCCATAAATGAGCAAATCCCAAAAGGTTAATGCACGTTTTAATTCCTGTTTATAACCGAATTGTTCTACATTTGTCTGTCCACCTTGAGCTTTTGACTGTTGTTTCGTTGGTACGACTGGTTCCATATCCTTTTCCCCCTCCCTATCCGAAAAGCTTCACATCGTAAGCTTCGAGAATGGATTTTGGTACCACAAATCTTGCGGTTAAAAGCGGATCAACAATTTGCGAAACCTGAACCTCACCAGCTGCACTGAAAAGCATTGTCAGCTCGGCCAGCGTCAAATCCGTATGCGGAAGCAGGGTATCCACAAAGATTTCAACGGCAGTTTTGGCCGCTTCGTCAAGCGTTTCCTTCGAAACGATGACTGCCGCACCTTCTTCATTTTCAAGAAATGGGAATGGAATAGATTTTCCCTTCAGCACTTCTAACGTAACCGTCACTTTTCCAGGAATCTCAACTCCCGAAACACCGATTTCTCCATCACCCATAGCCGCATGCAGATCACCAAGGCCGAACAGCGCACCCTCTTGGAATACAGGAAAATAAAGTGTCGCACCCGTTGTAATCAACTTTGTATCCATATTGCCGCCATGTGCTCCCGGTGTCCCACATGGAACGGGTTCCCCTTCAGGTGCTACCCCAATCACACCGATCATTGGATTTAATGGCAGCTTTACTCGTTCATTAAACACCGCTTTTCCATCAACAATTGGCACCATCTTAACCGTGAATTCATCAATTCGGTGCCCCATAACGCCTAGTCCCGGTCCGGTAGCTAGTACACCACTATCACCAAGCTCAATGTTGTCTATTTTAACTTTTAAAACATCCCCCGGCTGTGCATCCTCTACAAAAATGGCTCCTGTGGCCGGATTAATTTGATTCCAATCAATCGAGTTAAACTCCGTCTCCGTTGATTGTATTTGGTCCTGAAAACAATCAAAGGTCTCTACTACCACCTGTGCCCCAGACGGTACACGTAATCCAACCTTGTTCTCTTTACTAAAAGCATAAAAATACTGTTGTTTTTCAAGTGTTTGTACCATATGCTCGCCTCCCTTTTTCCTCATTATATCGATAGGGTGGACGGCTGTTTTGCAGTTTCTTGATGAGATTTTGCAGTATTTTTACATTGTTCTAATTTTTCTGATAAATAAGAAGAATAATACAGCACTTGATATGCCTAAATTTACACTAATCCCGGTAAGTAGTTCACTGGTAAAAGAAATCCAAAGACCCAATCCGTTGGAGGCTAAAAGGACAAGGGAAAGCTCCCAGCCCCAGCGTACTCGGTAACCAAGAAGCAGCCATAGCGGTAAGCACAACGAGACAAACAAATGGATATAAAAAATAAATACCGTCGTAAAGTCTACGACGAAAGACGCTCCATAGAACAAAAGGCACAGAACAAGGCTCGATGAATATCCCTTATACGCCCCTTGCTCTTCTTTAAAATGGGGAATCAGTAAGCCCGCCAAATGGTGAAGAGATACACCAAGACTTAAAGCCAAGCAGGATAACACACTTACCGCCAGGACATATAAAAGAGGCGTTGAAAAGGCATGCCCCATACTATTCAACAGCCCTGATATCCCCGTTCCTCCACCTCGGGACATCAAATAAACCACAATAACAGACACAGCCACTGGCATGCTGCTCCAGCAAATCGCTGTGAGCCCAATTGTTGCTTTTAATCTCGTCCGCTTAACTGCTAATAAATCGCCGGAAATGAGGTAGTAAACAAGCAAATGTCCTGCAGTGAATACCATAAATAAAAGGGCAGCAACCAGAAGTTCTCCCCCATCCCAATTAGCTCCTGGCAGCTGAACAAATCTTTCATGGATAGAGGAAACGCCATGGTATAGGATGGTTGCCACCGGCAGAATAGTAATCCCGGTAAAAAAACCAAACAACAGCCAGCGCCCCATTTTCTGAACCCCGCCAGCACCTCCCATTCCTGAAAACACAAAGACAAAAAAGAACAGAATGGAACTTGTCCATATCGGCTGGATTGAAAAAACTATCTTCATAAACGAGTTAGCCAGGGCTGTACTAAGAAGCAGTCCTTCACTACCCGCAACAAACAGCAACACATAGACGGCCATTCTTCCTCTTTCTGGCATTCGCTCCTGTAAAAGAGCTCCAAGATGTTGAAAAGCCGCAAAGTTGTCGTTCATTCGGCTAATTTTTCTGCTGAACCAAAGTAGGACAGCCACCCCTGCTGAAGAAAGGACCAGTCCCGCCAAGTATCCTCGGCTAACAGTTAAGTAGACTGGAATAAATACAAAAGTTCCGGTTAGAAACCGAAAAAGCATCGAAACGGTCCCAGTCGATACTTGATTTTTCCCTGAGAGTCGAACATAGGCAGCTGCATCCTTGTGACCGGCAAATTCCCCCATATGGAAAATCAAGAGGACGATCGCTAAAAATAGAATGACATACCAATCAATCATTGGTTTTTCTCCTTAAATAATTGGCTCCACGCCTGAGTAAGAACCTCATCCCCGTTTCTCCTTATACCTACTCGGCGTCATGCCCTCTACTTTTTTAAATATATTGCTAAAATGATGTTGGCTCGAGAATCCGGCAGCTTCTGCAACTCTGCTCATACTCCAGTCCGCTTTACTTACGATTAACTTTTTTGCCTGATGAATCCGGTACGTTAATAGATACTCCTGAAAGGTCGAGCCGATTTCCTCAGAGAATAAATGACTCAGGTAGGAGGCACTCATCGGTATTTCATCTGCAATCTCTTGGAGGCTTAATTTTTCAGAAAAATGGAGTTCGATTTTCTTAATTACATATTGAACATGTGCAGATTTTGCCACTGCATGTTTATTGACCTCTAAGTACTTTTCAATCACCGCTAATAATTCCTGTTCAATGACAGGCTTCACCAGGTAATCCATGACTTCTGCTTGAATTGCCCTTTTGGCATAAGAAAAATCCTGGTGTGCGGAAACAATGACAATCTCAATACCGCTTTGTTTTTCCTTTAAGCGCTTGGACAGAGTCAAACCGTCCTCCCCTGGCATCCGAATATCAATAAAGGCCAGATGGATGCTTTCCTGCTCAGTTATTTTCCATGCAGACACGCTATCCTCTGCTGAAAAGATATTCCATAACGGATATTTACGGTGTATGAGAAAGCGTAGCTGTTCAATTTCCAAGTATTCATCATCAACAATTAGGATGTTCATTTAATCATCTCCAGGTAAGTATGGCCAATAGGCATGGGCTAACGTTCGCCCATCCTTAGTTTCTGATAATTGAATGGTGGACGGCAGATCGAAAATGAGCTGAAACCTTTTTTCGATATTATGTAGCCCTGTTCCCTTCCAGTAAGCAGGCTCAAGTATTCGGTCAGGACCGTTATCAAACACTTTTAAGGACACCCAATTTCCTTCCCGCTCAAACTCAATCGTCAATTGCTTGTCCCCCGCCTTTTTCTCAAGGCCATGCTTGAAAGCATTCTCCACAAGTGTTTGCAGGGTGTAGGGAGGAATTTTACTGTCAAGTAATGTCGAATCCAACTCGTAGGTAACGGCTAACCGTTTTCCGAAACGCAATTGCTGGACAGCTAAGTAGTTTTTCGTGTGGTCTAACTCTGTTGAAAAAGGAACCAGTACCTCATGATCCTGATACCGGTAGCGCAGAAACAGCGAAAACTGTTCAAGTCCTTCTGTCATATCTTGATGTCGGCCGATTCGACTTAGCGATAAAAATGCGTTGAGGGCGTTAAATAAGAAGTGTGGCTGAATCCGTTCCGACAGCTGCCGATACTCACTCTCCTTCAGCTCTTTCTCCAGTCGTACCTTAATATTTTCGAGTTCCAAGACATCCAGCTCTTGGTCGAGCAATCTTAGCATCACTAAAACGACGAAACCGACGATGGGCATTAACACACCAAGAAACATTACCAGTACAAACACAAGCACCACCACACAAATTTTTTTCTGAATATTATTGTAAATGAAAAAGTGAGACAGGTCATCACCCAGCATTTTCCGGGGGATTGATAAGCTACGTCCATTAAAGCGTGTTCTTGCAAAAAATCCTGAGGTCAGCCAAGGACTTCCTTGATAGACGCTCAGGATTATCGTTTACTGCTCCTATTATTTTTGCAACTGCTGTTCTAACGCATCAATTTCAACTAAATTCCATGACGTGATGATTCCGAGCGGCTTCTCGGTTGCCAGCCCATTTTCTGTGATCATGACAGCTTCTAGCTTCTTTTGGGCTAAAAAGGCATCTTCGAAAACTTCCTCTACCTCATAAATATCTGTCCCTTTTTTTACAAAGACAACTTCATGCTTTTTTTCATGAACAAAAAGATCATGAACACGAACGTCTTCAATGGAGATACCTGAAAGTGGCTGTTTGGACAACCAACGTATAATCCCTTCCGAAGTAAGCAACCATTTAAACACGCCAGTTGAGTCGTAGATCGGAAACATCGTGTATGAAAGCCTGTCTACAACTTTCAAAATATCCTTTAACGGTGTGTCTTCTTTATAATAGAGCACTGGTGAACTGGCAATGGATAAAACAGTCGGAGGCTGTTCAAATTGCTCAGCAATCATTTCAATGTGCGACACGACATCAACATTTGGCTCTGCAATATAATACCGTTCCTTTATTTTTTCATGGACAAGGGCATTACGAAGCTTTGCATATTGATACAGATCATGCCGATGGGTCCGAATAATGGCATGGGAATTTCCGCTGTCCAATAATACTTTAAAACTATCACTTCTTGCGTTACGAACTAGTTTCATTAGGCATTTATGTATCCGATTAAAAGCTGTCTCAAATCTTTCAGCTAATGGGGTAACAGTATGAATATCTTGCAAATCAATTCTCTCCCTATAATAATTTATCTATCTATCCATAGGAGACCAATGTCCACGAACGGTGCCTGTCCCCTTGCTAACTCGCTTTGTATCCTTTGCCCATCATTTCGTGGACGTTGTGAATTGTGACGTAGGCGTTCGGGTCTATGTCTCGGATGGTGTTTTTGAGTTGGACGATTTCTTGTTTGTTAATGACGATGTAGAGAACTTCTTTGTTTTGTCCTGTGTAGCCGCCGCGCCCGTCTAAAACGGTTAAGCCACGTGACATTTTACCCGTAATATTCTCCAAAACGAGTTCTGGTGAATTGGAAATAATTAAGACCGCCACCCGTTCATCCAATCCCTCTACAATGAAATCAATCGCTTTCGCCCCAATATACACGATTAGTAACGTGTACATCGCCTTCTCAAGACCAATAATAAAAACCGAACCTGCCACTACAATAATATCAATAATTAACATCGCTTTCCCTATGCTCCAGCCTAATAGCTGATTTGCCAACCTTGCTAAAATGGTCGATCCACCGGAGGTTCCTCCAGCGCGGAATATCAAGCCCAGACCGACACCGACCAATAACCCTGCAAACACGGAAGCCAAAAAGGTATCTTTAGTTAGTTGCCTTCCTAGATCCTCCGTCAAATACAACAAACCGGAGCAGGCCCCAATCGAAAATAATGTATAGAGCATCGTTCTTTTATCAAAGAACTTATAACCGATTGCTAACAGGACAATATTTAAAACAAAGTTCACCACACCCGGCGACCAATCAAATAAATAGTGGGCAATAATCGTGATCCCTAAGATTCCACCTTCAGACAACCGATTCGGAATGGTGAAAAAGTTGACCCCTATTGCAAAAATAAGTGCGCCCGTTATAATAAGCAGAATATCTTTCCATGTTTTTCTCATATAAATGCCACCCTTAAATCAATTACTTGCATTAACCCTTGATTCTATCTCAACGATTGTCTCATTAAGCACATCAAAGGTTAACGGTTTACTAATAAAATAACCCTGGATAATATCACAACCCAGATTCTCCCACACCATAAACTGTGTATGGTCTTCAATTCCTTCAATAATCACCTGTAAGCCCAGATTATGGGCCATCTGAATAATCGGTGATATGACACCTTCATGCTGCTTGTTTTTCAATAAACTAAAAACAAAATGGCGATCCAGCTTAATGAAATCAACAGGTAGCTTAATAAAGTCCGAAAACGAGAAATAGCCGTTTCCGAAATCATCTAGAGCCATCGTAAACCCCATCTCTTTCAGAGAGTGTAACGTATCATTTACCTTTTTTACTGTATAAACCTCAATGTTTTCGGTAATTTCCAATGTAATTTTGCTTGCCGAAACTGAATACCACCCAATCAGCTTAGTAATCTCAGGTAAAAAATAGGATAGGAGGAGTTGATTCACGGACAGATTAATCGAATATTTTAAGTTCCGATTGGTTTCACTTTGAATTTGTTTACATACCTCTTCAAACATCCAGAAAAAAAGTCTATGGCTCATACCCGCATCATCGGCATATGGAATAAATTCAGCTGGTGAAATGTCTCCAAGACTTGGATGATTCCATCGGATTAACGCTTCTACTCCCTCGATGGTTCTCTTTTCCAAATGATACTGCGGTTGGTATTGGACATAAAGCTGTCCCTTCTTTAATGCATACGGGAGGTCATTTTCGATGAGCACTTTCCGGTGGGCCCTTTGATTTAAATCCCCCTTGTAAAGTACAAATTGATTATCCCCCATCGCCTCTGCTTCATACATGGCCGTTTTAGCTATCGACTGCAGCTCCACAGGTGTCTCCGCACCATACGGAAACATACAAATCCCCATATTGCCATTAATGGAAAAATGATGAAAGTCGATGGTATAAGTATCCGAAATGGAACGGAGAATTCTCTCGCTTATGACCTGACAATCGTGTTCAGTAATGTCGGCGATCAAAATAACAAAATCTGTTCTATTTATTTTCACAACGGTATCAATATCCCGAATGGTCCGCTTTAATCTCACTAGGATCTTGCTAGCAAGAGACTCTTCGATGTCGTGGTCTATATGTTGGGGTAACTCTAAGGGAAGATGTAGTCGGAGATAACAAACTGCCGCCGACATTTGGTATCTTTTGCTAAAGGCAAGAGTTAGGTTGAGGCGCTCCTTTAGTAATTCACTATTCCATCGTTCAGCCTTGTTACCCATATTATTTGTAGGTTTATGCTCCAAAAACGAACACCTCATTTTTTCATTGACAAATTGTTTGAACAGTTAAATCTTAACTCAAAACACAAAAAAGGAACAGAAAATCATACACAAGGTTGTCTACGAAGTAAATCAAATAATTATTCAAAGATAAGTTCTAAATAATGAAATATTTCTATTAGATATAAAAAAACCTCCTGCACGCGAGGCAAGAGGTTTAGAAACACCAAATTTTCTATTAGTATTGTTGATTTTTATGCCAATTCCAAGCATCAGCGATGATTTGCTCTAGGTTTCGTTCTGCTTTCCAGCCTAGCTCGGTGAGAATCTTTTGTGATGATGCTACCAATCTAGCAGGGTCACCTGCACGGCGGTCCGCCATTTCAACGTTCGCCTTCACACCGGTTACTTTTTCACATGTTTCAATGACTTCTTTAACCGAATAACCAAGTCCGTTGCCAAGGTTATACACTTCAGCCGATTTCTTCTCTGTCAACAAAGCTTCAAGTGCAAGAATATGTGCCTCTGCTAAATCAGTGACATGAATATAATCACGAATACATGTTCCGTCCGGAGTATCATAATCGGTGCCGAATACGGCTACTTTTTCCCTTTGTCCCAGTAATTGCTGAAGGACGATTGGAATCAAGTGGGTTTCTGGGTCATGACTTTCGCCAATAACAGCAGATTTATGCGCACCAGCAGCATTAAAGTAGCGGAGAACCACATAGTTCAATCCGTAGGCTTTTGAAAAATCAGCAAGAATCTTTTCTACCATTAGCTTAGAATGGCCGTAAGGATTGATCGGTGCAGTTGCACTCATTTCATCAATAAGCTCCACTTCTGGAATTCCGTAGGTTGCCGCCGTAGAAGAAAAAATAAAGTTTTTCACATTAAATTTCATCATTACTTTTAACAGAGTTAAAGTCGCAGCCACGTTATTTTCATAATATTTTAATGGGTCAACTACTGATTCCCCAACTAAACTATAAGCAGCAAAATGCATAACGGCCTTGATTGGATAGCTTCTAAAGACCATTTGTAAGTCTTCTTCATTACCAAGGTCACCTTTTACAAAAATAGCTCGGCTATCAACGGCCGCGCGGTGCCCAGTTGACAAGTTATCGAGCACAACGACCTCTTCTTTTTCTACTAACTCCTTCACAAGATGGCTACCTATGTAACCAGCTCCGCCAACAACGAGAATCATATTCATTTCCCCTTAGCTAGAATTTCATTAATACCTTTTCCATTATAGCATTTTTAGAAAAAGAACGACTTGTTATTGGTTCCTGCTAATATTTTCCCTTATATCCATGTACAAAAGATTGGAATGTCGTACGAAGGGTATAGTAAGAGTTATATCCACTTAATGACCGTGACGATTTATAACTAATTGATGAGGTGATAAATGTGGTTCAGCAATTGACCATTCAATGGCACAAATGGCGTTATCATTACTTTCACCGTATTTCACAAGACTGTTTGGATTCTAACCTAAAACAACAAATCATTGAAAAAGCAAAATATCATCAAGAAAGACTGTTAAGGTGCTATGAATCATAGCACCTTTTGATTTTTTATATAGTTGTAGCTTTGCTTGCCGCTCTTTAGTCTTTTTTCGGGAGTGATTGGGATTTTTTTCTAACATTTGTAGAATTAGTTTGCGATTTTGTAGAATAAATCTTATTTTTGTAGAATTCCTTAGATTTTGTGTAGAATTCTCACAAACTTGTGTAGAATTCTTATAAATTTGTGGAGAATTACCTCTTAAATGTGGAGAATCTGACCTTATCTAAAAAATAAATCCTTGTGGCAGTTCATTATTGACTAGATCCAGTGCTTTGCGTTCCCTTTCCACCGTCATCTTGAGGCATATTACCGGCCGGCATGCCACCCATGCCCTGCATCACCTCGCCTCGTTGGTTCGTTGAGGAACTTCCCGATGTGAGCTGTGGTAATTGAACAACGTCACCTTCGCTTACCCCTTCAGTAATCTCCACATATTCCTCTGTTGCAAGCCCTGTTTTTACTGTTTGTTGCGTCGCAGTACCACTAGCTTGATCGGTATTGGCTCCCGCCGAAGCAACAACTACATAACTCTCATTGTTGTTTGTGTATAAAGCATCCACTGGAACATAAAGTGCATCCTTTTTGCTGGCCGTGAGAATATTGGCTTCAGAGCTCATTCCGACCTTTAGATTGACTGGTTTTTCAATATGAATAGTCACATCAAAGGTAGAGGATCCATTCGCTAATGTTCCTTCGTCTGCAATAGCAGTAACCTTACCTGTATATGCCTGATCAGGAAACGCACTGACCGATAATTCAACTGTCTGTCCCTCTCTTATCTTTGGAATATCTGATTCATCCACCTGAACGATCGTTTGTAAATCCTTATAATTGGTCAGATGCGCCACTACTTGTCCATTTGTTATTCGATCCCCAGCTGCAACTGCAATGCTTGTGACCATACCATCAGCCGGTGCAGTAATCGGATCACTATCGTCAGTAAAGGTTATCAATTCATCTCCAGCACTTACCGTCTCACCCGCTGCAACTAGTACTTCATCAATTTCGTTATTATCGATGGTCGATTTAATATCTTCACTTGTAACTGGCTGGATGGAACCTGAGCCACTGATTTTTACTTCTAAATTCCCTTTTTGTACGACAGCCGTTCGAACCTGGGTTGTTACCTCCTGAGTACTTGTTCTTGAGTTGTACCACTGATACCCTACAAACCCAATAACCAGAATAGTAATCACAATCCATATCCACTTGTTCATCTACCACTACTCCTCCTCCTTGACCTGAATGCGCCAACTACCACCATGAATAAAATAACTTGATGCCCCCATTATCATGTGAATTCCTTAACTTAACCTTAAGAAAATAAATGGTGCCTGGCACCAAAGAAAGACATTTGTTCGCACACAGTGGACACCCGCTCATAATGGGTAATGCGTTGCACGTTTGAGATGGTGGAATTATAATGGGGAATGGAATATGAAGGTTTAGAATATTTCAACATGGAGGTACATATGAGGAAATTGGGATTAATAGTGTTGTTCGTGTGCTTAGCTATAATGGGAGCAGGCTGTAACAACAGCGATTCGGACAAGGCTAAAGATACAGACCCAACGAAAAAGGAAACGACTACACAGAAGGATACAACCAACACGACCAAAAAGGAGACAGTAACCGAACAAGTTTCTGTCGATCCGGGTCTTGGCGATACAGTAGATGCTTTCACGAAGGAATACGGTGAGAACAAAGGAAATGAACAAATGGGCAGGTTCAAAAATGATTACTTGCTGCCAATGTTTATCAACAATCGCGCGATAGACATCACTGTTCAATTTGAAACAACTGATCAAAAAACCCGTTCAATAGAAGAAGCTAAACAAATAGCTGGAAAATTAATACCGAAGGATGCCAAATTAGAAAAAGAATTCACTGATACATCAGACTTACCTCAAAAAGTCATGCTTTATCATAGTGACACATTGGCCAAGCTGTTCCCTGAAATGGAGCCAGTTGGGAAGTTTGTCGTCATCTTCCACTTTCACGAAGGTAATGAAAACCAAGTCTACTCCATTACCGTCGGTCTGGGAGATACACCTTAATAACTAAAAAAGACCTCGCTTATGTAAAAGCGAAGGTCTTTTTTAGTTATGGAACTTGCTTATCCCCTTAGGTTTAGGGTTCGATTTAGCAACCAATAGCTTACTCTTGCTCTTATCCTTCCCCTTAGTCAACTCATATGTTCGTACCAGCAAATAAAAATAAAGCAACTCCAAGCATTGGACGACAAGGTACACGGTGAAAGAGTACGACAGCTTCCAGCTATGGTATGTAAACACATGAAATAACTTATGTATCCATTCAAACATAGCCGAGACAATGGTCCATAGGAAAAGATAAAGAAGAAGTCCCGCTCCTTTTACGTTCCACCTGTCATAAAAATAAATAAACAAATAGGAAAATGGAGCATATAAAAAGTAGGTAAAAAGATCAAAGAGGTCATAGTTAGGAGTATCCATTAAGTTATATAAGTCCAGCTTCGGCGATGCTAAGAAATGATCAGACATTCTGGCAACAATGGGCCCAAACAGCATTAGTAACACGCTGACCACCCTTGGAAACCGTTTCGGCAGCAATCGAACAAGAGAATAAGACACAACAATACCTATCAAGACAAACCATTCATTTTTATCAAAAGGTTGAGGAAGAGGCATCATCGCTAGTGAATCCCTTCTTTTTTCAAAATCGTTTGAAACCATGTCAATAAAACCGAAGTCATTACCAGTACTAAAATTTGTACCAAAACGGATTGCCAAACTTGCCAATCCTTATAGATAATAACTCCCAAGAGGACTAGCGCTTTCTCCACCACACACTCTATTCCCACAAATAAAAAAGCCAGTAGCAATCTCGACAGCTTCGCCACACGCTGTGGATGGAGATTAAAATACCAAAGCCAGATGGCTGGATACACAATCGCTTCATAGATTCGAAAGATAATAAACAGGCCCGCCTTATTGGCCACATGCCATACATCAACATTGATGTAAAGGATGGCACAATAGCTGGTCACCATAAATTCCACAATAATATAGAGAAAAATATTTTCAAACAACGTAAGCTTCTGTTTTTTCACGATAAAAGAGAGCAACAGAAAAATGGTTAAACTGATAAAAATTGAGAGTTCCATTTTCTTATGGTTTCTCAAAAATCCTCTTCCATACATGAAAAAAATAAAAAAGGGGACAGTCCCCC
>NZ_JBCNAC010000197.1:0-3040 GCF_050477885.1 Neobacillus rhizosphaerae
GGTAAAACGTTTAAATATACAGAGCAAGGGCCGGTAGGGCTTTTACCAGGCAAAAAAGCATTACACATCCAAGCGCGTGGTGGAATCTATTCTGAGGGACCAGCGGCACAGATGGAAATGGGTCACCGTTATTTAAGTGTCATGATGAGCTTCTTTGGTATCAATGAGCTTGAAGGTTTATTCGTCGAAGGTCATAATGCGATGCCGGATAAAGCACAAGAAATTAAAGAAAATGCAATTGCACGTGCAAAGGATCTTGGCCATACATTCTAAATATATGTTGACAAAAAAAGGCGGATAAAATATTCCGCCTTTTTTTGTGAGTTTTCTACCACTACCTTTCTTTGGTAATCTTGTATACTGAAGATAGAACAATAAGGAGGCATGGGAAAAATATGGAACTAAATTTATTTGGTAAATCAGCTTTAGTTGTTGCATCAAGTCAAGGACTGGGATTAGCGATCGCAGGAAGGCTCGTAAAGGAAGGCGTCAACGTCATGATTTCAGGCCGTGACGAAGAAAAGTTAAAACAAAAAGCTGGTGAACTTCAATCAATCGGCAAAGGTAAAGTGGCGTTTCAAAAAGCGGATATTACGAACGTAAATGATATTAACCGGTTAGTTGCTGTAACTAATGAGACGTTTGGAGGTCTACAATTACTAGTAAATAATGCAGGTGGTCCGCGAGCAGGAGCGTTTGAAGATCTAACGGACGAAGATTGGCAAACTTCATTTGAACTGAATTTATTATCCTATGTACGTGTCATTCGTGCTGCACTGCCTTTTTTAAAGCAACAGGGGGGAAAAATAATAAATATAGCTTCCTCCTCTATTAAAGAACCTATTCCCGGTTTGATCCTTTCTAATACATTCCGAACAGGTATAGTAGGTTTATCAAAAACATTGGCAACAGAATTAGCCCCTTATAATATTTTAATAAATACTTTGGCTCCTGGCAGAATTGCAACTGACCGTGTTAAACATTTAGATCAAGTGAATGCCGATAAGTTGGGTGTAGAGAGGGAAGCGGTTGAACTCCAGGTAAAAGCTGGCATTCCCTTGAAGAGATACGGAACACCTGAGGAGTTTGCCAATGTTGCTGCATTTCTTCTATCTGATGCAAACTCCTATATGACTGGAAGTTCTTTTCTAGTAGATGGGGGAATGGTAAAGGCTATTTAGTTATGTGATTTATTTTTTTCCTTTATTAACCTTTCTTTACGTTTATTACCGTTCAATTATGGCTATGGTAAAAATAAAGGGGAGTGTTATGAATGCGAAGAAAAATTCATCGAATGTTGGCCTTACTTATTGGAGTTTTTTGTATTTCTTTTTTAAGTGGCTGTGGGCTATTATTCTCAAATGAGTTAATTGTGAATCGGTATGCAGATGCATTATTAACGAAAAATAATGAACTGCAATTTCGCTTTCGAATAAACAATGAGATCCTGGAACGCCATCAGATGTATAAAGTAAAGGTTTCGATCCATGATAATCAGTTGGCTGCGGCCATTGGAAAAAGAGAAATTATTTATGGTGAGGAACAAGTACTTAACGGTGAGTATTTAGAGGTAAGTGATAAAGGCGAGAAGTATATCTTTATGGACCCAATTCCATTAAAGAAGGATTTACATATTTATGAGCTGAAAAATATGATTGAAAGAGATCAAGCAGTCTCTATAGAAGTATTTAATGATAAGGAAGTATTCGGAAGAACCTATTTAACAAACTTTTCTTCTGAATTATAATGGTTTATTTTTTATTGAGTAAGGACATCATTAATATGTGCATAAATTTGGAGATGGAGCACGGAGACCGGACGACTGGACGTTTCGGTCTTTTTTTATGCAAATCTTTACTAATAACGAAATGATAGTGCTAAAATAGAGAAAAAATCAATCGAGAGGGAGATTAATTTGCACAATACAGATAGCACCGTAATTGGGTTTATTGGAACTGGCGTAATGGGAAAGAGTATGGCCGGTCATCTATTAGACGCTGGTTATCATTTAGTGATTTATTCTAGAACAAAGGAAAAGGCAAATGTGATTTTCACCATTGTAGGTTATCCCGTGGATGTCGAGGAAGTGTATTTTGGTGAAAATGGATTAATTCCTCATGGAAGAGAAGGGAGTTACCTCATTGATATGACGACTTCTGCTCCTTCATTAGCAGTGAAAATATACGAAGAAGCCAAAAGAAGAGGGATTCAAAGTATAGACGCCCCTGTTTCTGGCGGAGATGTAGGTGCAAAGGAAGCGAAGCTATCCATTATGGTGGGTGGTGAAAAGGAAGCATTTGAAGTGGTATCTCCTCTTCTGCAGCTTCTGGGTACAAATATTGTTTATCAAGGAAAACCAGGGGCAGGACAACATACAAAAATGTGTAATCAAATTGCCATTGCATCAAATATGATTGGTGTCTGTGAGGCAGTAATCTATGCAGAAAAAGCAGGGCTTGACCCTGAAACTGTATTAAAAAGCATTACAACAGGAGCGGCTGGAAGCTGGTCATTAAGCAATCTTGCACCGAGGATGCTGAAAGGGAATTTTGAACCTGGTTTTTACATAAAACATTTTATTAAGGATATGAAAATTGCTTTAGATGAGGCTGAGCGTATGGATATGCCCGTGCCTGGACTCGCATTGGCAAAGTCGCTTTATGAACAATTAGCTGAAAATGGGGAGGAAGACAGCGGTACTCAAGCTCTTTATAAATATTGGAAGAACTAATACATGCTGGCCATAATCTCCCAAGCATAAATTCTTCTGTCTTCAAGAAACTAGTATAGAAACCTTAAGAAGACAGGAGGAATCACAATGGCTAAACGGACAAAAAAGAATGACCCTCAGCAAAAAAACAAAAAGGGTTTTGATTCTGCCGTATTAAATGAAGAATTTGCACATGAAATGGGTTCTGCTGCAACCAATAAAATTCATAAAGATAAAGCCAAAAAAGAAAAAGCACCAAAGAATAACGGAAAATATAAAGGATAAAAGTGTCCCTTTAAACAAAACCCCTCATTATTAGATGAGGGGTTT
>NZ_JBCNAC010000198.1:0-1450 GCF_050477885.1 Neobacillus rhizosphaerae
AGTTAGTCGTCATTCGTGAGTATTTCTCGCTAAAAAATGTTTGAAGAGTCAAGCCCATTATTATGTGTAAATTCATTCCTCATGAAATACAATATTAAGCAGATGATTTATTTTTGGTGTACTGGAAGGGGGTACCCCCTTCCAGTACACCAAAAATTCGCGCTTCGCGTCGCTACTTACTTTTTCTCTTTTTTGTCCTCAATTACTCTTCTTCCTACTTCCTCTGCATAGTCCATTAAGACCGCCCCAATTAATCTGAAAGCTGACTGTGTATTAGGAAATATTCTAATTACCCTCTCTCTTCTCCGGACTTCCTCATTGATTCTTTCTAACGAGTTTGTACTTCGAATATGCTTATGAAATTTCGGTTTCTCATTCAAGTATTGAATGGCATCTTCGAAGCCTTCCTCTAAAATTTCTATGGCCTTGTCTAATTTTGAATTGCCACTATATTGCTCAATGAACTCTTTCTTATATTTTCTGGCTTCTTCTACAGTCGCTACTTCAAATATTCTCTTTAACCCGAATTTGACTTCATCCATACCCTTTTTAGGCATATGGGTTATGATATTCTTTTTGAAGTGTACTGTACATCTTTGCCAAGCAGATCCTACAAACTCTGTTCCAATGGCAGCTTTTAGCCCTTTGTGTGCATCAGAAATGATTAGCTTAGGTGATTGAAGACCTCTAGACTGTAAGTATTGAAAGAAACGCTGCCAAGCTTCAGTACTTTCTACATGATCTACTCTCAAACCAAGAATTTCACGCCTATTGTTCTCGTCAACAGCCGTTGCGATATAAACAGCTTTAGATATCACACGGTTATGTTCTCTTACTTTGATATACATAGCATCTGCAAAGATATATGGGTAGTACATCGTGTTCAGAGGCCGACTTGCCCATTGATTCACTACAGGATCTAGCTTTTCTGTAAGAGTGGATACAAATGATTTAGAAACCTTATGTCCACAGAGTTGTTCCACAATATTGGAAACTTTTCTTGTGGAAACTCCATTGACCACCATTTCAAGCATAGCTAATACAAATGCTTGGTCACAACGGGCATATTGTTCAAACACTGTAGTTGAAAACTCTCCACTACGAGTACGAGGTACTCTAAGCGTAATTTTTCCAATGCTAAATAATAAATCACGATCATAATATCCATTGCGGTAGTCACGACGTAAACTTGAACGTTCGTAAGAACCGGCTTGTAAGAACTCATCGCGTTCTTTTTCCATAACAGAGTTTAATACAAGGACGATAGAAGCTTTGATGACAGCGTCTATATCAGAATTCATAACAGAATCTTTTAAATCATCAATATTTAGGTTAAACTGTATTTGAGTCATAATTAATTCCTCCACATTGTTTTCGTCGCTGATAACATTGTAGCCATGAGGAATTAATTTGACTCATTTTCTTTTTACACAATTATATGGACTTAATC
>NZ_JBCNAC010000199.1:0-6884 GCF_050477885.1 Neobacillus rhizosphaerae
GCTTACTCTGTCAGAAGTTGACCTGCCTTCGGACAGTGTTTAGCTCTTTTTCTCACCCACTCTGTCCGAATCCACCCCAGGTTCAGTCACACTTTTGCTCTTGCCCACCAACTCTGTCCGTGTTTGACTGGCTTTCACTTTTATAACAAAAGTTCCTATAATCTCTCCACAAGTTCCTGCTTTTCCCTCTGAATATCCTCTAATTCTATTTTCTTTTCCTCAGACTGTGCCTCCAGCTTATTCAATATACCTGTCACTCTCGCAAGGTGGCCTCTAGCTTGTTCCAACGAGCGTTGGATTTTCCCCTGGACCATATAATCCGCGATAAACCCATCAAAGAAGAAGTCAGCAAACTTTAACATTCCGGAGATATCGATATCAACAAATACCGTTTCTTGAACATCCAATAATTCTTTTTGGAACTCGCGCATGCATCTTTGTGCTTGATGAAGATGGGCCTCCGCCTCATCAATCTTTTGGTGCTTGACCATACCTGCAATCGTTCCACCACCAAACAAATCCCATGTCCCCCAACCTTCTGCTTTATCAAGCGAACTCACAGCATCACTTAGTGCGTCCTCTACACGCAATCCGGCCTGTTTCGCTTCTTCTAGTTCCTTTATATACGCATTCAGCGCCCCTTCCTGCTCACTCAACCCAAACACTTTGGCTGCGAAAGGAGAGCTACTTACCTTGATCATATCTTCTTTTTTCAAAAGAAGTTGCTGATACTCCGCTTCAACGTGTTCCAAGTTTTTTAGATTGTTCTCGAGCACACTCATCGCTTGATTGATTTCCTTTTTTGTTTTTATCGCTTCTTCGAGCTTGTGCTGTGCAGCAATCATTTCTTGCTTTTCTTTTGATAGTTTTTCTTCCTTTTTGCCAGATAAAGTAGCAATTAACTTTGTTAAACCGAAGCGCTCTAGCCTTTCGACATCCTCCTGCTCTGTATAAAACTGATATTGAAGCAAATCAAGCTTCTCCTCAATCGTTTCTAATTCTCTCTCATAATCCGCAAGCTGCCCCTCATATTTCTCCTTCTTCCGTAATTCCCCTTGGATCGCAACTAGCTTTGCATTTATCTCCGTGTACACAAGAACTCCCCCAAATTTGTTTTTGTATCTTTTACGGCAAAAAATGGAAAAAGTTTCATTTTACAAGATACTCATATAAATTGATTCCCGAACTAAATAAGGTCAAAAGTCTATGAAAATCAATTTGGGGTCACTCTAATCTCTAAACAAGACTAAAGACCTATCCATAACCAAAAATTAATCCCCATTACTTAATTACTAATTTCTTTAAAGTAGTTAAAATGATTAAAAGTCCTTTATTTCTTTTTTACAAGAGAGTGGGTTGATAATATGTCTATTGGAAAAGTGATTTACTATCATCGAAGAAAGCAAAATAAGACACAAGAACAGCTTTGCCATGGTATTTGCTCCGTTACACACTTAAGTAAAATAGAAAACAATGTGAAAGACGCCAATCCGAAAACACTTCAGCTGTTATGTGAAAGATTGAAGATTTCTATGGAAGAAGAAAACAAAAAGAATGAGCTCATCAGACAGAAGTTGGATTTGTTTTATGAGTCCATCGAACGACTGCATCAAGAGAAGGCAACTGTTTTATATAAGGAATTGCAGGGGTATAAAGAATATGCCCATTGTACGGACATGATTTATCTTTTTGAATTATATATGCTCCGCTATTACCTTTCTCTAGAAGACTTTCGAGCTTTTGAAAAGTCTTCAGCAGGCATTCATAGGTATGCTTCAAAGTTTTCAGCCTTTGAGTCCTATGTTTGGGATTTACTCCAGGGGATTTATTATGGAAAAATAGAGCAATATCCTAAAGCTCTTCTCTATCTTTCTCGTATTGAAGGACAGGCAGACCAGTATCAGACAAAAATTTCCGAGTATTATTATTTTCGTTCGGCCTTACACGGGCATTTATGCCACTACTCTTTATCCATTCACTATGCCTATAAAGCCTTGCAAGTTTTTCAACATACAAACAATTTTCTACGAATCGTTTATATTAAAATGATTTTGGCCGTTAATTTTATCTATATCGGTGAGTTTGAAAAAGGCAGCGAGATCCTTCTTCAGATTTTAACCGAGGCGGATTTGCTTAAGGATAACGAAACAAAGGCTCTATCCCTTCATAATCTCGGTTTTTTATTTTATAGACAAGGGGATTTAGAAGAAGCGGTAAGCCATTATACACAAGCGCTACAGTTCAAAGAGATGCACTCCTCCTCTTATTACATCACGATTTCTTATCTTGCGGAGGCGCTGATTACTCATTCACAAAATGAGGCAGCGGTGGACCTTTTAAAAAATACACTAACTTCCATAAAGGATCAACGGTCACCACGCTATATTGAATTGAACATCCTCTATTTAGAAGCAACTGGACAGAAAAAGCTGCTGATCCAATATCTGATAAAATATGGTCTAGCCATTATTGAAGAGCATATGCCAACTGATAGGGGAAGTAAATATTTACAGATGATTGCTACTTATTACGAAGAACAACAGGACTTTCGTTCGGCGAATCACTATCTTCGAATCGCTAACCAGCACCTCAAGAATCAGCTTTTCAACATCGGGTCACCTGTTGAACTCAAAAAAGCGAATGTACATAACGACGCAAATATAAAAGATTAACAGGATAATTGCTTAAAGCAATTGTCCTTTTTTGTCGATTTCATTAAATTGTCCCAAGTATTAGATTTAGATAAACCCGCAGTTTCCATCCATTATTCACGCGATTTTCTACCTTTGTGGTTCTCCATCCCCTACCAAAAGTGATAATTGTCCCAATTAACAGACTATTTAATCCCCTCTATACTTTTAAAGTAGTAAGAGAATACAAGGCTTTTTAAAAAGAAAAGGAGAATGTGCATGAGTAGAAAACCGAGGATGAAGAAATACTTTACAGCGATGATGACGACTGCTCTTCTAGCTGTACCTACCCTCCAAGCACTTGCTGATGACTCTAGTAAAAGTTTCATAAAGTCAGCAGATGGCATGACGGAACTCGCAAGTCTTCAAGGGATTAACGCAAAAGCGAGTACAGGAAAGCATGTCATCACGCTTATTACTGGGGACGTGGTTACCGTAACAGAATTAGCAGAGGGAAAAAGTGTCATCAGTGTGGAACCTGCAGATCGAGCTGGAGGTGGAGCACGTATTATGACCATCAACAAAGATACTTATGTCATACCTGACCAAGCGATGCCCTATTTAGCAGCAGGCTATTTAGATAAGGATCTATTCAATGTCTCTACTCTCATTGCTGACGGTTATGATGATGCCACGCAAAAGACTTTGCCTGTCATTATCCAATATTCAGATTCTAAAGCTCGCTCAGCTGCACCAAAACCTACGCCAAAAGGGGCCAAGCAGACACATGTACTAGAGAGTATTAATGGTGTAGCCCTTTCTGCAGATAAAAAAGAAGCGAAAAATTTCTGGATGGACATCACCCATGGAGCACAACAAGCAAAAGCATCTAGAGCTGCATTAACTCCGGGGATGAAAAAAATCTGGCTTGATGGCAAAGTTGAAGCAACGCTTGAACAAAGTGTTCCGCAAATTGGCGCACCCACTGCCTGGAAAGCCGGTTATGACGGAAAAGGCGTAAAAGTAGCGGTGCTTGACACAGGTATTGATTCAGAGCATCCAGATGTTGCTGCACAACTTGAAGAAGCAAAAAGCTTTGTTCCTGGCGAGGATACCCTCGACCACCATGCACACGGTACACACGTTGCTTCCACAGTACTTGGAACAGGTGCAGCATCAGATGGAAAGTATAAAGGGGTTGCACCAGGGTCACGTCTTCTAGTTGGAAAGGTACTAAGTAATGAAGGCTTTGGGCAAGATTCTTGGATCATCGATGGAATGGAGTGGGCTGCCCACCAAGCCAAAATTGTCAGCATGAGCCTAGGTAGCAGCGAGGTCAGTGACGGAACCGATCCAATGTCTCAAGCAGTGAATGAACTCAGTGAAGAAACTGGTGCTTTGTTTGTCATTGCTGCCGGGAACACAGGCGCTGAAGGCATTGGCGCACCAGGGGCGGCAGATGCGGCTCTTACAGTTGGTGCGGTTGACAAATCTGATCAGCTTGCATGGTTCTCCTCCAAGGGACCTCGTAATGGAAATTCAGGTTTAAAGCCTGACCTTACTGCACCGGGGGTAGCGATTACAGCGGCACGCTCTCAGTATGCGACACAGGGTAGCGGCTCTTATCTGACAATGGACGGCACATCAATGGCGACCCCACATGTGGCCGGGGCAGCAGCCATCCTCTTACAGCGCCATCCGGATTGGAACGGTAAACAATTGAAAGATGCCCTAATGAGTACTACTAAAAAGTTGGATGCAATTAAACCATTTGAGGGCGGAACGGGTCGACTGGATGTAGCCGCAGCTACATTGGGTACAGTTCATGCCACTGGTTCAATCGACTTTGGATTTTTTGACTGGCCACATGAGGGAGATGTTCCAGTTGAAAAGAAAGTGACTTATACAAACGACAGTGACCAGCCTGTGACACTAGATCTTTCTGTATCAGTTGCAGATACTAAAGGATCAGATACTCCTGCTGGATTGATTAAGCTTTCAACTGACAAAGTGACTGTTCCAGCTAAAGGCAATGCAGATGTTACAGTCACTCTTGACCCGCAGCTAGGTGTGCCCGGCGCCCGGTACCAAGGACAGCTTTCTGCTAATGCAAATGGCCAAACGGTTGCACATACAGCAATCGGCATGATTAAAGAAGAGGAAAGATATCCGCTTACGATAAAAGCAACTGATCGTGACGGATCTCCTACCCTTGCGTACATCAACCTCCTTGGTCCGAACGGTGAACCGCAGTTTATGGCAGTGGACGGCACAAAAGAATTACGACTACCGCCTGGAACCTATTCTGTCATGTCTCTGATGGATGTTGACGTGAATACAGATCATGCAGGAGTTGCACTTGTCGGAAACCCAGAAGTCAACCTTGATGGTCCGCAAACGGTTGAACTGAATGCTCGTAAAGCCAACGAAATTACAGCAAAGATTCCTAAGGAGACCGAAGCGACTTTCCGAAAAATGGAGTATTTCCGCACGATTAATGGAAACACGGTAAATGACCTTTATCTCCTACCTGTCTGGAAAGATCATATGTATGCGGAGCCAACGAAAGCAGTGAAAAGTGGAGATTTTACCATGAACACACGCTGGCGCCTTACTGAGCCATTGTTGACCCTTAACTACCAGGGCCAAGATCTGGATGATATTCCACAGGCGGGAAGTACCCTTCTAAAGGGAAAATACAATTTAGATGCCGTCTATGCTGGCAAAGGAACACCTGAAGATTATAAAGGGCTGATTGTGAAGGATAAAGCCGTTATCGTTGAGCGAAGTGATGAATTATCTGGTTCAGAGAGAGCTGCAGCCGCCTATGCAGCTGGTGCCAAGCTCTTGATTACGGTCAATGATGGACCGAAGGAACTAAGCGAATGGGTAGGAATTGAAAATGAAGATTATTCTCTATCAAATACTCCTATCGCAGTTGCTGCTATTAGTGGCACTGAGGGCGAAAAACTGATTAAAGCTGCCCGCTCAGGACATTTGAAACTAAACGTCAATGGGAATCCTGACAGTGAATTTGTTTATGACCTTGTGGATAACCACGATCATGCTATTCCAAAGGATTTAACCTATTCACCTAAAACGAAAGATCTTGTAAAAATTAATGCTACTTATAAATCTGACCGTCCGGCGCCAGGATCGGAATTCCGTTGGGAAATTCCGTCCTACCGCACATTTGGAGTAGGCTACCCAATGATTCTATCACTTCCATCCGTTAGGACAGAATGGGTATCCGCTCAAGAGGGTACATCCTGGTACCATCAGGCTAAAGTGGAAGATGCGCAATGGGAGGTTCGTCAACCATTAGCGAAATACAAGCCAGGTCAGCAATTTGCGGAAGAATGGTTCTCCCCTGTAGTCCGCCCTCGCTTTGGTGAAGGCTTCTGGGTCCCTTATCGTTCAGGGAACAGCCTTATTTTAAATGTACCTGCTTGGGCTGATTCAGGAGTAGGTCACACCGGTGCAGAGATGAATTGGCCAGGTGAGCAGACACTCAAGTTTTATCAAGGCTCTACTCTCGTCAAGGAAGCAAAAAGTCAGGCACTATACTTATTTAAAGAGTTTCCAACTGAAAATACTCAGTACAAATTAGTCAGTGATGTGACTCGTAATGCAGACCGCTGGCATACATCCGTTCGTACACATACCGAGTGGACATTCTGGTCTAAGAAGCAAGAAGAATATCAAACAAATTTACCGCTGCTTTCACTTGATTATAAAGTAGATACCGACATCAACGGTGACGCTATTGCCGGACGTGCTACTAAGCTGAGCTTGTCTACTGTTCAAATCGCGGACGCACCAGGTAATGGTAAAATTAACGGGGCTTCTCTAGAGGTTTCGTTTGATGAAGGAAAGACTTGGGCAAAGGTTGAGTTGGTTCCGGAAGGCAAGGGCTGGACAGCCACCATTAAGCATCCAAATAAGCCAGGCAGCTTTGTCTCCCTACGAGCAAGTGCCTCCGATGATGCTGGCAACAGTATTACTCAGGAGATTATTAAGGCGTATGGGTTGAGATAAGATCGATCGTAATTACGAAAATAAAATAAGATTTTGGGAGGCTGGCCATTATTAATGGCTAGCTTTCTTTTTTTATCCTGTCGATGATGTATTGCCTTTTGACAGTGTTTGGATTTTTTTCATCTACTCTGTCAGAAGTTCACTGACCTTTTGACTATGTTGCTCGCTTTTCCTCTAACTCTGTCAGAAGTTCCCCTATCTTCTGACTATGTTACT
>NZ_JBCNAC010000200.1:0-4542 GCF_050477885.1 Neobacillus rhizosphaerae
CCCTTCTACGTTACCCGCCACTTCTTTTTCCACCTTCTTCGGGCACGTAGACTCCTTCTACGTTACCCGCCACTTCTTTTTCCACCTTCTTCGGGCACGTAGACACGTTCTACGTTACCCGTCGCTCCTTTTTCCACCTTCTTCGGGCACGTAGACTCCTTCTACGTTACCCGTCGATCCTTTTTCCACCATCTTCGGGCACGTAGACATTAGAAAAAGAGCTTGGTACCCCCAAGCTCTTTTTCTATTCCTGATACCATCGCTCATCAAAGGAGAGGTTCAATGCCTCCCCTAACATCTTGCCAAATCTGATAAAGCCTCTTCCTCTTGCAGTGATCAACTTCCCATCCTGAACAACCAGCTCATCTGAATAATTGTCACTTTCAAAAACCCCCGAAAGGATCCTAGCCTCTTCCGTCATCCCAACGGTATATTTTTTCCCCTTTAATAAACCTGCTTTTGCCAAAAGGAACGGAGAACTTGAAATGCTTGCAATCACAGATACATTCTTTTCTAGCAGACTTAAAAACTCAAATAGTCTTGTTTCGTCCTTTAATGCAAAAATATCCATACACCCTGTTAACAATAGGCTATCGATATCTTCGAGGTTTACCTCTTCAATGGTCATGTCAGGTACAACGGTCAGTCCCGCTTCCCCTCTAATGGGCTCATGATTTAGCCCGACAATGATAACTGGTTTCTCTCCCTGCATCAAGATCGATAACGCGACACTAAGTTCATACTCGCTAAATTGTGGGTATAATAGAACGGCTGTTTTTTTCATTATACTTGCGCCCCTTTTTTAAAAAAGGGACTGTAATTCTGAGTAGAATTACGCCCCTTGATATTCATTATTAATGGTTTAATTTAATGCTTCTATTGCAAACATCACTTTCAAATGAGCCCATTTGAACTTCTCTCCATAGACCATAACACCCTTTACATAGATTCTGGAGGCTAAATAGGCGATGAACAGGATGGAAATGACTAAAATGCTGCCGCTCTTTTTCCCCCTTCAAGCATTCCTACAATAGGAACATAATCCTATTTAGCGTAAATGAGAGCATGTTCTTTTTCAAGTATTTTTTACCAATATTAACCTTATACTTCATATATTTACCACCAATTAATTAACAATTAATTTACAATTCTCATATACAAACTCAATAAACGGACTATATAATTAGTCTTGTAATCAATCAATTCCTAAAGGAGTGGTTGTTCATGCTAGATATGTTGATAAGAATAATGATTCTCACTTCGTTTTGTACAATTCTCGCTCCTTAAGTATTTATTTATAAATAAGAGCCGTAATCTCAAAGATTACGGCTTTTTTGTGTTTATTAGAGATTTTCCTCAAGCCATCCGACGATATAATCCAACCGGCTTTTTCGGAGGTTTGGTTTTCCGCTTCTTGAAAGCTCATGGTTTTCTTCCGGGAATCTAATGAATTTCGTTTTCTTGCCTAATCGTTTTAAGGCGATAAATAGTTGCTCGGCCTGTTCAATCGGACAGCGGAAATCCTTCTCACTATGCAAGATTAATAGCGGGGTATCTACATTTTCAACATAGGCAAGAGGAGAGTGCTTCCAAAGTTTTTGAATATCGCGAAAATCTCCATCTATCTGCCACTCTGTGAAATAATAGCCGATATCACTGACCCCATAAAAGCTAATCCAATTCGAGATAGACCGCTGTGTTACCGCCGCTTTAAATCGGTCGGTATGGCCGACAATCCAGTTTGTCATAAAGCCGCCATAGCTTCCGCCAGTCACACCGAGTCGAGTAGCATCAATAAAATCATACGTTGCCAATACATGATCTACGGCAAGCATGAGATCCTGGTAATCATTACCTCCATAATCACCTCGAACGGCATCAACGAATTCTTGGCTATATCCATGGCTGCCTCTCGGATTCACGTATAAGACTGCATAGCCTTTTGCCGCTAAAATTTGAAACTCATTCATATAGGTATTTCCGTACATCATATGCGGACCGCCATGAATTTCAAGTAATAACGGATATTTCTTACCTTTTTCAAAACCAACCGGCTTCATCAACCATCCATGAACCTTCCATCCGTTTGCCCCTTCAAACACAATGGGTTCAGGTTGCGACAGGGTCGTTTCGTATAAGAATGCCTCGTTCACATTTGTTCGCTTTTCTAGCGTGCCTTCTTTTCCTGTAAGACTGAACAGGTACAAGTCGCCAATTTCAGTCGGCCGGCTAATCGCAGCTAGCGCCTTTTTGGATTCAGAATGAATAGAATAACCGTATACATGCTGCTCACCGACAAGCACAGGATCGATGCCACCATGTAAATTGCTATAGTAGAAGTTGGTATTTCCTTTTTCCGACGCTACAAAATAGAATCCATTGCTATCACTGTTCCACAACACCCCCGGGGAAGTCGCGCCCTGGTGGAAGTCTCCCGTCATAAAATCGCCCACTAGTAGATTCCTATCAGTTGTTACGCACTTCATCTCCTTTTTTTGGAAGGAATAAACCCAGATTTTCGTATGCGTGGCATTCTCAAATTCCCGTTTATGTCCGAGCATCCCAAGATAATTGCCATCCGGTGAAAAAGTGGCACTACCAAAGAAGCCAGTAGAATCCGTCACAGAGAAGAATTCCTTTTTACTAATGTCAAATAGAAAAACATCATAGATAAATGAGGCATCCGCGTCCTCTGCTAAATCAGCACCAACCGCGAGATACTTCCCATCCGGTGACCAGGCATAGAGTGAAACATCACGTTCGCCATCGGTAAGCTGCGTTAATTCTCCGTTTTTCACATCAACCGTTACAACCTGCTTGAAGTCCCCCTGCCAAAAACCGCTGGCATCTGATTTATAACGCATGTTCGTCACTTCAAGCGGTACCGGCTTTTCTTGCTTTTTCTCTTCTTTTTTATCAAAAATACTTTGCTCTGATTTGATGGATGTAGTAAAAGCGATCGTGTTACTGTCAGGCGACCAGACAGGGTTGATTGCCCCACTTGGGAGAAACGTTAGTTGCCTTGCCTCTCCACCACTGGCACTTAGAATATGAATCTGGTTTTTTCCGCTTCGGTTGGAGACAAACGCAAGCTCTCTTCCATTCGGGGACCAACGAGGCGAATGATTTTTCCCTTTTCCATACGTCCATTGAACCGGCTGTACATCTTTTTCAATTGTCTGGTAAAAAATTTGTGATTGATATTCATCCATTTCCTGATCAATGGTTGTTTGCACATAAACGAACGATTGACCATCCGGAGAAAATTGTGGATTCACCACAGATTTCAATTCATATAAATCCTTTGATTCGACTCCTCTACCTGCCATCATCGCTGCCTCCAATTAAATTAATCTTCACCTTCTTTTATTTCGACAATAGAAATATGTTTCCCTTCTGGATTAAAAGGGTATTGTGTATGGAAAATACAAAAAACCGAGGAAAATTTCCTCGGTTTCTCTTCAATCTAGCTAATTCTTTTGTATCAGCTTGAACGTTACTTCGTTGTAAGCTACAACTTCTGCAATGTTGAATCTATTACCACTTCAACGATAACAACTGCATCAACTTTTTCACGAATAATACTAAAGAATTGACTGCAGAGTCTAGTTTTGCATTTTCAATTGTTTCAGATGGGCTCACTACTTTTGTTGCTTCTTTAGTAGTTTCGTCTGTTTCAACTGTTGCTGCTTCTTCTGTTTTATCTTCTGCTTCAACTGTGGTAGTTTCTTCAGTTGTACCCTCAGCTTCTACTGCTGTTGTTTCATCTGTTGTACCTTCAGCTTCCACAGTTGCAGTTTCTTCAGTTGTACCTTCTGTTTCAACAGCTGTTGTTTCTTCAGCCGGTTGTTCAGTTACAACTTCTGTTGACTCTTCTGCTGGTTGCTCAGTTACAACTTCTGTTGACTCTTCTTTTTGACCAGCTAATACCGCAGAGTTTGGTGCTGCATGTAATTTTGCTGTTTCACTTGCATGTGCGCTTGCTTGAGACTTTGCTTTGTTAGCTGCAGATGGGTTTACTTTTTCAGTAGTTTCTTCTGCTTTTACTTCTTCAGTTGCATCATCAGATACTACATCTGCTGCATCTTCTGTTGTTTCATCTGCTACAACATCTGTCGCTTCTTCAGTAGTTTCATCTGCTACAACATCTGTCGCTTCTTCAGTAGCATCGTCAGCTTCAACAACCGCTGCTTCTTCTGTTGCATCTTCTTCTTCTACAGTTGCTTCTTCTTCAGTTGTACCTTCTGTTTCAACAGCTGTTGTTTCTTCAGCCGGTTGTTCAGTTACAACTTCTGTTGACTCTTCTGCTGGTTGCTCAGTTACAACTTCTGTTGACTCTTCTTTTTGACCAGCTAATACTGCTGAGTTTGGTGCAGCATGTAATTTTGCTGTTTCACTTGCATGCGCGCTTGCTTGAGACTTTGCTTTGTTAGCTGCAGATGGGTTTACTTTTTCAGTAGTTTCTTCTGCTTTTACTTCTTCAGTTGCATCATCAGTTACTACATCTGCTGCATCTTTAGTAGTTTCATCTGCTACAACATC
>NZ_JBCNAC010000201.1:0-8561 GCF_050477885.1 Neobacillus rhizosphaerae
TCTTATTGCTCAGAATTCTGCCTCTTCGTTGGATGTAGTGCTTTTTCAAGTTCCTCGGCAGCAATCATCCGTTTGCCGCCACCAGCTGTATCTGCATAATTTTTCCCGCTTTGACTGTTACCTTTGTCCCGCTTTTGGCTCATAAAATCTAGTCTCCCTTCAAGGTGGTCTCAATTATTAAGATGGATTACCAGAAGACCGATTATTCACGAAAAATGAGATTAGCTTCTAGACAGTTTGAGCATGAAGGCGATAATAACTGCTTTCGATAGGTCTTGAAAGATGTGGACGCACGATCTCAATAGCATCAAGGAGTTTCTCCAAGCTTACACCTGTGTCAATTCCCATCCGTTCAAGCATATACACTACATCCTCCGTGGCTGCGTTTCCTGCAGCACCAGGAGCAAATGGGCAGCCGCCAAGACCGCCAGCCGATGTATCAAATCGATCGATTCCTGCTTGAAGGGAAGCAAAAATGTTCGCGAGTGCAAGCTTCCGTGTGTCATGAAAATGGGCGGTGAGCATGGTTTCAGAAAACGCATCTTTTAACTGTGAAAACAAGGAATACGCTTCATTCGGTGCTGCCATGCCAATGGTATCCGCTACACTCAGTTCATCCACTCCGGCCTTTACAAATTCAGAACACAGCATTATTGTTTCTTTTTCATCCATTTTCCCTTCATACGGACAATAGAAGGCGGTCGAAATACAAGCACGGACAAAATAGTTTTTGTCTTTTAGCTCCTGGATGATCGGTTTTAGCTCTGCCATACTATCCTGCGTTGTTTTATTGATGTTTTTTAGATTAAAACTGTTGCTGACACCAACAAATACGGCTACGGCTTTGCAATCAGTAGAATACACCCGATCTATTCCTTTACGGTTTGGAGCTAGGACAAAGTTTCTCACGTTTCTATCAAGGCAGTCTGCAACAATTTCTGGGGCATCTCCCATTTGTGGCACCCATTTTGGAGACACAAACGAAGTCAACTCCATTTCCTCTAGTCCAGCATTCCTCAGTCCAGAAATAAATTGTTTTTTGATATCAGTTGGTACAAATAACTTTTCATTCTGCAGTCCATCTCGAGGGCCAACCTCGATAATCGTCACTTTTTTAGGTAAACTTAGCATCATTTTCCCTCCAAACAATTCATACTTTCATTGTAGAGGTGGTAAAAACAAAAAATCAAGAATAATAGAAATTTTGACAAAATAAGAGGAATTTCTGTATTTAACTAGAAATAGTAAATGAAAAGTGGTAGAGGGGAGAACGGAAATGAGCCAAACAGAAGTAGTAATTGTCAGTGCTGTACGTACCGCATTAGGTAATTTTAACGGTAGTTTAAAAAATGTATCCGCACCTGAACTTGGAGCAACAGTGATTAAAGGGGCGCTTGAAGCGGCAGGAGTTAAGCCTGAACAAGTGGATGAAGTGATTATGGGAAATGTGCTCCAAGCAGGGCTAGGGCAAAACCCAGCAAGACAGGCAGCTATTCAAGCGGGAATTCCTGAAAGCGTTTCCTCGATGACGATTAATAAGGTTTGTGGTTCGGGGTTAAAGGCAGTTCACTTAGCAACTCAGGCCATTTTGGCGGGAGACGCTGACATTGTGGTTGCAGGCGGAATGGAAAATATGAGTCAGGCACCATACCTATTAAAAAATGCCCGTGATGGCTTTAAAATGGGTGACCAAAAGCTAGTCGACACCCTGACATCTGATGGTCTTACATGTGTGTTTAATGATTATCACATGGGGATTACAGCTGAGAATTTAGCGAGTAAATATTCCATTACAAGAGAAGAGCAGGATGAATTTTCTGCGTGGAGTCAGGCGAAGGCAGTTGAGGCTATTGAAGCAGGTAGATTTAAAGATGAAATCGTAAAGGTTGTCATTCCGCAACGCAAAGGGGAACCTATTGTTTTTGACACAGATGAATACCCGAAAAAAGGAACAACTGCAGAGAAGTTGGCGGGATTACGTCCTGCTTTTAAAAAGGACGGCAGTGTAACGGCAGGGAATGCTTCTGGAATCAATGATGGAGCAGCGGCTGTTGTAGTAATGAGTAAGAAAAAGGCAGATGAGCTAGGGCTTAAACCTTTAGTAACGATAAAAGCCAATGCAAGTGCAGGGGTAGACCCAAGTATTATGGGAATTGGACCAGTACCAGCGGTGAGAAAGGCTCTTGAAAAAGCTTCTGTTTCAATGGAGGATTTGAACCTAATTGAGGCAAACGAAGCCTTTGCGGCCCAATCGCTGGCAGTAGACCGAGAGCTTCATTTTAATAAAGAAATTTTAAACGTGAACGGCGGGGCTATTGCACTTGGACATCCAATTGGGGCAAGCGGCGCGAGAATTCTGGTCACCTTAATTCATGAGATGAAAAGAAGAAATGCGAAAAATGGCTTAGCTACGCTTTGTATTGGTGGAGGTCAAGGGGTAGCAACAATTGTAGAGTTAGCGTAAAACATTTGAGGGAGAGAGAGCAAAGATGAAGAAAATTTGTACATCCTTCCAGGATGCGGTTGCCGATATTCATGATGGAGCTACGTTAATGGTTGGAGGATTTGGCCTGTGTGGTATTCCGGAGAATCTCATTTTAGCCTTAGCTGAAAAAGGTGTGAAGGATTTAACGGTCATTTCTAACAACTGCGGAATTGATGAGTGGGGCTTAGGACTACTACTAAATAATAGACAAATTAAAAAAATGATTGGTTCCTATGTGGGGGAAAATAAAGAGTTCGAGAGACAAGTGTTAACAGGTGAACTTGAAGTAGAACTTACACCACAGGGAACCTTAGCTGAAAAAATTCGTGCGGGTGGTGCTGGTATCCCAGCATTCTATACTCCTGCCGGGGTAGGAACACAGATAGCTGATGGGAAAGAAACAAAGGTTTTTAACGGAAGAGAGTACCTTTTAGAAGAAGCGCTGACAGCTGATTTTAGCTTAGTTAGGGCATGGAAAGGGGACAAAATGGGAAATCTTGTCTATCACAAGACAGCACGAAACTTTAATCCGATGATCGCAGCAGCGGGTAAAGTGACGATCGCAGAAGTGGAAAACCTTTACGAGATTGGTGAATTGGATGCTAACTTCATCCATACCCCAAGTATATATGTCCAAACGATTATTGAAGGAACTCAAGAAAAGCGAATAGAGAGACTAACCGTTAGAAACTAGAGTCGGTGAAGGGAGAGAACTTGAATGGCGAATGAAAAGGTCTCTGTCAGAGAGAGAATTGCGATTAGGGCAGAGAAAGAAATAGAAAACGGCTTTTATGTAAACCTAGGGATTGGAATGCCCACCCTGGTAGCCAATTATATGACAGCGGATAAACAGGTTGTTCTGCAATCAGAAAATGGACTGCTTGGTATCGGTCCATATCCAGATAAGGAAGAGGTGGATCCTGATTTAATTAATGCAGGCAAGGAAACGGTAACAGCCATTGCTGGTGCAGCTTATTTTGACAGTGCTGAATCATTTGCAATGATCCGTGGTGGTCATGTCAATATAGCGATTCTTGGTGGAATGGAAGTATCTGAAACTGGGGACCTGGCAAACTGGATGATACCTGGAAAGATGATTAAAGGTATGGGTGGAGCCATGGACCTTGTTCATGGGGCTCGAAAGATTATCGTCATCATGGAGCATGTAAATAAAAAAGGTGAATCGAAAATTTTAAAACAGTGTACTCTTCCGTTAACGGGAAAAGGGGTAGTCAACCGGATTATTACTGAGCGCGCAGTCATGGATGTAACAGACTCCGGGCTAAGGCTCGTGGAGGTTGCCGAAGGGTTTACGGTCGAGGATGTTGTTAATTCAACAGAAGCCACCTTACATGTGGATGAAAATGTGAAACTAGAAGCTTATTAATAGTGGAAGCAGGTTGTTCAAACAGACAGCCTGCTTTTTTGTAGGGATTTAAAAAGTGATGATATACTATTACTAAATTAAATCTTAATTAAGGGGAAGTTAGAATGAAAAAGAAATCAAAGCAATCAAGACAAGCAGCTTCAAAAAAAGATGATTCAGCCGTAACATTAAAAGATTTAATCAATCCCAATTTAATAAAACAGTTAAAAGAACAGCAGGATCAGTTAAAGGCAGAGGAAGAAAAAAGAAAAGAAGCGGAAGAACAGCGGAAACGGGAAGAGCGAAGATTGAAGGAAAAAAACAAATCGTTTGAAGAACTTTTAAATGAGAGCGGGATGAATTGGAAGGAGTTTAAATAAAGGGGGAGCGGATGCTCTCCCTTTTTAACGGTGTTCATTATAAATACTAGCTTTTGCTAGTTCTCTAATCATCCTTATTTCTTCATTAGTCAGCGGTTGGCTTCTAACCGCATTTGCATTTCTCTTAATCTGGTCGGTGCTGCTGGCACCAGCCACAACAGAGGCAACTGCTGGGTTAGACAGATTATACTGAAGTGCAACCTCCGTAAATGAACGGGACGAAGCCACTTTCTCCTTCAACACTGGCAAAATATCCTGTAGTTCTTCTAGAGTATAGTCTAAGTACCCTTTTTCAGAAGCCTTATCAAGTAGCTTATCGCTTAACAGTCCCTTTGCAAGAGGTCCGCGAGTGACAACGCTAATTCCATTCTCTTGAAGAAGAGGTAATACTGTTTCTTCCGGTCTGCGGTCAAGTATGCTATACTGCATCATCACTGACACAATACTAGATTTTTTTACGTATTCCCTTATGACATTCGGTCGAATGGATGATATGCCATAATAGCGAATGAAGCCTTCTGCTTTTAATTCCTCAAATGCTTCGATGGTTTCATCAATCGGGTCATCAAGGGTCCCGCCATGCAATTGATAGAGATCAATATAATCTGTACCTATACGCTTTAGACTGTTTTTTACTTCTTCCTTAATATACGCCTTAGAAGGATCCCATGACCACCCAGTTCGCTCCTTGTGCCAGCGGTTACCAACCTTCGTCGCAATAATTATTTGTTCGCGGACGTCTTTTAAGGCCTTGCCTACTAGTCGTTCATTATCGCCAAAATCATATAAATCAGCTGTATCAAAATAATTAATGCCTTCTTCAAGCGCCGCTTCAATAATAGATCGTGCAGCCTTCTCCTCCGTGCCAATGGACATACAGCCAAGACCCAGCTCGGTTACAAATAAATCGGATGTTCCTACCTGCCTTTTTTTCAAAAAATCACCCCGTCCTTTTCTATCATTTTAGTAAAGAAAAGGACAGACTACAAACGACAGGTATTATTTTTGTGGAACATTTTTAACCCAGTCAGATACAGTGATGTATTCCTTGTTATACTCCTTTAGCTTTTGAACAATCTCCCAGCCTTTGCCAACTAGAATGATTCCCTTTTCATGCACATACACTTTCATTCCATACTCCCCCAATTAAAGTATGGTAAAATGTATGAGCAGAATATAGGAATAGAACAGGAGTGACCTTTATGAGTAATCTCGAAGAAAAAACGCTCCATAGCGAAGAAATCTTTTCAGGAAAAGTCATCAGTCTTCATTTGCAGGATGTGGAGCTTCCGAACGGCAAGCAGAGCAAAAGAGAAATTATTAAACATCCGGGAGCTGTGGCTATACTAGCCATTACGGATGACAAGAAAGTAGTCATGGTTGAGCAATACCGGAAAGCGTTAGAAAGAACCATTGTGGAAATTCCAGCAGGAAAGCTCGAAAAGGGAGAAGAACCCGCGCTTTGTGCTCGTCGAGAGTTAGAAGAAGAAACAGGGTACGAATGTGAAAGCTTGGAGTTACTCACTTCCTTTTATACATCGCCAGGATTTGCGGATGAAATCGTTCATGTATATCTTGCAACAGGACTAACCAAAAAGGAAAATTCAGCTGCCCTTGACGAGGATGAATTTGTTAATTTAGAAGAATTGACACTTGAAGAAGCGCAACAATATGTGCAAGAGCAAAAGATTTATGATGCGAAAACAATTTTTGCTGTCCAATACTTACAATTACAAGAGGCGTTGAAAAATAAATGAACCGCTACTATGTAGATCTACATATTCATATCGGGCGAACGTGGACGGGGAAGCCTGTTAAAATTACAGGAGCTAAATCGCTTACGTTTACGAATATCATTGAACATGCAAGACATGAAAAAGGGATGAATATGATTGGAATTATTGATAGTCACTCACCCGAAGTGATTCTTGAAATGGAAAGTCTAATTCAAAGTGGTGACGTGGTTGAACATCCAGATGGCGGATTGGTTTTTGGGGACTTAACCGTTATTCCTGGTTCAGAATTGGAGATTTATGATGAGCAATGTAATGGGCCCATTCACTTGCTCTGCTATTTTCCAAATCTTTCTGTCATGAGGGAATTCTCTTCATGGCTTTCAGGTCATTTGAAAAATATCCAATTAAGCTCGCAACGAATTTATGTCACCGGTCTCGTATTACAAAAGAAGGTAAAAGAATTGGGAGGCATCTTTATTCCTGCCCATGTTTTTACCCCATTCAAAAGTCTTTACGGTAAAGGTGTAAACCGCTCACTAACTGAGGTGTTAGATCCAGAATTGATTGATGGGATCGAACTTGGGCTAAGCTCTGATACCACCATGGCTGATCAATTAAAGGAATTACACAATTATACCTTTGTAACAAATTCTGATGCCCATTCGCTCGCTAAAATTGCACGTGAATATCAAGTAATCGCGATGGAGGAGCCTACTTTCCAAGAATTACAAAAAGCATTAAAAGGAACCGCCGGTCGGAAAATTGTCGCCAACTATGGGCTTGATCCATTACTTGGAAAATATCATAAAACAGTTTGTGAAAAATGTCTTAATTCTGCCCAAAATGACGAGCAACTTTGTGCACATTGTGGGAGTAATAAGTTCATTAAAGGAGTTGCTGATCGGATTCTTGAGCTTAAAACTACAGAGGGAAGTCCGGTGTGGCGACCTCCGTATGTACATCAAGTACCGCTCGAATTTATTCCCGGTCTCGGGCCCCGCTTACTCGAGAAGCTTGTGAATCATTTTGGAAGCGAAATGGCGATTTTGCATGAAGTTCCTTGCGAGGCACTAAAAGAGATTGTCACGCCAAAAATTGCTGAGCTAATTATGAAAGCTAGAGAAGGAAAAATAAACCTAGCTGCTGGCGGAGGCGGGAAATACGGTAAAATTGCAGATTAACACAGTGAAACCCGTCAGCCTCTGGCTGACGGGTTTATAAATTAAATCTATTAATATTGGTCATAGAAATACTAGACTGGCATAGAATGTATTAATCGATTTGAGAATAGTAGGAGGAACCCAGATGAAAAAACGATTGTACCACTCCGATGCTGCTAGTTATTTCCGTGAGAACTCCTCAATTTTTTTGTTTATAGTGATCTTATTTCTGATGGGAGTCATCTTTGGAGCTATTGTCGTAAATAGCATGAGTATTACACAAAAGGAAGATCTATTCTATTATTTATCACAATTTTTTGGGCAAGTGTCTGATGGGAAAGTATCAGAAGACAATGATTTATTTTTACAGAGCTTCTTTCATAACAGTAAGTTTATTGGACTTATGTGGATATTGGGAATCTCAATTATTGGACTACCGGTCATTCTCATTCTCTTATTTATTAAGGGTATGGTTGTTGGGTTTACGGTTGGTTTTCTAGTTAGTCAAATGGGGTGGAAGGGGTTTATGTTAGCCTTTGTTTCCATCTTGCCGCAGAATTTGATTATCATTCCGGTGTTTATCATGATGGCTGCTTTATCAGTTATTTTCTCACTTAGAATGATAAAAAAACAATTTATGAAAAAATATGCTCAGCCTATTATGCCGTTTTTTAAAAGTTACATTATTGCCTTCATTGCAGCAGTCATCTTTATTTCCGCTGCATCAGGAATTGAAGCCTTTTTATCTCCCTGGCTAATGAAAACTGTGGTTAGTTCAGGTTTTTTAAAATAATATTCACTTAATAATTATTATAAACTGTTGTTTATAATAATTTTATTTTGACTCTCTTTTCTCATCTGTTATAATGAGAATTAACAGTGGCGAGGGAGGGCATTCAGGATGGAAACTAGAATTGAGAGAATAAAGAAACAGTTGCATTCAGCGAGTTATAAATTAACACCTCAGCGTGAGTCAACCGTTCGAGTTTTGCTAGAAAATGAAGAGGATCATTTAAGTGCAGAAGATGTGTACCTCCTCGTAAAAGAAAAATCGCCTGAAATTGGTTTAGCAACTGTTTACCGAACACTCGAATTGCTAACAGAACTAAAAATTGTTGATAAAATTAACTTTGGTGACGGTGTTTCCCGCTATGATCTTCGTCAGGAAGGTGCGGCACATTTTCACCATCATCTTGTTTGTATTGAATGTGGCGCTGTTGATGAAATTCAGGAAGATTTATTAGAAGATGTGGAAGAGGTTGTAGAACGCAGATGGAATTTTAAAATAAAAGACCATCGACTGACCTTCCATGGAATCTGTTACCGTTGCCAAGATAAAGAAAAAGAAGAGAAAACTGAATAACATAAAAAAGTCCTTTTTTTCTGAAAGGGGCTTTTTCTTTTTATAAGTCTGTGTTAAAGAACAGTGTTGAT
>NZ_JBCNAC010000202.1:0-4050 GCF_050477885.1 Neobacillus rhizosphaerae
ACAAGTTTAACAAAGCCTTTTATAAAAGACTAAAAAGCTGAAATATTTCCCCACTATTAATAGAGTCTAGGTATAAAACTTGTACATTCTGGCATAGCTTTTACTAGTAATCATTAATTGGGGGAAGATAGATGTCTTTTATTAAAGTAGCACTACAAACATTAAAGGTTTTTATCCTTTTCACTGGGTGCACGATTCTCTTTTATTATGGTATCATGTGGGTATCTGAAGAATATCAAAATTATCATCGCTATGATGAACCGGAAGGATCTGCACTGAAAGTGTCCAATGCAGTAGAAGAAGAAAATTCTTCCTTGTTAGATCGGCTGATGTTGTTTTATTTAAATGGGGAGTAATGTGATGGAAGATCAATTAAAGGATTTTATGCATTTTTTAATAGTGGAAAAAGGGCTGGCTAAGAATACGATTGTGTCTTATGAGCGGGATTTAAAAAGCTATCTTCATTATTTAAAAAATGTTGAATCCGTCCTAACATTAAATGATGTTCAACGTATTCATATTGTACATTTTTTAGGATTTTTAAAGGAACAAGGGAAATCCTCTAAGACTTTGGCAAGACATATTGCCTCGGTTCGAGCCTTTCATCAATTTTTATTACGTGATAAGGCAACAGACCAGGACCCATCTATTTTAATCGAAACACCAAGGTTAGAGAAATCTTTGCCAAAGGTATTGAGTTTGCAGGAAGTAGAAGTTCTTTTAGAAACACCAAAGCAGAAAGACCACTATGGAATCAGGGATAAAGCGATGCTTGAGCTTTTATATGCAACGGGGATTCGTGTTAGTGAGTTAATTAATTTAGATATTGAAAATGTCCACTTAACCATGGGATTTATTCGTTGTATTGGCAAAGGAAATAAGGAACGTATTATTCCTATTGGGCGTACAGCTTCTGATGCCATTAAGCTTTATTTAGATACTGGTAGACCACAGTTTGTTTCAAAAAAATACCGGGAGCAGGCTTTGTTTTTAAATCATCAGGGAAAGCGGTTAACGAGACAGGGTTTTTGGAAGATATTAAAAAAGTTAACAAAAGAAGCAGGCATAGAAAAGGAACTGACTCCGCACACACTTAGACATTCTTTTGCTACCCATCTTTTAGAAAATGGCGCAGATTTAAGAGCAGTCCAAGAAATGTTGGGGCATGCAGATATTTCCACGACCCAAATTTATACTCATGTAACAAAAACAAGACTGAAGGATGTGTATAGTAAATTTCATCCTAGGGCTTAAGAGATTAGTAGTCTGTAAGTCACAAAAGTGTCAAAAAGCTACCGAAAATTTTCGGTAGCTTTTTCTTGTAATTTCCTAAACATCTAGTAAAATAGAGATGTCAGACTTCTGACAAATAGAATTTTATTAGGTCTCATAATCTTAATTTAAAGAGGGAAACATAGTATTGTAATGTTACCATTTGCAAACGGTTTCTATGGATAAAAGGAGGAAGAATCGTATGGCTGCAAATACATATAAACGAATTTTTATTATTGTTATGGATTCAGTAGGTATTGGTGAAGCACCGGATGCTGAACGGTTTGGAGATAAAGGCTCTGATACGCTGGGCCATATTGCTGAGAGAATGAATGGACTCAACATGCCCAACATGGGTAAGTTGGGTTTAAGTAATATCCGTGAACTGAAAGGCATAGAGAAAGCGGAAAAACCGTTAGCATTCTACACTAAAATGATGGAAGCTTCTAACGGAAAAGATACCATGACCGGACACTGGGAAATCATGGGTTTAAATATTCAAACACCTTTCCGTGTATTCCCTGAAGGTTTTCCAGATGAACTAGTTTCCGAATTGGAAAAACGCACAGGTAGAAAAATTATCGGGAATAAACCGGCAAGTGGAACAGAAATTTTAGATGAACTCGGTGAAGAACATATGAAAACAGGCGCATTAATCGTCTATACTTCTGCCGATTCAGTACTACAAATTGCGGCTCATGAGGAAATTATTCCAATTGAAGAACAATATAAAATTTGTAAAATCGCTCGTGAATTGACACTTGATGAGAAATATATGGTTGGTCGTGTTATTGCTCGTCCGTTCTTGGGGGAGCCAGGAAACTTTAAACGTACAGCAAACCGTCATGATTATGCTTTAAAACCATTTGACCGGACTGTAATGAGTGAATTGAAAGATGCGGGTCTTGATGTTATTGCAATCGGAAAAATTTCTGATATTTATGATGGAGAAGGTGTGACAAAGTCACTAAGAACTGTCTCTAATATGGACGGAATGGATAAGCTTGTTGAAACCTTTGATATGGACTTTACAGGTATCAGCTTTTTAAACCTTGTAGACTTTGATGCATTATATGGTCACCGCCGCGATCCTGAGGGCTATGGAAAAGCATTAGAGGAATATGATGCACGCCTGCCTGAAGTTTTTGCAAAAATGAAAGAAGACGATTTACTAATGATAACAGCTGACCATGGAAATGATCCTGTTGCCCCAGGTACAGACCATACGCGTGAATATGTTCCACTTCTCGTATATTCAAAGAGTATGACTGAGGGTAAAGAAATTCCATTAAGAGAAACCTTTGCTGATCTTGGAGCAACTGTTGCTGAAAACTTCAGTGTAAAAATGCCTAAGTATGGTAAAAGCTTTTTAAATGAATTGAAATAAATGAGATGTATAAAAAAATAGCTATATTAAATAGCTTGAAAAGGAGTAAGAGGATGAACTTTGAAATAATCAATAATGCCGCTTCTTTTTTGAAGGAAAAATATGCAAATACACCGAAAATTGGATTAATCCTAGGTTCAGGTCTTGGTGTATTAGCAGATGAAATTGAGAACCCAGTTAAAATTCCTTACAATGAAATACCAGATTTCCCTATTTCTACAGTTGAAGGTCACGCTGGACAACTTGTATTTGGTTTATTAAATGGAGTAGAGGTAGTAGCTATGCAGGGCCGGTTCCATTTCTATGAAGGATATAGTATGGATAAAGTGACATTCCCTGTTCGCGTAATGAAAGAATTAGGCGTGGAAATGCTCATTGTGACAAATGCAGCAGGTGGTGTAAACGAAAGCTTCTCTGCAGGAGATTTAATGATTATTACTGACCACATTAATAATATGGGGACAAACCCATTAATTGGACCAAATGATTCTAAACTTGGTGTACGATTCCCAGATATGTCCGAAGCCTATTCAAAAGAATTACGTGCTGCAGCGAAAGAAATCGCTAGCCGTTTAAATATAAAGGTTCAAGAAGGGGTTTATCTTGGAAATCCAGGACCTGTTTATGAAACACCTGCAGAAATTCGGATGGCACGAGTGCTGGGTGGAGATGCAGTCGGAATGTCTACAGTTCCTGAGGTAATCGTAGCGCGTCATAGCGGGATGAAGGTTCTTGGTATTTCATGTATATCTAATATGGCAGCAGGGATTCTTGATCAGCCGCTAACACATGATGAAGTAATTGAAACAACAGAAAGAGTGAAAGCTGATTTCCTTCGCTATATAAAAGAAATAGTAAAAGGTATGGCAAAATAAAAATAGATACTATAAAGAAGCGGTGATAAACATGAGAATGGTTGACTTAATAGAGAAGAAAAGAGACGGTCAGGAATTAACAACAGAGGAAATTCAGTTTATTATAAACGGATATACAGACGGTTCAATACCTGATTATCAAGTAAGTGCTTTAACGATGGCTATTTACTTTAAAGGAATGACTGAAAAAGAAAGAGCCGATTTAACTATGGCAATGGTTGAGTCAGGTGATCAGATCGACTTGTCTCAAATTGAGGGAATTAAAGTTGATAAACATTCCACTGGTGGTGTGGGTGATACAACTACTCTAGTTCTTGGACCACTAGTTGCTGCTCTAGGTGTACCAGTTGCTAAAATGTCTGGTCGTGGATTGGGGCATACGGGGGGAACTATTGATAAATTAGAAGCAGTTGAAGGCTTCCATGTAGAAATTGAAAATCAAGAATTTATTGATCTTGTAAATAAAAACAAGATTGCTGTTATTGGTCAAAGTGGTAACTTAACACCTGCAGATAA
>NZ_JBCNAC010000203.1:0-2501 GCF_050477885.1 Neobacillus rhizosphaerae
GGGGACTGTCCCCAAAAAGATAGTGTAGGGGTTCGGTCGGTCCATTCCGTCTATTAATATAGAAAGTTTTTTGTTTGGAGGGAATGGCAGAAATGAAACAACAATTAGTGAATTCGTTTGAGGAATTAGTCAATGAATATGGGAAAACCATCTATAAATATATTTTTTCGTTAGTCAAACATAAGGAACTTGCGGAGGATCTTTATCAGGAGGTGTTACTCTCTGCTTATTTAGCATATCCTTCAATTAAGGAGCAAGGTAAATATAAAAGCTGGTTATTTACGATTGCAATCAATAAATGCCGAGATTATTGGAGAAAGGAAAATAAATCAAAGCATTTTTGGAGAGAAGAGGTGTATTCGTATTCTGTCTCAGTCGAATCTCCCTACATTCCAGAAGAGGAAGTCCTACATAATTTTTCCGCTCAGCAAATGGCGGAAAAGATAAACCTATTACCCGAAATTTATCGATATCCTATTTATCTTTATTATTATCAAGATTTGTCTCTACTAGAAATTGCGAAAAAAAGTAATCTTCCGATGTCTACTGTTAAAACAAGAATGAAAAGGGCAAAGGAACGGCTCCGACCAAAAATGCTTTCATTAGCTTAAAAAATCCATATCTTAAATATTCTTTGAAAAGGGGAAGGTCTATCATGACTGGAAAAGGAACAAAGAACATTCCTGCAAATTTACTGCCATATATTTCAAAGCAATATTATCATTGCTATACGCCAATCGAGCATGCAGTTTGGCGTTTTGTTATGAAGCAGAATCATTATTTTTTAAAAGAAATTGCCCACCCTGCATATGTCAATGGATTAAGAGATTCAGGGATCAAGACAGAATCGATACCAAAAGTGGATGATATGAATACGAGTCTTTCGAAAGTTGGCTGGGGAGCGGTGACCATTGATGGACTGATTCCAGGCTCAGCCTTTTATGGCTTTTTAGCCAATCGCCTCTTGCCGATCGCCACAGAGATTCGAAATGTTCAAAACATTGCTTATACACCTGCACCAGATATGCTTCATGAAGCGGCAGGGCATGCACCTATTCTTTTAGATGAAGCCTACCGTGAATTTGTAAGGAAAATTGGTGAAATGGGGGCAAAGGCTCTTTCAAGTAAAGAAAAGGCACAGGTATTTATGGCTGTTCGTCATTTAACGATTGTAGCAGAAGACCCTAATTCGACTCCGGAGCAAGTAAAAGAGGCGGAATTGAATGTAACGGAGGCTCGTAGTAAATTGCAAGGTTTAACTGAAGCAGATAAGGTTTCACGGCTGTTTTGGTGGACTGTCGAATATGGGTTAATAGGGGAACTAGATAATCCCAAAATATATGGGGCTGGCTTACTATCCTCGGTAGGTGAGAGTCAAAGCTGTTTGAAGGATGACGTCCGTAAAATACCATTTTCCGTTGAAGCCTGTATAAGTACACCATATGATGTGACGAAACCGCAGCCGCAATTATTTGTTTGTAAAAGCTTTGATGACCTAGTGGCGGCCATAGATGATTTTGCATCGACGATGGCGTTTCGAAAAGGCGGAACCGAGAGTCTCGTTCAAGCACTGCAGACAGATAATACGGCAACCATTTGTTTTTCCTCTGGGCTGCAAGTTACAGGAACACTAGCTGATGTCTTAATTAATGATAAAACGGAAGCCGTTTATTTTAAGACAAAGGGTCCAACAGCATTAGCCTGCAATAACCAACAACTGGCTGGGCATGGGAAAGAAACACATCGCAAAGGCTTTGGTACACCAATTGGTCGCTTAAAGGGAAATATAATCTTAGAACATTGCTCGATGGCTCAATTAAAGGATTTGGGTATTGAGGTTGATAAGAAGGTTCAATTATCATTTGAGAGCGGAGTGTTGGTTGAGGGAACGGTGAAAGGAATTCTTTTTTCAGACACCAAACCTGTTATTATCTCCTTTAAAGATTGCCAAGTAGCTTATAAGGATCAGGTACTGTTTGAACCAGCATGGGGGACATTCGATATGGCCGTGGGTGCAAGCATTGATTCAGTATTTGCTGGTGCTGCCGATCCTAATGCCTATTTTGAATGGGCAGAGAACGAAGAACTAGAGGAAATGATGGAACATCTTGAATGGAATGAGCTAGAAAACTTATATGAAGAAATTCGCAACCTACGTGAAGGCTCGGTTTGGAATGATGAGAGTGAGGCCCATTTGGAAGAGGTTTTAGCCATCTTAAATGAACGGTATCCAAAAGAGTGGTTGCTGCGCTTAGAGATTCTCGAACTCTATAAACTTCATGATGCCAATCACCAAAATGTAAACGCTGTCATGGGTAAGCTACAAAATACTTCTTGGGAGTCATCTGTTAAACAAATGATTAACCGGGGATTAACTTTAATTAATTGCTTTGAAAAATAACTTTGGAGATATAAAGAACCATCCGTATATTTGGGAGGGCTTTTGTCTACGTTACTTATTTGTGTACGGAATGATAAACCGGGTAACGTAGAAGCGTTCT
>NZ_JBCNAC010000204.1:0-2522 GCF_050477885.1 Neobacillus rhizosphaerae
GGACAGTCCCCCGGCGCTTTAACGCAGCGGGGGACTGTCCCCAATGAACAAATGGTTGGACTTTAGCATAGACTACATTACACGTTTAATTGAAAAGGATGTTTGTGTATGTCTTTTGTGCCAGGGCAAGTGAAGATTGATACAGTGAGTGGCGGAATAGTACAGTTTGGCGGAGCGGTATTTGTATCGCCGAAGAGTGCTTCGAAAAGTTTCAGTGGTTCGGGTATTAGCAACACTGGTGTAAATATTGTAACGATTAATGGAGCAAGTTCAACCAATACAGTTGATACAGATGTGCTGGACCAGCCAATTGTACACGATAATTAAAAAAGAAGGAAAGAGCATGGGTGGTTGCTCTTTCCTTCTTTTTCTAATAGGCTCTCTTCTTTTTTCTAAAAAGATAAATGAGCGACAAAACAACCAATGCCCCACAGGCATCAATTAGGACATCCTTATAAGTAGCCGTCCTGCCGGGCATAAAGGATTGATGATATTCATCACTCATCGCGTATAGAGCCGTCAGAATCCAAGCGAGTAGATATGAAAAACGAGTGGTTTCAAGGGATTTGAACAATAAAAATGCTAAGATTCCAAAAGCAGTAAGATGTGTCGCCTTTCGAATAAGGAAGTTGATCACCTTAATCACCCCATGGTCCGCACTTGGTGTATCAATACTCTTGTGCTCCGTATCGACTACCTTTTCAATGGTCTTGGATGTATTTTCGCCCGTGAAGTACGGAAGCTGTGTCGCACAGAAGATTCCGGTCATCCAGATGATTACCGCAATAATCCACCACTTTCTCCTTCCCATGCGCAAAACCTCCTTTCGTTATATATGTCTATTTGTCCTATTTTACAGGAAAATGGACTTGTTACCTATTTATCTACACACTTTCGTGATATATCTACACATTTTCCAGAGATATCTACAGACTTTTAAACTTTATCTACACAAATTCCATCTATATCTACATATTTTAAGAGGATATCTACATATCTATTAAAAAAGCCAACCTCCCCGCCGCTTTCTTCTTGACAGGCACAACAATTTGCTTTACTATATCTCAAGTTCAAGATTTTTACATTTCGGAAATTTTTCGATAACAAAGGGGTTATATAGATGAAAAGCAGAACAACTGTGATGGTTAGTATTGTTCTTGCGATGTTAGTTGCATCCATCGATTCGACGATTATGAATACGACGATGCCCATCATTGCAAAAGAGTTAGGCCGTTTTGACCTCTATGCGTGGTCGTTCGCGTCCTACATGATTACCAGCACTATTCTTTCACCTGTGGCTGGTAGATTATCAGATTTATTCGGACGTAAAAGAGTATTTGGTACCGGAATCCTCCTATTCTTAGTTGGATCGCTCCTTTGCGGAATTTCCGCTAACATGGTCCAATTGGTCCTTTTCCGTGCCGTACAAGGAATTGGCGCGGGATTCATGATGCCGTTCCCTGCGATCATTGCCGGTGACTTGTTTTCCGTTGAAAAACGAGGCAAAATCCAAGCCTTGTTTACGGCGATGTGGGGCTTGTCCGCCGTACTTGCACCATTACTAGGATCATTCTTTGTAGAGTTTATGACCTGGCGCTGGATTTTCTTCGTCAATTTGCCGGTGTGCTTAATTTCGTTTATCACACTGCTTCCTTACAAAGAAAATTATCAACCTAGAAAAGCGAAGGTCGACTACATCGGCGCTATTCTATTCGCTGTCGGTGTCACGTTCCTGCTATTAGATACGATTGTGAAGGACAATCGCGTCCTATACGCAATCATCGGTATTGTCTTCTTAGTGGTCTTTTACTTTTTCGAAAAGAAACAAGAGTCACCTATCGTTCCGCTTTCAATGTTTAAAAATAAGATGATATCAAGCATCAACATCAATGCCTTTATTGGGACGACCGCTTTATTTGGGGCTTCCAGTTTTGTTCCGTTGTTCTTGCAAAATATCGCTGGGCTTTCGCTGTTCCTAAGCGGAGTGGCCTTACTCGGAACGGCTATTGGTTGGATGGCCGCGGCCGTGCCAGCAGGTAAATGGATCTTAAAGTATGGCTATCGCATCTTGTTAATCATCGGGAATGCTTTATTGTTCCTGTCTGGCGCACTGTTAACTCTGCTTGATCCAAGTCACGGTTTCTGGTTTATTTTTCTAGTGATGATTGTTCAAGGCTTAGCGTTCGGTCTACTCACTACCGTTGGCATGATCGGTGTGCAGCAGCTGGTCGGCGCAACGGAAAGAGGGATTTCCACTTCTTTCTTTATGTTCTGCCGGAATATGGGGACTGCCATTGGCGTAACCATCATGGGAGCGTTATTAACAAGCGGAGCCAACTTTATGCAAGGCATTCATCATCTCTTTATATTCGGGTTTGTAGGCAGTATCTTGGCCTTACTCACCTCCTTCCTGATTCAGAAGGACTCATCTGAACAACAAGGCTTGGTGGCTAAGCCGAAAATGAGTTAAAAAAACGAAAAAAGAGGGGACAGTCCCCCGGCGCGTTAAAGCGCTGGGGGAC
>NZ_JBCNAC010000205.1:0-7379 GCF_050477885.1 Neobacillus rhizosphaerae
TCCACATGGCTGTAATTTCCAGATTTTCTCCTTCAAAAATAATGGGAACTCTTTTCATGATACCAACTATGTTAAATGCCTCTTTTTGTTCAATTCGGTAAATCCGCATATATGGTAGAAAAAGGATGGTACCATGCTTGGGATACAAACGAACAGATCAGTTTGGATTTAAATAATATCAATACAGTATTGAACTTACCGAAAATATAAAAATTTCCAGGAACAGTTTTAACAAACTGTTCCTATTAAACCATTATGAGTTTATTTGGCGGAAGTAAATAACGTTAATCCTTATTGCTAACTCGTGTTTGTTTTACACTATATATTATGAAAAGGTCGGAGCAGGAAATTCATCAATTTTGATACGAAGTAAACTATAAGGTTTCTGTCGTAAGTCTTTACCATAATGAAATCTAGGCTGTCGATGTAATTGGTTCACAATGACATACAAATATTGATCCGGACCAATTGAAAAAGTATCCGGCCACAAAATTCTTGGATCATGTGCGATAGTTTCCATTATGCCATTTGGCAATATCTTACGGATACTGTTGTTTTCATAATCACCAGCATAAACAGTTCCCTTTGCATCGGTGATCATTCCATCAGACGCACCTTTTTCTCCCCAATACTCCACATGATAAGGTAAATCCATGTCAGGTATCATTCTGTCTCTCAGCGCTTCTGTTGAGATCGAGAACAAATGACGACTGGTTAGAGGAGCATAATATAATATCTTTCCATCGGGAGAAATCGCAAGACTATCAGACGCCAATCTAAATGGAGAAGTTGAACCATCTTTGTTTCGATTCATTAAAATTTGACCTTCTACTTTCGGTAAAAAATAGGGATCTGGTGAAGTTGAATTTGCCCCATTTAACCGTCTAAACGCGTTTCCATTTGATAAATCTACGACGATAATAGCTCCTGGTCCTTTGGAAGAAGAATCCGTTATATAGGCATAACCTGCTTTTCCAACACGAAAATCAAAACGGACATCATTCAGATAAGTTGTGGGCAGGACAACATCTTCTGTAAAGGTAAATACTTTTCTTATTGTATTGGTTTCTAAATCAACAGCGACTAATTTTGCCCCCCCTTTAATAGGTTCAGAAAAATTGGGTGCCGCTGTATCTAATATCCAAAGCGTTCCCCTTCCATCAGATACTACACTTTGGACACTGATGAAAGTCATTGTGATATTCTCGGGGTCCACCAAATTGGTTTGTAAATTAGGATAAGGCTGCAATTTATCCTCAACAATTTCCGCCACCGTAAATTTAACATCGTCTCCCCATTTCGGAAAGCAAATGAAAATACGACCGGTTTCTGAAACAGTAACACCTGTAGGCATAGCCCCATAAAATGCATAAATTAGTTCTAAATTACCGAAATATTTTTCACTTGGTAACATAGGTTTCATAATATCCTCCTCAAGCATTCAAACGGGATATCACCTATATATGATTTATATTTTTTCTAGTGCATGTTTCTTAATAAGTTTTTCTATACGAAAAGAGGAATAAATGTATTGTTTTTGAAATTTAATAAGTCTGTCAGAAGAAAGGAAACATTTTAATTTAAAGGTCTCCTGTCCAACTATACATAGGAAGAACAGTCACTGTTATTAAGAAACCAATCGTAGAACAATTAATAAATGAGCCAATAATAGCAATACGTTTATCTTCAAATTTCATCGGGAACATTAGTAGTACAGAGAATAAACCAAATATTATACTAGATATAATTCCAAAGAAAATCCTGTTCATTGGTAATAAATATCCTTTCTCTAACTAACTCATTAATTGATATGATTCTTTTAAAAGAACTAAAAACTCTTGATTTAGTTCGTCTTCACTATAAAATCTAAAGTTATTGTGAAATCGGTTTTTTGAAACTTGTTCAACTTTAGTAATCTTTTCGTGTTCAATCTGTCGGTTTGTTACTAAATTAAAATCTAACCATTTCTTTTTTGGATGAACTCCTCCGAAGGAAGATTTATTCAAAAGATGTATAGAAGTCTTTTTAAACTCAATTTCAAAAGGTCCAATTTCTTTCAATAAATCGAGTATTTTTGAATATATTTCATAAACATTAGATGCCTTATTTGAGAATAATTCATCTTCTGACATATCACCATCTCCTACTTTCACTTTAACATCTTAAACTTTATTACCTTTATTTTGCCTCTTTTTACATCCTTTTACCATTTCTTTATTCACTAACCTGCTCCGTTAATACAATAAGCAAAAAGACCGCGACAGCGATCTTTGACTAACTTCAGCTATGTCCTTCTGATTCTTTTTAAAGCTAAGTCAATTAAATAAATGAATATAATGAACCTTCTTTTAAAGCAACTTACACTTAAAGAAATGCTTGCAAAGTGGATGTAGTAAGTATTGCAATAATAGACAATAGAACAAAAAGGAGAGTTGCTAAATGTCTTGAAGCTTCTCCCTTAATTGCGTCTATTAAAGTGATTACAAAACCAAAACCGAAAATGAAAAATAGTAGTAAGTATAAAAAAACCATATCAAATCAACCTTATATGTTCTAAATAATTCTTATTGCTTTTCTCGTTCAACTACAGCACCCTGTTAGTTGAGTAAAAACATTACCTATTTCTGATTTTCCCCTAATATTTTTATTTCTTTTTTTATTTCTTTAAGTTCAGACCTTAAAAGCTTAACTTGCTTAGAATTATCAATGCCAAAACTAACGGCATAAACAATAAGAAGAAATAGACCCAACAAACCTGCTAAGCCGTAAATTATCACCAAACTCTCTCACTCCTAATATAAGTTTACTATTTTAGCATTACCATAATTCGGTAAATGGTTGATTTTTATTTTTTTTTAAACTAACCTGCATCGTTTGTTCAATAAGGAATTCAACAAAAAAGGCGGTTAATCCTGCTGGATAAACGCCCCTGTTAGCTCAAGAATAATTCCCTTTTAATTTTAGTAACTATTGGTTTATCAAAAGAAATAACTTCAATGATATAGTCTAAACATGCTATCTCGTAATGAACAAGTTGCTCTTCTGGAAATACATCGATAACGATAGTACCTTTGTTAATGAAGTCTAAATATCTTGATTTCTTAAATATTCGAAATGAATTTCCTTCAAAGATTTCATAGTCGTCTAAAACAGTAAATGACTCATTAATAATTGAATAGGCTACATATGAATTAAAGTCTAACTGTAATATTGCCAATTCTTCATCGACTTCTATTGGGTGTACGTCTCTAATAATATGTTTACCTACTTCAATATCATCACCTTGCTGGCTAACTTTACATCTATCAACAAAAATTCTTAACGAATTGGTTTCGGGTTCTATTAAGCTGTGAAAATAGATGTAACCTTCCTGATTCATTAAATCCATATATTCCATAAAAAAATTCCTCTTCTTTTCGAGATTTCATTATCAAATTCGCCAAATATATTTGATTTCCTTCTTTAACTATCCTGCTTCGTTACATCAATAAGAAAAAAGGGCCGCAACTGTTACGGTCCTTCTTAAACTCTAGCAACCTTTAGATGAGTTAGTTTAATTGTTAAACTAAACAATCATCCGCTACTTTAATAAGGAAAAAAGACAACCCGCTTTAGGTAGACGCAATACTAAATATAATTAACTAACGACCTTCACTCCGACAACACTTTCAAAAGCCACAAGTTCAAATTCACCAGTCTCTGCTTCGATGCGAATCTCCTTCGTCAACGGATTTACGTAATGAACACGACCAGCTGTGTAGTGAGTAAATCCGTCATGCCATATCGTCACCTTCACCGCATGGCCGTATTCCATTGCATAAGCTATACGCAAGTCATATTCTTCCGTTTCATGTTCGTCAATTATGGGCTTCCTTCTCCGTTCAGTATCACGCCAAAAATTCCGTTGAGTCTTCGCTAGTTCCGGCAATTGAAATGCTGCTTGCAATTTTGTCATTCCTCTGTCACAAATAGCCATAATTTTCACCTCAGTAATATTACACACGAACAAACGTTCCGCATGTGAATAATATTAATGTTTGTTTGCCAGAATTCTTTAGAACATAAGAAACCTAAATTTTTCGTTTTTATAGTTTTTTACATTGTAAACTAATTATCTGAGAAAAATAGTCGATAAATATAATGAGTTCTTAAACAAGAAGGAGATTTCAAAGTGGAAAGAAATTACATCAATGTTATGGAAGAATTAGTCGAATCTCTTGTTACCTTTTTATTGTTTAGTCCGGATTTTCAACTTTTTTGTAAATGTCAAAAATGCAGAACTGATATAGTAGCATACAGTCTCAATAATCTGCCCCATCATTATGTAACAACTGAAGAAGGAAGAAAGGATATATTTGACCATTTAAATAGCGAGGTAAATAGAAAATGGATAAACAAGAGAATCATCAGTGCTATTTATCTAGTAGGGCAATATCCAAAACATTCTTAATACATTTATTTAGAAAAGCTCTTAAAATAAAACTACCTAAACAAACAAAGAGAACGGGTGCAAGTGGCATACAAAGCGATTGCTTTTATGGAGCAATAGCACTTCGATAGTTTAAGAAACACCCCTCTCTTTTTTTTTTGCACATTTTCCTAGAAGTTTGACATTTGATTTTAATTTGAACAAATTGTGTCCTTTTTGTTAAGTGGGTTGTCCGTACTTCTATTTTTTGTTATATTTTTCAAGTGAATATTTGTAAATAGGAGCCGTTTTATGTTAACAATGCCAATTACTGATAAAAAAGGTAACTTATTATTAATAATCAAGTCCTTACGAAAAGAAATGATTCAAGCTGGGTTAAAAGAGGGACTTGCAAGTGAAAAAACAATAGCAATTAGTCAACAGCTTGATGAGTATATAGCAAAATATCAAGTGATATAGTTAACATTACTTCGCATTTTCTTTCAAATGAGACATAAAACAGAGATGGATTTTCATCGTTCTTGTTCCACCAACCTCCTTTAGCTTAATAAAGATCTGTCGTTTCAATTTCGTCAATCCGGTCTTAAAAGGTACTAAAGAAATTTTTCAAATTAAGAGAAAAGGAAATTAATTCATCAAGATAGAATGTAAATTTGATTGGAAAGTTAAATTCGTTCTTCCAGTTGATTAATTTGTTTGAATAACACAATTCTTGAGTTACAAAAGCTCCCACTATAGTAGGTAGCGGCCTTTATTTTATCATTGTATCTCCCCGATTTTTTTAAGAAATTTTATATACCGCTCAATTGTTGGTATATAGTTTTTCATTGAGTTCTCACTATATTCCCTTTCTAAAGCAGCTAATAGACTTGGGGTAAGGGTACTTTCCCCATTGTATAGCCCTCTATTTATAATTCCTTTTAACCGACCTACATATTGGTCAGCAGATGTTTCCCCCATATTATATTCTTTCAATAGGTATTCTTTAAATCTTTCGAAATCCATATTACTCCCCCTTTTTCCTAAGTCATATTAGAACAAACCTAAATCGTTAGTTAGTTCTACATGAACAGAGGTTAATCCTTCTTCAACATAACTGCTACGTTACTTGAATAAGGAAAAAGCGTTCCTCATCTTTTGAAGAATCGCACCCTTTAATGAAATAAGGTAATTTATTTATTATTATCTTACCAGTGTACTTGAAGTTTATTACCATTTGGGTCATAAAAATGGAAATACGCATGACCATTATCATCTTTTATATCCTCAACCTTCACTTGATTATCAATTAAGTGTTGATGAAATTGAGGTAATTCTGGACTTGTAAAGCCAATGCTAAATGCTTGTTCATTATCAATTGTAAAATGTGCAAATGTTTCATCTTCAGTAGGAACTAAGATAAGTAAAAAAGTTCCCTCATTTACTTTAAAAATTGCAAATGGGTCTTCAGTAATGGTTAACAATTGAAGCCCTAATACATCTCTATACCATTGTGCAGACTGCTCTAAATCTTTTACAGGAATTCTAATATAATGAACTTGTTCAATAAATGATTTACTCATAATCACCTCTCCTTTATTTAATTTGGTATATTAAGTTATTCCCCTTTTAAATACCTTTTTCCTTCCAATTATTGAATTAACCTGCATCATTTGTTTAAGAAGGAATAAAGCCCAATACTCTTAAAATGAGGACAAAATAAATCCTACCCCAAAAAGTATAATTAAAAATCTTATTACAAAAGGTAAATTTGGAGGGGGAAAGTATGCGATAATACCGACCATTAAGAATAGAATCCCGACAATAAAACTATATAAAATTTCCAATAGTCCACTCCCCATTCCCTAATTCAATGCTAATCATTTCTTAAACTAACCTGCTCCGTTAGCTTAAGTACATCTCTTCACAAAGTACTTTTTTCGATAAGTATACTGGCTCAGTCTATCTAGCAAAAAAGAACATTGATTTCGATTCAATGCCTTTTTTCTTAGTTATCGTTATTAATACAAAGCTGTCAGCAATCTCTTGTACCCGTTCTATGGTTATACCCTCTCTGAATTCCACCGCTAAAGGATGGTCGAATGGTTCAAGTTCAATGAAAGGTCGAATGCCACCTGGTCTAGGATGCACCATTGTTTTTAAGTTTAAGGTATCAGGATAACAAGCTAAATCAGTAGATAGCCAGCTAAACATCGGTTCCAAGAAAACCAAGGCGATCTCATCTAACGTTACACCTTGTAATCTATGTACTCTAAATTTGGATAATAGACTCGGATCAGGAAGCCCTTCATCTGGATTGTTTCAAGAAAATACATATATGCAAGATGCATCTTCAATAACCTGTTCATCAGATAGATTATAAAGATATTGAAGAACTAAAATCTTTACCATAAGCTCAGGTTCTTTTGCGGGTCTTCCGTAATATTTACAGTAGGACTTTTCAAGAAGTTTATTAATAAAAGTAAAGTCAACGTTATCCTTGAGTAACTTAAGCTTATGATTTTCTGGTATTTTATCGTATAATAATGAATAGATGCTTAATTGCATATCTTTGTCTTTAAGCATAAAAAAATCCTCCTTTTTTTGGTTATGGTTTCTAGTCAATTCCATTATACCAAGTTTGGAGGATTTTTTATTTTTATAGATATCTACATCCTACTTACCAGTTTTTAGGATGAGTTTTTCAGTGGCTTCGAACCGTCCCTATGGTCCTTTTAAGTTATTTTTTTAAGACTGGAATCCAAATTTCACTTTTAACAGTTGGTGATGTTAAATCTTTGGTTTTGATCGACAAGATTTCGGGTCCTTCGGTTACCTGATAATTGGAAGACGGAAACCACTCTGAATAAATCCTTCCCCAAGTTTCCTGTAGCGTACTAGGGAAAGGTCCTGTTGTTTCAAATATCGCCCAAGCTAAGGCAGGAACTTCAAGTTTTGAAAAGTTATCAGG
>NZ_JBCNAC010000206.1:0-5477 GCF_050477885.1 Neobacillus rhizosphaerae
AGCGGAAATCAACAGGCAATTTTAACAGAGCCATTCAATTATAAAGAAACAAAATAATTATTATTTATTATGATAACTAAACTATTTAAAAAATATACCGATAAGAATTAATAAAGGAATAGGAGGGAACTACAAATGAGAATTAATGATACGAAAGTTGGTTTTTATTCCTACCAAAATCAATCGAATCGTTCAAATACAAATAACACCACTAAAAAGACATCTACTTCTGCAGACGTTAGCATATCATCACGCGGCCGTGAAATCTCTCAAGCCATGATGTCTGAACAAGCACAACGTCAACAGCGCATTCAAGAATTGAAACAACAAATTGCTGACGGAACCTACAAAGTAGACAGTAGTAAAATTGCTGAGAAAATGACTGCGTTTTGGAAAAATACATCAATCTAGGAGACAAGTAAATGGAACCCCTGAACACAATTATTCAAACCTTAGAAACAATGGTCGATGCACATAAACGATTACTAGATTTGGCCAAAGGGAAAAGAAACTTGCTGGTGGAAGGTAATATTCAGGGTCTTCAAAGTCAAATTCATCGTGAAGCATTATGCGTAGATGAAATTCAAAAACTAGAACAAATAAGAAAACAAAAAGTGCAAGAGTATATGGAACAGAAGGGGATTACTGATGATTCCCAAACCTTAGAAGAATTAATAAAGTTACAGCAAGATAACACTTATAAGGCTAAACTAACATCAGCTGCAAAACAATTGCGCAAGTTAATTCAGGAAATTTCTCAGATCAATGAGAATAACCAACAATTAATCCAAACTTCTCTATCATTTATACAATATTCTATTGGAATGTTTGCTAGGAAAGAACCGGCTATTGGCTACGGTCCAAATGCTAAAAATCGCTATACTAGCATGTTGGATGCGAAGATTTAGAGTTTTATTTTTTAGGAGGATTTGTCATGACATCAACCTTTCATGGGATCGAATTAGGAAAAAGAGGACTTGCGGCACAACAAACTGCCCTTTCTACCACTGGTCATAATATTGCGAATGCAAACACTACAGGGTATACACGTCAACGGGCAGAAATGATCGCCACAAAGCCAGTTTCCATCCCAGGTATGCAAATCCAACTAGGGACCGGTGTTGAAGTAGATAAGCTTGTTCGCTTACGTGAGGACTATTTGGACGTGCAGCTACGTGGCGAGAATAAGAGTTTGGGTTATTGGGAAGCGAAAAGTGATACCCTTACTAAGGTGGAAGAGCTATTAAATGAGCCGTCTGATGATGGATTAGCTTATACAATGGATGAATTTTGGAAGGGGTGGGAAGAGCTGTCGAAGAATCCAGACAGTGCTGCCGCCCGTGCCGTTGTAAGCCAAAAAGGGGTAGCAGTAACCGAGACTCTTAGACATATTTCCGAGTCGTTAAATCAAATTCAGGATGATCTTAAATTAGTTATTAAAACGAAAACGGATTCAGTTAATTCATTAGCAGCACAAATTGGAAACCTCAATGATCAAATTGGTCGGCTTGTTCCAAATGAATATCAGCCGAATGATCTATATGATCAACGGGATGTTTTAATTGATCAGCTATCTAAGCTAGTTGATGTAAAGGTTTCCCCTCCAAATAAAGATACAGGAGTAGTAGATATCTCTGTTGGTGGCGTTCTACTTGTTTCAGGGAAAACAGCTAACACGCTAACAGTTGATACATCAAGCGGGGTTGTAGATCCTGCAAATATCAAAATTGGGAATACCCAAGTTGCCTTAAATTCCGGTGAATTATTAGGAAGAATTGAGTCTTTTGGAATTTTAGGAGGGGGAGTAAAATCCACTATACCTACGATTCAGGAGAAAATGAATAATTTAGCGATGACATTTGTCAATGCCGTTAATACCGTTCATGAAAAAGGGATGAACTTGGATAATATTAACGGAACTTCTACCAATAAAGTGCCGTTTTTTATTGGAACGAATATGAATGATATTGCCGTTAATCCTGATATTTTGAAATCTCCTAGTTTGATAGCTGCAGCTAAGGAGGAAGCATCCGGCCAATCATCAACAGGAAATGGTAAAAATGCGCAAGACATTGCTAATATTAAATTTACTGCTCTTGGTTTTCCTGGAATCAACTCTACGGCAGATGATTATTACCGTAATATTATCGGTCAGCTAGGTATTGACTCACAGGAAGCTCAGAGAATGCAAAGCAACTCAGAAGTGATTATTCAACAAGTAGAGAACCGCCGCCAGTCTGTATCTGGTGTATCGTTGGATGAAGAAATGGCGAACATGATTAAGTTCCAGCAGGCATACAATGCTTCAGCTAGGATGGTAACAGTAGTGGACCAATGTCTAGATAAAATCATTAACGGCATGGGCCGTGTAGGCTTGTAGGAGGGATAATATGACCTTGCGTGTCACTCAAAATATATTGAATCAGAATTTGTTGTTTAATTTACTGCGAACCAATAAGACGATGGACCAATTACAAGAACAGGTATCATCAGGCAGAAAGATCAATAAACCTTCTGATAATCCAGTAACAGCAGTACGAGGCATGTTTTATCGTTCATCATTAAACGAAATTGATCAGTATAAAAGAAATGCAGATGATGGACTTTCCTGGATGACTTCAACGGACGAAGCACTTGATGAAGTCACCTCTGTACTTCAACGGGTAAGAGAGCTTACAATACAAGGTAAGAATGGAACGAATAGTGAAACCGACCGGAATGCTATTGCTGAAGAAATCAGCCAATTAAAAGAGCATCTAGGGGAGATTTCAAACTCTCAGATAGCTGGAAAATATATTTTTGCAGGTACCGATGTAAAAACTCCTCCATATAGCAGTGCTACAAAAGAATTTACAAATGCTAACAATGAAAAACTAGAATTAGTGGTGGGGCAAAATAACACAGTGCAAATCAATGTGAAGGGCATAGATGTATTTAACAACGATGGAGCTGGCGGGATCTTTAAAGTACTTTCAGATATTGAAACTGATTTTCGTTCGCCCAATCCAGGATCAACAGACCATTTAGCACAATTAGACGGCCAAATGGACAACCTTCTCAGACATCGCTCTGAATTAGGTGCACGAATGAACCGGATGGAATTAAGTATCTCACGAATAGACGGGCTTGAAGTATCGACTACACGCTTATTATCTGGTGAAGAGGATGTTGATATGGCAGAAGTTATCACCAATCTAAAAGCCCAAGAGAATGTGCAGCGGGCTGCTTTATCTGTTGGTGCTCGTATTATCCAACCCTCTTTAGTAGATTTCTTACGTTAATCATATGGGGCAGCGCAATTTTTTTGTGATTGCCCTTTTTTTATGCAATTTTATCCTTAACTTTTTTTTCCAATATCCGATAAAATATAAATAAGACATATTTTAATTGAACAGATTATCAGGAGGACTCTATGTATCCAAAAGTGAATCAAAACATAATGATCGATATACTAACCCATGAACTATCCTGTAAGTCAAATATTGCCGAGATTGGAGAAAAAGAGATTCTCATTAGTATTCCACTTGATAGAGAAATAATTGGTCTGTTATCTATAGGGACAAAATTAGAAATATCTTATATTATTGGTGAAAATAAATTTGAATTTAGGACTGAAATTATAGGCAGGACTAGAGATACCATTCCACTGCTCCGCCTAGCGAAGCCGAATGAAAATGAGATTATCAAAATCCAACATAGAGAAAATGTTCGAGTGAATTCAAATTTACGTTTATTGATTGAAGGGAATGAACTACATACCATCAATATTAGTGCTGGCGGAGTACTATTTTCATGTAAACTAGATTCCCAATTTCATGAGGGTGAAGAAATTGCTGGTACCTTATTCGTTCCAGATTTACGGAGTAAGGAACTAGTACAAGTCCCAATTCAAGGAAAAGTAATTCGAAGTAGTTTGATGAGAGAGATCGAAAGAAGATATGTAGCTCTAGAATTCACTTCAATCAAACGACCTGATCAAATGAAAATTATCCAGCATTGTTTTGAAAAGCAAAGACAAATCCGCTTAAAGGAACGATAATATTTGTTTATAAAAAAAGCCTTCTTCATTCAAAAAGAAAGGCTTTTTTGTTGTTTTCTACTAAAAAAGCCTCTATTAATATTTAAATAAGGTGTTTACAGATAATTACAAATTTTATATAATTAACATGTTCATGTAAATACTAGTAATAGATTTTTTTGATTGAACGACACCCATAAAAAATTCATAAGATCGAATACATATAGTAAGAGAATGATAACGAAAGTGCGTTTGAAATGACAAATGATTTTGATGCTTGTATTATTGTTGTTTAGGATTATTGCTTTTGTACCAATCGTTCATTTCTAATAATCATGTAGGAGGTATTCTTATGAGTTTAAAATCCGCACTATCTGAGCTGAAAGAGGCATTTGCGAATCAGGAATTAGGACAATCAGAAGAGTCTTTCATTCATGAGTTGGAGAATAAAAACAATTTGACTTCTGGATCATTAGTTTATTATTTTAACAATTTGATGATGTTTAATATGACTGAAAATAATCAAAATAACATGGATTCAAAAAAGACGAATCGTAAATGGACCAAAAATGAAATTACCTTTATGTTTCAATATATTAAAGACCGGCAAGAAGAGGGTGCACTAAATATTACGGAAATATTAGAGGAGGCAGCGCAACTGCTGAACCGAGGCTATCAATCTGTAAACTATAAATATTATTCCACGTTAAAGTCGAATGAAAAAGAGCCAAAATCGAATCAAAAAGCCCTTCATTTTACAACGATTAATGAAAATAACGTACCGGTTATTTCAATTGAAGCAATTAATGAGGTACCTGCACTTCCTCAAGCTACCTATCAAAATACTGAACAGAATACTGATTTGCTAGATATTTTGTCAGGGCTTATTACGAACGTACAACAACTTCCCGGTCTAAACCTAAATGAAATGTTGAGAGGGTTATACCAATTAACCAATATGGCCCTTCAAAACCAGGAAGCTGTTCAACAAGTTGAGACAATGAAATCGACAATCAATCATGAAAAAGAAGCACTTAGGGAAAAACTGGTTAAGAGAGAGCATCAACTAAAACAAGAGAAAAAACGAAATGACGAATTACAGTTAGAAGTTTCTAAGTTAGCTAGAGAAATTACTGCATTTAATAAATTGGGGGATGCAGCTAAGATACAAAATCTTAAATCCTATAACCAAAGACTTAACTATATTATCGATAGCTTTGGAATAGTTCTCCAGGTCGGCAGCTAAGCAAATCAAAAAAAAAGATACTCCATTTTGAATTGGACTATCTTTTTTTTATTTGAATGTGTTAAAGAACAGTGTTGATTTTTACACCCTGTTGATTGAAGCGGAAGGCACGAAGACTCCTGTGGGAGTATGGTTCAGGGGAGACCCCGCAGGCGCATGCGCCGAGGAGGCTCGCCGAAACACCCACGGAAAGCGAAGTGCCTGGAGCGGAAA
>NZ_JBCNAC010000207.1:0-507 GCF_050477885.1 Neobacillus rhizosphaerae
AATGGTTGGCGGAAAGGGGCATGGGTAACGTAGAAGGTGTCTACGTGCCCGAAGTGACTGAATGAAAAAGGAATGGGTAACGTAGAATCTGTCTACGTTACCGAAATGGTTGGCGGAAAGGGGAACGTAGAAGGGTCTACGTGCCCGAAGTGGCTGAAGGGAAAGAGGAATGGGTAACGTAGAAGGTGTCTACGTGCCCGAAGTGGCTGCTAGAAAGGGGAAAGGGTAACGTAGCAGGTGTCTACGTGCCCGAAGTGGTTGGCGGAAAGGGGCCCCGGGAACGTAGAAGTGTTATACGTTCCCGGAATGGCTGAATGAAAGGAGAATTGGTAACATAGAACCTGTCTACGTGCCCGAAATGACTGAAGGAAAAAGGCCCCGGTAAAGCAGAAGCTTTCGACGTGCCCAAAGGAAGGAACCCATGTAGATAGGAATACCGTCATTGGCGTAAAACTTCCCGTTTGTGTACTGAATGCGTCTTTTTTAATTTATATTTTACCTTGTGGC
>NZ_JBCNAC010000208.1:0-11188 GCF_050477885.1 Neobacillus rhizosphaerae
GCAGTGGGGGACTGTCCCCCCTCTATCTTGCTTTTTGTTTTTCATCAACAATTTTGCCTTGATAAAATACTCTCTTCTGAAGCGGAACATTAAGCTCTCGACAATAGCGCTTTAATTCTCTTTCTTCTCGTTCTGTAACAAGAGAGATAATCGTTCCATTTGCACCCATTCTTCCTGTTCTACCTGCTCTGTGGACATATTGGGCAATGTCCTTTGGTGAATCAATCTGAACAACATGGGTTACTCCCTGAATATCAAGGCCTCTTGCTGCTACATCTGTCGCAATAAGCATCTTCATTTTTCCATCACGGAACGATTTTAAAGCCGCCTGACGCTCTAGCTTCTTCATGTCACTATGAAGAATGCCAAGGGAAAGCTCTTTAAAAAGTAATTTTTCTTTAAACACTTCAATCTCACCAATATCATTAATAAACGCAAGAGATTTGCTGTTTTCCAAGCGGACAATTTTTTCAAGAAGCTTGATTTTATCTCTTGGTTCACATAGAAAATAAATATGTTCTACTTCTCCAGAGGAAGCTATTTCATCCTTTTCAATGCGTAGAACATCTGGATCCTTTGTAAGATCCTTGGCTAATTTTTCTGTTGCTGCTTTCATTGTCGCCGAGAATAGAACCACTTGACGGTCATTCATCGTTGATCTAACAATGTTTTGAACTGTGTTTAAATGCTCTGGAATGAGGAGCTGATCGCCTTCGTCAAGGACAACCAATTTCACTTCGTGCATTTTCACCTTTTTCTGTTTAATTAATTCAAGTAGACGGCCAGGTGTAGCAAAAATGACTTGGGGACGCTTTTTTAATTTTTCAAGCTGGCGTTTCACGTTTGCCCCTCCAATAATGGATGTGCCCCTGATTCCGCTTCCCTCTGACCATTTTTGAAATTCCTGATATACCTGCATGACTAGCTCTTGTGAAGATGCTAATACAACAGCTTGTAGACCTTGAACATCCGTATCAATTTTATGTAACAGTGGAAGTAAATAAGCAAGTGTTTTACCTGTTCCTGTTGGTGACTCAGCTATTAGATCTTTGCCTTCCATAATCATTGGGATTGCCGATTCCTGGATTGAAGTCGGAGTTTGAAACCCTGATTTTTCCCACGCTTCCTGCAAATAAGGCTTTAACGTATTTAACATATTGTACTCCTTTATAAAAAAATCATTTTTCTTATTATTAGTATTTGTATATCGTATTGATACTATCGTAATTACCGTGGAGTGTCTAGATTCAACGATGTAGATTAAAATGAAGTATTAATATAGAGGATCATCCATGCAGCATGATACACTAGGACGGAAAGATATAAAACACAGGTGGATAGCAAGAGAGACTTCGTCCATCCCTTTAATGGCCGTAAATAGAACAAACCCAGCAATAGCAATGGAAGAGATATTTTAATCAAATAAAAATAATACCAGCTTTTACCAATAACCACATTCATCACTGGATTTCCTTCCGTAATAAATCCAGAAACAATCCCAAAATGAGTTAAAACAGCATCTAACAGCCCAGCGAACAGTAGGAATATACAAAATCTCATTGGCTCCCCCTTTTAATCATACTTAGATTAGTAACCAGTCTATCTACTTATTCTTATGCTGATACATCCTTAACTAAATGTTCTTATTAACGAACGACCAAACGGAATAATAGGGCTGCTACGTTACAGCAACCCACTCTCGTGAATGAAATCAATTCACATATCGACCACTTTCAGGCCTACCGATCTCACTAAAATATTCAACCAAGTAATGAAGATTTTCTTCTAATTCTTCCCCACTCATTGGCAAACCATGTCCAGTTACTGCAACCTGAGGCTTTAGCGCTTCTAGCTTTTTTACCGATTCATAAGCGGCATCCCAATCGGTCGTATAGTATTTGGGCGGCCCACTGATTTCTTTTGTCTGTGTCATTACCTTATATAGCGATTCCTGTTTGACCGTAACAAACGCATCCCCGGCAATTAACATCCCATCTTGTTCACGGAATAGTGAAACATGACCCGGTGTATGGCCAGGTGTATGTATCCATTGCCAATTAGGCATAAATGGCACAGAGCCATCCGAAGGAAGTGTGTTTACGAGTGAACTAATATTGATCCCATGATTAGGGAACATTGGTGATAACTTAGCTACCAAACCACTGTCCACACTTGGATCTCCCGGAGGATAATCCTTCTGTCCAGTTAAATACGGAAGTTCCTCTTCGTGCGCATAAACTGGGACATTCCAGTCTTCTAATAAAGCAGCAATAGAACCAACATGATCAAAATGGCCATGTGTTAAGATTATCGCTTTGGGGCTCGCATGCTCGCCAAATCTTTCCTGAACCATTGCCTTTATTTCTTCTGCCGACTTAGGCATACCAGCATCAACCAGTACAAATTCATTTGTCTCATTGGGGTTTCCAACCAGGATTAGATTGACAATCTGGTCCGTATAACTAAAGACATCTGGTAGAACAGATATACCAACGCCACTGCCAACGGATGACATCGGAAGAAACGTTTTCTCAAATTTACTATCTCTATCGATTTCCAAATGGATTCCTCCCTTTTTGACTATTATTAATCTGGAAGGAAAAATTATTACAGTATCTATTTTTTAAATGTCATACCACTTTAATTGTATATTATAACGCACATATTTGTTCTTAATAAAAATTAATCTTATAAAAAAAGAAACTGTTGTCAGTGAACAGTTCCTTTAATCAAATGAACGTAATGTTAATTTATGAATGGTCTGGTTGATTTCATCTATCTGGATATGATTTTCATTAAATTTTATTTGAATTTTTCCGGTTCCGGACAAAACCTTTACTTGTTCCACACCCGTGGTTTTTTCGATTCTCCTTTTTATTTTTCCCATACACCCTGTACATGCAACATCATTTAAAGCAAATTCAATCATACTCATTTTTTAAGCCCCTTTCTTTTGTGAAATATGTCCCAGAAACGACTGACCAAATGTAATACATTGTTGTTTTTCTGAGTCAGTTGGAGCTAAATCAATTTTCAATCCGTCCTGAACGATGTCTGCGCGGAGCTCCTTTAGCTTTGCAATTAACAAATCTACAGCCCCACCTCGATGATCATAAGAGGAGTCACAAGAGCCAAATGCTGTCGCTTTTTTTCCAGCTATATTTATTTGGTCCATTTCATCATAGAAATCGAGAAATTCGTCTGGTAACTCTCCGTTCCCCCATGTATATGCACCTAAAAGGATGCCATCGTAGTTGTGAAGCTCTGTCACATCTGCCTCTAAAATATCCTTTATTTCTACTGATCCTCCGGCCTTTCGAATACCCTCCGCAATCAAAGCCGCTAATTCTTCTGTATTCCCTGTCATACTGGCATAAACTATTAAACAAGCTTGCATGACCTATTCACCTCTTGTTTTTCTTTTATTATATTGATAATAATTCTCAATAACATTGACCTAAATCAAGAAACAACCGTTAATCAAGAAATAAGTAAAGTTCCTAATATGATTGATTGATACAAATCACTACATCTAGTCTAAAAAATAGATATGATGAACCTATAGAATGAAACGTTCATATAGGAGTTGAATGAAGGATGGGCTGTGAACATTGCTGCACTCATGATTCTTCGTGTCTTACAACTGTTCCTGTTTTTAAGGGATTGAAGGATGTGGATCTTATACTATTACAAAAAGTCACCAGGAGCCGTCATTTTGTAAAAGGAGAGGTTATCTTTCATGAAGGGGAGAGCTCTGAAACACTATTTGTCATAAATGAAGGGTTAATTAAACTAACCAAAATGTCTGCAGAAGGAAAGGAGCAAATTGTCAGGTTGTTGTTTCCAGGGGACTTCTTTGGTTTATCTTCCTTACTCCGAAAGGATAGACATAATGTAAATGCTGAAGCGGTAGGAAATACGGTTATATGCTCAATTGAGAAGAAGGATTTTTTAAAGACAATGGAGACGAACGCTGATTTAACCTATCGATTTTTATTAGCTTTAAGTGATCGTTTGTATCAAGCAGATGAGTCGGTTGGATTATTGAGCTTGATGGAAGTAGAACAACGACTCGCAAGGGTTCTTATTCTTTTTCATGAAAAAATGAAAGCAGATCTTAATGCCTTTACCCTGCCTATTTCAAAAAAGGACCTAGCCAGCTATATAGGAACAACTCCAGAATCAGTAAGCAGAAAGCTTTTAGCGTTCGTGTCAAAAAAATGGATCAATATGAATGGACGCAGACAAATACAGATTCTAGAGTTGGACCAACTAAAAATGATTGCTGGAATGGACTAAAGCTCAGATAATTTTACCGCCATGAGCCGGAAATGCATGGGTTCAAGTTCATTAACAATCACATTCATTCCTAACGATTGAATGCTCCCAATTAACGGCTCGCCTCGATGTGGCAAATGAATTTCAAAAATCGTACCAACAGGTGCTGATTTGATAAAATTTAATATTTCTCGTCGTGGGTGCTCCCCCTTTGCAATTCTTTCCCGAACATCCATGACTGCTTTTTTATCTACGATTTGAAACATACTTTTCCGCTCCCCTTTATTAAAAGTTAGTTTCAGTTTATCACCTTTATTTTTGAAAAAAATTGATTTATATCAAGCAAAATAGGTCTTAATTTCGACAGGTTTGTGAACTTTACAAGCAAATTGATATAAGAAGATGAAAATGGTGATAAAATGACAACAGTTAAATAACAATATAACGGAGTTGAAAATGATGTTTAATAAGATATCTTTAATAACTGCTCTGTTGTTTTTTCTATTAGGAACGAATGTGTTTGCCCATTCCCATTTAGAAGATTCATCTCCTAAAGATGGCGCAGTGCTGACTGAATCATTGAAAGAAATTACGCTTACGTTTGAAACAAACCTGGAACCTACAAGTACATTTACATTAGCGGATGCAAATCATGCATCTATTCCCCTACCAGTTGAAATTAAAGGCGACGAGTTAGTTGGTGTTTTGCCTGAGGATCTTGCAAACGGATCTTATTCTATTCACTGGAAGATTATTGGGACAGATGGACACCCACTTGAAGGAGACCTTTCTTTTACAGTACAATTGCCTGAGACAAATAGCTCAGCATCCCAAGTTAGTAGTGCGGATTCAGCAACTAAAAAAGAGGCGCAAACATCAACTGAAGAGGCTAAACTTACAGATACCGCATCCCCATCCAAGTCGACTGATGGGAAAGAACAGGCTGCTTCTGTACCTACAACAGCTAGTCCTTCTGAGCCATCTTTCAAAGATTATGTCATCCCGTTTTCTGTTGCCTTCATTATTATTGTTGGCTTAGGGAGCTATTGGTTAATTTTTAGAAGGAAGCATGCCTAAATGTTAATTTTGAATGTACTAAGCGAAGCTTTGCTTTATTTATGTTTTTCCTTGTTGCTCGGAAGTTTTATTATCAATCTTGTACCCGAAAACTACCGTCCTGAGATCAAGGTCTCAAAAGGGGTTATCCTGGGGGCAGTTCTAGGAATTGCCCTTTTTTCCTTTGTGCCTGTTTTAAGAATTATTCTTTATTTATCTGAGGGCGGGTTGGGACTAGGTAGCACACTACAATCGGTGTTAACTAACTTTGAATCAGGTAAATCCTGGATTAAAACTGGAATCCTTTCGATCGTTTTGTTTATATTTCTTCTCCCAATTAAGGTGGAGCGGAAACCTTACTTATCTATTACTGGATTAATCCTGACAATTGCATTGATTGGAACCATCGGCTTGTCCAGTCATGCCAGTTCACTATCTAAATGGCCTGGCTTTTTTACTCACACCGCTCACTTTTTAGCTGTTAGCACCTGGATTGGAGTTTTGATGATTGTCAGCTGGTTCTCAAAAAATCATGAAAATTGGCAAAAGTTTTTAACATGGTTTACTCCGCTGGCCGCGATTTGCTTTCTTATTACAATCATAACTGGGATTTCCTTAATGACCTTTGTGATGGATATAAAGGACTATGCTAATACATGGCCATTATCATACGGGCAAGCCCTCTTGATTAAACATTTAACAATCGTACCGTTACTCGTGTTTGCTTTTATCAACAGCGTACTTGTTCGAAAAAAGCTGGTCAGTGATTCAACCTTTAACCCACTTTCATGGGCCAAGCTTGAGAGTGTAATTGTGTTACTACTTTTTGCTGTTACCGGGGCACTAGGACAGCAATCACCACCGCATGACATATTAATTACACTAAAAACAGAGGGTGGCTCCTCACTATTTAGCTTTTTTCATTCGAGTGAGGTTGTTTTTCCGTTACACATTACACTTGGTATTGGATCCGTAAGCTTGTTACTAGCAGCCATCTTTTTTCTCATATTAATGATCATTATTTTTGTAAAAAGAGCTCATAAGAGTCTAACCATTTTGATGAGCGTCTTATTTATTTTCACGACCTATGTAGCACTCATGTTAAGTATTAAATAAAAAGAAGAAGCACAGCCATGCTTCTTCTTTTTCATTATCTAGTTTTTACGAAGGATTGCGCGAACTGGACTTCCGTCTCCATCTACTAAAGGCAATGGCAAAGCGATGAGTTCATAATCTCCAGGTTCGATCTCATCAAGGAGAAGTGATTCCAGGATGTGAATTCCGTGTTGATTTAAACTGTGATGGGCAAGCAGCTCTTTACTATCAATTGGATCGACTGAAGGAACATCCAAACCGATAAGCCTAATCCCTTTCTCCGCTAAAAATGAAGCCAAATCCGGCTCAATATGGGGAATCTTCTCCGGAAATACGTCGGGATTTTTCCAGGCTAGTGTTTTAAATATTACTCTCGTAACCCCATCGAGATTGATATCTTTTACATCGACTGCTCCGATACTATCTTTCCCTGCCATGTCAACTACTCTTGCAGGTCCTATGTATAAAGAAAGGTCTAACTCTATGATTCTTTTTCCCTGGTTATCAAAATGAAACGGTGCATCGACATGTGTACCTGTATGGGTGCTCAATTCCAATCTACCTACATTAACTGAGCCGCTTTCCTCCATCGGCCAAGACACTTCATATTGAAAAGGGGTATCCCCAGGCCACACCGGCATTCCATTTACCAACTTTCTAGAAACATCGTAAATCCTCATAAAATTCACTCCTTCTATTATCATCTGGTAGTTAATCACATTATTTCATATCCTCCCTACCTTTTTCTATTGTTATTTTTTAATTTTCCGAAAGCAAAAAGGCAGGAATTTCCTCCCACCCTCCCATTAATGAAATGACCTCCAAAAGCTTCCATTCTGATTAATGATGCTCTTCAATTCCTCAAAAGGAATTGTAAAAGTGGGGAATCCTGCAGCAAAAGCGGCTATTTCGTAAGGCTTAAAGTAAATATTCAATCCTGCCTCATTCATATAAAAGGGCTGGTCTTCCTTTATTCCATGATAATCATCAGGTGTGATGTAGGAATATTGATCATCGTTTTTGATTTTGTTCCCAATGAAGTCACTAATGACTTTTACGAACGGGCTCCCTTTCTTGAACAAATCTTTTAACTGATATATTAAACCTGATTTAAGATTGATATGTGCATATATTGAGATAGGCATGCCGTGAGCTGCACAAGATACATAATCATATCCGGTGATTTCAATTACTAATAAATCTTTTTGGTAATATGACAATTCAAAATCACCATCATAGCTGGATTCAAGCTGTGTATGGGAAGGTACTGGCTTCACACCTGCCAGGTCCGCTAAGGTTGCATTCACGGTTGCTTGGTTAGGAATACCTCGTATCTGTGGATAGTAAACTAAATAATCTTTATTTGGCCTGTATCTTTGTTCTAAAACGAAGTAGGGCTTGTTTAGGGGGATAATAGTATTTTGCTTCCATATTAAATCGCCGTTTTGGCTAAAATATTGTAAACGCTGATCGACTTCACTCTTAATCACTGTTTTCTCTATTTGCAATGTCCCACTACCGTTAGGCATTGGTAGCTGCTTCACTCGCCTACCACTTTTATCAATAAAGAAAGTATGTTGGTCATCAGATACAGAAGCCACCCCTTCTTCAAAAGTAGTTATCTCATTAAAAATAAAACCGGTTAGAATATGACCTTCAGAATCCCCCAGTGCATAAATTGACCGGATACACGGTTGTTCGGGCTGCTTTTCCTTTCCAACCGCAAACCGGTTTTCCCCTAGATTGATCAGATTATTGTAGTTTGGTTTAATAACAAAATGCCCTTTTTGATCGATTAACCCATAGCGTGTTTGGTTACTGTCAGACATAGCAACAATGGCACGCCCATCTATAAATGGTTCTGCATCAGTGAAACGAGGCTCGATGACGATCCTACCTTCTTCATCGATATATCCAAACTTTCCATCTTCCGTTTTCTTGAACGTTAATAAACCTTGGCCATAGTTACCGATAAATGCGTATGGGAAGGAGTTCAGCACCTTTCCAGTTAAATCAATTAACTGAAAGGTCCCTTCCTTCGTTTTTACTATTGCTTTTCCATCCTTAAATTCACTTGTAGAAACAAAGATTAGGGGAATGACTTCCTTACCTCTTTTGTTCAAGTACCCATATACATACTGGCCGTGTTCATCCTCTATCGATGCTGCAACTCGCCCTTCCTTATACTCGGGCATAATCACGGAATAGGCTCTTTCAGTAATTTCCTTGCCGCTCTCATCAATTACCTTATTCCCATGACGGTCATTAACAATGGCTCTGCCTTCTGAAAACGGCTGAATCGTATCGTATTTTGGTTTTACGATAAAATATCCCTTTGCATCAATGACACCTGATTGATCCCCAGATCTAACGATGGAAAGCCCATTCTCTTGAAAATCTCTAGCCTCATCATAAATGGCAGGAAGAACGAATTTCCCTTTAGCATCAATATAGCCCCATTTAGTTCCGCCTACTTGTTTGATCGGTGCAGGAAACAGATAAACTGCTCTTTCCTCTGTAGGAATAGAGAGCGCTCGGATCGCTCTATTCACTATTTTCTGTGAAAGTGGGTAATAAAACCAATAATATTCACCATAGTTTTTCAATACATACAAATACAGCTGATGATGGTAACGGTACATTCCAAACACTTCATTCATTCCATCGCCATCCAAATCAGCGTATCGAAGGACATCTTGTAATTCTGATCCATTAGGAAGGCAGGATTGAATCCATTTCACTAGTTGACGATTACTCTCAAACATAACAACACACCCAGTTTACTTTTTTATATGTATATGAAAAAAGTAAACTGGGTGTTTATCTATAAGAGACTATTATAAATGCTCTTTTAGGTCATATTGTCGGAGAAGGCTTTCGATTTTGATAGCCTTACTCAAATCGCCTTTGATTTTTAACTTTCCCGTCATAAATGCCATGGTACCATTTAATTTCCCTAATAAAAATTTTCGAAAGTCAGCACATGACATCAATAATGTACAATCAGCTCGTGGTTCGCTCTGTTCTTTTACAAGTGCTTTTCCTGATTCGATCTGCAGCTGATAAACTCCCACTTCCTCCCCTTCAATAGTAAATTGATAGCTTGCTGAGATGCCCTCAATCGGAGTCGGGTTTTCATTTAACACGGATTCAATCAGCTTCATTAACTCAGACAAAGAATACTCCTCTATTGCTTTTACCATAGCCTGTTAAAGCCCCTCCTTCATTTTACAATTATAGTTTCATGATACTGGTTTAAACTTCCATTCAGCAACATTTATTTCACAATTTTCAGACTCCTTAACAATAAAAATAAGCAACCCTACGCAGGTTGCTCATTACTCAAGTTTAATGCCCTACATAATTAGCTTCTGGAATCAGTTGTTTCCACTCTTCATAAGAAATAATGGTGTCCCAGTGCCCCGTTATTTTTGCAAAACCTACGACTAAAATAAACATCACTAGGAAAGCGACAGGAATAAACCATTTGTTGACCTTTTTATTTACAACCGTCATATTCAACGTATCCTTAACAGGACAAGCTTCCACACAGGACATACACGCCGTGCAGTTAAGTGAATTGACTGCTTCCACCTTGTGGACCTTTAACCTCTGAGGGCATACCTTTGTACACATTTCACAATTCGTGCAGGTCTCTTCATTTCTACGAATCTTTGTAATTCGAAATATGGAAGCAAGACCAATTAGTGCACCATATGGGCATAGGAAGCGACACCAGAAGTTTTTAAAAAATAACGACAGAATAAAAATCACTGCGATAACCGTTAAACCCGTGCCGCCAATATTTAAAAAGAATTGCAACATCTTTACATCAGAAACTTTATTATAATCTAACTCTAGGAAAGCTTTTGCACTATAGGTGGACATTTGTATGACCATACTCAAGAAGAACAAGAGCAATAAATATTTGATAGGTGATAAGAGCCAAGCCAGCCACGTTGGAACCTCAAAGTTCCTTTTAAATATCTTTTTTCCTAGTCTTGCCGTCCACTCACTAACCGTACCCACAGGACAGAACCAACTGCAAAAGGATTTGCGAAAGATGATTCCTGCCCCTACAAAAAAGGTAAATAGGACAAGGCCTGCCGGGTGAATCTGATCAAATTCCCCACTATTAATCCAAACCTTTAGTGCAACTAGTGCACTGATTGGCAAAAAGCCTTCAACTGCAGAAGGTCTTTCTACAAAGGTGGTTTCTCCGAGCGTTTCAAAGTGCATATAAAAGCGGTAAAACTGCAAACCTACATATAGTAAAAACAATAAAAAAACAGACTGAACCACATATCTTGTGATGGTAATGGGCTTTCGCTTCAGCTGTTTTTTATACCATGCTTTTGATTTCATCACATTTCCTCCATTCTTCCATTACTTTTACTATAAAGAACGGTAAAAACAGGGTATGTGATATAAATCATCTAGCCGATTCATTTCATAAAGATGTCACATTAGCAACTTAATTCTGTCAAAAATCATTTTCATTATGTAAACGATTACCTTTATTTTTTTGGCTCTGTTAAACTTGCCTGTTGATTTCCGCTCCAGGCACTTCGCTTTCCGTGGGTGTTTCGGCGAGCCTCCTCGGCGCATGCGCCTGCGGGGTCTCCCCTGAACCATACTCCCACAGGAGTCTTCGTGCCTTCCGCTCCAATCATCAGGGTATAAAAATTAACACTGTTCTTTAAGATAGCCAATTAATTTGGATCCTTATAGTTTAACGCCCTCTCACTATCACCATAGC
>NZ_JBCNAC010000209.1:0-983 GCF_050477885.1 Neobacillus rhizosphaerae
TTTTCCAACACCATTGAACAATTTTGCCTTTGTGTATTTGGACATATCATTGGTCACTTCAAAATAGCCATGTGCTCCAGCTCCTTTTGCGTGTACTACACGCTCAGGTACTCGTTCACGGTTGAAGTGTGCTAATTTCTCAAGTAAATGTACATCTTGAAGTAATGTTGGGCCGCGTGAACCAGCAGTCATAGAATTTTGATTATCACCAACTGGTGCCCCATTTCCTGTTGTTAAATGCTTGTTAATATTACTCATTTAATCACCTCGTAAACTATTTTTTAAACTTAACTAGATTATAATATAAATCTTATTAAAATCAATACTAATTTATAATTATTATAAATTAGTATTGATTATCAATTAGTTAACATGTACCCACTACTACATACGTATTAAAAATATAGGACGTTATGCCAAAATTAAACAATTACGTACTAAAAATTTCTTTCAACTGTAAGGATTCATTATTAATATAGGAAAAAATAGATTATACTGTAGGTAACGTATATTTTAGGAGGATTTTTTATGAGTGAAATAAATCAAACAAACCAAACCGAGGAACCAAAAAAGAAGATCAGTTTACAAGATGCGATGAAGCAGCAGCTTTTAAATAAAAAGAATAAATCGACGGCAGGGAATTCCTCATCAAATAACGCTAATGCTACGCAAAAAATGAAAAGTCAGCAAACCAAGAAAGTAAGTAATTCACGGAGAAAAATGGGTGTCTAACGGCCAAAATCGAAAGGATATTCATCCAGGATTGGCAGTTAAAATTGTCCTAAAGGCTGATCAAAGAAGCGGCAAACTAACTGCAGGTGTGGTTAAGGATATTCTTACCAATTCAAGTTTTCATCCTCACGGGATTAAAGTCAGGCTAACAGATGGACAAGTTGGCAGAGTACAGGAAATTCAAAATATGTAAATTGAATCCCATAAGCTTTCGCCATGTTGGCGGAGGCTTTTTTTTACATAAAAAAACA
>NZ_JBCNAC010000210.1:0-205 GCF_050477885.1 Neobacillus rhizosphaerae
CCCGTGGCAAGAGAAAAAGTACCGGGCCGGTAAATAGAAGAAGGTTCTAATGCCCGAGGTAAGTGTAAAAGTGCCGGACCGGTAAATGGAAGAAGTTTCTAATGCCCGAGGTAAGTGTAAAAGTGCTGGACCGGTAAATAGAAGAAGATCCTAATGCCCGTGGCAAGAGAAAAAGTGCCGGACTAGTAAATAGAAGAAGATCCTA
>NZ_JBCNAC010000211.1:0-7168 GCF_050477885.1 Neobacillus rhizosphaerae
GGCAAGAGAAAAAGTACCGGACTGGTAAATAGAAGAAGGTTCTAATGCCCCGCGACAAGGTTGCCCTGCTACTATAGGTAAGAACTTTTGTAGGCTTAAGGGTGACTACTGTGCCCCGCAAGCCAATCTACCAGTCTTCTTGATCGGTGCTGACCAAGGTACTTGCACTTTTCTGATTAGAGAAAAAAATCTCTATTTTGTAATAATTTACACCTGTTTTTTACAAATATTAGATTACTATTAAGATGTAGCCAAATAAAGTCATTTTAGGAAGGTGATTCAAAGATGTATGACTTGGTATTGCTGCATCCCCCAACTGTATATGATTTTCGAAAGGAGATGCTATTTACAGGTCCAATTAGCGATGTCGTTCCTTCTTCTCCCGTATTTGAGATGTACCCTATAGGCTTAACAAGCATCGGAGATTTTCTTGAGCGCTATGGACTAAAAGTAAAAATCATTAATATCGCCAATCGTATGTTATTAAACCCTAAGTTTGATGTAGAAAAGAAAATCAGGAAAATAAAAACAAAGGCTTTTGGCATTGACCTTCATTGGCTTCCACATGCACATGGAAGTGTAGAACTTGCAAAAATCATCAAAAAATACCACCCAGATACCCCAGTCATGTTCGGCGGACTTTCCAGTACTTATTTTCACAAAGAACTCATACAATATCCGTTTATTGATTTTGTTTTGCGCGGTGATACAACGGAAAAATTAATTCTCTTGCTCCTAAATAAACTAGAGGGGAAGGAAACGGACAGTTTTTTTGATATTCCTAATCTTACATGGAAAAAAGGAACTGACTATCACTATAACGATATGTCCTATGTTCCTGATAGTTTAGATGAATTCGATTTCCCAGGCTATCGATACATTATTCGGTCCGTATTTAAATATTTTAACCTACTTGATCCATTGCCCTATAAAGGCTGGCTACAGTATCCGAATACAGCAATCTTAACGTCAAAAGGGTGCACCTATAATTGTTTAATTTGCGGTGGATCGAGGGATGCCTATGAGCTAAACTGTAATCGAAAAAAACTGGTGATGAGATCACCTAAAAAAATGCTTGAGGACATAGCATTTATTCAACGATTTACACGTGCTCCCATTTTCCTGTTAAATGATATTAGGCAGGGAGGAAAGGAGTACGTTGAGGAATTCCTTACCGGGTTAGAAAAAATGAAGCTGAAGAATGAAATTGTGTTTGAATTATTTAATTATGCGGATGAGGATTTCTTTATACGTCTCCATAAGTCCATTCCAAAATACAGTATTGAATTGACACTTGAATCAGCAGATGAGGATATTCGGAAGTATAATGGGAAGCTTCCATGTTCAAATGAAAAGGTCATTGAAATGCTCCAAGCTGCCTTAAAATACAATTGTGCCAAAATTGATTTATTCTTTATGACTGGGATACCGAATCAAGATTATGAAAGTGCAATGAGAAATATAGATTTTTGTGAAATTATTCACAAGAAGTGTGACGAAGACCTACGTATTTCCTATTTTGTTGCTCCGCTTTCACCCTTTCTTGATCCTGGAAGCCCTGCTTTTGAACATCCAGAAAAGTATGGGTATAAGAAATTCTGTCATAAGCTTGAAGACTTCCGGGAGGCAATGAGACAGCCTTCGTGGAAAAATATGCTGAGCTATGAAACAAATAGTATGACAAGAGCGGAAATCGTAAGAGCCACCTATGATTCGGCTTTAAAGCTAAATGACTTTAAATATAAAAACAACCTGATTACAAAAGATGTTCATGATGAGGTAGCTGTTAGGATAGAAAAATCATTGGAATTCCTACAGCGCTTGGATAGGATTATTCTTCTACCCAAATCAAAACAAAAGCAGGAAATGGAGAAAATTAAGGAAGAAGTAGAACAAATCAATCGTCACAGCATTTGTGGAAAGAATGAACTAAAGTGGGAGGTGAAAAAACTGTTTGCTGATGTCCCTTCCTTAACCTACATTGGCCTTGAATTATTAGTGAAGGATATCATTAAAGGTGTAAAGTGCAGATTCGGAAAAATCGACAGAAATATTGTTTTTACAGGGAATTCTCACAATAGTAGGATTGAAAAGTAATAGAATTTGAGTGTAGTCTTTAGTTAAATATTTTTATGATAATAATAATGTATTATTTTCCTACAAAAAGTGACAGATTACTCGTAAACAGACATGCTAAAAGAGACTTTTAACCTATGGATTATGACGAGAAAACCCTTAGAAATGTAGAATTGTGGCGGTTTGTGTCGCCCTCTCCTTTCTTGACAGTTAGGCTAATCTCATGATAAATTTTAATCAGCCGTTGCACGAGATTAGATTTATGTTACTAGCTTGTTCAAAGTTTTAATCAATGTTTGGATAAGAATATGAAAGTAAAACTATCACGTTGTAATTTGGTGAATTTTACACATGGCTTTTGTTAGCCAATAGGAGGATTTTTTCACATGAAAAACGGTAAAGTAAAATGGTTTAACTCAGAAAAAGGTTTTGGATTCATCGAAGCAGAAGACGGAAACGACGTATTCGTTCACTATTCTGCAATCCAAACAGAAGGTTTCAAAACTTTAGAAGAAGGTCAAGAAGTTTCTTTCGAAGTTGTTGAAGGAGCTCGTGGACCACAAGCTGCTAACGTAACTAAGAAGTAATTCAAACTACAACTAACTATAACAGCCCGGACATTGTTCCGGGCTGTTTTTCGTTCCTCCTTCTAAACTCCTTAATTTACCCACTTCGATAATGATTTCCAGCCTCATTGTTATTGGTATTTTGCTATAATGGTAGTATTCATAAATGTGCAGTTAATGAAAATTGGGGGGATTCAGATGAAATTTATCCATACCGCGGATTGGCATTTGGGCAAATTAGTTCACGGTGTATATATGACAGAAAATCAACGCGAGGCATTGGAACAATTTGTGGCTATTGTGGCCGAAGAAAAGCCAGATGCGGTTGTCATTGCAGGAGATTTATATGACCGATCCGTGCCTCCGACGGATGCAGTAGAGTTACTAGATGAGATTCTTTTTAAGATTAATGTAGAGTTGAAGACGCCTGTGGTTGCAATCGCTGGTAACCACGACAGCGCAGAGCGTCTGTCGTTTGGCAGCTCTTGGTATAAACACAGCCATTTCTATTTGTCTGGTAAATTATCAAACAGCTTTAGGCCAGTAAACATTAATGGAGTGAACTTCTATCTTGTTCCTTACGCAGAGCCGGGGGTGGTCCGCCAGCTTCTTGAAGACGAGACGATCCACTCCCATCAAGATGCCATGAAAGCACTTATCGGCAAAATGGAAGAATCATTAAATCCAAATGAACCGAATGTATTGGTAGGACATGCTTTTGTCTTAGGAGGCCAGACCTCAGATTCCGAGCGGATATTATCTGTAGGTGGTTCAGGTTGTGTTGGAGCGGAATTGTTTGAACCATTCTCCTATACCGCACTAGGTCATTTGCATAGCCCTGATGCGATTAATCACAACAAGGTGAAATATTCAGGTTCTCTATTAAAATATTCTTTTTCAGAAGCAAAACAAAAGAAGTCAATAAGTATCATCGAAATGGATGAGAAGGGGAATTTTACCCATCGTTACCGCTCACTTACACCAAGACATGATATGCGCGAGTTAGAAGGCCATTTGGAACAATTACTCGACCCCCATTTTTATGAAAAAGAACTAGTCCATGATTATTTGAAAATTACTCTACTTGACGAAGGGGCATTAATAGACCCGATCAATAAATTGCGCCAAGTGTACCCTAATGTTCTACATCTTGAAAGAAAAATAGACATTACTGATTTGAAAAAAAAGCAGTCGTTCAGCGCAATCCGTAGTGAGAAAAAGTCTGAGCTTGAGTTATTTGAACAATTTTACTCAGAGATAACTACGTCTGATTTTACTAGTGATAAAAAAGCGGTAATGGCAGAGATTATCGATCAAGTACTGCGTGAGGAGGGAATCAAATGAAACCATTAAAACTAACCATACAGGCATTTGGTCCTTATGCAGGCAGGGAAGAAATCGACTTTACTCATTTAGGAAATCGAACCATGTTTGTGATTTCTGGAAAAACAGGTGCCGGTAAAACGACTATTTTTGATGCGATTAGTTATGCAATCTATGGTAAGGCCAGTGGTGAGGATCGGAATGGTCCAGAACTCCGTAGTCAATTTGCCAGCGATGAACATTTAACGGAGGTTTCTCTCGATTTTTCTCTTCGGAATAAAGTTTATTCGATAACCAGGTCACCACAACAGCTAAAGAAAAAGGATAAGGGAGAAGGATATACGCAGCTAGGTGCAAAGGCCGAACTCTATAAGTGGGATGACAATGGCGAGAAAAAGCTGCTGGCATCAAAGATCAATGATGTAGAAGAGAAAATTAAGGAAATTATGCTGATTGATGCTAATCAATTCAGGCAAATTTTAATGATTCCACAGGGTGAATTCCGAAAACTACTGACTTCAGACAGTAAAGATAAAGAAGTGATCCTTCAGCGCTTATTCCATACCCAGTTATATAAAATGGTCGAAGAGAAGCTAAAAATAGAAGCAACGGATCTTAAAAAAGCGGTAGAGGATCAAGTGCAGGCACGAAACGAGGCGATTCGGCGCATCCAAGCAGTGACAAATGAGGAGTTGCGGGAATATATCGAGGCAAATAGTGTAAATGATACGATTATACTGCCACTCTTAAAGGAAGAGATATCTGGAATCGGTGAGAGGCTAGAAGAACTGAATGTCCAGTTTAAAGTTAAGGGTCTGGAACAGGATAAATTGAAGGAACAACTTTTTGAAGCGGAAGCGATTTTGAAACAGCTGCAGACTAAAGTAGATTTAAAGGAGCAAAAAGAACGTCTTGTTGCACAAGAAGCGTTATTTGCCGATAAAGAAGTGCAGGTACAACGAGCACAAAAAGCCGCGCTTTTAGCAAAACAAGAGGAGCTTTGTCACCGGTTAAAGAGGGAAGTAGATCAGCTTCAAATTAATGTTGATTCTATTAAAGCGGAAATGGAAAAGCTTGATCAATTAATGCAGCAGTATGAGCAGAAGCTCCAAATGGAACTTGAGCGAGAAAGTGAACGCCAAGCAGCCCTCAATGAAGTCAATCAATTAGTTAATATGAAGGAGGATGTCTATTCATTTGCTGCCTTGCTTAAAGAGACCACACAAAAGGATGTTGAGTTAAAGGCATCGAAAGAAAAATTGAGACAATCCGAACAAGCACTTGAACATTTGCTTGAGCATATTACTTCCCTTAACAAGCAAAGGGAAGAGATCGAAAAGGGAAAGCTTAGCTACTTAGAAAATGAAAGTAAAATGGATAAGCTTAAGGCTGAGCTTGAACGATTCGAAAAATATGAGACCTTACTTGGACGCTACAAAAAGGCTGAACAGAATTTAAGGACCATTACTAGTCGTTATGAAAATACGGTTGCCAAATTTACAGACGCCAGAGTTCTTGTTGATGAACTAGAAACGAAATGGATGCATGGGCAGGCTGCGATTTTAGCTGCAAAGCTTCAAAATGGTGAGGCATGTCCTGTTTGTGGTTCTGAGCATCACCCGACTCCAGCTCTACAGTATGAAGACGATATTCCTACCGAGGAAGATCTAAAAGCGGCAAAGGAACAGGCGGCTAAATGGGAAAGAGAAAAATCAATAGATGAAGCAAACTTTTACCAATGTCAATCCGCGGAAAAGACACAGATGGATGCAGTTCAAGAAATGCTTCAGGAAATACGATCCTATCGAGTTGATTTTTCAAATGAGGATTTATTACATGTAAAAATGGAAACGTCCACTGTGAAAAATCAGCTTGTAAAGACTCAAAGCAAACTGGCTGAACAGATACAACAATTGGACGATATAAAGGGTGTCATTGAAAAGAATGAAGCTGAAAAAAACGAGGTGCAGCTTGCTATTCAACAGTTAGTGGCTAAGGTGAACGAAGTAACTGTTGAATTTACAGAAAAGAAAACAAATTTGACAAGAATGATGAAGCTCATACCAGAGAGTCTTCGTTCAGAAGTTGAATACGAAAAAACACTCAATGCTTCACGTAACCGCTATGAGATCCTTGTGAAACAATTAGAGGAAGCTCAACAACGCTTACAGGGAGTGAAAGAAAAGCGCTCTAATGAATCAGCTAGGTTGCAAGATGCCGAGAGTCACTTCTCTAGCAAGCAACAGGAGCTTTTGACAGAACGGGAAATCTTTAAAGAAAAGCTATCAGAGCAAGGTTTTGAGAACTATGGTGTGTATCATTCTTCGAAACAATCAGAGGATGAAATTCGCAGACTAGAGGGTCAAATCCGTGGTTATCGAGAAGAGGTACGTTCGGTTACAGATCGTTTGAACGAGCTGACAGAACTTTTATCAGATGTAAAAACGCCTGATGTTGAGGGATTAAAGCTGGAGCTTACAAAACGAACAAGCGAACTGGAAGAACTAAACCAGCAACGTACGGATTTGTTTGTTAAAAAGCGTGATAATGAAGAAATATACAGCAGGGTAGTAAGTTTGAATGAACAGATGAAGGTTCTTGAGGAAAGGTATAAGCTAATTGGACATCTTTACGAGATTGCCAAAGGGCAAAATAATTTCCGAATTACCTTTGAGCGATATGTGCTTGCAGCTTTCTTAGACGATATTTTGCGCGAAGCGAATGTTCGCTTAAGAAAAATGACATCGGGTCGTTTCGAATTGCTCAGAAAAACGGACCGAGCGAAAGGGAATGCGCAAAGTGGTTTGGAACTGCTTGTGTTCGATCAGTATACTGGCCAGGAACGTCATGTTAAAACATTATCTGGGGGCGAGAGCTTTAAGGCATCCTTGTCGTTAGCACTTGGGCTAGCGGATGTGGTCCAAAATTATGCGGGCGGTGTGTCATTAGAGACGATGTTTATTGATGAAGGATTTGGTACGCTTGACCCAGAGTCATTAGACCAAGCGATTGAAGCGTTAATGGATATTCAAAGCAGCGGCCGATTAGTGGGAATCATTTCGCACGTACCGGAACTCAAGGAACGTATTGATGTCAGACTTGAGGTTATTGCGGGTCAGACTGGTAGTAGGACGGAGTTTGTGTTTATTAATTAGGAGACATTTGAGATTGCGAGAGCTTTGTGTGAGTGCCGGTCGATAAGA
>NZ_JBCNAC010000212.1:0-1164 GCF_050477885.1 Neobacillus rhizosphaerae
AGAGTACTTTTTGTAGTTTAGTGTAATATAATTATGTAAACCAAAAGTTTTGATTTTTTATCCAAAATGGTGTTACCCTAGTAAATAAACGTGCGAAAGGAGAATGAATCCATATGGATAATTTTTTAAATGATGTAGAGATCAAACTTGTCGCGCTCGATATGGATGGCACTCTTTTGAATAAAAAAGGCCAGATCTCAGATGCCAACCGCCAGGCGATTAAGGAGGCACAGGAAAAGGGGATAGCTGTTGTATTAAGTACCGGACGCTCCTTGCATACAAGTCGAGAACATGCCGAATCACTTGAGCTCACCTCTTATTTAGTAACAGTAAATGGTAGTGAAATCTGGGATGATAAGAGACAATTAGTGGAAAGAAACCTGGTGAACTCCGAGCTGATCCAATGGATGTGGGAATTAACAAAACAACACCAAACAAAGTTTTGGGCAATCAGTACAGAGCGCAGCTGGCATAATGAAATGCCTGAGGATTTACATAGTACCGAGTGGTTAAAATTTGGATTTACTATTGACGATGATGCAACAAGAGAGCTGATTAAACAGGAACTTGAAGCAAAAGGTGAGTTTGAACTTACTAATTCAACCTTAAAGAATATCGAAGTGAATCCTGTGGGTATTAATAAAGCTAAAGGGCTAAGAATGGTTTGCAGCCGCTTGGGTATTGAAATGAAAAATGTTATGGCTGTTGGGGATAGTATGAATGATCTAATGATGATTAAAGAAGCGGGTATCGGTGTAGCGATGGGTAATGCCCAGGACATTGTGAAAGAATCTGCCGACTGGATTACTTCAACAAACGAAGAGGACGGAGTTGCCAAAGCCATTTATCAATGGGTTATCTGAAGAAACGAACGATAAAACAAAAATTCGATGAAGGACAAAACCAAAGGGACCAAACCGAATTTTGTCTTTCATCAACCGAATGAAGGACAAAATCTTTATAATAAAACCGAATATTGTCCTTCATCATTCAATCGAAGGGCATAAAAAAGTTATATAATAATTTTTTTAAATGTGAGTATAATGTTTTAATTTGCGGGTAAAAATAATCAAGCAAGTAAATTGCAATTTCATGTATAAGGTACATGCTAGGAGGCTACAAAGAAATGGAACATGGTAAGGTAAAATGGTTTAACAGCGAAAA
>NZ_JBCNAC010000213.1:0-1129 GCF_050477885.1 Neobacillus rhizosphaerae
AGTTTGATGGCAAAATCAAAGCTATTTAAAGGGAGTGTCTCAGGGATTTTAACAAAGAAATAAAATGCTCCATCGGGCTTAACTGTATCAAGTCCCATGGCTGTTAATCGATGAAACACATAATCCCTTCTTATGACATATTCCTCTTTCATAGCAGAAGCATCATTTATTCCTACTGTTAAAGCCTCTAATGCGGCTTTTTGAGCAATGGAATTAGCGCATGAGACATTATACTGATGCACCTTTAAAATGTGCTTTGTAATATTTTCAGATGCAAATAGAAAGCCTATTCTCCAGCCAGTCATTGAGTGGGATTTCGAAAGCCCATTAATCACAATGGTCTTTTCTTTTAAGAAACGCGCTATAGATGTGTGTTTCTGGTCATAGGTAAGCTCGCTGTAGATTTCATCAGCAAGAACAAAAATATCTTTATCTTTTAAAAAATTTGCGATATCTTTGACCTCAGCCTCTGATAGACTAACACCAGTAGGATTGGATGGATAGGGAAGCACAATACATCGTGTCTTCTCAGTGATATATGGTTTTATGGTTTCTAAAGTGAAACGAAATTGATTTTCTCTAAGATCTACATGTATTGGTACAGCACCCATCATTCGAATAATGGGTTCATATCCTGGATAAATAGGGCCAGGTAAAATAACTTCCGTCCCTTCCTCCAAAATGGTTCGAAAAGCAATATCTATCGCTTCACTTGCTCCGACAGTTACAATTATTTCGGAATCCGCTTTATATTTCAAATCATATTTTTTTTCAACAAACTCACAAGCAGCCTTCCGTAATTCGATTGTTCCTGCATTATGAGTATAGGAAGTAAAATCGTTTTCAATCGCAGCAATTCCAGCATTTTTCACATGTTCAGGTGTAGGGAAATCCGGCTGGCCTATGGTAAACGAGATAAGGTCATCCATGTGAGAAACCATATTAAAGAATTTTCTAATTCCTGATATTTCGATATCTTTAACTCTGTTATTTACTAAGTGTTCCAATTTTTGTCCATCCTTCCAGTTAAGGATTAATCTTCGTTTAGGATATCATGAATTTAGACAATTTGTAAGCAAGGTGTTTACATTGTTTTAATCAATTGGCTATTAAAATTGTCTGTTGATTT
>NZ_JBCNAC010000214.1:0-2042 GCF_050477885.1 Neobacillus rhizosphaerae
TATTAACACGAACCATTTCACTCATCTAATCACCTCTTGTATATCGTACTACATAAATATAACATCAGTTTAAACACAATATCAACACTAAGATACACCAGAACAATGTAAAAGTGGGACTCTATCCGCTATTAATATAAACAAGTTAAGAAAAACAAAAAGAGAGCATCATATTGACACCCTCTTGACACACAGAGAAGCACACGCTAATATCATAAACGAGTATAGTTCTTAATATTTTCTAATATAGATAACCAACAGTCCTGTAGAATGGGGTCCACCGCCAAGTGATCCATTTCTTCAAGGGCTTTTTTTATACTCTCTTTAGTTCTACGAGGGAACTCTTTCATATCCATAGTTCCATTAGAATAACAAATCAAACAAGCTTTTAATGCCCCTTTAACATTATTCAAATTAAAAATCGAGAATGTATAAGATTCATCAATACTAAACGGAGGACTCTTCCTTATTTCGTCTACCACTACACCGTCAGAGTCTCTCCAACTATACTCAATACGAGTCAAATTCTCTTCTTCTATCATTCTTTTAAAATGATTATATAACTCCTTTTTCTTATCATATATCTTCAAATATCCATCTTTATTTCTATTTCCATAATAAACAGTTCCTTTATGTCTATCCTGTTGCTTTCCTGTTTTACTATAAGACACAATATCACTCATATGACGCTCTATATCAAAAGCAATATCCATACCATAAACCACTCGCTTATTAGACTTCAAAACTGCATTTAACGTATGAAAAACGGTTTCAAACACTTTTTCATAACTATCTTTTTGCAACTCGTTATTTTCAAATTTAGAAGGGTTAAAATCAACTTTCATATCATAGCTATCTTTTTCCTTTTCCGAATTATGTTTCCACCCTATATAAACTGCACCTTCACCATATCCAATATGTATAACTCTATGATAATCTCTAACAGACGTCCCATGTTCTGACCTAATAGGTGTATTCGGTAAAAAAATCTGCTTTGACGATATTTTAGTTAAAACATCACTAAATTGTTTCTCTGTTACATCTTTATACTTAATCATTAGCCTATCCAAATAAACTTGCATAAAATCTATCCCGCTCCTTATTTTTTATTAAACATGTCATTTTGTACACGATTTTCGGCTATTAGAATGTCCGAAAATGTCTTCGCCACATTTCTACAATTTACCCACACATTGAATTATACTGTTCAATCTCTATCGTGACTTCAAAAATTTCTAATTGCCCTAAATAAGAACTAATAGCATTATCCAATAAAAACTCAACATTCTCTGGATCAACTACACTTTCACCAGGAACTCCAAACAACTTTACACGTAATTCGCTAATTCTTTTCAAATCATTCAATTGTCTTTCTGTCAGTTTCAAATTGTTACCCTCACTTTCTATCAATCTGCTCCTACACCTCCGTTACCTCGCCGACCGTACGCTCTTCTCACTCATTCCATTTCGTTTGCCATCAGTTCACGCGCCGTCGTGTCCTTTGAGAGTCCACTCCGTCACCTTACCTTCTGTCTGCACTTCACTTCATTCATGTCGCTCCCTTAAGTCGTCTACTTCCGGCTCCGTCGAATACACTTAATAAATAAGTGCCCATTTACACAGTTAACTGCCATGGGTTTCCTTTCAGTCATACAACGTTCACCCAAGTGAATAATAATTACAACTCATACGATTACAAAAGCCGTTTCCTAATTGTTCAGGGACCCATGCACGGATATTCTAAATGAGTAGGTGGCGGGCAAACTTCAGCCACACCAACTACGCATTTAGTTTATCGATGTGCATCTCCTAATCAATAAGACTACATTTTCGAAACATAACCGTTACTTCAACTCAAACATATTCCCTTTTTGATTCAATTGTTGCTGCGTTACATTTTCAAACATCATACTCAACATTTGTTGCATCTTTGGCATTTGTTCCAACATAACCTTTTGATTCACATAATTCTCTAAAGCTAAATGAACTAAAGTGCTTTTCGGTACACCACTTTCTTTGCTATACTCGTCCAACCAATCATT